>JANPHB010000332.1:0-21248 GCA_031424235.1 Pirellula sp.
CTACTTAGTGGCGCCGTTTCACGGCTCGGCACTCATCCTACCTAAAAACCGTGGGGCAAGCCCCACGGCTACAAAGTGTCGCCGCTATCGCGGCTAAGAAACAAGTCAAAAGAACGTACCAAAGTCGAAGGCCGATATGAAACTTGTCGAACTGAGTTCACCCAAAATTGGAGCTATTTCTAGGTCCACTCCCGTCATCATTCCCATTGCCGCTATCGAACAGCATGGTGACCACCTACCGGTTTGGACGGACAGTCTTTTGCTTGGCGAAATTGTCGAACGAGTTGAGAAGTCCCTCGGTAAGCAAATTCTGGTGGCACCGCTGATGTGGCTTGGCAACTCAGACCATCATCTTGATTTCTTTGGAACTCTGTCTGCGTCGAGTCGTACGTACCTCGACATGCTCAACGACATGGTTGAGAATTTCCTGTCGTATGGGTTCAAGAGGATAGTGTTGCTCAATGGGCATGGTGGAAATGATATTCCGGCCAAACAGGCCATATTCGAAGTACGGCAACGCAATCGCGTGCGCAAGGACTTGCTGTTGTTGATGGCGACTTATTGGGGACTCGACACGAAGCCCTGGGATATCGATCCGACCATTGAGCAACGAGAAATGGGGCATGCATGCGAGTGGGAAACTTCTATGGTTATGTCGTTACGCCCCGACCTCGTTGGCGACTTCAAAAATGCGCCTGTCATCGAGCCGGGGAATTCCTTTCGACCTGCAAGTCGAGCGTGGACCACAAAAGACAGGAGCAGTGTCGGCCACATTGGCTGGCCGCACTTGGCTAGCAAAGAGAAAGGTGACGTCTTGCTGCAGGCTTTTTCTTCTGACGTGGTGAGGTGGCTAAGAGAAGTCATCGATTGGGATGGGAGTTCATGGGAAGGGACGAAGCAATTCGGTTTCCCGACATAAGCCCGAATGGCGTGGAAATAAGCCTGTCCTCGTAGCGGAAGTTGTAAAACTTCCTCTCGTAGCGGAAGTTGTAAAACTTCCTCGAGTTCGAGGCAGGAACTCCATCGAGATTCCACTACTTGCTAATTCAACGCCATTCGAATTAAGGCGAGCGGCAGCATGAAAAAGACCCTAGCACGACGCGCAAGCTAGTGAATTGGATAGCAAATTCGCTAGCTTGCGCGTCGTGCTAGGTATAGTGGCTTCGGCCGCTCGGGCGCGGTAATTTGGTCAAGATGGGTTAGAAACGCCAATCGAATCACTTTCGCAACCGCTAGCTGTTGTGCTGGTCGATAAGTTCGACTTAGGCGCGTATCGCCATTGAAGTGCGCCCACCCATAACCTGTGATGTTGAAGTCCGAATGACATCCAAGAGAACGCAAAAAATAACTCGGCGGCAAATGCTTGCACAAGCGACGGTTGCCGCGGCGAGCGTTGTTGCTGGTGCTTCCCCATCCAAAGGGGATTTGTCTTTGGGGTCGTTACCGGATGTTTTGGGGCGTCGTTCTTCTGCTTCCTCACGGTACAAAGATGCAGCCAAAGCGGACTATGCAAGAAACATGCAGCCATTTGGTGGCTCTCTGGCTGTCGATCCACGTTGTCTGTTTCGGATGCCGCCCAATGGCAAGCCATGGCAATTCGATGTTCTCATCGTTGGCTCGGGATATGGTGCAGCGATTACGGCTGCGCGGCTCAGTGAAAAAATGCATCCTGGTTTGCGAATAGCAATGCTAGAGCGAGGACAAGAGTGGGTGCCAGGCACTTTTCCCGATGTGCTCAAGGATGTGACGGACAACTCTCGCTTGAATCTGTTCGGACGTCACAAACGTGACCTTAACAATCCGACGGGGCTTTTTAACGTCGTTCAATGCGATGAAATTTCGGTGCTCAGCGGCAGCGGTCTCGGTGGCTCGTCGTTGATCAATGCAAGCGTTGCGATTCGGTCCGATCCAGAAGTGTTTTTGCAAACGCAATGGCCTCAGGCCCTTCGAGACATGGATTACTTGTCGCCCTATTACGACCAAGCGGAATACGAGCTTGGTGTTAGCACGGAGCCCGCGGACTGGACGTGCAAAATGAAGGCGCAACGGTTGGCTGCAGAAAGCCTCCGTGACTACGGCTGCCATTTCGAAGCAGCAGCGTTGACGATTACGCGTTCGTTTCAAGGGCATGCGCTGCCTGTATTGAATCGACAAGGATTGTACCAACGGGATTGCATCGATTGCGGCGACTGCTTAACGGGCTGCAATGTCGGCTCAAAAAACACACTTGCCATGAACTACCTTCCGATGGCCCGCCGCAACGGGACCATGATGTTCACGCAAACCGAAGTTCGTGAGATCGAGAAGTGCGGAGACTTTTGGAAGGTCCATTTCACCTATTTCCATCGGGACGAAAAAGGTCGACATCGAGAAGAAGAGGGTTGCACAACAGCTCGGGTTGTCGTTCTTGGCGCAGGTAGCCTTGGAAGCTCGGAAATTCTGATGCGTTCTCAAAGCGAAGAGTTAGATTTCTCTCGCCAGTTGGGTTGTAACTGGACGGGCAATGGCGATGCGCTTGGTTTTGTTCGAAAAACAGAGTCGCCGACCCATATCGCAGGCTTTAGTGCGCAAGACCCACAGGGTAGGCGCGTTGGTCCGACAATCCAAACGAACGTATCGTATCCTGAGCGACCCAATTTGCACGATCGCATCTTGATCCAGGAAGGGGTCGCGGCGCGTTCCTATGCCAATGCACTGAGTTTCTTGATGCGAGATTTTGATCTGGATCAGACCCAAGTTATGCTAGGCATGGGGCACGACCGCCAAGAGGGCAAATTGATTCTGGAAGACAATGGCAATGCCTATGTGTCGTGGCCTGGCCTATTGGAAAGTGACTATCGGCGACGCATTCGAGAAGAGTTTTCTCGTATGGCGCACGGACATGGCGGAAAATACAAATACTTGAAAGTGTTTGGAGACAAGATGATCTCGGTTCATCCTCTCGGTGGTTGCGGAATGAGCGACGACCCCCGAAGCGGTGTAATCAATAACCGAGGCCAAGTTTACGATACGGTTTGCGGAGGGGATATCGACGACTCGACCGGCGAGTATCGAGTCCATGAAGGCCTGTACGTTTGCGATGGTGCTGTGTTTCCAACAGCTATCGCTTGCAATCCGTTGCTGACGATCTCCGCGCTCGCTGAGCGAGCTGCTCAGCTCATCTCACTTGAGCCTAAGTACGCAGATCTTTTCCGACTGGCTTGAGGCGAATTGGGGTTCGTGGGGGCCCGCCATGTGTTTTCCTTTTCAATAATCCGTTGGGCGTTAGCCTGGAGTGTTAAAGTTCCGGGGTTGATATGTTGTATTGAGTATCCATTTCACTCCGTGATTTTTCGTTTCTATCCCGATAGGGATTGCAGATAGTAGCCGGGGGTCGTCGCGAAGCGGCGCACCCCCGGAGAACGAAAGGACACTCGATTGGCCCCAGAGGGGTCACAGATTCTTCGATCCCTTCAGGATCGGAATGCAGTACACAAATCTTTTCCGGTGGTGTCGCTCCGCTCAACCACCGGCTACTGTCTGGCATCCTTTCAGAATGAAAAGTTGCGCAAGCAGTGATTTGCAACAACGCTAAACTTTCAACACCAAAGCGTTAGCCCCGGTTGCCTAAGGACTCGACGTTCGTCGAGAACCGCGACCTACGGCTTAGCCACTAACTCCACTTTCCCCTGTATCCCTTGTTCGTTTTGAACTGCAGAATGAGTCAAAACCCCGAAGACCGATTGCACTTGGTTCCACTTAGGAACATCGGCTGCCGCGATCCCAGGCACCAGAACGTTTGTCATACAAAAAGAAGGAAGATCCACTGAGCTAAATTCTTTGTGTGCCGGCTCTGGTAGCCTTGTCCAACTTCGTTCTAGCCATGATCCTAGATACATTCCCTGCTGGAACGCAAACGATGGCAGCTTGTTCTTTTGTAGATAGTCTTTCCAAAGAGCGGGCTGTCCCGGTTTGGTCGCCGCACTGCCTGTGCCGGCAAGTAGACCCTTGAGCCAATCTGAATCTGTCGAAAGATAAATGTAAGTGTTGTCAATCGCAGCGATCGAGACAGCTTGTGTCTCCCCTTTAGACACAGCTACGAAAAGTGAATCGTCGTTGACTGTGCTCCAAACGCGATACGGACCAATCTGCTCCGTCTTGATGTCCTTGTCATTTTCGAAAAGCTTGTTGACCAAGGCCGTCCCTTTTTTGGCATCTTGCAGAATACAGGCCCAAACCTGCTTGTGTTGCAATTGATTCGCGTTCTTCTTGTCCGGCCCGGTAACACCAAACTGGAACATCAAAGGCCCCGACGGATAGATGAGCTCCTTGCGAACATCGACTTTTGGGCCTTCCGGATCCGTCAAGAGACTATCCACCACGTCGCCAAAGTTGCCTGGTGTATCTTCATCGATCATTTGATCAACCGCGTGCGTCACACCTTGGAACCAAGGCTTCATATCGAGGTACGATATGGATACTTGATCCATTGATTCGTTGAAAATCTTAGGCGGCTCGACAAGTGGTCCAGATTTAAAACTGAATGTAGCTAGGCCCTTGGCCAGCGGAGCGGGCATCTGTTGCGTATAGCTTAACCGCCATGCATTGTCCGTCGCGGAAGGAGGTTGGAGGGTACCGCTTAATGCACCAAGTCCCTCGAGACCAAACAGCTTCGTCGACTTAAAGAGCTTCGGATCTCGCTTGGCATATCCGCTCAAGATTGCCCAGGGAGATGCCCAAAAACGTGTTTCACCCACACCCCAGTTTCCGGCCGCAAAAACTTGCTGCGATGGTCCTTTGGCCAGGCCCTGCATATTCTTTAATTTTGGCGAACTAAGCCATGTTTGGACAGCTTTGGTCGATGACGAGATACAAATCCATTGTGGACCAATCGCGATGCAAGCTGGCTCGGTTTTTCCAGCTGGCGGCAACGAATAAAACTTCGTCGTGGCGTTCAAAGCAACATTTTGGAAACGATTCGCGCCTCCTAGATTGGTCATCCACTGCTGAACAAACGGATGCTTTTCGGCATTCGGACCAAGCTTCGCCAAAAAGACCACTGCGGTTTCTCCGTTGCTATCGAGAAAAGCGGCGACCGCTCCCGCTTGATCGATCGAGCCAGCGTCTTTCCAATCGAGCGATAGCCAGGATCGAGGGTTGAGAATCGACCCAACATTCGCAGCCTTTTGTTTGGCGATGACGTTTTGCCAAATCGGACCGTTAAACTGCTTCCCGATGTCCGACTTCTCGAGCATCGAATAACTTGCTTGCACATTTTGTGAAGTGACAACGAGCTGCGTGGACTCAGGCAGTACCTCGGCCAAACTTGCCTGTCCAAGGAAATCTTGTGCACTGACAAGCCCACTGGCAAAGCAAATGCAGGTGAGAGATAGGCAATAGCGATAGAGGTTCATGGTTCGTGAGGAAAGGTAATTATTCATAGGTTAAGTGCTCGATTGGGTTGATCCTTGAAGCGTTCCATGCGGGAATCAATGCCGCGATGGTGACAATCGCCATTGTGCCTAAAGCAGAACTGGCCATCAATAAGAAGTTCCATTCAAACTCTGGGGTGTACCCCAAAAGTGCTTCGCTACATGCGTAGATGATCAACACCGTTGTCACGCCTCCAAACATGCCAAAGACCACGCCGATGATCCCGAGCAGCCACGCTTGCACGAGAACCGTCAGCATGAGTTGGCCTCGGCTCGCACCGACAATCCGGAGCAACGAAAAGTCTCGGGCTTGTTCCAGCATGTTCATTGCCAATGTTGTTGCAATACCGAAGCCACCTGTCAAAAAGGAAATGAAGACGACACACCATATGCCAGCGGTCACCCCCGAAATGGCTTGTTCTACACCTCGCCGCATGTCGCTTCCACGCTGAATCTCGAAACCATATTGCTCCTTGACTTCCTCAAGCCGTTTCTGGGCCGCATCGATCTGGTCCGGCGCGACTGCCAATGAATACCAATCAAAGCCCGTCACCTCAAAGAATCGCTGTGCCGTCGATCGCTTAATGATAAGGGCCAAGCCACCATTGGCAAAATTGGCGTTCACAGCCCCAACCGTTACCGAAAAAGACCGGCCATTGACCGTGATCGTTAGCGAATCTCCTGCTCTCTTCCCAAGCTTCTTCGCCAAGATCGAGCCCACGATGACTTGATCGCCGTCGACCAGTTTTTTCGCTTCATCGGTAGACATTCCTTTCGGCTCGGTGGGAAACGGAGCAGCATCGGGGAATTCGCGAACAACGCACATGACCGTCTTCTGCTCGACCTGGCACCAAACAAATCGAATTGCGTTCGACCAGCTTACCCCGGGCAACTGCTGCACTATCTCACGCAAAGGCTCCTCCGAATCAATCAAAAGCGATGGCGTCTGCGTGCTGATCAAGAACAAATCGCCCGGCAACGTACGATTGTACCAACGCTTAATTTCGGCGGTGTTGCTCATCAAAGACTGGCCTAGCCCAACGGCTCCGCAGAGCGAGATGACCAAGAAGCCTGCATTGAGAGACGTTCTTTCGGGTCTTCGGATCAATTGATATTTGGCAACCTCAATCGGAAAGCCATTCGGTCGTCGTGAAAAGCGATCGATTATCCAAATCAGCGGAATCAGTCCGGTTGGCAGCCACAACAAATACGCGAGCAACGACAAAAGACCAATGCCTACCCCCCATTCCGCTGGCAGCAACTCAATGCGAACACAATACAGCCCACCAAGCGAAACCAACCAAAGCAAAAAGCCATTGCGAATCGATTTCCATGGAAGCTTCG
Organism: Pirellula sp.; assembly: GCA_031424235.1. Classification (GTDB taxonomy): domain Bacteria; phylum Planctomycetota; class Planctomycetia; order Pirellulales; family Pirellulaceae; genus JBKCUI01. Next base: position 6,756 of record JANPHB010000332.1, read on the forward strand.
TATTCTCAACAATGGTAGGCTCACGAAAACTCTCAAGTGGCGAAACCGATTCCTGTTGTTTTTGTGCGAACCAAACGACAAGAAGCGTTAAACACGGAATGAAGACCGCAATCACCGCCATGGAGACCCATGGTATCGTGAACGCACCTGGCGGAGCCTGCAACACGCCCGACAGAACACGCCGCATCACGGCCCCAAGTCCAATTCCGGCAGCCAGCCCAAGCACCACTCCGAGCAAACTTATCGACAAAGCCTCGATAACGACCGCCCGAACCACTTGTCGAGAAGTAGCCCCCAAGCAACGCAAAATAGCAAAGTACGGACGACGCTCTGCCAGGTTCATGCGGGTCGTATTAAGCAAAATGTAAGCAGCCATGGCGACAGCCAAAGCACTCGCAAACGACAAACCTAACTCCGTGGACTTGAGCAAATCGTCTGCAAGCCCAACCGTATTCGTTCTCTCCTTGAGCATCAATTCCTTCGGGACCAAGGGACTCAAGCCCGTCAGCATTTTCTTTTTTTCGGCATCGCTATCCTCTTTCAAAAAAAGTCGATAGCGATCGATCTTGCCCTCCAATGCAGCTGCATTCTGAAGCCATTCCAAATCAACCATGACGCCGTGCTCACTTGACATTCGGTTCCACGTATTCGATGGAATGATCGCTTTAACTAACAGTTTTTTGAAGCCTCGGCGGAACAGGCATTGAATCGAATCGCCGACTTCTACTTTGAGTTGCGAAGCGACCAGCACGGACACAACGCACTCGTCTGGCGCCGGTAACTCTCGATCATCTAACTCTAGGTTTTTTTGCAAAAATGTCCGCAACGGCAAATCATTCTGCGTCATCGGCACCCCGATCACGAGACCACGGGCTTTCTGCTCCTGATGTCGAAACATTGTGCCTCGAATCAACGTCGGCATTCCAACCACCACGTCGCGACCAAAAGCGGGCGGGTCAATAGCAGAGGAATCGAATCGGCCTCCTTCTGCGTTCGTGATATCGAGCGAGGGGAGACCCTGGACTGCATTGCTCAGATCGCGAAACGACGACCGCGCGTTGTGCGATGCCACGATGATGCCAACCAATGTGGCGGTCGAAAGGACCAGACTGAGCAACGTAAAAAAGAACCGCATCGGCCGCTGCAGCCAGTGTTGCCAAAGTACAAGGAACATAGGACTATGTCCCTTCCTTGGACGCTTTGCCTGAATCATCGACGATCAGACCGTCGCGCATTTTGATGATCCGGTCGGCTGAATTGGCAACCGTAGCGTCGTGCGTAACGATCACCAGTGTCTGCCCATGCTCTTCAACCAGGGCACGGAAGAGTTCGATGACAATTTTGCTGTTGGCTGAGTCCAAGGCCCCCGTGGGTTCGTCCGCTAGCAAGATTGCAGGCGACATGACCAGCGCTCGAGCGATCGCAACACGCTGAGCTTCTCCGCCAGACAATTCTCCCGGTCGGTTGCTCTGCTTGTTCCCCATTCCGACCGAGATTAGCGCCTCAACGGCTTTCGGCCGAGCAATATTCAAATCGACCCCATCCAATCGCATCGGGACCATGACATTCTCGATCGCTTTGAGCATCGGCAGGAGATGCACTTTTTGAAATACGAATCCTATTCGACGACGACGCAGCAGCGTCTGACTGTTCTCGTCCAAATTCGAAATGGAATTGCCTTCAAGCCGAACGTCTCCGGTATCTGGTCGGTCGAGTCCACCGAGCATGTGCAATAATGTACTCTTGCCGGACCCGGATGGACCGATGATTGCGACGAACTCTCCTTTTTGGATTTCGAGACTCACACCTCGAAGCGCTGGATGCGCTACGGAACCCATGTGGTACGTTTTGGTGACATCGATTGCGCTGAGCAATGGTTCCATTGGTTTGTTTTGCTGACTAGTGGCGGATCAAGCGGACGATCGTGTGGTTTCGATTTGGAGCCCTGCAGCCGATCAATGTGACCAAGCCTCAAGGCTGTAAGTTCAACAATTCACGGTCGCCGAAACGGGGGTTGAGGCCGAAGCGGGCTAATCGATAGCTTAAAGGATAGCGATCTTGGTTCAAAACGGGGTCGGGGGCGATAGTAATGTCCACAATTTGGCATATTCGCTAGCTTCATTTCCAAAAAGACGCATTGCTCCAACGGGCTGGTTTTCATTAGATTGACCGAAGTCTGTTAACTCTGTTTGGAATGGAATCCGTATGACTTCAATCGACCTCCCAACACTCGCCAACCGAGTTCATGGTGAGCTTTTTTCCCGATCGAATGACGACGTAATCACGGGAGCAGCCCCATTGGGGGATGCTGTGGCCGGTCACATTACGCTTTTAGACCATGAAAAAAACCTCGCGAAATTGCAGGTTTCAGCTGCATCGGCCTGCGTGACCAATCAGACATTTCCCGGACTGAGCATCCCGCAAATTGTCGTAAAAAACCCGCACAAGGCATTTGCCCAGATTTGCGAGTTCTTTCGCCCAGAAATTGTGGTGACGCAAAAATACGGAATCGATCCACTTGCTAGCGTTGCGAACTCGGCCCAGATTAGCGACCGCGCGACGGTTGACGCATTCGCTAGCGTTGCCGACGGATGCGTTATCGGTGAAGGCACTTATTTGCACCGGGGCGTTACCATTATGCATGGTTGTCGCATTGGCAAGGACTGCCAACTTTTCCCTGGCGTGGTCCTGTATCCAGGTACGATTTTGGGTGACCGCGTCGTCCTTCATGCAAATTGTGCGATCGGACCTCATGGATTCGGCTACCGCATGGAAAACGGCAAGCATATCCCAACAGCCCAAATAGGATGGGTAGAAATCGAATCGGATGTGGAGATCGGCGCGAACTCATGCATCGACCGAGGAACCTACGGGGCAACCCGAATCGGCGAAGGTACCAAAATCGACAACTTGGTACATATTGGCCACAATTGCAAAATTGGCAAACACAATCTCATTTGTGCGCAAGTGGGCTTTGCGGGCAGCGTAGCCACGGAAGAATATGTCGTGCTCGGTGGTCAAGTGGGAGTTCGAGACCATATCAAGATCGGTGCTCGTACGATGGTCGGAGCACAATCTGGTCTTGCAGCCGATACTGGCGAAGATGAAATTTTGCTCGGATATCCAGCGATACCTCGCAACGAACAAACGGTCGTCTGGGCATCCGTCAAGCGACTACCGGAACTTCGAAAGACCGTGAAGCAACTTGTGAAACAGGTCGAAATGCTAAAGGACCAAGAAAAGTCGGCCACATGAGCAATGCAAAATCCATCGGCATCGTAGCCGGTTGGGGCGAGTACCCATTGGCAGTCGCTCGAGCGCTTCGCGAAAAAGACTATGAAGTCGTCGTCGCCGCAATTCACGGTCACGCTTCGAAAGAAATCGAAACGCTCGCAAGCCACGTCCGCTGGATCGGCGTTTGCAAATTAGGTGGCATGCAAAGGTTCTTTCGCCAACACGACGTGAACCATGTTTGCCTATCGGGAAAACTATTTAAAGACAAAATTTTGTATCATGGCTGGGGCTGGGTCGAACACCTTCCGGATTGGGAATGCTTGAAGACCATGATGCCTCAAATCTTTTGGCGAACCAGTGATTTCACTGACAATTCGCTACTTGGAGCCGTTGTAACTTCATTTGGTAGACGTGGCATGACGACAGTATCAGGCACCGAGTTTGCAACCCAGTTGATCGCCCAGGAAGGTTTCCTTACGCGTCGCAAACCGAGCAATATGGAACGGGACGATATCGAGTTTGGATGGACGATTGCCAAACAAATGGGTGGGTTAGATATTGGGCAAAGCGTTACCGTTCGTGACCGAGCCATCCTAGCTGTCGAGGCAATTGAGGGAACAGACGCGTGCATCGTTCGCACCGGCCAGCTCTGCCCGCGCGGTGGTTTTACCCTGGTCAAGGTTGCGAAGCCGGACCAAGACATGCGATTCGATCTGCCAACGATCGGTCCTCTGACCATCGAAAAGATGGCATTGGCAGGCGGCAAAGTCATCGCCATCGAGGCAGGCAAAACGATCGTCATCAATCGCGACGAGACCATTCGTTGCGCCGAAGCACACGGGATTGCAATCGTGTGTCGTAGCTAAGTAGTTTTTCCGATGGGGCAAGCGGCCTCGTTGATTTAATACTTGTCCAAATGCACTTCGTTTAACAGTCAGCCGAAGGCGTACTGTCAAACAAGCAAAGTACGCCTTCGGCTGACTGTTAAACGACTAAATCAACAAGCCCCAAACTTCGTTCCGTTCTTCATCGTGTTTGAGCTTATAGTCTGTTCCTCGATTTACGCCGGATGGAATCAAATTGGGCTCATCGACAGGCACGCAAGTGTTTTCATGGCATTTTCTCCCGTAATATTGTGGTACCGGGTCCGTCGCACATTGCGGAATGACCAGGCTTTGAACTCAGAATCGCCATCGGAAAACTCAGATTTGTCTTGATCACTCGATCAAATTGGCGCATCACAGAATAGTGTCGATTTGGTAAACTAGGGGTATGTTAGCCAATCCATTTGTGCTGTTTAAAAAGTTGGGAAATTCGTTGCTCGGGAAGTTGAGATACTTACCCAGCGTTTGCGTTCGACTTCACCCAAGCAATTTGATACTCGGGAGGGTGAGGCTCCTGCCGAACCGTGGCATCGCAAGCTCGGCAGGAGCCTCGCTCTCCCGAAGGCATTTAGCGGACTTGGCATTACAAAAATCTTTGGAGTCGTCGGGCGGCCCTCCCGGCAGAGTAGGCTTCAGCAAAAGCAATTTCAAAAGACGAAACGTGATGTTCGTTCTCGTTTGCATGTTCTCAATGGCCTCGCAGGCTTTCGAGAACACAATGGCGGCTGAAGTTACCTCATCGGTCATTTTAGTGCGTCCCAAGGCGTGGGACAACGCGGTTGGGGAATGGGTGAAGTACCGGGAGCGTAACTATCAAGTTATGAAGGTAGACTCCGTTTCTTCGGCTCATGACCTGCAGAGTGCTATCCTCGAAGCGGCGAAGCGGGCCAAGTTTCCTGTCACAGCCGTGCTCTTGTGCGGTGATATAGGCATCACGGACGATGGCAAGTCCGGCAAAGCAAGATTCATTCCGATTACGCCTACGTTTGAGACGGAGACTCGCGTCAAGCTCGGGCCGTTTACAACACCTACTTTGGCAACGGATGTTTTCTACGGGGACTTGGATGGCGACGAATGCCCTGACTTGGCGGTCGGTCGACTGCCAGCCAAGACGCCGGAGGACTTGACCCGCATGCTGCGCCGGAGCATCGACTATGAGCAGTCGCAATCCTTTGGGCCGTGGCGGGATCGCATTCATGCGACAGCCGGAGTTGGTGGCTTCGGAGTGCTTGCTGATACCGCAATTGAAAGTGTCGCGAAACGACTCCTGGCCGATGGAATCCCAGATCGATTTCAATTGAACATGACCCATGCCAGCTTAACGAGTCCTTATTGTCCGGACCCCTTTTCCTTGACACGCACCTTTATTGGCAAGATCAATGAGGGTGGATTGTTTTGGGTTTACATAGGACATGGAAATGTGGATCGGCTCGATGACTTTGTGGTCGGCAAACAAGCGATCCCGATTTGCATGAAGGAAAACGTGGCTCAATTCGATGTACAGAATGGGCCGCCGATCGCGTTGATATTGGCTTGTTTTACGGGCGCGTTTGACGCGAGGGTCGATTGCTTTGCGGAGACGTTGCTGGCAAACAACAAAGGCCCGATCGCGGTTATTGCCGGCTCGCGAGTCACGATGCCCTATGGTATGAGCCAATTATCGACCGAAATGATGGAGGGCTGTTTCCGTGAAAAAATCCCAACGCTCGGTGGAATCCTCTTGAACGCCAAACGCAACATTTGGAAGCAAGGAGTTGGCCAGACGGACGATCCGGCCAAAGCGAAATTAGAAAAAGCGTCGCCCGAGCAACGGCAGAGGGAGAAACAGCAAGCTTTGTTTCAACAAATGGCCAAGGCGTTGAGTCCCGAAGGGCATGATTTGACCGAAGAACGAAGAGAGCATGTTCGATTGATGAATTTATTGGGAGACCCGCTGCTTCGCATTCGTCATCCATTGGAGATGGGATTGGACTGCGATAGCGAATTGCAATCGGGACAGTCGTTCGTTGTTACAGGAGACGCGCCACACGCTGGAAAGTTGCGGCTCGAGTTGGTTTTGACACGAGATAGATTGCCAGAAGGAATCCGTACGGTCAGCGACTTTCAAGGGACAGATGAGCAGCGAAAATCGATGCAGGAGACTTACGGTCGCGCCACCGACCTCGTGCTGAACAAGTTGGAGAAAGATATCCCGGCAGGAGATTTTTCCGTTGAGTTGTCTGTTCCACCCGAATGTCGTGGTAGGTGCGTTGTGAGAGCTTTTGTTTATGGCAATACCGAGTGGGCTTCTGGTTCGCAACGCACGAATGTGCGAAGGTCCAAGTAGATGCCGGTTCATCGTCTTTCCGATCTAAGTTCAGCTCGACTGGATCCCTATCGCAATTTGCGAACCACCAATCTGACTCGCATCAGCGGTCGGTTCATCGCGGAGAGTAAGCCGTTGGTGCAACGATTGGTTGCCAGCGGCATGGCCCTCGACTCCGTGTTAATCGATGAAAAATATTTGGATGAGGCGGTTGATTGGTTGCCGGCTGGAACGGACCTTTTCGTTGTCTCGGGCGAGCAAGTTTCGGAGCTCATCGGATTCGCCTTTCACCGGGGCTATTTGGCATGTGGCATTCGCCCAAAATTCAAGCCCTTGGAGGAAAGAAGTGAGGCATTCGAGTTGAACACCAAATGGCTTGGGGTTCTTCTGGTTGGACTTCAAGATCCAGAAAACATGGGCTCGATTTTTCGCACGTGTGCGGCGTTGGGGATCTCCGATGTATTGATTGGTCCTGAATGTGTCGATCCGTTTGCAAGGCGGGTTTTGCGAGTTTCGATGGGAAACGCCTTCAAATTGCGTTTTGTGGACGTTTCTGATCCGTTGGCCGCATTAAAATATTGTCATGAGAAAGGGATTGAGTCCATTGCCGCTTGTTTGGCCAAGACGAGCGAGGAACTGAGCTTGTTCCGTCGTCAAGGTGCTGGGTTGGTCGTGTTTGGAAATGAGGCTCATGGTTTGCCGGAGAGTATTCAGTTGGCGGCCAGCCGCAGCGTCAGAATCGATATGGCGATGGGAACGGACTCATTGAATGTCAGTGTGGCGGCAGGGATCATCTTGCACAATTTGGCGAGAAATCAGGGCTGAACGGTGATTTAGGGGAGCAGGCACATTCCATGTGACGTCCGCCGTCCGTCATTCGAAAACCTTTGGTTTTATAGGCTACGGCACACGGAGTGTGCCTGCTACTTTGTTTGAGCTGCGGAGCATACCCAGAGATTCGAATTGATTTTCAAAATCGCAGGCTTCTGGAATCGAAGCAATGCTTGGCACGTGGTATCATAAGAAGATCGCGTAATACTGTCCCTTCCGACGAACCTCCTATGGTTTGTCTATGCCGTTTGTAGATTTTCATTATTTTGCCTCAGCCCCCTTCATCCCCACAACCCAATTGGCAAGACTCGTTCCAGGTTGCATCGGCGACCCATGTTGGCATGAGGCGCCGGAACAACCAAGATAGTTTTGCGGTTGTTTTGGCCGAAGACGAAGCCGCATGGCAGAAGTCGGGCCATCTACTCATTGTGGCCGATGGCATGGGGGCCCACGCGGCTGGCGAGTTAGCCAGTCGATTGTCCGTGGAGCTGATTCCTCATCATTACGGGAAGTTGCTCAAGGGGATTCCTTCGGAGGCGCTTCAGCGATCTCTCATAGAGACCAACAGTGAGATCTTCCGCCGCGGGCAGGCCAACCCTGAGTTTCGCAGCATGGGCACTACGACTTGCGCTCTTGCGATTTTGCCAGAGGGGGCGGTCATCGCGCACGTTGGAGACAGTCGCGTCTACCGATTGCGAGGCAACCAGTTCGAACAGTTGACCTTCGATCATTCGCTTGTTTGGGAAATGCGGGCATCAGGTGAAGTTAGCGAGGAGGCGCTTCGCAGCAATGCCATTCCGAAGAATGTGATCACGCGTTCGTTGGGGCCAAACGGAACAGTCGCCGTGGATTTGGAAGGGCCGTTTCCGCTCAGGGTTGGCGATAAGTTTTTGATTTGCAGCGATGGACTCAGCGGCCAGCTTACCGACGAAGAGATGGGAGTGCTTTTGCAAGTTATCGACATTCAGTCCGCGGTCAATGCGATGGTCGACTTGGCAAACCTCCGCGGCGGTCCGGATAACATTACGGTTGTGGTTGGGGAAGTCAAAAACGAAGGCTTGATGAAGAGCGGAGCAGCGATGGATACCAATCCGTCAGCGGTGGCGCCGCAGTTTCCAGTTGCGTTTGGGATTGCGACCGCAATTGGATTGCTGAGTTGCGTAGTTCTGCTCTTGTTAGGGCAGTTTCCGGTGGCTTGTTTGGCAGCCGGGGCGGCCGCAGTGGCCTTTGCAACAGGCTGGTTTAAATTCCAAAGCCAACGCGTGAGCAACGATGTGAGCGGTCAATATGGGCGCGCTCCTTATCGGAAAGCGACATGCAAGCCTGATGCAACGTTCGCTGCAGATCTTACGCAAGTGATTACCGAACTCCGTGATTGGGTAACAGAAAACAAGTGGAAGATTAATTCCTCGAAGATTGATACTGAATACAACGCGGCAAAGTCGGCTGAACAATCAAAGAATTACGGCGAAGCGATTCGTCGCTACGTGCATGTCATTGCGATGACCATGGAAGAAGTCCGCAAGCACCAAGATGGGGAAGCCGGCGATTCGGCGATCGAATACTAGGGTGAACAATTGCCCCAATTAGTGTCGAACAATTGTCCCAATTGTTTTCTCCACGCATTTCCGAATCTTTCGAAAGCCTAAGGGAGAGCGAGCACCGCTGTGACCTGTTTTTTAGGAGTTTTCCTAAGCAATTCATTGCTCGGGAGGGTGAGGCTCCTGCCGAACCTTTGCACCATCATCTTTACCCACATCTTTTTGACTTCCGTCGTGCTCGTGCTCAATGAAATGGTGCTCGTGCTCGTAATCGAGTCGATAGTTGCAATCGAGCACGAGCACCGTCATCCGACTGAGCACGAGTACGAAATCACGAACAAAAGCCGCGAATAGCGGCGAAGCAGGACCGAAAATGTGGTTAAAGATGGACCTTTGCACCGCTGGCTCGGCAGGAGCCTTGCCCTCCCAATTTACGAATTGCTTAAATGAACTCGAGGAAACTCGCTAACCTTACGTCGGCACCACATACGTACCGCTTGCAACATCCTGTGGTCCTCGACTTGGCCATCTAAAAACGACGACAAGATATGCCACTGGCAGCAGAAAAAATGCTCGGCGCAACTGCTGCGACCACCAAATGAAATCGGTCCCATGTGCGTCCAGTATCTGAATCGCAGCGGCAATAGCGAAGAACGGAAGCCAGAAGAGAAGGGTTCGCCAAGCGCATTGCAGCATCCAGGCCCGACGACCATCGCGCCGTACAACAGCCAGCCCCGTAACGGCGTGCGTTAGTCCGCCTCGCGTCAATCCACCCCAGACAACAATGACACACAGTGGAATGATCAGCAAGTCTCGCACCCGATTGAACCAACGGACAGACTCAGGTGACTTGCGCTGAGCTTCATAGCGCTCAAATCGTGCCACAATGGAATCCACAGTCTCTGGCGGATCTTTAATTTCAATCCTGTTTGGAACGGCCTCGCCGATACGAATATTTGGCCCCGCTTTGGGCTTCTCGCCGCCTTGCGAATTCGAATCGGAGTTCTTACCTGACGAAGTCGCAATATTGGCAAAGTCGGGTTCTGGTTTTTCCAGGAAATTCTCTCGGCCGCGAAAACGGTTCATGATTTCGATGAAACCGGTTTCCAAGAACCCGAGTCTACTGTGGGCTTTGCTAAAGTGTACGAATCGCTCTTCGGCTGCGGCTTCAATACTCGCGATACGCTGTGGTGCGAAATAATCGCATTTGGATGCCTCCAATTGTTTCAAGGATTCTTGATGGTTGTAAGGGTCTCTGAGCATTGCGGCAACGGTCGTGAAAGATCTCGCGTCTTTCTGCTCATCAACCGTTGCAATGATCGCTGGCAGCATTAACGCTAAGGTCAAGATCAGCCACGGGACAAATCCAGCGATCGAAAGTATCGCGGCATGCACCAATCTCATCGCCACGGTTACGGATTGGGGGCCATTTGCTACCCTGTCTAATTCTCGTCGAATCCAGTTCGTGTCAACCATTGTCCCTAACTTCAACCGCTGTAGCAGATGTGTTGCTCGCAGCGGTGCGATCGAACGGGCAGAGTTCTTTTTTACGGTTCGCCCGACAAGATTTCCGCTTTGACCGCTTCGATTCCGATCCGGCAAAGCCAGCGATGCCATCTCAGAAAACAACAGCTTCGATTTTGGCAACGCAGCGGACGTGCTTACGGAAGCCTCGGAGAGCGTGAGTTTGCCTGTCGAGGTGAGCCACCAACGAGTGATTGCATTCGAAGCGGGGCTTTCGCTCGAATTACCAGCTTCGAGTTCGTCCATCACATCCAACATGACTTTTTGAGTCACATGCCATGGCATCGGATTTCTGTAGTCAAACCAAAGTGAGATCGGTGCGCCATCTGGCGCGACGTAGGCGTCCCAGCGCCATGCTTCTTGAATTCCGGTTTCGAGGAATCGCATACGAGTTCGACGGATGCATTTTTCTCGCGACTCGCTAGGGGGCGGACATGTCGCTGGACTTAATTGAATCCAAACAGATCGTTCGATGGTGCTATCGTGAGCCGATAGCCATTGACTACCATCGGACGATGGAATTTGTCCTAGGATTTCGAATCGGCCCAATTGAGCTGAAATTGCCCAATCCACAGGAACCGGCTGCGTTGGGATGGACCAGCGAGGCTCAGGGAGATCGATGGAACCGATCGTTGCTTTTTGCGTCGAAACCCATGTTTGAGTTTTCGAGAAATGTTCATGGAGCAGTTGCGTTTTCTTGGATCGCCACCAAATGGAAAGAATAACCACACAGCCTACGAAATAACCGAGCCAGGAAAACGTCGCATAAAGTCCCAAATTGGAAACAGGAGTGACAAAGAGGGACGCCAATAATTCCACCGCGTTCATGATCACCATGAAAACGATGGACCGGACAAGGCAACTGGTAAATTTTGGACGCGAGCCTATTTCTGGATCGACGACGCGTAAGCCTAAAAGTCGCTTACCTAAGGTCGTTCCAAAAAGGGCTTCGAAAGCCAATAGATACACTCCGTAAGCAAATGTTCCGAGCAGATTGATGTACGACCGAAACTGTGGCTCGCTAAATCCATTTGCAAACCAGACGATCGCAAACAGGCCCATCAACATCGACACCAGGAAGGTATCGATGGTGTAGGCAAGCGCACGGCGGGACAAGGTCGCGATACGATCGCGTTGCGCGATGGCTTGAACCAAATCGTCGCGAAACTCTTGGAAGGTCAAGTAGCGTTTCGATCTATCTCGGGCCAAACCTCGCAGGACAACTTGCTCTAATTTCTTCGGGACTTGAACGCCTGCTTCCGCAAAGTTGGGGGGATCCGCAGATACGATTTTCGCGATGACTTGGGTCGCATGTGGCGACTCAAACGGAGCTTTGCCTGCGAGCAAGAAATAAATCGTTGCGGCCAAGGAATAGATGTCTGATTGTTCATCGATTTTTTCGCCGAGGATTTGTTCCGGTGATGCATAGAGCGGTGTCCCTAAAAAGCTACCGGTCCGCGTCAGCTCGGAATCGCTAACAAGCGACCTCGCCAATCCAAAGTCGCCGATCTTGACGTTCCCTTGATCGTCCAAGTAGCAGTTTGCAGGCTTGACATCGCGGTGAATCATCCCTCGCGAATGCGCTTCGATCAATCCATCAATGCATTGCAAGACCAGCGGGATCGCTTCGGCAAATGGTAGCGGGCCTCGTTTTGAAACGATGTCCTTCAGAGTTTGCCCAGTCATCAATTCCATTGCAATAAACGGTGTTCCCGCATCTTCGTCTGCTCGATGCACAAAGACACAGTGCGGATGGCTGATAGCGCTTGCGATGACTCCTTCTAACTTGAAACGCTCCAACGCCTCTGGCGACCTGGAAAGCTCGGGCGAAAGTAATTTGATCGCGACCATCCGACCGGATTCATCGGCCGCTTGGTAGACGCGACCCATCCCCCCCTCTCCAAGCATCTTGATCAGACGGTAGCCACCCACCATTTTTTCGGCTTTTTTCGAGCCGGATTGTTTCGTAGCACCGCTGGACGCAGACTTGGAACCGGTGCTGGTCGGGGAAGAGTCGTCCGCAAAAAACTGCGTTTTTTCCAGCGATTGTTCAGGTTCGACCCGTTCCGTGCCGACTGGCTGCGGCTCGATATTACCTGGCTGATCGTCTTGGTTTTGCATGAGAGCGTGATTGGGGTGAGTTTCAGGACAATTCGCCCAAGCGTTGTATTTCTTGGTATCTTAACTTCTCAGCCTTTTTCTGTCCCTCAAATGCCCGCAGAAAAAACCGTGTTTACTTAGGTAAGCGGTGCGTTCCGATGCACCTAGCACGACGCGCAAGCTAGTGAATGACCCATGATATCACTAGCTTGCGCGTCGTGCTAAGGCCTTTTCAACTGCCGCTCGCATTACTGTCAATCAATCATCTGGTTTTGGGGAATTCAAATGAGAACTTTCGTTCGTTTCGCTACTCTATGTCTCGCCTTTGGATTGTCTGCAATCCAAGCAACTGCTCAAGAAGCGGCGAGTGCGTCAGCAGACACCGTAAATATTGCCGAGTTTAATGAACTCCTCAAAGGCGGTAAGTCGGATGAAGCGGCGGCGTTGGTAGACGAAGCACTCAAGGCCAACCCCGATTCGGCCAAGCTGCTGTCTCTGAGCTTTCAGCTGGCCAATCAAACGATGCGTACACAGCCAGAAGCTTCCGAAAAGCGATATGCTGGACTGATCGAGAAGTGGAGCACTTCCCAGCCGATCAGTATTGAGTCCGCTCGCAGCCTTTCGATGGCGACCACCATGTTGGGCTCCATGCTGATGCAGAAAAAGCGTTTGCCTGAAGCCATCGAAATTGCTCAGCGATCGTTGGCAGCAGTGACCGCAACGGGCGATTCCGTTCGTGTCATACGGCGAGAATTGGAATCGACGAATGCACGGTACTTGATGCAAGCGGAAAGGAAAGAAGAAGCCCTAAAGCTGATGCGAGACTCCGTTGACCACGTCAAATCGGGCGTTACCAATGGAACCGAGGATCTGCGTGACCTCGTTCGAGTTACAAACTCCTTTTCTAACATGTTCGATGAAACCAATGCCGACGAAGTGAACGACCGAAACCAGTTCGTCGAATCGCTTCTCATTCAGAAGCTTGACTCCAAGGATTGTGGCCTCAACGACTTGTCGGCCTACCTGTCGTTGCGATCCAGCCAAATGAATGAACTCACCTACTCCAACCCGGCCAAGGGTATCGAGGTTGCCAACGAAGTGAAAGCTCGCCTGGAAGCCTTTCCGGCTCCAACCGATGCCAACGAAATCAAGCAATTGGACACGATGGGCAAAAGCCTTAAGTCGATGGCATCCAGATTGGAGTCATCGATGGTGCGCGAGCGACTTGTTGGCACCGCTGCACCGGAATACGAAGCTCAATCGTTCGTTGGAATGGAAGAAACGTCGTTGGCTGGTCTCAAAGGCAAAGTGGTTCTTCTTGATTTCTGGGCGGTTTGGTGCGGTCCTTGCATTGCAACATTCCCACACCTGCGAGATTGGCATGACGCTTATGCCGACAAAGGGTTTGCTATTCTTGGCATGACCTCTGATCAAGGATTTGTGTGGGACGAAGACAAGAAGCAAGCGGTGCGTGGAACAGACGTTTCGCACGAACAGGAACTTGAGATGCTCGTGTCGTTTCGCAATCATCATGAACTTCGACACGGTTTTGTATTGACGCCGAAGGGGGGCGAATACAACAAGAAACTTGCCGTCTCCGGTATCCCACAAGCTGTATTGCTCGACAAGCAAGGGGTTGTCCGCATGATCAAAGTCGGATCAGGTCCTCAAAACGCGAAGGCGCTCGAGGAGATGATCGAGAAATTACTTGCCGAAGATTCCAAGCCTGTTGATGGTGAGAAAAAGAAGGACGCTGCGAACGCTGGTTCGTAATGCGAGGAGGCATGGCACTCACTATCGATTGTGTTTCTGTAGCGGATGGGCGCCAGCCCGCCGGTTTCGCGTCATTTACGGGCCAATCACCGTACGGCTCGCGCCGTTACGCTAACAAATTGAGCCGCGGGCGCTAGAGCCGCGACAACCGTGTTTGTTGGGGAAACCGTAACGCGGCTAGCGCGGATTATTCATGCAGTATACGGATTTTCGATCGTCTGCGGATTTTTTGAGTTTTTGTCACTGATGTTCGGCGAAACCCACTTTGCAGGCAGACCGCCCCCTTACCCCCGAAGTCGAT
>JANPHB010000333.1:0-9555 GCA_031424235.1 Pirellula sp.
TCCAATGTCGCTTACGGATGTGGCGGGAATCGAGAATGTCGTCGTGCCGTTGAGCGTGAAACTCGTACTGTCGATGTTGGTCAACATCGGGACCAACACTTGTGCATCGGTAATGGAGATCCAACTTTGACTCGCGTTTGCGAGTGACGCTAGATTCCTTTGACCGCCAGAGATGTTCCAGACACTTATTGTTGACGTCGATAGTTTTGGCAAATCTAAGATGCCGGTTGCATTCATCGAGACCTCGATGGCGCTTGTTGACTCTAGAAGGGGTACGATGATGACCGCTTGGTCATTAACACTCAAGCTCGAATATCCCGTCCAACTTCCGCTGTTCGTTCGTTCATTGCGATCCGTAAACGTCTTAAGGTTGCTAAGATTGATTTCGCTTTTGAGACCGGTGGCTGAAAAACGAACAGATCGCCCGTTAGTGTCTCCTGTATCCGGGTCGACGACTGAGACAACTCCCTGTAGGTCGATTATGCCACCGTCGGTTGCTTCAATTGCTATCTGCGAGTTTGCTCGCGAACTATTGGTGATTTGATTGACATTCTTTAGGTCTAGGACGCTATTCGCCCCAACTGCTCGAAATAATGAGCTGTATGCTGAGGTGTTTTCGAAGGTAATCGTTTCGACAGATGGCAGCGAGAGTGTTGCTCCATCTGATACGATTACTCGTGTTGCGTCCGCGTTACGAAGTAGAGGAATGACCATCGTTGTCGAGATTTCAAAACGACCTGAGGTGGCGATGGTCAGCGCGGGTAACGCAAAAATACCGGTCGCGTCGATTGTGATTCTCGTAGATGTTATTGTCGCGAGTCTCGGGGCAATGACTGTGCCCCCTTTAGCAGCGTCAATCCTTGAATAACCCGACCATGAATCTGGGTTCGAAGAATAGTTGCTTCGATCGATAATCGACGAAAGTGAGCTGACATCAAGTTTGCTATTCTGCCCGGAAGCACGAAGGATAAACGAACGAGCGTTTGTATCACCGCTTTCGACGTCCGTTGCCGAAACAAGGCTACTCATGTCAACGCTGCCCCCTTCGAGTGCCTGAACTCTAAACTGCGAGAATACGTTCGTGCTACCCTCGATCGTCTTCAAATTGCGCAAATCAAGCTTACTACCAACCCCGGAAGCCCAGAAGTTGGATGCAAACGAGTTTACTTGCCCCGAACCGATGTTCTTGAAGCTGACGAGTCCTGGTAGCGCAAGTGATGCACCGTCTAACGCGTGGATACTGGCACCATCGACGTTGGAGTTTCCTGCAAATACTACCGAGGTGCCTAAGCCTATTACTCTGAGAACTTTGTCAGGAGACAGGAAAAATCCTCCCGAGATGATCGAGGTTACTCCAGCTTGTGCGCCTGAATCGATAGTTAGGTTACCGACACCGGAAACCGCCAGATTCTCCTGCGAGTTTAATGATCGAATGATTACATTCGATGTATCGATTACGATGGTCCGAATCGAACCAGCGACGTCAATTGCGACATCATCTCCTGCTGCTGGCAGCAGGTCCCCCGACCAGTTGGCTGGATTTTCCCAGCGGTCGTCACCGCCGCCGCCGTCCCAGGTAACGAGGGCCAATAGCCGACGGTCTTCCAGCGATTCGAAGCCCAGGAGCCTTCTGTGCATTTTTCGAGCTCGATTTGGCTTGGCAAGTTGTCGTAGGCGAGTTCGGTTTTTCATGGGGCTCTTCTTAGGTTTTCGTCGCGACCGTCTGCCGCGAAAAACTTGGGCGTTGGTTGTAATTCAAGGGCTTCAAAACAGATCGTTGGGAATCGAAACCATGGGTTACGAGTGCGACTGTTATTGAGTTAGCTAAAAAGATAGTTGAAATACTTTGAAGTCGGGCAATTCTTTTGGTTAAAAACGAACCATTTTTGCTGATCTTTCCCGCTACGTAGGTGGACGCATTTAATCCCCGAACCGAACAACAAAAATTCAGTTTTTTTTAGGATTCACGATTCGGGCCTAACCACTGCAACTTGATCGCAGATCCGCATTCGCATTGCGAATAGAAAAACAGCGATTGGGACCTCCATTGCAAAGAACGTCAGATGCCCGCAGACGAAATCGCTAGAAAAGCCTCTATCGATGAACCAACTACGAAACTCAGATGCATTTGATGTAAATTGTGGCAGAGCATGCACAGCATGACTGGGGACAGGAAAAGCAACGAGGCGAGGGCAGACTCGGGAGCCTCCTCGCCTCATGTTGATTAATATTTCCAATCATTCGGCAGTTGTGATTTCGACTGCCTTGCCTGTCCAACCCAGTTCATCTTGCTCAACCATGGAGACGAACGACTTAATGCGTGCGATATTGGAAGGCAAGACCTTTGTAACACCTTCCAGGAACTGAGTGAACCGTTTTTTGTCTTTCTCTTGTTGAAGATTAAGAGGACGTGTCGTTGCAAAGCAGATGATCAGCTCTTTCCCGACGGGAGCGGTCGCTTGGAACTTGAGCGAAGGTTCGCTGTGAGCGTTCGGCAAGGCAATTTCTTCGTTCGCTTCGACCAAACTTGATGATTTGGCGTTCAAAGGCCACAGTACGCTCAATTCTCCTTGAGGATTGATGCTGATGATGTGCAAGTGACACTTACGGGGCGATTTCACCGAGAGGCGAAGTTCTTCTCCTATCCGATAGAAACCATTGGAATGATTCAGCTTCACATCGAGGTTCCAGGTCGCATTCGGATTCTCAATCAGATGTTGCTTGGCGTCGCGTGCGTTCTCTTCGAATGCAAATAAAGACGTCGATGTGTGGCCGCAAAGGAATAGGACAAGTGTTAGGGTGATTCGTGACATTTTTGTTCTCCAAGTGTGTAAATAAAGTGATTATGTGATGCAAGATGTTAGGGATCGTCTTTCAATGAACGCTTTCATTGAAATTAAGGTTTTTCGCGAATGATCGACTTGAGAGCACTGGTGAGCTCCGAAACCGTAGGTAACGGATCCGAAGGATTGCAAGGTTTCGCAACAACGTTTCCGACTAGAAATCGATCAGCCGAGGGGATTTCAGATGCCGCAACACCTGTCATCTCGGTGTTTGTCGGCATGTAAATCGCGGGCTTCTTAGCGAGGTACTGATGGTTGCTGTTCAAGCAGTTCGTTAGCGATTCTCGGATCGTGTCCGACTTGCCAGACGAGTCTCCAGCGATCGCCAGAGCCAAGTAGACCGGGATATTGTCGAGATGCCGTTTGGTCTCCGTGATTCTAATTTGGAGTTGAGCCATCGCTTGTAGTAGCTGATCGGACGAGCGATTTTCGGCACCTTTCAGTTCCGATTGTCGATCGAGTAGTCGTTGGACCATGTCTCGAATTTGGGTTTCATTGAAGCATTGCGTAAACACCATTTGAGGAAAGCCAATGTTTTTTCCTTGGTGATGCGCGTTCTTGAAACACGCCAACAAGTGCTCTACGCGAACCAATTCTTCTCGCCGCTCCGTGTCTTTTGCTACGACCATGGTTTGCTGTTCTCCGAGCCGTGTGTGCGACTCTTTGAGGCTTGCCAGGTTTGCTTCCAACTGCTGCTGAAACTTGGAGAACTCGCTGTTGTAGCCCTCCTTCAACGTGCTTTCGTCGAACGCAGAACGCATTTGGACCTGCAACGGCTTTGCAATCGCCACATCTGTCTCTTGACTAACGCCCCAAACCGCGTGGGCCAGCCAACCTGCGCTGACCGTTGCGATTGAAAGGGCTATCACCTTAAGCTTCTTCATGTTTGTCATTTCACAACTCCTCGTCAATTTGGTTGCACGGGGCCAAAACAGCTTCGACCCTCGTAAATGGTTCATCACCAGGCAACGACGATCTTTCTCAATGAAAGAGTTTTTTTTGAAAATTCCTGAGATACCGCTTCCGCTTGGTGAATTGCAGCTAAGCACATCGCCATGAGTCTTCGAGTGAAACAAACCAAAAGCCGAAAGGCGATAATAGCCCCGGTTTTCCAATTGCTCGACATTCGTCGAGAACCGGGGCTATCGCCCAATGGCTAATCAATCTGAAAACTACATGCGGACGTGCTTAGCCCGGAGAACCCGGAGAAATCGGTGAGAAAAGGAGATGCTATAGGGTGATCTCTTAAGTGGCAAAGACTTCGCAGCGTCGCGATGAACGGTCTTACGCAAAAATTGAGCGGTCCTTTGTAGTAGGGGAAGTGAAATGAAAAAGTGGAGCATGTTGCTTTTGTTGATAGCGCCGCTCTTGGAGCGTGCGTCCGCAGTCGAACGGGACGCGACTGGAGGAAAGGTCAGTACCGGGACGACTTGGGTGGCAACCGTTTCGGTACAGAAGTACCCAAAGCTGCCGCCGAAGCTTGAGTTGCAGTATTGCGATGACGACGCGAAAGCATTTATCGAGCGAATCCGTGAGGGAACGGGGATCGTCGGCGATCAGATCTGTGAGATCCGACAAAGTGCACTTAGCCATCGACAGCCAACTCGGGCCAATATCATT
Source organism: Pirellula sp. (assembly GCA_031424235.1). Lineage (GTDB taxonomy): Bacteria > Planctomycetota > Planctomycetia > Pirellulales > Pirellulaceae > JBKCUI01. The sequence goes on from JANPHB010000333.1 coordinate 4,464, forward strand.
CGAGAATTGCCAAGTTTCCTAGGCCAAGCGGCCCCGCAAGATATGGTTCTGTTGCACATGTCCATGCACGGGATGCAAATGAAAAATCCAGATGGATCGAGTGGACCGAAGACGTTTCTCATGCCGTCGGATAGCGATCCCGAGAAATTAAAGGACACGGTTATTCCTATTGAGTGGCTTCGCGATCAATTGCACGCATCCAAAGCGAGAACCATTGTTCTGTTCATCGATGCTTGCCATTCAGGAGGAATTCATATCTCGCCGCAAACTGAGCCGATTGTACCACTCCATAGTAAAAGCATCGAAGCAGTTTTTCAGAGTCAACCGGTCGAAGATCGCGAGAAACGAATCTACGTCTTGGCGAGTTGCCGTGAGGGACAAAGCAGTATGGAGTCCTCTTTGATGAAGCATGGTATTTTTTCCTATTGGCTCAACTGTGGACTCGATGGTGCGGCAGATAGCAACGAAGACGCAATCATCACGATGGACGAACTGTTTCATTTCGTGGAGTTGCATGTACCAAAATCAGCAAGTTACCTTTCACTTCTTGCTAAGGAATCATCGAAGCGAAGTGGTCAGAATGTGGCTACCGAAGCGCAGCAAAATCCTGTCCGATACTTATTCGGCAAGGACCATGGTGACATTCCCATCGTGAAGCTTCCGATGAAGCCAGTCCACGCGGCCATGCAGCGACTCGCCCAAATGGTTGATGTGCTCTTATGCAATCATCTCTACCACGGCGAAGCCTCGGACGCTTCACGCATCGCCATTGTCGAGTTCGGGATGCAAGGTGTGGAAGGAGAGACGGAATTGCGCGGTTCGCTAGGGGCGTTTGGAGCGGTTTCTCGCGATTTGTTGAATAAATACCTCAATGATCGCTCAAGCACAAGTGAACCCCATCGACAGCCTGTCTACCGAATTGCCGCCGGGCGTTCTTTCCAACGCAAGCTCAAGGGAATTGGAATTACCGCAATTGAAGAGGGAGATGTTCCTGACGAATGTTTCCTGGTCGATGGAACTCGCTTGGACGTGCTATTGCTCGGGAAATTCCTGCGTCGGGGAGGGACAGAAAGCGACCCCGGTCCCGATCGATTGCAACTTGAGATTACGTTATTGGATACAGTGCGGAAAGTGAACATCGCTCGAATTCAAACCTGTATCGTGATTAACCAGGAACTGTGGTCCATGCTGGATAGATCACGAGACAAACGCACTGCTTCAAAATTGCCTCCCACGACAAACCACACCATGTCAGCACCCTCGGTAGCGATATCCAATTCTTCTGACAATCGAAAGGAGACCATTGAACAGTGGAATCAGGAAGCTGAAGGAGTGCACCCGCAAGTGGACGGACAGAAAGCCACGTTTGGCGTGGCCGTGTATCAAAATCTTCCTGGTAGTTCTCCCAAGTTAACTCCATGGTCAAAAAATGATACGGAGGATCCCAATGTCTTGGCTTTTGAGACCAACGAAGGCAACGAACTTGCAATCCATTTGGAAAACAGAACGGATGAAGCGTTGGCATTTATCGTTCAAATCGATGGGCTCAACCAATTGGGACGCAGTGTGTCGCTCCCCTACCAATCCGCTTACTGGCATATGCCGCCACGAGGCAAAGCCATTATTGATCAATGGTTGGATTCCCCAGAGAAACACCAAGCAAGTAAAGGTACGCGTTACTTGCCTGGCACGAAGTTGTTGGTCGTGTCACCTCCAAACTCCTTGGCAGGAAAAATGGAACTCTCTGCGGGCTTAGGTGAAATTCGGCTCCTCGTCTATGGAACAAAAAAGAAGCCTCGTGATAGCCGTGCCGCGAGTAACACGACAAATTCGATTGGGATCGGCGAGGGTAGCAAGAAGGACAATGAGTTTCCCGTAATCGATGACCGAGTTATCCAGCTGGACGACAATCGTGCTGTCTACGTCATTCGGTATCTAGCAAAAGACAACTAAGCGAATCCCAGGCAAAGTTGCGATTCCCTTTTTTCACAACAAGCCCTGCTTTCCGTCAACGGAAGCAGGGCTTTTTCGTTGCGAAAATGCACCATGAATTCGAGCTAAAGAATCTGCCACATCGTTTTCGAATTGACTTGATTCTCCTGAGTGTGGAACTCTTTTCCAGGAGACGAGAATGATCGATGGCATATGGTGATATTCATAGTGTAGTCGAATGGTGAACGTCACCGACTTCGACAAATTAGGAGTTGCCCGTGTTCAGATTCGAGATTCAGGAGAAACAAAATGAAACGATCGTGGAATTTCAAAAAGTGGATTCGCAATTTGTCTTTGGTGTCAATGTTAGCTTGCGGGCCGACGCAACTGATTGCGGGCGAACGCTTCGCAGTGCTTGTGGGAATTGACCGTTACGCGGAGGACTCTCGATTAGCACCCCTAAAGTATGCAGCCAATGACATGGAGCGTCTGCGTGAAATCTTGCTTCAGCGAGGTTACGACAAAGAAAACATCCTGGCATTGCTTACCAATGATTCAAATGATGCGAAGCCAACACGAGAAAAAGTTGTTGGTGCGTTGAACTCGTTCTTCGAGTCGCATCCAATGTCTTCGGAAGACTCCATCATGGTGGTCTTCGCCGGGCACGGATTCAACAGCAATGGGGATAGTTATCTGTGTCCGGTTGATTATCAAGCATCGTCACCAGAAGCCTCCTCCATCCGCGTGGGTGAACTAGCAAATCTTCTGGCCGAAAATCAAGCCGGAGAGAAATACGTTGTCATTGATGCCTGCCGAAACGAGACAATTTTAGACGCAGATCGGGAGTTTAACCTCGTTTCAGGATTGAGGAAGATGCGATTGCGGAAGGAATCGAAGTCACAAGGGATCATGTTCTTCTCCTCTTGCCTTGCTGGCCAATTGTCGTACGAGGATTCAACACTCGGACATGGTTCCAAGAAAGGTAGCGGTGTGTTCATGAACTTTTTTGTCGATGGTTTGGAGGGGGCAGCGGATGTCGCTGGCAACTCAGACGGAACAGTGACTGCATTTGAGCTGAGTGCCTATGTGTCTAAGATGACCAATGCCTATGTCAACAAGGTGTTTGACACGAACCAGCGACCGTGGGCCGACAGTCACTCCACTGCCGACATGACTCTCTGCCAAATTCCAAAGGAGACGTATGAGGTTCGGAAAGCTGAATGGGGCTGGGTTGAACGGCTATCCGGACTAGAACTTATTACACGAGAACAAGCTGAGGACGAGATCTTCGATGCCGTGAAGTTTCTAGCGGGTGGACTTCGCGCACAAGCAATGGTAAGAGTGACGCGTGCCATCAAGATTGATGAGAAATATTATTTTTCCAGAAGACTAAGGTCGCTTCTCTATATTCTTGAGGGCAACAGCAACAGTGCAATTGCAGTCCAAAACTATGAGAAGGCCATCGAAGATCTGGCGGCGGTAGGGAGTCAATTGCGAATGCGAATACCGGATTCTGTGGGAGAAATTCCCTTGCGCTCGGTAACAGAAGTATTGGCAACTGCAAAGCCAGGCGATGTTCTGTTGGTTAACAAAATTGTGAAGGAAAGTGGTGTGAATTGGCTCCAAGTGACGGGTATCCGACGCAATTTGACACTCCAAAATCGCAGCCATGAAGTGGAGAAGATTCCTAACTACAGTTTTGCCTTTGTTGACCTTAAAACTCTTGCGACCGAAGCGACAAGCAAAGCAATGATTGAAGACTACAGTCGCCCAGTCAAGCCGATGGAATCGGAGTTCGTTCGTACTCAACAACCGCAATCCACTTTCAGTGATTACAATCGGCAGCAACCTCAATTCAGTGGACAGCGATTGGAGAAAGTTGCTAACGCTGTTGAGTTGTATAACACCGGTGCCTCGATTGCAAATATAGCCGGCGCGAATCTACCAACCGTTTCTATTCCGTCGATTCCGTATGTCGGTAACATCCTAAGTCGACTGCGTTAGTCTTCTAGATTCTTAACCGCGATTTGAGTGCCATTGCTCATCACTCGACAGCCTTGCCAACGCAGCTTTCTCGAGCACTTAGATTCGAGAAAGCTGGCGATGTTTTATAGAGCAATCTGCTCGCGGCAAAATCCCTCCCAGGCGTCTTTGATGAATTTCAGTTTACGATAAATGGTGGCGGGGGATTTGCCAAGTTGATGGGAGATATCGTTGACATCTTTTCCTTCAAGCAGCAGTGTAGCGATCTGCTGTTCGGTAGGATCGGTGACGGCTTCGATCAGATCATGGTGGAATTGGGTCAAGTCATCAATGTTGCGGCCGATTTGCTGATCGATGCCAGTCGGATCCCAGGCCCCGTCTGCGTTTCGGAAGATCGATTCACCAACTTCCTTTTTCTTGTTGCGTCGTTCGTCGCGGACCATATTGATGGCTCGCAGACGAACCCGTTTCGACAGCATGCGCCAAACGTCGTGGCGGCTTCGCATGTCACCCAATTCCCCTTCGGTAGCGTCTTTGAGAAAAGCAGTGATGACCAGCATGGCCAGATCTTCCTCATCGGAGGCGATGACGCCGCCGCGATCACTCAGCACCTTTTTGGCTCGACGGGCCAGGTCCTGGAAATAGAAGTTGAAAACCTCCTGGACCACCTGTTCATCCTTGGTCGGTAGCTGTCGGAGCAAATGGGTGATCGTGCCGGTGAAGGAAGAGGAATCGGACATGGGTTATTCTACGTAGTTCACAATGGAAGGGCACTTTGCAACCTGGAATCATTAATGGCATTGTAATCCATGGCATAGCGTCCTGTACTTGGCGAGAAGGTTTCCGCTGGCTTTACGCCAACGGGACCACAATTGACAGCTGCGGCCACGTGCTTCCGCTGGCACAAAGCCGAATGTCGCGAGGTTAAGGAGAAAACTCTGGATTTTGCTTGCTTTCTTCGAACTGACATTTAAAGAATTAGCCCGCTGCACTGCCGCTTGAGTTGCGCTGTCCAAACCAATGCAAACAATTGCAAACAATGAATCCTGTAAAGCCGTCATTACCTTGCATTGAGTAGAGCTTGAGTTGCGACGTGTCTTGAGCCGTTGAACTTGCGTTTTGGCCTGGGTTTTGTTGGCCCACGAACATGCTTTCGATATCGTTTGAGATCGGCCTG
>JANPHB010000334.1:0-3501 GCA_031424235.1 Pirellula sp.
GGCTATCGGTGCCCTCTTCCTCAAGCGTCCCATCGCTTATCAAGTTTTGTCGGTGGTCGAGGCCAAAACAATGGCTCTCAAAGCAGGCACGATTGACCTCGTCGACTCGACCAAAGGAGTGGACAAAATTTACCGTCTCAATGTGGAGCTGCAATTCCGCGATCGAAACTCTAGCATCATTCGAAAAAGTGTCGAATATCTCGTCACTTGGCAATCGGATAAGAACGATTGGACGTTCTGTCTCCGAACCGAATAGCAAAAGGGTTACGAAATGAAAAACATTCTTCGGACAATCCAATACCAATTGCGATCGATGGTTACAGGGCGGCCCAACTACCTTGCGAACCAACCAAACACACTTGTGTATCGCACAATCGAACCCTCGATCGTAGACACGGATGATGGACAACGGAAGTCACTCGCAATGTGTGAAATCTTTTTGTTTGGCAAGGATGGTTGGAACGAGGACGCGTTGATTGTTTGGCTACGCAGATCGCGGAATCCCGGTGTCCATTTGCAGCAATTACTCGACTTGGCATCGACGATCAAAGATGATTTCGTGCCCGATGAACATACGACTGTCGAGCTTGTTGATCACTGAAAACCTGACTTTTCAAGACGCGAATAAATAATTTCCGACACTGTTGACCAAAGGTGTCAACTCTTTGTGGCTATATTGGCAAATTGGTATTGGTGCCTCGCATTCATCGGCGAATGACGAAGTGACACCAACGCGTCGAGTCGACATATGAAAGGATCGTTCAAGTTTGGAAACTATAGTGCATCGCGGGAGCAATGAAGTTGGTGGCAATTGTGTTGAAGTTCGAACCACCAGCACACGCATAATTATCGATGTTGGGATGCCACTGTTCGATGAAAATCGGCAGCCCCATGATCTAGGGAAATTGAAGCGATTTTCCGCCGTTGAACTTCGGTCGACTGGAATTCTTCTGGAGATTCCAGGGCTATTTGAACTGGATCGAAGCAGGGACGAAACGAAAACTGATGCGGGAATCGACGCGATTCTCTTATCCCATGCACACCAAGATCACACAGGTTTGCTACCTTTCACTCGACCGGAGATTCCTGTCTATGGAACGTCAGGAACTTCAAAAATGATGCTGGCGGGTTCGATTTTTGCAAATCAAGTTTCTGTCCCAAGAGAACGATATAGGACCCTCGGAAAAGATGGCAAACTCCTCATCGGCGACATTGAGATTACTCCCATTGCAGTCGACCATTCGATCTATGGAAGCGTTGCGTTCCTCCTTGAAGCCGATGGAAAAAGAATTCTCTATTCGGGAGACCTTCGAATGCATGGTCGAAAGCCCGGGATGATGAAGAGGTTTTTCGAACTTTCCCAGGACGTGGATGAGCTACTGCTGGAAGGAACTCATATAGGTCTTCCGAATGGCCCCATCCAAAGCGAATTTATTGTGGAGGATAAACTGAACGCCTCGATCCAAAAGGGGGCTGGGCTTGTATTGGTATCGCTGTCCGCTCAACATCTGGATCGGCTCGTGGGTTTGATCAGAGCGTGCAAGCAATCCGATCGAACTCTCGTCCTTGATTTCTATTCGGCCTTCGTGTTGCACCTGTTGTCAAACGAAGTCCGCTTACCAACGATCCTTTCGGATCCATCTCTGAAGTTGTTTGTGTCGAAAACGATGGAACGCAAACTTGCCAAGGGCAAGCTGGCATCGCTTCGCGAAGCATGGTCGAAGAGCGAAATTTCGATCGAGGCATTGAGAGCTGAACCAGATCGATACGTGATGGTGTTTCAAAACAGCATGCTTGCCGCAGACTTTGATGGCGTGTTCCCGGCTAATACTCGGCTCATCTATTCGAGGTGGGACGGATACCTTCTACAAGATAGCTTCGTTTCGCTTCGAGATTCAGTCGAGGAATCGGGCGGAGTCGTCGACGCGATCCATACGAGTGGCCACATCTACGACTTTGATTTAGCAAAGACGATTGCGGCAATTCAACCTAAAGCGCTTAAGGCGATTCACACGTTCGAACCAGAGCTACTTTTGCAACTTCATTCCGGATAGTTTTTCTCACTAAGCGTCGTCACGAATTCTGTAAGTTCTACCATTCCTCGCTCCCAAAGGCCTTGCCCTAAAAAATGACTCTTCGGCACAAGTATGCGGCCCGTGTATTGTCCGTTTTCGCAGGCCGTTCTGTATAGTTCATTCAACTTATCAATCTCCCGTCTTAAGATTGCTGATCTTGGATTGCAATCTCCAAGCATGACGAGGTAATCCGGGTGTCGATCCGCAAAACTTGTGATCGAATCTGGGGAGGCTGGGATGAAACCAAGTTTTTGTTTTTGATTGAACCTACCCAAAACTTCGGTTCGGAAGATGTTGAGTTGGCCGTTGTCTTGCAAGAAGGAGAGGAAGTTCTGGAAGTGTCCCACGAGGCCAGACTGCCCGTTCCCATTTGGAATTGCGCTTGTTCCAAACTTTACTTCGCCAACGCACAAGTGCAGGTCTTGATTGTTCCGTCGAGCTGGTCCGGTTGCGGGCCACCGGACTCCAACGAGATCGAAACGTTGGTTTTGATTCGCAAACTCCATGTCGCAGAAAAAATAGTCTGTGTTGACATCCCCATAGCAATGATTATTCGCGATAACGATTTGCTGTTGAAACTCCTTTTCTCGCATTGACCTGACACGATCGAAATACTCGTCCATCAACGCTTTGAGGATAGGAATAGATCGAACTCGACGTGGTATTACACCTTCGACCACGTCGAGATTCCGAAGTTCTTCCACCTTAATGCCAAACCAGTTTCGCCCTTCCTCCAGATCTAAATACTCTTCCGTTAGAACCGATTGGAATTCCCCTGTGGGCAGCCGACTAATTTGCAGCAGTGAGCCTCCTCGATAATAGATGGTAAGAATGTCGTCTCGAATCTCCGGACATAGACTCGGATCGCTCGTCACCGCCTCCCTCAATTGACGAAGTGTACCGGACTGGAGTGCATCAAAAAACGCGACTGACAACATACTTCGGACCTTGGAAAAGCGGGCAAAACAATTGCCGAATTCTCCCGAGAGCCTTTGCCAAGGGTGGGTCAGTCCTACCGAAAAACCTTGAATGAACTCGCGTTCTAAAGTTCCATACAAACACTGACCCACTGTTGGCGGCGCTGGTCCTTACCCTCATCTCGTAAAAACAACGGGAACTGCGGGTTTGAAATTGGAAATGCCAAAGAAGAAAGTACGACCAGATAGCGATCGACGCGCTCGACAAGCGGAAAGACTTGGGCGGCTGATGCATCTGCTTCGTCTAATCAATGGCCGGGGCCGATGGAAGATGGCCGATCTTGCGGCTGAACTCGAATGCTCAGAACGAACCATCTACCGACTTCTAGATGCATTAACCGCATGCGGCGTTCCATGGTACTTCGACAAGCAGCAAGAAACCTATCGCATCCGCGAAGGCTTTCGGCTCGGGAATCTCTTTGACACCTCATTCCAGTCCCAATCACAGA
>JANPHB010000335.1:0-10821 GCA_031424235.1 Pirellula sp.
TCTCACGAGGCATTTTATGACCATCAAATCACTCGGGTAGACTACGATGCAGAGCTTGTGTCGCTCCTTCAGAGCTCTGTGGCAGTTGGGGCATTGGACCTGGGGTTTCGTTCGCCCTGCGAACTTACCCCAGGCTAAAAACTGCCATCGCATTCGCGATTGAATCACAGCGCAACTCGCTCCGGTTTGACACGCCGGAGCTACTTGCCTGAACGTTTTTGAACCTGTTTCGATGATAAGAACACACTGGTAGTCTCATCTTGCTTCTGCAAGGACGTCGGGGATTTCTCCGCCTTCCATTCCACGCCATTTCGCTTCCACAAAATCATGCTAGAGCTGTGTTGGATCTAGTAGGCTCGACTTGGGCTCCGTTCTGCCTACTGAATCCTAAAACGAACCGCTGTACAATGACTAGCTTCCGTCCGATATGCTCTCAACTCACCAGCAACCACCCTCGTTACCCCATCGCCCTGTTAGGGTTTCGGTTTTCTGCCTTTGCAATAACCAACGACAAATCATGAACTCAGCCGATATCAATCAACAACAACTTCTGGATCGTTTCCTGCAATATGTTCGGATCGGGACGGTAGCAAATCCTGAATCGGATGCCTACCCAAGCAGCCCTGGTCAACTCGTTCTTGGAAAACTGCTTCTTAACCAACTGCTGAGCCTGGGGATTGAAGATGCTCAGCAAGACGAACACGGACTGGTTTGGGGTACCGTTCCGTCAACTATCAATCGACCGGTACCGACCATCCTCCTAAATGCCCACATGGATACTTCCCCAGAAGCGCCCGGAGATGGCTGCAATCCGCAAGTGCTTAAGGACTACGATGGGCAGGAAATTCGATTGCTTTCAGGCGAAGTCATTGATTTGGAATCCACCCCTGAGCTTGCCTCGCTCAAAGGCCATACGCTCATCACCACCGACGGGCGAACACTGCTCGGTGGCGACGATAAAGCTGGAATCGCAACGATCATGCAGTGCGTTCAACACTGGATGGAGACCCCATCGATCCCCCATGGTCCCATTCGGGTGCTCTTCACTTGCGATGAAGAGATTGGCCGGGGAACCAAGCACTTCGAATTGAGCAAGGCAAACTCTATGGCTGGTTACACGCTCGATGGCGGTGGAGCTGGTTGCATCGACGAGGAGACTTTTTCGGCGGACGGGGCTACCGTTACCTTCCGTGGCCGCAACACTCATCCATCTGTCGGCAAAGGGAAGATGATCAATGCAGTGCGCGCTGCCGCCCAATTTATCGATAAGCTACCTAACGATCGACTGACGCCTGAAACGACTTCCGACCGAGAAGGCTTTGTTCATCCGTATTCGATTCATGGCGGAGTGAGCGAAGTTGCTATCCAGTTTATCCTCCGCGATTTTGACACTCCTAAATTGGCAGAGTATGCTCAGCTTCTACGCGATACGGTTGATAAGGTGATTCCAGCGTTTCCTGGGTTAACGGCCGATGTCTCAACTTTTGTTCAATACCGGAACATGGCAGATGCGTTGCGCAAGTTCCCCATGGCCATTGACCTAGCCGAGCGAGCGTACAGCGACCTCGGCATACCATCGCGGCGCGATTCGATTCGCGGTGGTACGGATGGCGCGTTGATGAGTGAGATGGGATTACCAACACCAAACTTGTCGGTGGGGCAGTACAACATTCATTCGGTCCGCGAGTTTGCATCCCTGAATGAAATGCTCATCGCAGCGAAGCATGTTGTGCGACTGATGGAACTGTGGAGTGAGGCTTAAGGCTCAGCACAATACTCTCAGATGATAGGCTACGACCAGCGGCAGCATGTAAACTACCTTAGCACGACGCGCAAGCTAGTGAATTGGGCAGTAGATTCACTAGCTTGCGCGTCGTGCTAAGGGAGATTGGAACCCGCTAAGGGCTTGCCACTAGATAGTTCTGCAGCAATTCTCGAATGTGAGGTGGGACTACGACGCTCGTCAGTGAGTCACTTTGCAAGGTGCAACATACACAAGTCATTTTACCTGTGGCGATCGAGTTGCCATTGCTGGTTATTCGGTGTTGATAGGTAACGCTTTTGGTCCCGAGGGAAGCGACAGAGGTTTCTATCAAAAGCACATCTTCGAATCGAGCGGGCGTCTGGAAATCACATTCCACTTTGACTCTTGGCCAGCTGTAATTTGGCTCTTGCGAAGATTTTTTATATTGGGAAGTATGCGTCAGAGCTACGCTTAATCCAAGAGAACGTAGGAGGGCGTGTTCCGCTTGCTCCATGAACACAATTAGCGAAGAGAAGTGGGCGATGCCAGCAGCGTCGGTCTCGCAGAATTCGACACGACGCTCAGAAGTAAAAACCGAGGGCATTACTCTCCAACGTATGGCATCAAAGCCATAAAGCGAGCTCGCTTGACAGCTTGGCTGACAGCGTGCTGGCTAGCTGCAGAGCAGCCAGACTTTCGTCGACTTACAATTCGGCCGTGGCGATTCACCAACTTGGTCAGTAGTTCGATGTCCTTGTAATCGACGTACATCGGTCGAGGTCGTTTGCCTTCGACGAGTAGTGGATCACGTTTCTTGATTTTGGTGCGTAGACGCGCCCTTTTTCGAGGGACTCTTTTTCCGTTTGCAGGTCGACGCGAATTGAACATAGCCAGCGAATTTAGTTAAAACGAAACGAAATGGAAAAACGCAGCGCGTTTAGGGCCACGTATCGTAGCCGTTCAGCTTGGAGCCTTCAATAGCCAAAACTTGCAGTTAAGACGCATTTTTCCGGAGAGATGGGAATCGGCCTGTTTTTCAGGTCGAAAATCGTCTTGGGCGGGCAGTGCTTTTAGCCGAATGGCACTCACCTTGTTCGACTTGAGCCGCGACAACCGCGTTTACCAGGCAAACCGTAACGCGGCTGGTAGCGCCCTCGGCTCAGCAATTTGCCTGCACCAATTGCATAGTGAGTACCATTTGCCCTATGCCTGCCGTTATTTGGGAGAGCGAGGCTCCTGCCGAGCTTTTGATGTCACGGTTCGGCAGGAGCCTCACCCTCCCGGACAATGAATGTTTGGGCAAAGATATGGAAAACATGTTAAGGCGAGCGGCGGGTTCCAATATACGTAGCACGACGCGTACAACCCCTAGATTCCGGGGGTTCGTTCTTCGGAGATGTGCAACCGACTCCCAATCTACCTAAGTATTTTAGGCAGCATTCCGATGATATTTATGGTGAATCGGGTTCAGAAACGATTGAGGACAATCGTTTTACTCTCGGATTCGGAAACGATTGAGGACGATCGTTTTGTTCTGGGCCTCATAAGGAATTTAATTTTGCAAGCCGTCATACCTTTCAGTTCATCCCTTCAGGAGACTTTTCGTGTTTTAGGGCAAAAGTCCAACCTCGCCTGCGTCGAAGTCCTCGGGCAAGCACTCTGTAGCCCGATCCCGCAGGTTCGGTTGAACGCTTTGCAAACACTTATCCAACGGGGGGGTGAAGCTGACATCGCGACCATCCTGGAACGAATTGATGGGTGCCAGGAAGCCGAACTGCCGTTGCTCCGAACGCAGGTGCCTTTGTTGCTTGCACCTATCGAAGCTGGACTTGCCGATAGTGAGCCACTCAAACGTCAAAGGGCTTTGTGCGCGATCGCAAAGCTTCGGATCGCACCTCTTTTTCATCATCTCATTTCGGCAGCCCAATCACCCGACGACCCTCAGCAAATTGTTGCTTCCGAACTAACGATTGGACTGGCCACGACCTTCGGTACAGAAGCCCGCTATCGACTTAGCAGAAGCAATGAAGCCAACCGAGAGCAGTTGCTGGCCGATCTGTGGCAGTCCATGTTGCTTTTCAACGACCACCGAATTTTGCAAATTGTGGACGCTTGGCTGTGCGCATCGCATTGGGATGATGCCGCCTTTAAAGCTCTGTTTCGGCCAACGCAAGGTGAGCCGATCCACAAAGTGGCGATGCGACAACTAAAACAATCCAGTCGCACTCAAGTCGTCGAACTCTTGGCGGGAGTTCTCTGGAGTCGCGGCGCTGGTCCTGAGGCGATGAAAGTTTTGAGCGAAAGAAACGATGCTACAATGGCGATGCGGCTCGCCGAATTGATGTCGAAGTTTGGGGTTACGCCTTTGGTTTCGAAGAACTTAGGGATGAATATCCAAATCCCTTGCCTCGAACAATTCAATTTCGCCGACGAAGCGTTTTCGCTCGAACATCGATGTGCTTTGATTCAGCTACTATCCGCCGTGGATACCTCGCCAGACAAAGTAATCCTCGGTGTTACGCAGTTGCTAGATTCGAGGGACCCCGCCGTCGAACCGGCCTGCGCCTCTGCGATTCGCAATCTGAAGTCGCTAAAGACTGAATTGGTCGTCATGGTCTTGAGCGATTGTTTCGAGAACATCGGCATGGAGTCTTACGTTCCGCCACCTTGGAAAGCGAGTCTGCGTACGGCCTTGGAACGATTGCTGGAAATCTATCCTAGCCAAGCCCCTGCTGTCCGAAGCAGTATCGAGTTTGCATTGTCGGATTTCCGGTGCGAAGAACTGATCAAGCATCTAGACGAATGGCCCGAATCGCACTTGAAAGCGTATGCCAGGATTGTCCGTGTCGCCGAAGTTGGCTTTGTAGAATTTATCGAAAGGGATGCCCAGTCTCAGTCGGCGGTTAAGCGTAGTCGAGCGATCCATGCAGTTCGGTTCCTTGGGATGGAGCATGGACTTTCCGACACTGTTTTTGAAGCCATCGAAGACAAAAGCGAAAAAGTCCGAGTTGAAGCCATCCACACCATCACCGCCGGACTCAGCCGTCGTGAAGCCATTGAATTGCTGATTCCGCTTTTGCAGGACGAGAATACTTCCGTCAAAACCGCCGCTAGTTTCGCGCTGTCCAGCCTTGAAAGTTCATTGCACCATGACTCTTGATTTCTTCAGTTGCTTCTCAGTCATTCAGCGCATCTCTGGTTATGACCGGTTGATCATCCAATGGTGGTGGGTGTTTTTGCCCATCATTGCATTGATGGTTCTGTTGGCTTCTTGGCGAGTCTTGGTCGGCACAGTTCTTTGGTGGCAAAAACCTCGACGCCGACCCAAAAACCTATTTTTGCAGCTCACCCGGATTCATGGGCTCAACACCAAGGAAAAGTCGTTGCTAGCTGGGATTGTTGCGAAATTACCGAAGGGGATTCCTGCCGCAATCCTTTTCGCAGACCCAACAACTTGGTCGTGGCAACAGGAAACCGACCCCAACGTCATTGCTGCGATGGAAAAATTGTACGCCAAGATCTTTGGGTTTCCTCGTGAACCATTGGGGAATTGATGGTATAAACTCTAGGTTTCGCCTGTTTGGAAATGAAACATCTGGAGAGTTTGTCGTGTCCGAAATTGATAAAAAGCTTGAGCAATTAGGCTTGTCCCTTCCCCCTGCCCCGAAACCCGTCGGTCTTTACAAACCGATGCTGATCGTTGGAAACCTTGCGTACGTGTCCGGACATGGACCGCTCCAGTCCGATGGCAAAATCATGCTTGGTCTTGTTGGAGGCGATATGACGCTCGAACAGGGACAAATCGCAGCTCGCCAAACCGGTCTAGCAATGTTGGCTACACTTCGAGCCGGACTTGGATCGTTGGATCGCGTTGCCCGCGTCGTGAAGGTTCTCGGTTTGGTTCGCTGCACAGATGACTTTGGACAGTCGCCAGCCGTGATCAACGGGTTTAGTCAACTGCTAGTCGATCTTTGGGGCAACGATCTAGGGATCGGAGTTCGCAGCGCACTCGGTACCAATGCTTTGCCTGGTGGCATGGCTGTCGAAGTCGAAGCAATCTTCGAGATCAAGCCTTAGTCATGACCGAACGCCAAACGCTCTCATTTATTTCCAAGTCCCTCGAGCGGGCCGGGCTCCATCCGAAAACCAAGTACGGTCAGAATTTTCTAGTCGACCTTAACTTGCTCGATATTCTGATCAAGGGAGCGGACATTCAGAAAACGGATGTGGTTCTCGAGGTAGGGACCGGAATGGGTTCCCTCTCGAAACTGATGGCCCCGCTTGCCGGCGCTGTTGTTACGGTCGAAATCGATCGAGACCTTCAAGCCTTAGCGGCAAAAGAACTTCGCGGCAACGACAATGTCACGATGCTCTCCTGCGATGCGCTTCGCAACAAGAATCACATGCGTGAAGAAGTGCTGACGGCGGTTCGTGAAAAGATGGCGAGCATTCCTGGCTCCCATTTTAAACTCATCGCAAACTTACCCTACAACGTCGCAACCCCTATCATCAGCAACTTGCTCACCGTCGATCCCTTTCCGGATCGCATGGTGGTCACGATCCAAAAGGAGTTGGCTCAGAGGATTGTTGCTGAACCTAGTTGCAAGGACTATAGCGCGCTCACGATTTGGATGCAAAGCCTCTGCGATTGCGAGATCCTACGAATCTTGCCCCCAAGCGTTTTCTGGCCCAGCCCGAAAGTCGACTCGGCCATCATTCGAGTGACTCCCAACCCGGCCAAACGCAGCCGTATCGTTGACCTTGAGTACTACCATACAAAACTTCGGGCGCTCTTCTTTCATCGTCGTAAATTCTTGCGAAGCCAGCTGTTTACTGCGACCCAAGACGAACTCTCGAAACCTCAAATCGACGAGATTCTTGTCAAGCTAAACTTGGAGCCAAATCTGCGAGCCGAACAACTGTCAGTCGAACAGATTATCGCACTGTTAGAAGCAACACGATTGATGACACTGGAAAATCCGGTCTCGGACAAAACCTAACGGCAAGGCATGCGCATGTTTACTGGTTTGGTAGAAGCCAAAGTTCCGCTCATCGAAACCTTGGTCGAGGGAACCGGCAAACGCATGGGGTTCGATCTAGGAGCGGTCAGCGACGGTGTTCGAATAGGCGACAGCATTGCACTCAACGGGTGCTGCTTGACAGTCGTCGCGATCCAAGGAACCCAATGTTGGTTTGAACTCGGAGCGGAAACCCTTGCTCGCACAAGCTTGGGCAGGCTTGAGATTTCCGATTTCGCAAATTGCGAGCGAGCTCTGAAGGTCGGAGACCGCTTGGGAGGACATTACGTCACGGGTCATATCGATGCACAAGGAGTTCTCGATCGACGACTCGACGAAGGAGAATGGTCCTACTTTTATTTCAAAGCACCACTGAATCTTCTGCGTCAAATGGCGTCCAAAGGCTCTATCACCGTGGATGGTGTTAGCCTAACGTTGGTGGATGCAAACGATGAGTTCTTTAGCGTGGCGTTGATTCCGCATACGCTTAGCAACACCACATTAGGCGGCTTGCAAGTTGGCGATCAAGTGAACCTGGAAACGGATATCTTGGCAAAGTATGTTCAACGGGCATTGGGGAAATAGTCGAGCCGTGTGACACCACGATTGTAACTGACAAAATAGCTAAACCCCAACGAAGCACGCAGCAACTGAATTTTGGCCGGTGCAGAATTTGCGGTTGCGGTTCTGCGCAGTCTCCTTGAGGCTTTTCGGCGAGCCGGCTGCACTGCCTCGACCGAAGTACTTCTTGAAATTCCAGACCAAGTCGCACCACATCTTGCCATCGATACCGATCTTCTGAAGGATCGATTCGAGGTCTTTGGGAATGTTCGGTTTTCCAAGGCTGCCAACGCGTTGTCGGCTTGTCCAGTTGAGCAGTTTTAGATAGTCAGCAAGGTTCATCCAAAGGAAGCCTTTGTCGCTGGCTCGCACTCCGCTTTGGCTCGCCTGGGCTCCTGGTTTGCCTTGTTCGTTCAGCGTGAGCGGCGATAGCCAGGCGTCTCGAAGTATTGATAGACCACGTTTCTTTTTGGCTTCGGCTTTTCGTTTGCGGAGTTTGTCAGGAGTCGTAGTGCGGCGGATTCGACCGGCTTCTTCGGTCTCAATCGCGACCAAGTCCACGGCGGCGGATTGGATAGTTTTTCCCTCGAGTCCTTGGATGCGATCGTATGCCGATGTATGGATCGATTCATGAGGGGAAGGGGCCATGGCGGCGCGGATGGGGTTTAAGTCAATGTACATACTGCATGCGAGCAGGCCGGCTTCGTCGACTATGGCTTGGGCTTTGAAGCGACCTTCCCAGAAGTGCCCCGTGACTTTGTCATGGAAATTAGCGAGCCGAGCGATGGGCTCGCACAGTGCTTTCATGAACCAGGAAGGGTCGGTAAGCCGAACGCGGATAACCTGGATTCGTTCCGAGTTGTTAGCGAGCGTATCGACGGCATTGGTAGTGGGGTCGGCAAGGTGTTCGTCGATTCGTTGACCAGGGAAAATGCGAAGCCAGCGGAGAGCGACTTCTCTGTCGGACCATTCGCGGACGACATCAGGCCGTGTGCGAGCGACGAGGTGAAGGTGATTTGAGAGAATTGCGTAGGTCAGGATATCGATTCCGAAGACCGATGCGAGTCGTTCCATACGAGAGCGGATCCATTCCCGGCGGTGGGAGTAGTCTTTTCCGGTGTTTTCATCGAATCCAGTCAAGAACGATTTGCGGACGCAACGTTGAATTAAATGGACAATACCGACTTGATTCGGATCAAACTGTTCAGCACGAGGGGTACGGGGCATAGCAATATCTCCTTAAGACGAATTCTACCAAAGCAGGGCATCCCGTCAAGAAGGTGCCTGGCACTTTTTGCTCTTTTTGCTCGCTTCAATCTTAGGTGGCTTGCAAGTTGGCGATCAAGTTGAACCTGGAAACGGACGTCTTGGCGAAGTATGTTCAACGGGCATTGGGGAAATAGTTGAGCCGCGATTCGCACTTTGCAGGACAAGGTCACTTTCGGCAAAAGTGACCCACCGTGGATCGCACCTGCCAGGTGCGACTATTGTTAGCGGCATGGCTCTTACTCAGCACCCCATAGACTTCCAATCAGCCTGAGCGTCACCGGATCATGCTCCCTAAGTTCATTCCGATCAAAGGGAAAGAAGTCGTTGCGAGTAAAGTACGCTTCGGTGTTTTCTGCAAAGTACTCTTGCGGATTGGTCATCGCGTAGGCAACGTCCATTCTCTTCCGACCTTCGGAATCTTGACGCTCCACGCGATCGTATTTGCCACTCTTTTTAGCTGTCTCGTAAGCTGCCTTGAGTTCTGGGTTGTCAAACCCTTTGGGTAGAACACGGTCGTGGTAAGCGTGTGCCAGCTCGTGCAATGCAAAATTCGGCATCCTTCGCGTCTCGGCTTCGAAGATTCGGACGTTCGTGAACTCGACTCCTTTCACCATGGCAGGGTCTCGATGGTTGTCTCGCAACCAACCGGCGCCGGGATGATATTCTGCTCTTGGCGGCGTGGCTGGATACTCAGCGGAAATC
Source organism: Pirellula sp. (assembly GCA_031424235.1). Classification (GTDB taxonomy): domain Bacteria; phylum Planctomycetota; class Planctomycetia; order Pirellulales; family Pirellulaceae; genus JBKCUI01. The sequence goes on from JANPHB010000335.1 coordinate 9,295, forward strand.
CAAAGCGGCACCTTCTTCAATTCGGCAACTGCCTTCGCCGGAACAACTCGGTTGATTTCATCCAACTGACCCTCAAGCAGTTTCATCGCCTTTTCTGTCTCCGTTTTCGCGGAGTCGGTATCGAGCAACTCGCGGCGGACGTTGACGGTCCAGCCCAAAATATCCCGCGTAACATAGGGACTCTTATTGTTTGCCGACCGGTCCCGCTCCTGCGCTTTTTTGCGAATTTCAGTTTTCGCATTGGTTAATCGCTTGGGCCACACAAAGGTCGGCGCTCCACTTGGGTCGTAACCAGTCATGTAGTCAGTCAGTCGTGTCGTGGGCTTGGTGTATTTGAGCACTGTTTCACCGAAGACTTCACGACACATTTCGGCCAAGCTCGGATCGTATTCGATCAGCTCTATTCGGGTGTCAACATGGTTGTGGTCATGGTCGTCGGACCGATTGTTATCGAACCAGGATTGAACCCCTTCGGCAAAGTACTCATGGTGATTGACGGACGCATACTTGCCTTTCCAAAGTCCCGCTTTCATGGCGGAGTCATATGCTGACCGCAACCGAATGTCAAAGGTTGGATCGACGTTGAGCATCCCTCTCAAATGAATGCAGTGCGCAAACTCATGAATCAAAATGCATTCGGTGGAATACGGGTCGCCAGGGTAGCAAAGCACATTCTCTTCGGCGCAGGAGCAAAATGGGTCGGTTTCGCTGCCGCCCGTCCCTCGAGCGCGAGCGTCCCAATAGTCTTTGGCCAAAATGCTCTCGCCACCCGGTGACTTCTCGTCAGCAAGATGAGCAAACTCGGGTAGGTCGGTCGTAAATTCTTGGCAGGACATGATGCACAACCGGGCTCCGCTTTTGATTAAGGCCGCAAGCACGTCTGGGCGATTCGCAAGCATCTGGTTCACGATATAAACCGCTTCCTTGACCGCATACGGATTCACCTTCGAAGATGCGCACACAGGGAAACCGTTCGCACTGCCGATCTGGCTGTAGAATTTAGGGACACCGCCAACGGCAGCTGGATCGTAGCGAAATCCTTGAATCCTGGCTTCGCAAGTGACTTTTGCGGCGGCCTGATCGGTGCGGCCAATCAGTTCGAAACGATGGCCGAGCGTGGTCTTAACCGAAGTCGACTTTCCTGGCTCAACCGATCCATTTGCAACTCGTTCTGAATCGGACTTGAGCCAAAACAAATCGATCACCTGGTCACTACCATTGATGATCTCGAGTTTTGGTGAATCTCCTGAGGATTGTGCATGCGATGAAGCACCAAACGCCAACGACAGTACCAATATAAACCCTGCAAGTGTCTTGATGCTCATCGTGTCCTTTTGCGCAAAAATCTTTTAGTTAGTGAACTCAAACATTGAATTGAGCCGCGGGCGCTAGCCGCGACAACGTTAATCGCTAAGTAAACCGTAACGCGGCTAGCGCCCGCGGCTCAGTAACTTGCCTTCACGAATTACAAAGTAAAAGCCATTTGGCGGTAGTCTCGATTATTGACGAATGTCTAGCATTCGGGGA
>JANPHB010000336.1:0-14380 GCA_031424235.1 Pirellula sp.
AACGATATCGAAAGCATGTTCGTGGGCCAACAAAACCCAGGCCAAAACGCAAGTTCAACGGCTCAAGACACGTCGCAACTCAAGCTCTACTCAATGCAAGGTAATGACGGCTTTACAGGATTCATTGTCCTCAATCGCTCGGCGGGCACTCGTGGCTCCTTTCAGGTAATCGTGGTTGAATGCATTGAATATCAATAAGCAAACCAATGCGATAACAAGGAAACGCGATCCAAATGACGGAATCAAATAACTTCAAAGTTGGTCAATTCGTGTCACTCAATGGTAGTACGAACCCATGAAACTCCCGACGAAGTCTGTCGTACTTGGAACGCTCGTTGGGGGTGCCGTGGGTGATGCCATGGGTGCACCTTTCGAGGGACTTTGGTCGGACTCAATACCACCCGCCGAAGTGTTGGCTTCATCATTTCATGAGTATCACGGTTATCCAAACGGTCAATACACCGATGATACTCAGCTAACCCTTGCGACGATCCGTTCAATCATCGATCGAGAGGACATTGTTGTTTCTGATATCGCTCGCAGTATCGCCGAACTTTGGAGACACCAGTCGGTTATTGGCCCAGGAGGCGCCTGCACCCAAGCAGCCGAGCGATATCTTGCGACGGGCGACGATCGTGGCATGGGCGCGCCCGTTGGTCAGGCTGGAAATGGGACAGCAATGCGTACGGCGGTATTAGGACTTTGGTACGGTGACGATATGGAAGCGTTGATTTCCGTAGTAGCGGATATATCGCGATTAACGCACCAAGATCCACGCAGCGTCGCTGGTGGGGTTGTCATTGCAGTTGCCGCAAATCACCTTGCGTGGAACGATGAGATAGTGCCCCAAACATTTTGCGAATTGCTCGCCAGATCCTGCCGCCCGATCAACGCGGAATTAGCGGATCTGCTTACGGCGTTGCCGAAGGTGATTGGCAACGATAATGTATTGGATTTCGTCGCACATGCGGGTCAATCATCCCCTGAGTTTCATCGTCCAATCATCTCGCCCTTTGTCGTTCCAACCGTACTCGCTTCGATTTACTGCATCCTAACGAATCCAGATTCATGGATAGACGCCGTGACGTCCGCCGTACGTCTTGGAGGTGATGTGGACACTCTTGGGGCCATCGTCGGCGCGCTTGCAGGCGCACGACACGGAATGGAATCAATCCCTCGCGATCTTATCAGCTCCCTTAAAGATTCGGATGACATCCGGGTCTTGGCAGTGAGATATCACGCGTTGATCCACCAACGGTCGAGCCTATCTGGCAGATGAAATCAATCATTGAGCGCGACGCAAGCTCCGGTTTATCTAACACGACGCGCACGTTTTGAAGTTGCACTATTTTGATTTAGGGGCGAAGCCCCGGACGTTTACATAGCCCAGCCTGAAGGGCTGGGTATAATTAATCAAAGGATTTGATAGGGCCAACGGCCCGGCAGTTTGCTTCAGTAAGAGACGTTAACCAACAAACGGTCGGACCTTTGGCCCTTAAGATCATTTGCATCGAATACCCAGCCCGTTGGGCTGGGCTATGTAAATTGCTGGGCCGTTGGCCCGGAATCACAGAAAATATGCAACTTCAAAACGCGCAAGCGAATGATAGTAACTTAGCCTCAATTGCCTTCCCGTCTCGATAACGGTTCTTTTCAAACTGCAGATTGCCTAAGGACGAGCTTGGGGCCGTTTTTCCAGGTACAGTTGGTACTCCGGAGACTTCGCATAACCTTTCATTTCTTCTTGAGCAAAGAAGACGTCGGCAAATTTGATATTGTGTTTTTCTTCTAAATGCAGCAAGAGTTTGGTCCCACTTGCATAGTTCTCCGCTTTGACTGCGGAACGCAACCTGCGAATCGACTCTTGGATGTCTTTGTCTTGAAGTAATTTTGCCTCTTGCTCCTTGTTCGCGACCTGAATTTTTTCTGCTGCGGGTCTCTGTTCGTTCTTCCACTTCAGCAACTCCCGATAGGCATCGGAATTCAGGTAAGGTGTTGCGGATAAAGGAGCAAGTAGCTTGTCCACATAAGCAGAGTTTCCGTTCTTTAATTGATGAATGATGAGTCGGGTCGTTTCCGCAAAATTGGATTCTTTCATCGATACTTGGATTGCAGGATCGGCGGCATAGCTTAACGTCGGTTCCAACTCCATTGCCTTCGCGCAGAGTCTCTTTAGCTCATCATTGTCTCCCATACCTTGGGACGCGCAAATCGCCTGAATCGCCATTAAGTAGGGTTCTGGCCCAGTAAACTTTTCGAGGCGCGTCAGCACCTCGCTTAGTTCTTCAAACTGAGCGTAAGCGAGCAGTGGCTCGACCATAACAACATCGATCGATTCGTCGTTGCCGAATTGCTTTTGATACTCCTTCGCGAGCAGGACGCACTTTGCAAAATTTTTGTTGTAGGTGCGAAATCGAATCTTTCGGAGAATTACAGTTTTCGTGCTCTGGTACTTGGGGGCGAGTTCACTCAGAAGTTTTAGAGCGCCATTCCAATCGGTCTTACCTGCAATCGCTTCTATTTGTTGAATTGTACTGTTGTATTGCATCAGATCAGAGTCGCTTTTTTGGAAAGCTTGCAGCATCGACTGAAAAGTCAAGGTCGAAGACTCGCCGCCGCGAGTGTCGTAGATATCCTCAAATCGAAGGGAGCCATCCGACTTTAGGCGAGGTACCATCTCCAAGTAGGTCAATCCATCGGAATCAACACTGCGAAACAAAGCCCGCTTTTCGTCGTTTCGAGCTACGACTTTCAAGAAACGAAAACTTGTTTGGCTGTCCGTTTTCTTTATCTCTTCGGTCCAATGCGATTCGAAGAACTTCCCCGCAGCAAGTTGACTTCCGACCGTCCGTCGTACCGCTTCGGGTAATTCGACCGCATCCAAGACACGATCCAACCAAAGCTGCTCATCGAAACAGGCGAGAACACCGGGCAAGTTCTTTGCGACGAATTCCTTCTCCAGCTCCTTTGCGAGAGTTTCCAAGGTAGAATCGGCGATCTCTTTCGCTGGTACTTCGTCGGCATTCGACATCGGCATCAAGAGTGTCGAAGAAAGTATCCACAAGCACAAAAACAATAGTCGCTTCATAGAGCCACCTAAGTCGTGGAAGGTTTAACGCTGGTGTCGCAAGATTACCAACGACAGGAAGAACCAGCAAACTTCGATTGTACTGTTAGGAGCGGATCGCCGTACGAATTATGTTGGAAGAAAGGAACCTGGAGAAGATTGGCAACCCTGTGAAGCTTCTTGCACTGTTAAAATAGGCTTTTGCTACGACTTTGGGCAGATTCCTTTTGTTAACGATTTTGAGTTGTTATGGTTCGTACGTGCCTTCTAATGGTCACCGCTCTACTTTCAATTGCTGGTTGTTCCAACAAGTCGGCTAACAAAATGCTTCCCTCGATTAATGTTCCCGAAGATCGAACGTCGATTCATCCGTGGATCGCGGGACTACTTGACGCGAACTTCGCTGATGTTACCGTGGCGATTGACCAGCGTATGTCTGCGCATCCATCCGTTCACACATCTCCATTGATCAAAACGGTAGAAGGCTTTTCGCCATCGCGAATCGAATTCCATCGCGGAGTTGGATACATTCTTTGTGTCAAACGAACACCTAATGGATTGTCGACGGGTAGCATCGCGGAACGCATTTATGTCGCTCAACCATTGCCAGACGAGGTGGTGCGTAAGCGCGTCGAGTACTATGACGAATCCGTTCGCCGCTTGATGGCGGAGTTCTTAACGAAGTTCGCTGGTTGCGGCGCAGAAATGGAAGGTGAATCTGGCCAGTTTGCAATGATGCACGATGCGAAAGCATCCGATATCGCACACCATGAACCCGAAAAACTCGGTGAATGGCATGATGCTCGGTTACTGTACGCGGCGAGAAATGGAGACTCCGTCTTTATCAATCATTCGGGGGCAACCGCTTGGCACGTACTTGAGACAAACGAAATCGTAACGTTGTTTGATACGTTTCCTCAATTCATCAAGCACTATGCTGCATTTCGTAACTCTCCCCAAGTTTTCGACTCTTGGGCTTCACGTGAATTTATGGCAAGATCGTTCCAATCCCGCTAGTCGCAGAGCGATCTTCTGTTCAGCATTTGTTTTCGTGTGTTTCGTGGTTGGCTGACAGTCTGCAAAAACAGAATCGACAGGCTGGAAGCCTATCCCACGGCTACTTCTTCGGCTTCAGCGGGCTAGAGTCCAAAAAGTCTCTGGGCATGAGTTCGAAACTGTTCCAGACGATGGGTTGTGCGGACCAATCTTCGGTGCGGGGATGATGCACAAACGATAGTCGATACCACGCGACTACGTCAGTTTCCAAAACCGGCTCGTCGTTCACGTAGTTCGCCAGGGCCGAAAGCATTCTGCGATTGTCCGTTGCTGAATAAGGGAACTCGTTGGGCCGATACTTGGTAATAAAAAAATCGCCAGTGCATACAGGGAACCCACCGTCCTTCCAAGCGCCGTGCCCGCCCGGCATCAAATGATAGGACCTTGCTCGGCCCATTGCGTTTAGAGACCTCGTGTTCTTGACTCGCCACGATCGAAATACGTTTTCGGAGAGCACACGTCCCGCTTCACGTTCGAACGGACGCCATAGCCCGCGAGCTGCTTGCCGATCCTCTGGGTCCGCTTCGTAGCTGAACTCCTCTGCAACATTGGACTCCGCCCCATCGATATCAAAATCGATGCGGAAGTAAAAATTGTGAACGTGCGATGGCGCAAAGACAGCCTCACCATTTTCTTTTTTGCCAACCACAAGTCCCGCGTCCGTTCCCTCTCCTATGCCCAAATGCTGCAGGCCTCCGGTCGCTCCCACTTCAGGACACAAGCTACCGTCGTTTCGGAACTTCCACCGCAACACGTAGGTATAACCATCCTCCGTTCCCTTGAAATGAACCATGCTCCAAAGGACCAGCATCTTGCCAGGTGCTCTTCCGTTGACTCCTGCGTATAAAAATCCAATGGGCTCTTCGTGCATCATGACGTCCGCCGTCGGTCCCGTGGATGGAGTGCCATCTCGGTTAAATGGCTTGCAGCCTGTTCCGGCGGAATTGCAATCGCGACCGACTTGCAATGGCATCGGATTTGCCTTGAACCCACCCAACGAAAAATCTTCGGGACGCGGTGCTCCAGGTGCATAAGGCACATAGATCTCGGCCAAATTAATCGACTTGAGAACTTTTCGTCCTTGGAAGTAGACGTCGTTGAGCATGAGCCCTTCGATGTTTCGAAACTGCCAACGAAAGGACCACCCCTCCCACTCGACCAGTTCTCCAGCAGAGGTGTCGGGCGGCTCTTGCGGAAGCTCGAACGCGGACGCGGGCTCATCAAGTTCGGCAACGGGCTCATCTTGCGAAAACGCCAATTTGCGGTTAGCTGCAAACACGACCAACAAACCCATAACGGCGCAAGTAATCTGGTACCAAGTAAGCATTTTGTTGTGCCTTGTTTTAGATGTATCGTAGCTGAATTCGTGAGAATTCAGGACCAGCTGAATTCTTACGAATCCAGTTACGAGTCGTGGTATGTTTTTTCCTTCCGCTCGCCTTATCGCTGTAGTTGTTCATTTGCCAAAGCCAAAAAGACATCGGCCAGCTTTGGGTCTGCACCAAGCGTACGCGATACGAACCATTGCTTGTCTGGAAATTGTAATTGGCATTGTTGTACCTTGCTTCGCAGTTGTTCTATCAATTCCCCTTCGAACAGCAAATGAGGCTGAACCAAAACCGTATCGCACTCCCATTGGGACGCTTCTTCCAGAAGCCCATCGACGTTAGGCTTCCCGCCAGCGAAGAATCCGGTTTGGTGAGCAACCGTGGAAAGTTGCTTAATTTTTAGCTGCGTTAACTGACGCATATGGTCGAGGGCCGTCGGGTCACTCGTCCCACGTCCCACCATCGCGAGCCCGATACGCCCCATCCGTTTGCCTTGTCCCTCGCATTGACCTGACAGGCACTGCACCTGCGCACAGCCGTTTTCCGGACAAACGCAGCCTTGTTCAAGGCACGTCACTTCGGAATATCTCGTTTGAGAAAGTGCGACAACAGACCCGTGCGTTCCAAGCGAACCCGTCTGACCAACCACCTCAATTCCAAACTTTGTAGCCGCCAAGGCAACCGCATCGGGGATATCTTGCAACGCATGAGCGGCAGTAAAGAGGAGGACAGGCACAACGAGAATCTTCTTGATTCCAAGGTCGTGCAGTCGCTCAATCGCTTGCTCGATCGTCGGTTCGGCGAGTTCCAAGAAGCAGCCGGAAATGTTGGCGTTCGGCTCTTTAGCCTGCATATGACCGACCAATTCCAAAAGCTGTCTCGCTCCGCTGGGGTTACGAGTGCCGTGTCCAACCACCAAAACGCTCCCTAATTCCTGCCGAAATGCAGACCAGTTCTGTCGGTATTGGCCCGATTCGGTTGAGTTTTGGTCGTCTGATGAGCGTTCGGACTCAGGTGCAATCATTGGTTCGGAATCGGTGAGGTTGGGTTGTTTGGGTAGTTTGGGATGTGCGGCGTGATGATTTATATAGTGTATGCGGATTACAAGGACTGTGACGGCAACTAAGTTCCCGTTAAGGTTTCAAAAAATGCACTTTCCCTAAAGATCGACACGCTAAGCACTTGTAAATGGAATTATCCGTAAGGATTCGGTTTCTTATTTGAAAGACTTGTCCTAATAAACCACAATAGGATGACTCGTTTCCGAATTTCTTTAAGGTAGTGGCGTTATGGACTCAAGATTTCACAAGCGACAGGCTTTTCAAATCCTCCTTCGATCGGCATTGGCTGTTTCGGGAGCGGCTTTTTTTGCAGGCGAGCAGGCCAACGCTCAGTACTGCGATCCCGTTACTACCACCCGTCTCCAAAGGGTAACGGTCGAGGAGCAGGTCCCAGTGACATCTCATCGAATCGAGTACGAAGATCGAATGCTCGAACGGGAGATCGTCAGCTATCGTCCGTCGGAGCAAACACGCGTCGAGCAGCGACAGTACACCGTTCAACGACCCGTCACGGAAACCGCGACACGCAACGAAACCTACACGGTCTACAAACAGGTCGTCAAAACCGAGATGGTCGACGAGACAACTTACGTTAATGAGACCTCCCAAGTTGAACAGATCGTTACGACCACGCGTCCCGTCGTGGACACACAATACCAAACACAGCACATCATTGTTCAAAAGCCGGTAACAGAGACGGTTTACCAGACACAGAACTACATGGTCCAACGTCCAATCACCGAAACGACCATGCAAACCCAACAGCAGGTGGTTCAGCGCCCCGTCACCGAAACGGCGTTGGTAACCCAAAACTACGCGGTTCAACGTCCCGTCACCGAAACAACTTACCAGACGCAAAACTACACTGCGTTTCAGCCCGTAACGACCTATCAACCAGCCGTGGTTGACGCTGGCGGCTATGTGGCGCAACAGTACGTGCAACCGGGTGACGTTCGCTATCACCTACGATGGCAGCGAGGTGGTTACGACACCAATCCTAACAACGGAGTCCAAAACTATCAGCGCGGGGGCCTAGGTTGGGTCCCTTACCAAGCACCATCGCAATCATTTGCACAGTTGCAATACCAACCCAACTATCAGCAAGTTGCGGTTCCACAACAGAGCTTTATGCCTCAAACGATTTCGCAACAAGTCCCTGTGCAGTCGACTCGGTTGCAGACGGAGATGGTTCAACAGCAAGTCCCAGTCACCACGACTCGCATGGAAAACCAAATCGTTTCGCAGCAAGTGCCTGTAACCAGCACACGCATGCAGACCGAAATGATTCAACAGCAAGTGCCAATCACCACAACCCGAATGGAAAATCAAGTTGTCACGCAACAGGTACCGGTGCAAACTCAACGCATGGAAGCTGTCCAAGAAAAAGTTATGGTTCCAACGACCGTTCAAAAACCTGTCACTCGCAAGGTGCCACGTGAACGAATCGAGCTTGTACCTGAAACACACATCCGCCCAGTCCAAACCCAGACGGTTACCTACAAACCAGAAGTCGTAACGCAGGACGTAACGATTCGTACTCCGATCATGGAGCGAGTCGTGCAAAAGGTCCAAGTCCCGCAGCGAATTGCTCGATCGGTCCCTTACACCGAAATGCGAACGGTCTACAAGACGTACTGGACACGCGTTCCTGTGGACTACGATGGCTCCATTGTGACGAGCATGCCAGTTGTCGATTCCAGTGCAGTGGTCACAGCTGGTGCGACAAAGACCAGCAAGCCTGAAAAAGAATCAGCAAAAGAGGTTGAATCAAAAAAGCCAGAAGCCGAAGAAGGTAACCTTCCTGCACCAGCCGGAAAATCTTCGAGAGAAACCAAAGGTGGCCTCGAAATCGGTCCGCCGACGGGAGACAAGACCAATAAAGACTCCGTCAGTAACCGTCCGCCAGCCGCAGGAAAGATCAACCCACAGAACGACGACTGATTGTTGGTACATCAAATTGATCTGCCCGCGTTATGATCGAGTTTCGCACGAATTTGACAGGAAGATTGATGACAGAAAAATTGCAGCATGAATTTTCCTGTCAATAATTTTCCTGTCATCCATAAAGTTGCTGCATCTCTTTGCGAGCGATTCGTAGGTTTAGAGCTTTGTAGTCAGTACTTCAGCATTCGCCAGCTATCGCTCCCTTCGGTGATTTCAATAAACTGATTTGCCGGGATATCTTTCAGGATTTGACTCTTGCCGGTCTTTGGCCAGAATACTTCCAATTCCTCGATCGTTTCATTGTTCCCTAGCCCCAAATGAATACGAAGCGGATTGGCGCCAAAGCTTCCTCCGGAGTCCATCCAGCGATAGACGTTTCGTTTGGTTTCGTCGCTGTTCTTGAGTGTTGCTCGGACCCGGCAACCGACACCGAATCGGTTCGATTCGGTACCGACTAAACGAACATAAAGCCAGTGATTGTCCGTACCAGGATTGACAAATGCGGCCCTCGCAAATGCGTCGCCTACAAACCAACCGCCCATGACCGCAAAGATATCAACGTCACCGTCATGATCGAAATCGGCGAAGGCAACACCATGTCCTTTTTGCAAGTGCCCGACCCGAGCTGAAAAGGTAATGTCGACCAATTTCTTCCCTTGCTGGTTGTGGAACATAAGATTTGGAATCAATCCTTCGTAGTCCACGTAACCAGTTCCAAGGTACATGTCTAGAAATCCATCGTTGTCAATGTCCCCCATATTGATACCCATCGGTTGAGTCACACGGCTAAAGCCCAGCGACTCTCTACGTTCCTCGAATTTCCCATCTGGAGTGCCGAAGTAGAATGCATCTGGTTCGTTCTCGTCCGCTTGACCGAGGTAATCACGAACCACGTGTTCCACGCCTGGCTTGTAACTCGAAACGTACAAATCCAACAAGCCATCGTTGTTCGCATCCCAAAACCAAATAGGGAAACTGTAGTAGGGACCATCGACTTTTAGCTCGGTTGCCATATCAACGAAAGTTCCATTGCGCAGGTTGCGATAGAGCGAGTTTCGGCCACCCAAATTGGAAACATAGATATCAGGCCAACTATCGCCGTCGTAGTCTCCCCAAGCCACTCCTTTGGTCGGCAGACCATTCACAACGCCAGCCGCAGGTGCGATATCCTTGAATCTTCCAGCATCGTTTTGAAACAACTGGCTCGGAAACCCTTCATGTCCGACATACAGATCCAAATCGCCGTCATGATCAAAATCTGCCCAGGAAGCTGTCTGAGTGGGATACATCTCGTTACCCAATCCAACCGCATAGGTGACATCCAAAAAATGGCCCTTGCCATCATTGCGAAGCAGCGACTTGGGATGGCGGCCATGATTTTCTAGCCAAGCTCCCCTCAAAACGAGAATATCAATATCACCATCGTTGTCGTAATCCGCTTGGACCAAGTTAAGGCCACCAAGGATCCCACTCAGATTGGCTTGCTCGGTTTCGTCGCGAAAGGTGTTGTCGCCATTGTTCACAAGATAACGCAGTGAACCGTTGGTTTCCCACGTCGAGAAGACAACATCCAAATCGTGATCGCCGTCAAAATCATCGACGATAACTCCACCAGCGCAGCCCTTGATGTTGACATTCAGTTCCTTTGCTTTGTTGGTAAACTCTCCAACAGGCGAAGCCCCTCCTGAAAACTTGGTTGGATCAATGAGATACTGCTCAGGCACTTTGCTCGGATGCTCACCAATGGTCATATATGCCACATTGAGCAGCCAGCGGGCCTTGAGGTCGCCCGGTGCAAGCTCGAGCGCTTTTTCGAAGTATCGAATGGCGCCCATGCTGCTAGATTTGTCCTCATGAACACCTTCTCCGCTGACAGGAAATAAGCAACGTTCTCCATTGATGCAGTGAACGCAGTTGACGGTTTCCGCGTCGCGGAGGTAAGCAACCCCCAGCAGATAGTAGATCTGTTGCTTGACATCGAGCTGTATGGAATCGCCCAGCCTATCGACCAAGTCGGTCGAGGTTTGCATTTGTACGAGAGCTTCCTTGGTCCTCCCTGCTCGCAACAACTGCTGGCCATAGAGGCCATGCATGACACTTTTGTCCCAAGCGGAGGCACTCGGTCCGCTGGTCTTCAATGCAAGCTCAGCCATCTTGAGCGGCCGTACACCGAGGAATGGATGATCTAGTTGCGATTGCTTATCGACGGCCTTTAGGGTGGCCAGCATGCGTTCATGACTTTGCTGAAACTCGTCCAAGGGTACAGCCTCTGTTTTGGGCTGCGGAGTCGGCGCTGTCACGCTCTTCGGTGGATTCGTTTCGTTTCCTTTCGAAACGTTGCTCGATGCCAAGTCGGATGGTTTCGAGTTGCAGCCTCCCAACACCAAGCAAATAGCTGCACCTAACCATCCGTAACGCCTTTTCTTTTTTCGGTCAGATTGAATCACTTGAGACACCTACAATCGAATGCTTGAAGAACCGCTTCAAAATCGCCCCGAAGAATCGAGCCAACGGCATGATAAGAATACCACCAACGAACGCTACGATCGCTGAAACCGCACCGGTCAGAAATTGGACACGCAGCAACTCTACGTGTCCATTGAACAGCCCAACAATGGCTTTGCCTGCGATATCGTTCCCTGCTACTTCCGCACTTGCAAACACGCCAGTCAGAATCAGTCCTGTTAAGGCACTGACGCCATGGACCGCAAAAACGAGCCACAGCAGGCTGACTGGTTCGTTCTTCTTGATGAGAAGTGTAAGTCGTGCTGCCAATGACCCCACAAATCCAATCACGATTGCAAACTCTGGAGCGACACTCGCACTACCTGACGACACGGCCACCATTCCCGTTATCGGACCAAACAGCCAGAGCAAACTACCTCGGTTGCCAGACGCCTTGAATTGCAAACCGGCCCATGTCAAATGGCCCATGCATCCAGCAAGAAAAAAATTGGGCAAGTCAGGTGTCCAGCCAGGGTCCATCAGCGTACGACAACCTCCCAGTACGAGCATCCCCGCAATCCACAGAAGCCATCCCGTCACCAACCCTGTCGGATGAGAAGCTTTTTCGACGAGCTTATTCGACGGCGTTTTGATCCACCAAAGGCCTAGCGCCGTAAAACCTATAGCTAAATGCACCGGAATCGCGCTACTTGCATCGACACACTCCGCGAGCCACCCGCCCCCCAGAGTCCAATAGCATAGTGGTACATAGACGCCGACACTCCAGAGCAGCCAAAATGGAATCGCGGCCCATTCCCCGATCCCTTTACTGGCAACGATGCATAGAGGCACGATGGCTTGCAAATAGATCATCATTTGGAATGTCATATACAAAATGTGCGGGACTCGATCACCAGTGCGTCGAAGCGGATGTTGCACAACACCTGCTCCCCAGGACGAACCAAGGCCGCCAAACGCGGAGTGAGTTAGCTCGCCAATGAAGACGTTGCCAGGCGCTATACTGCGGTCCATGACATCGACCTCCCTGTCTAGAACTCCATAGGTGTGGGCATTTCGGGAAAAGGCGAGAGAATAAAACAACAAAACCCAAGCCATCGCCAAAATGCACAGCAGGCTGACGCTTTTACTCAGGCTCTCCAGATTCAGCGATGTCCCCTGCAACGAAGAATAAAACACGTAGACTCCTGGCGCCATCAAACAAAGTGCAACACAGATGGCAATCACCACGGTAAGAATATCGCCAGACCGAAAAACTTCGGACCGCCAAACGCGAAGCCCAGGCACTGGTCCAGACGGTTCCGATGTAGGAACGTTGGCAAGAAATTTTGCAACTTGATCCTCCGTGCGTTCCGTGATGACTGGAGGCTGATACGCGGGTTCCTGAGAAAAAAGAGTCGCCGTTTGCGTAAGCAAAACCATACCTAAGAAGCCAAATTGGATGCAATGAGTCCAGAGGCAAAATTGGAAGGTGCGCATGATTGCTGGTTTAGAGGTTTGAGTTGGAAACGCTGGTTCCTTGGACCAGCAACACACGCTGATCAACAAGCACTCCAGGGAAAATTTCGGACGTACCATCTGGCCAATCCACTTCGATCCGTTCTATCCGTTCGACATCGCCGAGACCAAAATGAATGCACGGTTCGTTGCTCGACAAGAAGCTCGTGGAAGGTGCGATTTGAGAGGTCCACGAACCCTTGTCCGTTCGAATGCGAACGATCGCGCCGATCGCGTCTCGGCCAGAACCCGGCAAACGACAATCGATTTTCAGCCAATGCCCTTGGCGAGGAAGTTCATTGCGGTACATTCGAGCCCGATCACCTATTGCCGTTGTGACTAAGTCAATGTCACCATCGTGATCGACGTCACCGAAAATGAGGCCGCGCGCGGAGCTTACAGTGCGAGTGAATTCACCGGCAAAGCTGCTTTTGTCCGAATAGATTCCTTTTGCATTACCTAGCAAAAGCTGATTCTTGTCATGGTATCTTTTCAAAAAGCCTTCGTCGTTCGCCACCTCGACCACCTTATTTTGAAAGGTGTCCTCGCCATGAGGTGGGAACATGGATCCATCTGGGACGACAAAGCCATTTACCATTGGCAGATCAAGCGTGCCGTCGAGGTCAAGATCAACCCAAGCTACGCCCCACCCTGTGTGCCGTTTGGTCAGCCTCAAAACATCCGATGCCTGAGACTTGTCCACAAAAAAACCTTGGCCTGTATTTTCATAGAGGGTCGCTCCCTCGGTCACCAAATTCGTCACCAAAAGATCGAAATCCGAATCTCGGTCAAAGTCGGCGCAAGCAACTCCCATGCATCCTTGTTTCATGCCATCACCGTTCAATGCGACACCGCGTTCATTCGCTTCCTCAAGAAAAGTTCCGTTCCCCTGATTCATCCACAGGCGATTCTCCCCCATGTCGTTTGCGATAAAGACATCCGGCCACTTGTTGCCGTCGAAGTCGCCGATGGCTAAGCCCAGGCCATACGTTGATTTCGCACCAAACCCAGATGCCTCGGTAACATCCGTAAACTTTGGTACACCATCTTGAATCGATGCGGCTCCTTCATTTCTGTACAAGCGATCAATGGTGGTCTCGAATTTCTGAGGTCCGCAGTAGCTGACCGTACCTTTGGTAAATCCGCAGGCGATGGAGTGATCATAGTGAGAGTCGGCACAATAATTGACGACGATCAGGTCGAGCCAACCGTCACGATCATAATCAAAAAATGCCGCTGCAGTCCCCCAATCGGCACAACCAAGTCCTGAAGCTGTTGTCACATCGACAAATTGGGTCCCTGCCTGATTGATATAGAGTTGATCTGGACCGTAATTGGTTATGTAGATATCAGGAAAGCCATCGTTGTTGACATCGCCAACGGCACAACCGTTCCCTAACTGTGTCTTGCCTGAGCTACTACTGGTTCTGCTTAAACCGAATGATGTGGTCTCATCCAAAAAGACGCCGCTCGCCTGTTGTCGATAGAGTCTGTGTGAAAGGTTGACATCCGGCGCAAACTCACGCAAGGCTTTGGGGGATTTCCCTAGGTTGACGAGGAACAAATCGAGATCGCCATCCCGGTCGCAATCAAAAAGTGCGCCGCCAGAGCCATTGATCTCGGGCATGAAATGCGTCCCGAAGGGCCCTACCGCTTGGACGAAATCCAAATGGACTACATCAGAAACGTCGGTAAACCAAAACTCTTTGGTGTTTTCGGTAGTCGGAGCAGATGGTAGGGTTGGGATTGGATCGCTCACCGCAACAGGCAAACGCTCCTTTCCAAACTGCCTTACCACCTCGAAAGCGAGTATGCATAAAGCCAGAGCTGCAACGACATACTTGATTCGTGTCATGGAGGTATTCCCGAAGGTACAAAAAAAAAGCAATCCGAGATACGATCTCGGATTGCTTTGAGTTCGAGGCAAGAATTGCCAAAACTACTTACCACCACCGGGTTTCTTG
>JANPHB010000337.1:0-14306 GCA_031424235.1 Pirellula sp.
GTGCCTACGTTGCAGTGGGGTTTTTTGCGTTCAAATACCTCTTTGGCCATTTTTGCTCACAACACCTAAACAAATAGAAAACTGGAAATTACGCCGTGAGGTTTTTGCCCACGAGCAAACAAAGGTTAAACCACGATCCCTCTTCGCCACATCACCGCCAACCATCCGTGTCGACTGTTTTGTTGTCGCCTTCGGAGCACGCCCCAAAGGAGCCTTGCTCACGACAGAGCTGCTGATGGGACTTGAACCCATGACCTCTTCCTTACCAAGGAAGTGCTCTACCACTGAGCTACAGCAGCTTGCGAGGGAGAGCGGGTGAAGGGAATCGAACCCTCGTATTCAGCTTGGAAGGCTGCTGCTCTACCATTGAGCTACACCCGCAAATCCGTCAAAAAAACCGGACCAATTTTGAAACCGAGCGAGTTGAAAATGGAAGGTGTAGGATTCGAACCTACGTAGGCGTGAGCCATCGGATTTACAGTCCGACCCCTTTAGCCACTCGGGCAACCTTCCAAATCTAACGCACAATTTCAGTTCGAAAAAAAGAGCCGGCGAAGGGACTTGAACCCCCGACCAGCTGATTACAAATCAGCTGCTCTACCACTGAGCTACACCGGCAATTTATAGGAACCCCCCATCCAGGACCCGTTTTTGGTCCTTTCAAGAGAAGCAATAGTGTACAGATGGTCTAATTGACTGCAAGACGACTTTTGATTCCTTTGTGACTAGACGTCAATAACGGACACGATGTTCACCCCTAATTTCGGGATAATCAATCAAGTCAAGGGTGGGATAATCGTCAATTTGGCCTCGATAGTCTCATATTTTCCTGCATTTTTTTAAAAAACGCTGTTTTTCAGTTTCTCGGGAGGGTGAGGCTCCTGCCGAACCGTAACTCCGCAAGCTCGGCAGGAGCCTCGCTCTCCGAAAAGGTACGTGGTGTAGCAACGTGGTGTAGCAACGCTCTAAGGCGAGCGGCGAAATTGCAAATATCAGTGGCATAGGCTTCCAACCTGTGAAAACGCTCATACACAGGACGGAAGCCCCCATGAGTTGAGAATGGCCCCACCAGCGCACATCGGGCGAGCGATCTGCTCTTTGGCGGCGCAACAGCGAATCGATCAGCTCAACGAAACGCTCCAATCGCTGAATGAGAGCCAAGATGCTGCGGAAAGCGATCTGTAGTCCAAGGAACCGGCGATTCGCGATCTAGAGAACGAAATGCGAAACACCAACCGAGGGATTCGGGATGCGCAGCAAGAGTGGGACGAGACGGCTTAAGTTTCTTTACTTGTACCTGTCTCCGAGACTGCGGAGCTTGTTTCTTGAAGCGGCTTCGATGCAGAATGAGGAGTCGATTTCCTCCAACGATAAAGCAAGTACGGGACCGCCAACCAAATCACACCTTTGGCCGCAAAGAAGGCGACGGTCCCAATTGCTAGCAACCAAGGGTTGTTGGTAATTCCTGTCGCTATCTTTTCGAGCATCGTTGTCCCATTCTGAATGACTTCACCGCATTCAGGGAAGTGGTGGGTTCCAAAACACCTAGCACGACGCGCAAGCTAGTGAATCGACTATCCACTTCACTAACTTTCGCGTCGTGCTAAGGTAGTTCTCAGCCTGCCGTTCGCCTTCGGTAAATAGTATAACGCTCGTGGCCCTGTCTTCCTCCCCCAAAAACCTAGGATTTGTTCTCCGAATCTAGCTCAGAAGCGAGCCAACGGAGGTAACTCTCGGCACAGTCCTTTATGGCAATTGCAATCAGTTCAGGCACTTCATACGGGTGTATCTTCGGCAGCTCTACTTTCAGTTTTCCCACCAAGGAGTCGGAGGTCTTGATGATCAGTAGCCATTCATTCGACTCTTCGATGGCACCTTGCCAGCGATAAATGCTCGTGATGTTCGGAACGATGTTCACGCAAGCAGCTAGTTTTGCCCCAACCAGCTTACGGGCAATGCTGGTCGCATCCGCGTAGTTGGCGCAAGTTGTTAAAACGATGGCTTTATCCGTCATTGAGTCTGTCTTGGATATTCATGGACTAATGGAACCCCAGAGTGCTTTAGAAGTGTAAGGGGAGAGCGAGGCTCCTGCCGAGCTGGGGACGCCACGGTTCGGCAGGAGCCTCACCCTCCCGAGCAACGAATTGCTTAAGTAAACTCGCCAACAGCAGTGGTTACAGCTGTTCCTCAACCACTTTTTGAAAGATCCGGGTATCGGGTCGAACGGTCGCCAGCTCCCCTGCGCTTAGATGGACCAAGACCACGGTTCGCTGTTTCTTTTGCTTGGCTACTGGAGTGATCACCAGCTCCCCGATTGACTGGTTGGTCCAGCCAATCGCGATGAACTCCCCTTTGGCGAGCGGGTATTTCTTCGACAACTCCTCGAGCATTGGCCCGAGATACAGTTCGTCTTGAAGATCTTGATCTGTCCAAAGGCTTCCGTCTTCGGCTCGAATGTAGTTAGGACGGCTCAGGATTGGATTGTTATCCCATTCCTTTCGCCATCGATTGTCTCGGTCCCGAGTCTCCAGCTCACAGCGTTTGAAACCGCCATCTTCGGCGTTTCCAATCCAACCACTTACCAGCTTGCCGTTGGAATCCACTCCGACAATCCCGGCTTCATTGATCGAAAAACCGAGTCCGTTCTTGATTTCGACTGCCTTCATGTCGCTATCGAATTTGGCGGTCAACTTGCCTGGGAACGTAACCATCTCTTCTGCTTGAAAGAGTCCCGTGGTATTGGAGAGAACGGGGACACTTTGCATTCCAGCCCCAGCGTCATCGGCAAACGAATAGTCAATTTTGGTAATCGAGCTTTTGGAACGCTTGCTGCTCGAAGTGGATGCGAATGGTAACACGACGCCGGTGTCGCCATCGAATACCGCTTTGTAGTTGGTGGACAAAGAGGTGTACAGTGCGGTATAGGTGGACAACATTCCACGAGGATAGTCTGGGTGAACCTCGAGAAAACCGTAGCTGGTCTGACTCCGCGAAAATCCGACGTCGAGCTGTACGCTTCGGGCGACAAAAAAGGCACCGGCCAATGCGATGAGCGGTGCTGCCGCCCAAGCCAATTCGACACGGCCAAAGAGCCGGAAGAACAGCCAGTTCACGGGCACCAAAACGATTAAGTACGCCAGCAAAAGCTTGATGATCGTATTGATCTTCGGGACCGTGATGCCGGAGGATTCCTGCAAGCATTTTCTCGCATTGAACAAGACGGAAGATTCGGGATTCCAAGCTCCGTAGCTCGAGCGTTTCAGCTTGGAGACTTGGGTCTCTGCGCTCACATAGGTAGGCTCCTCGTCCTCCTTTTTCGTTGCGACAGGAGACTTTCGCGACGTCGATTCGTCTAGGTCCCGCGCCCAAATGCGAAGCCGTGTGGAATGTACAGGACTCAGTTCCGTCCCCTCGAATTCGCCAGCAAATCGCGAATCAGCCTCATTTCCAGACGTAGGATCGCGATGCGGTTTGGCGAGGATCGCATTGTGCACAAAGGAGCTGTAAGACGGCCAGCGAAGGAATGCGTTGTCGCTCATAGGAAACATTGTCATGACAACGCGTCCCTGTCCGACAAGCTTTTCAGCTACCAAACCACCTAGTGACTTAAGCTCATCGTTGAGTCCTCGATACTTAACCCATTGAGCCCCGGGCGCCAGTTCACCACTTAACAATGGAATTGGTTTTGCTGGAGCAATTTGCAATCGGTCGCCGCCAATTTGTTTTAGCGTCCAAGTTTCATTCAACGCAGCTAGTTGTGCGTCCGAGACGGTGTTGTTGGTCGCTTTCAAAACGGGCGCATAATCCTTCATGATGCTGGTTTCAATCCCGCCGATCGCGTCCGGGCCATTCAAAATAATGGTGCCTCCGAAGTACAGCCAGTCCTGGAGCGCTTCCTGCTGGTCGGTGGACAAGATTGAAACGGAGGAGTCATTGATCACGAGATGCGAGATAGAAGTCATGGCGTAGAGCCTGTTTGGAAACTGAGTCGCAAAGTCGTCTTCTTTGAGGTCAATAATTCGGTGTGGAGAAACTCGTTCGTCCGTCATTCGTTGTTTCGAGGGCCAAATGATGCAATCCAAAGCTCGCCAAAAAAGATAGCGAGATTCATCGCGATTCAGCGTGACTATGTTGTATTGGTAACCGGCCAATACTCGGCACAGAAAATCTTCCTCGAGGACGGGAGCACCGATTCCTCGCTGAGAATATAGCAGCCTCATTGCGGAGGGTGTCTTGCTTAGTTCATCGCCCGTAACCTGAACTTCGGGCTGAAAAAACTTCAACTGGATGTTCTTTTCTTGCTTTTCCGCCAAGGAAACGTTTCGGACAAAATCGACCGAGGCTAGCCCTGGAGCAAAAGGGACCTTCTGTTTTTCACGATTCACGACCGAAAGAGTTGCAGTTAAGGACTCGTCAGAAAAGTTCGCCTTGAGTTTTTGGTTGGCTTGATACCAGTGCCCCGGCTTAACGATACTGCCGGGCAAGTCCGCCGGAGCTGGAATGGCTTTGAGCTCGCTTCCGACAAGGCGCTGCTTCTTCTTTTTTTCTTCGATCTCTTGGGCAGTTTCTTTCGGCTTATTGGGTTGAGTGCAACCACGACAGCCAACCAACTGGCACAACAACAAACATAGACAAACCCATTTTACTGAACCGCGCACAATAGCTCACCTTAACGTCCAGTTTGATTCTCAGAAAAAGAACTTCAGCGGAACTCACTAATTCCCGAACATGCAACCACCACTTGCGCATTGGCTTCGGCCACACGCTCCGGGCTCAACGGCACTTCGTGATGCACTCGAACCATTGCTGATCACGGGCGAACCAATCACGCTTAGAAGCTTAGCGAGCTTTTTTGAACCACAGTTAGGGCAGTCCGGTTTGGATTGAATGTTCGGGACAAGGATTTCGACTTGTTTCGAGCAGTCTTTGCATTCGTATTCGTAGAGGGGCATGTTAGCGTCAATCCTGATGCTTCGTTCTGGTTTCCACACGGCGATAGCAGTATATCAATGGGAACGGCCCCTTGTCGACGCGCATGGCGAAGCAGATTGGATTCCGAACGGACTTTTCCACACCAATCGCGATTATCGTTCTCCCAAATGCCTGAAGAAAATCCATGAAACACAGCACCAATCTTCATTTGGGGCTGTTTTTGACCGTTATGCCCTCCCTCGCTGCGGAGGCGAGACTATTTCGCAAGACATTCAGAGACGCTTTGAATGAGTCGCTCGGACGGAAACGGTTTTTCCAGAAAGTCGCAAATGCCGCGGCGAAGAGCGAGCACTGCGGTTGAGACGTCGCCAAACGCTGTAAGAACGATAAAGGGTGTATTCCATCCCAACTCGCGAGTCCGCTCAAACAGCTTCAACCCTGACATTCCTGGCAAAACGAGATCGGCCACAATGCAACCTGCTGGCTCCTCAACCATCTCGGCAAAAAACTGTTCGGCAGATTCAAAACTCTTTGTGCGGATCCCATGAACTCCCAAAAGGAACTCGGTCGACGCACGTGAACCTTCATCGTCTTCAATCAAATAGACGATAGAATCGGTCGACTTCATTTCGCCCTCGCATTCGAAACTTGCTTACGACAATTTTAAAATTATTAACGGATTGTTGTCGCAAAATATACCTCGTTCTCAATGCAGAACGACCAACCTCCGAACAAACACACTGCCTTGTGTGCGTTTTCCGTGCTCAATTATCCGAAGATGCAACTCACGACGATTATTCGGAGGGCTTATCCAAGTTCGCGAGTCGCTCGTGCAACTGCCTTAGGACTTCCTTTTCGATCGCGAGCTGTTGTGTCTTGTGCGAAATCCGGCGTTCGAGGTCCTTAATCGCTTGTTGAAGAAGCTGCAGGTCACCTGAATAGCACTCGACTAGCCCTCGAACATGCGACTGAACAGTTTCCACGTTGGAATTGATTGGTTTCTTGGGACTTGTCACAACTAGTGCCTTCGCTCCAACTAACTACAACATCGAATTCGAAATACCGTTAAGAAGCTTACGCATTTCGTATTCCATTAACCGATCAACGAGAAGAAATTTGGGAATGACACGAATTGCCTAATTGATAACGTACGCCAACTCTTCGATTCCGTCAGCTGACTCATCAAAAGCTGCCGTTGTTTTTTCGCAAAACGCAAAACCGCATTTTTCCAAGACACGAATCGAAGCAAGATTGTGCTTTGTTACGTAGGCATACAGCGGTCGATCGACGACCTTTCTTAAGAACATGGAAAGCATTTGCGTCGCAACGCCCTTACCCCAATATTCTTTCCCAATCCAATACCCAACCATCCGTTGAACATCTTGTCTCCAACAACCGACGTGCCCTGCCACACAGTTGTCGACAACCACCGTCATTGCAACCAAGGTTTCATTGCCTAAGATCGTTTTCCAATGAGCCATAAAAGCTTCGCGGTCGCGGGCAGGAAAGGCCGCCATTGCATTGGCTTCGCACTCGCGTTGATGTGCAAAGAGTATCGGAAGATCACTCTCCACTACTGGACGAAGATGGATATGCTCGCAAGAGAAAGGTAGTCGCATTGTCTAAGTTCTACTTGGAATCGTTTTCAAGTCACTCCAGCGGACGACTACTTCGTCGTAGTTTTCCGTGGTGTCCAGACGGCCTTTTCGGCGCTTTGCACTCGGATTTGAACTTCGCGTTGATTGACATGCGTTCGATCATTGCTGCTCATATAGCGTAGATACACGGTGACTGACTTGCTTGTTGGTTTTTTCTCTTGCCAAGGCAGGCTCAAGTGAAAACCTTGTGCGGCCCCGATCGGTTCGAGAGTCTCAGCAAGTTGCTCAGGGGTGAATTCCCAAGCTCCAATTCGGCCATTGTCCGTTGGCTCAGCGACGTCCTCTACGATCACAGTTAGCGTACCCGCTTGATTTAAGATCTGTCCTGACGCATTCATTGGCGTCACGACCAAATACAAACCGTCATCACCAGGAGCTTCGTCGAAATTATGGCCGTGGCACATGGTAGGGTGGAAGCCGATTTCGACAACTTTCTTGTCCGTTATGACCTTAGGAGTCAGAGTTGTAACGGGCTCAGTGGCAGAGGCGAAATTCACTTTAGAACCTTCAGGCAAACGGATCATGCCCCTTTGGATTGCTCCTTGAGGATTTCCATCTTGGATCTTTGGAAAAGCCTTCGGCAGCAAGAACGGCAGGCCGCTAGGAAGCGCTGGAGCGTTCGGTGGCAAGCTTGTCGGATCTTGATTGGACGACTGTGACGGGACGATCATCAATTTGGGTTGTTGAGCGGATCGGACCATCGATTCTGGCATGTCAACTTGTTCGACCAAACTTTCCGACGATGGGAAATTCGATTTGCGTTTCGGGACACGACCTTGATTGAATGCTTGCGGTTCGTCAGCCCCTCCATTGGCTTTATTGGGAATGGCAGGCGGAGTCAATTCCGGCGAGGTACCTGGTGGCAAAAATTCGATGCCATCGGATTCTTTGCTCTTGTTGTTATTGGCTGGCGGCGCAACAGGCGTTCGCGAAACCACCGGCGGATCAACAATCGTTTCGGGAAGCTCGTAGCTTTTTTTCGGGGCAGCTTCGGTAGGCGTGCGAGGTTGCTTGTCTTTGAGTCGCAGCGAAGGACTCTTTGGTGTTGAATTGGGGTGAGATTGAGTGGAGTCGAGTTGCCGTTGAAGCTCGGCAATTTCCCTCTTTTTGAGTTCTACTTCGTGACGCATCGACTCGTACTCAGAGTCTTTTTCCATGTACGCAGCGTCGTATTCATAGATTCGGTCTTCCAGCATTCGGATTTCGCTGGCCATATTCTCGACGTAAAGCTCGGTAAACGCTCGTTGTCGGCAGCCCGTAGAACACATCGCAGCCAACATGCACATCGCGACTAGCAGGCAAAAATGCCAATTGCTTGCAATTTCGGGAGGGCGAGGCTCCTGCCGAGCCAATGCGCACAGGCTCCGCAGGAACGGAGAGCTCCCGACATCGTTTTTTTGAGGGTATTGGTGAGTTGGGGACGGCATAATCGAGTTGAGGAAAGTTCAGAACTTGCTCCAAACCGACTGGAATTAAGAAAATTGGAACTTTGAGTCAAGATTGCTTCGAGGACGCGATCGGGTTTTTCGGAAATCCCGGACGTTACCTAAAAAACCAAAAATCTTCCAAGATTCTGTCACAGGCCTCGAATCTTTCTTTGTCCGTGCCCCTCATATTCGGTTGGTTTTCCAAGGTTTGCTGGTTTACAAAGGGTATCCCAGACTTGAAAACGGCGTGATGAATGGGAGCGGCAGAGCGGGGGTTACCCGACTCTGTTTCATCAGCTTTTGGGGGAAATACCATGCTAAAGAAAGTTTTATTGGGATCTGCAATTGTTGTTGGCTCTGGCGCTCTCTTGTTCGGCACATCTGGCGTCAGTTACATTCGAACGGGTTATCACAACCTGCGAGACACGATCAAGGAACAGATTCCACTCGATGTCGAAATCAGCCGAGCACGTGACCTGATCAACGACTTGAAGCCTGAAATTGCTGGCAATCTCAAGGTCATTGCTCGCGAAGAAGTCGAAGTTGCTCGCCTGCAACGCGAAGTGCAAGCCAAGAACGCTTCGCTCGAAAAATCAAAGCACGACATTTTGAAACTCAAGGACGATGTCCAAAGTGGTGCCAAGTTCGTTACCTATGGTGGTAAAGCTTGGGATATGGATCAAGTCAAGAAGGACTTGTCTGGACGATTCAAGAGCTACCAAACTCAAGAAGCTACCGCCGAAAAAGTCGAAAAGATTTTGGCCGCCCGCGAAAAGAACTTGGAAGGTGCTCGACGCAAACTGGACGAAATGCTTGCTGCCAAGCGACAACTCGAAGTTGAAGTTGAGAATCTACAGGCTCGATTGACGATGGTCGAAGTCGCCAAGACCAGCAGCAAGTTTTCGGTAAACGATAGCCGAGTCAGTGCTGTTCGACAAACTGTAGCGGAAATCGGAACTCGAATTGATGTCGAGGAACGAATGGCAGATACGTTTGATACGACGGTAGGGATTCCCGTTTCCAGCGATGACACACCGTCCGACTTGGTTGACCAGATTTCGGTCTACTTCAACCGAGCTCAAAGCGACGTGAAGGCCATAGTGGACAATCGCTAGTATCTGACAGGGCACTTCTACACTTTGCCCCCCTCGCCCCTTCAAGGGGAGAGGGGTTGGGGTGAGTTTTTTTGTAGCGAAAGTCGTCAAGACTTTCGGTTGCATCGCCTCAACGACCAAAACTCTTGACGAGTTTCGCTACGAATGCTCTACAGCTCTCCCTTCAAAAGGTGAGGGGGAGTATGGACTATTTCTGCAATGTTATTTGTTAGGGTCAAAACGAGAGGATGATAGTATGATGAGCCATCTCGCAAGACCTGTTTCCTCCTCTGCCCCGACAATCGCTATGCCTCAACCGAAAATCCTGTGGATCGATGGAGTTGGAAGCTATGCGATTTGCGATCAAAACGAAGTCACGATCGGACAGGCTTTTCCAGGCAATCAAGTTGACTTGGCGATACGCGGGGATCTCAGCCGACGTGCAGCCGTGATCCGCAGGCATGGCGAAGACCACCTAATTCAGCCGTTGCAAAGCATTCATGTGAACGGTGCCGAAATCGATCGCGCTGTCGTGCTTTGTGATGGATCGATCATCTCGCTTGGCTCCCGCATTGAGCTTCGATATGTCAAGCCCACGCAATTGAGCGGATCTGCCCGATTGGAATTGATTGGGCATACGCGATGGCAACCGCTCCTCTCAGCGGCTTTGCTGATGGGAGAATCGTGCGTCTTGGGCCCAGAGTTGAATTCGCACGTGGTTTGTCCCGACTGGACAACCAAAGTTGTATTGTTTCGCAATGGCAAAGAATGGATGTGTCGCGTCAGCGAGCAGGCCAACATCCAGATCGACGGCAAGTTAGTTCGCGCCCCCTTTCCGCTGGTTCAAGGCCAGAGGATACGTGGCGATGAAATTTCGATGACACTCGAATAATGCTACCAAGTTTTTGCGGACTGAAACGAAAGTCATACCAGAGTAAATTAGGCAATTCCAGGGTTTCACGCGATTTAAATGCGTCCGCGTTTGCGGAAAAGGTGACGGAGAGAAGATAATGTTTACAATGCTTCGGCGCCGACCACGAGAAATTTTGGCCGAAAATCCTACCGAGGGCTCGTCCCTTGGTAACCATTCCAACGAACTCAGCAGACCAGAACCCATCGGTGTTTCGATGAAATTCCAATACGGCAGCGGTGACACTCCACTCGATGGCTACAAGATCAAACGCGGCGTCGGCTCAGGCGGCTTCGGCGAAGTCTATTTCGCCGAGAGCGACTCGGGCAAGGAAGTCGCACTCAAGCGAATCCAAAAGAACTTGGAGGTCGAAGTTCGCGGCGTTCGACATTGCCTAAACCTTCGACATCCAAACTTGGTTGCCATCTATGACATCAAGTTCGACAAAATCGAACAGGGATGGATCGTGATGGAATACATCGACGGAGATTCGCTCCGCGATCTAATGGACAAAGCTCCCCAAGGGATGCCTGCCGCGGAAACGATGCAGTGGTTTGCTCAGTTGGCTGCTGGGGTCGCATACCTTCACGATCAAGGAATCGTGCACCGAGACCTAAAGCCAGCCAATGTCTTTACTGATGGCGGTTTGATCAAGATAGGTGACTACGGACTTTCTAAATACATCAGCGCATCGCGTCGCGGTGGCCAAACGGAAAGCGTTGGAACCTTTCACTATATGGCTCCAGAAATTGGCAAAGGGGAATACGGCAAAGAGATCGACATCTACTCGTTGGGAATTATCCTGTACGAGCTGTTGACCGGAACCGTGCCTTTTGACGGCGAGAGCAGCCAGGAGATCATTCTCAAGCACTTGACTGCCGATCCTGATCTGTCCCAGGTACCGCAGCCGTTTGCTTATGTGATTCAGAAGTCGATGGCCAAGAACCCGACCTCTCGATTCCGCGATTGCCGAGAAATGCTGACGGCCCTTGGATGGGGACTCGATGCGAGTGGCTTGGCGATCAAAGTAACCAATGCTGTCGATGTGAATGTACCGCCTGTAATGCAACCCGCAAGAACCGCTGGCAAGGCCAACGAAATTCCAATCGCACGGCCGATCGGAAGTTTCGACGCTACCGTAGCGGGCTCGCCGCCAGTGCAGGGTAAATCGGATCCATGGAAGTATCGCAACGGCCGAAACCGCGACAACATCACCGACAGTCTCTACCGAGAACCCGTCGCACGAGCCATACATCAAGCCGTTGGTGAAGCGCAAACATTCTTCAGGAATCTACCACCGGGTGGGCGAGGAGTCGCGATCGCAGTGTCGATTGTCTTCCTACTAATGAACTCCGCTTGGATCGCTCCAATGATGTTTTTGTTTTTGGGAGCATACGTTTGTTACTATGTCGTCTGGTACTTGCTCGGTGGAGCGAACAATCCACTACCAGTAAATGCAACGGGGGCGAGGCCTCAATACGCTCGATACGATCAGCCTGTGCGAACGTCACCTGCGGTCGTGCAGCCGACGGTGCACTATCAAAACACACCGCCAGCAGCCCCAAAGCCTGCCCCCATTCCCTATCGAGTTGCACTGCGCAATTGGCAAACCGAAAAGCGAAGCGATCTCAAGAAGCGAGGTTTTTGGACTCGCAGTCACGAATACACACGAAGCTGGGCCGTTTCTGGAATTGTGACTGCAGTGCTAGCGGTATGCGGTGGAATGCTAACTTTGGCACGATACGATGGAAATGCGAGCCCTCTGGTCAGCGGCATCGCTTGGGTCGGTATCATGTCCCTCGCGATGACTTGGACCATGTTGTTTTTGGCTCGACGCTGGGAATCGAGAGACGAGGACTCTATCGTTTTCCGGTTTGTTCAACTGACAGCCGGCGTGCTCCTCGGAGTAGGTAGCTACTCGCTGAGCGAATTCCTCATGGTTCCATGGTCCGACATTGCAACCAGTCAGAACTTCGTAGTGATCAACGATGGCAATGTCATGTGGAACAAGAGCTGGAAAGGGTTTTACGACCAAAACTCGATGCCTCTACTTGCCGGTCATATCGCTTACTTCGGTTCGCTGATGTGGATGGTTCGATGGTGGCGACAGTCGGATATCCTTCGCAAGAGTCGCTTCAGCGCTTGGTCGATTGCCTGGAGCGTTGCGATGGCGGCCCTGGTGCAAGGCTTTTTCTACTTCCCTGCTCCATGGTGCTTTATCTTGGCAGGCGTCACATCCTTCTCTTTGCAAATGTCATCGCCTTGGATGGATTTCAAGCAGAACAAACAGATCGCTTAAGTGGGCGGGTAATGGGTACGAAGCGGTTTACACGAACGAGCGTGTGGCCGCAGTCGAATGGCAATTCAAATACGAACCGGAATTTAGAACATCATGCGTGCTATTCTTTCGATAGTCATTTTGCAACTGACCGCAATGGTTGGTCTTGCTGCCATCGCAGTCGCCCAATCGGAAGAGTCCTCAATTCCGCCGACTCTGGCGGTGGAACAGAATGACGGCGCGAAGCAAGCTCAAGAAACAAAAGTTGATGGTGACGCAAAGCAAGAGGGAGAATCCGCACGAAGAGGTAATACCATCTCTTTGCTTTACAAAAGGCTAGAGGATGCGTACTCGGCAATCGAAAAAATAAAGTCAGAAATCGAAAAGATAGATGCGAGGCACAATGAAAGTGTGAAAGCAGCGACGAATGCGTCGCCTTTGGTGAGTGCCATGCCGAAATCACCGCAGGAACCGCCAGACACGTCGACACCTTCTCCACCCGCAACGCCAGCGATCCCAAGCATACCCGCTCCAACAAAAGCAGAAGTCGATGGCAGTGAGTCTTTCGACTCCGTTAAGGGTGACTCTGCATCAGCGGACACCGTGGGAAATTACATTGATACGATGCCGATCCCGGTTTTGAATGGGAGCACCCCTGAGTGGGTCAAAAACGGCTTGGTTCTTGGTGAAGATCATAGCTTTGCGATCAGCAGCACTCTCACGCCCGACCTGGAACAGTGCCGAGAGGATTTGAAATCGAGAATGATGTCTGATGTTCGAGTCTATTTGGACAAACATGTTTTGCAATTCTCAGCAGCTTACAACCTGCCAGAGTTGACCCAGGAATACGTTGAAAAGTATTGGGTCAAGAAAGGCCAAGTTTTCGACAATATCCAAGACCGCCCTTCCGGCACCTATCATCAGTTGTGGATTGGGCTTCACATTTCGTCGGAGCAACTTGCCAAAATTCGCGAATGGGAAAAACAGACGGTGCGGGAGCAACGCACAAGAAAAGTTGGGATTTTCGGTGGTGTGGGAGTCTGTGTGATTACGATGCTGTCCGGGGCAGTTGGGCTGTTAGCACGCCGCGAAAAAGCTAAACTCAGGGGATGAGCGAAGATTCCTCCAACCAAAATTCACCCGAAAAACTTCTCGTCGATAGTATTCGGGCAGGCAACACGGACGCTTGGCAGCAACTGATCGACCGTTTCGAAGGTCGCCTTTTGGCCTTCGTTGGCTCACGCCTCATCGATCGTTCTCACGCCGAAGACATCGTACAAGAGACCTTCGTTGGGTACTTGAACAGTTTGCCGAATTTCGATTGCCAGCGGCCTCTAGAGAGCTATTTGTTCTCGATCGCAGCGTACAAACTGACGGACCATCTGCGCCGCGAGGGACGTCGACATACCATGGCATTTTACACTGGCGACGATTCCAGTGACGGTGCACAGCAAGTTCCCGGTGCCCATCGGGCAGTGAGCAGTCTCGCTCAATCGGTCGAACGTCGGGATACCGAGGAACTAGCTTTGGTGGAAGCGTTGAAAGATCAAATCGGCAAATGGCAAGCCAAATCGGACTGGCTCAAATTGATGTGCATCGAACTACTCTTTGTCGCCGGAATGAGCAACAAAGATACCTCCGAGTTGCTTGGCATCACTGAACAGCAAGTCGCAAACTACAAATCCGATTTTCTTCTTCGTTCCAAAACACTTATCACCCGCATCGCTGGCCGCGAGTCGTTTCCCGAATTGGGTTAATCTTCGTTTAACAGTCAGCCGTAGGCGTACTGTCAGTCGCACTCACTTTGTTCGAATTGAGCCGCGGGCGCTACTAGCCGCGACAACCGTGTTTGCCAGGGAAACCGTTACGCGGCTAGCGCGGATTATTCATGCAGTATACGGATTTTCGATCGTCTGCGGATTTTTTGAGTTTTTGTCACTGATGTTCGGCGAAACCCACTTTGCAGGCAGACCGCCCCCTTACCCCCGAAGTCGATTCGAGATTTGA
>JANPHB010000338.1:0-1952 GCA_031424235.1 Pirellula sp.
GGGTGCCGCCCCCCCATTAGATTTTTTTTTTGCGTATCCATCCGCTTTGACTCCCCCCCACCACGCGGTGGCGCTTTACCACGGCTCTCGTATTCATCGTGCCTAGAAACCGTGGGGCAAGCCCGAATGGCGTTGAGTTAAGTCTATCCCCGTAGCGGAAGTTGTAAAACTTCCTGCAGTTTAAGGCACTTCAGGAACTCTTACGAGATTCCACTACCTGCTAATTCAACGCCATTCGGGGCAAGCCCCACGGCTACGAAGTGCCGCCGGCTATCGCGTCTAAGAAACAAAGCGGTCGCCCCCGGCGTTAGCCTTATCATTACCCATATCTTTGCTGGTGACATTCCAAACCGCTAGTCAATTACTTCCAATTGAAAATCATCGATCCAAGCGGAACCGGTTCCACGAAGGTACGCGCCAAAATTAATGAACTGCGCATTTTTAGGGACACGAGCGACGATCTCCACGTATTGCCAGTCATTCGTTCGCACCGGCCGGTCCTCCATGTTGTCGAAAAAGCCGATGCCCATATCCTCATCGTCTGTTCGCAACCACATTTGAACTTGTCCGCCGTCGTCGGCCACGTCCGCGCGCAAAGCCGCGGTCAAGCGAACTGTTTTGTTTCGATAGCCGGTTGCATCCAGCGTTTGCATCAAATTTCCGATCAGACCGGGCTGATCCACTCGACAATCGATAACAGCAGAACGACGACCATCGCAGCGTTCCAGCGAATCGATTTCGACCCGATATCCAGCATCTCTACAGGGAGTCGGAAAGAACCATCCAGGGATCGGTTGCGACTCCGACTGATAAGCTCTGAACTCAGCATCCTCGAAACTTGCGTTCCGAATTCGAGCAAACGACTGGATCGCATTTCGAGGACTTGTTAAAGAAACCATCATCGATGGGAACAACTGGGAATTGCTCGCACCGAGACTCAATTCCCGAGTATTAACATTGGTATCGACGAAATTGCGATGCGAATGGTCAGAAAGGAGAACCGTCACGACGCAAGATGCCAGTACGGCAATCGCTGCCCCCGCATAGCCCAGCCAGCGAGGAACGCGATCGATAACAGGATGCTTGCTCGCCAAAGAAACACTATCGATTCGGTCTCTGGCGGACTCGACGCTTAGTCGATTCGATGCATGGAAATCTCGGATCATCCCACGCATGCCGTCAATCGCCTCGGGGGGAACATCCGACTGCAACTCTTTTTTCCAATGTGGGTACTCAAGTCCCAAATCCCAATCATCCCTGGATTCGTTCATCGGTGTCCTCCCGTGAATTGATCGAGATCGAGGCATCGCAGTCTAGCCTGCAACTGAGTCCTGCCTCGCTGAACGTATTTGCGAGCTGCTACCTCCGTGCAATCAAGTGCTGAGGCGATCTCACTGTAAGGAAGCTCGTTGACCAATCGCATCAAAATTGCCTCCGATAGGTTTCGCGGAAGCTGCTGGATTTCGAACAATATGAGGGCAATGGACTCTTCACTTTCGGCAAGTTCAGAAGGAGCGGCGATTCTTGTTGGCTGAATATCTGCGTTGACATAACGTTCTAAAGTTCCACGAGTCGAACGTTTCTTCTTAACCAAGTCCAACGACGCATCGATGCAAATTTTGAGCATCAAAGCGACAGGATTCGGATGGGCAGCCAAAACTTCCCTACGACGCCAGGCTGTACTCAGCGCAGCCTGGATCGCATCCTCGGCATCCGCTTGATTGCGTGTGACACGCCAAACCGTTTGCATTACCCGAGTCTCGATCGAACCGATGAAACACTCGAACTCCGACGATGTAATCCCCAAACTCCCTATTAATCAGAGACAGAAACTCAGGCTGCCCCGACAACGAGGCCATCTCACTTTCTTTTCTGAATTGCTTGCAATTTCAACGGGAGTGCGAGGCTCCTGCCGAGCTTGATGCGTAAATGGCTCGGCAGGAGCCTCGCCC
>JANPHB010000339.1:0-2806 GCA_031424235.1 Pirellula sp.
TTTCGTGTCACCCTTAACTCAACGGGTTGATCATGTCCACCGTTTTACTTCTGTGCAGCACGCTCGTTGCGACTGCTGCATTGGCGTTGGCATTTCATCGCCAACGCCGTTTTGAACAACTACTCAAATTTACACAAAGACATTTACGAAAGGAAAACTATGGTTCGCCTCATTCAGATACTGGTGTTAGCAGGGACTATCGTCCGGAAAGTACTCAAACGATTTGGCTTACTCCTGCTCTTGCTCTCCCCAATCATCGTCGGCTGCAACGAAGACGAGGCAGCACGTCGCGAGCGAGAGCACATCAACGCCATTCAAAGGCAGGTCACCGAAGCGTCAAGGGAATTCATCACCGCCGACGCAGAAGCCCGAAAAGGCTGGGTGGCGGCTCAGAAATCCTTAGAGCAGACCCGCAAATCGATAGTGCAACAGCAGACCGATATCCAATCGGGCCTAGACCGTCTTGAATCAGAACGCATATCCATTGCATCCCCACGTGCAACGGATCTGCTGCTGTCGAAGTCCATCGAAGCTGTCGGAACGGTAGTCGCGGTGTTGGTCCCGCTTTTGTTGCTTGGCTGGCTGATGCTTCGATTCTGACAAACGGACTCGGTGCAAGTTCTTGACGAAATGATAGTGATGTCCGCTAAGGTGTCACAAATTCCGCCGACTGTATCGACGACCGAGATCTGGCAGAACCTAAAGCCTGTCTCTATCGCAAATGGCCGGTATTTGCCTGAAGTGCTGGCTGACGACGCTTGGTCACACGACGCATAAGTATCCATTCGTTACTAATCATTCCGAAAAGCGTCGGTCAAATTTGTCCGCCGTTTTTCGTTTACCAACCTTTTTACTATCAAGGATTTCAAGTATGTCCACCGTTTTAGAACCACCAACCCAAGAACGAGAGACTCTGCAGCGTAATACCGTTGGAGAGCAATTGCAGTCGGCGACGACTGCAATCCGGCTACATGTCCGATGGCCGGGTGTTCGCAAGACACTGAGCCAAGGCCAACGTCAGTTAGCAGCTGGTGCATTCAGCGCCGATGCAAAAGTACTCTCAGCTGGCAAGAAGCTGTTCGATACGACCCACCCGGTATTTCGAACGGTGTCTGCCGTGAAATCAAAAGCGGTAGCCTGTTGGCGTGATCAAACACTGCCCTACGTTGAACCCGGCATTCGGCTAGTGCGACGAAACACGGTTTCAACGCTGGAGTCGCAGCTGAGAGAAGCTCAGGTCGAGCTTCGTGAAACGGTAAGGAACCTGGATCGTTGCTGGGGCGAACTGGTTGATCAAGCTCGCAAACGCTTGGGGGACCTGTTCGATGTCACGGACTATTCGCCGAGCATTGCCGATGAGTTTGAAATCACCTGGGACTATCCTGCCACGACGCCACCGGATTACTTGCGGAGCGTAGCACCCGAGATTTACGAATCGGAATGCAACCGGGTGCGTGAGAGGTTTACCGAAGCGGTCAAAATCGCGGAGACTGCGTTTGCGGAAGAGCTTGGAAGTCTTGTTTCCCACTTGGCTGAACGGCTAAGCGGAGAATCGGACGGCAAGCCCAAGGTGTTTCGCGACACTGCGGTCACTAACCTGAACGAGTTCCTCGAACGGTTCCGAAGGCTCAGCATCGGCACGGATGAGTCATTGGAGCAATTAGTTGACCAGGCACGAAGCCTTGTCGCTGGTGTCGTTCCAGAGGATCTGCGTCAACGAGAATCGCTTCGGCAGCAAATCTCGAACGGATTGACTCGGATTGAGGCAAGCCTCGACGGCTACATGACCGACCGGCCGCGTCGGAACATTATCCGGAGGCCTACATCTTGAGCCAAGTGGGTGAAACCGCTGAGCTGATCATCGGGCTTGGTGGCAAAGTGCGAATGATCTACTCGGAGCTCATCGAGCCACATGCACTAGGGGAACCAACCATTGAGCGTGGTTCTCATGTCGAGCCCGACCAGAACGGATTCTGGTGGGCGGACTTATCCCCCTGCAATGGCCCCAGACTTGGCCCGTATTCCATTCGCTCGCGGGCCATCGAAGCCGAGATCGCATGGCTGAAAGAATACTGGCTTGAGCCAGCCGTTGTTTAGGCAAGTCGCTCCAAGATTCGACTTTTTCATTAACTAGCCCAGGCAAACACCTGGGCTTTTTTCGTTTTCGCATTGGTTGTGTGCCATGCGAGGACAAGTTCATCAGGTTCTTAAACTCCAACTCCAAGTAAGAGGTATTCCATGACCATTTCTGAATTTGACGCAGAGGTTGCAGCAGCTACGGGTGATACGGTCGGCACGATTCGTCGATGCGGCTTTTCTATGTTAACTCGAGTACCGTTCGAGTTAGAGCCTGATGATTTGCGTCCGCCCCAGGTTATCGACTGGGACAGTGCCGAACCCCATCTTTTGGCCCGCTTTATCGACGAGCTGACAGACTAACCGGCTGTGCCGGATTTACGAAAAGACTTGCGGGCGGTGGCTTCGTTTCGCCGCCCGCTTGTCTTTTCATTCTTACCCGTTCTTACGTTCTTCAAATCCTCCAACAATCGAATGAAACGACATTATGCTTGTTCGATCCAAAATAGAAGGCCCACTCAATGGCGTTGAAAAGGTAGCTAGCGTTTTGCAATTCTGGCTCCGTCGACGATGCAAAACAGACCGAGAAAAGGAGCACTTCTGGTCCATCGGTCTGGATACCAAGTTGGTTGTTAAATATGTCGAAGTGGTCACGATGGGCACTCTCGACGCCAGCCTCGTGCATCCCCGCGAAGTCTTTCGCTTTGCGATCATGCAAGGGGCTGCATCC
>JANPHB010000340.1:0-12728 GCA_031424235.1 Pirellula sp.
GGCGTCGTTTGTGGATCGTGTCATGATGATCTCGCGGGAATAGGGTTCGCTGCTGGTGACGAAGTTGCCACAAGCAGAAATTACCCCGCGAATCAAGCCCGCGCCGACTTAAACCGTACTGGTTGTGGTGTCCGCTTACTCTATTCACTTCAGCGGACGGCACGACGGAGCGTGCCTGCTACTTTTTTCGGTGGTGTCTACTTTTTTCGGCGGTGTCTACTTTAGGCGGTGTCTACTTTAGCGGCGTGCCTGGTTCTGGTTTGCCGTTGGTGGTGAGGATTTGGAAGTGGTGGACGCCGGCTGCGAGTGGGTGTTCGCTAGTCCATACGATCTTTTTCTCAGGCGTCACTTCGACCATCGAAATGCCTGTGTTGGCGGCGTGGCTTCCGACGACCGTGTTGCCGTTGGCCAAGCGTTGCGAGCCACACGGGTCCTTAAATAGTCCCTTTACATCTTCGTTGGTGACTTTCCAGACGATTCCTCCGCGCGGATCCAATTCGACCACTTTGTTGCCGTGCGTTAGCGAAGCGACCGTGTTTCCGTTATCCAGTCGAATGGCGGTGAATGGCCAGTTTTCGGCTGGTCGTCCACCAAGCTCTTCGAAATCCGTTTTCATCGTTTGGATGACTTTTCCCTCCGGCGAATACTCCTTAATCGCAAAAGCCAACAAGTGAGGAACGAGGTAGTTACCATTTCGAAGTTGGCGAGCCATGCGCGTTTGCATATGGGCATTGTCAGTTTCTGGTTGAAGCGCCAATTCGAAAACAATTTCACCTTTGCTGTTCACCTCAAGCAGTCGAGGTCGATTGCCCAGCTCGGTCACGAGAGTGTTGCCGTTGTAGAGTCGTTGCGTTGTGCCGATCTCACGATTCTCTTTACTCTTGGTGTACGAGAAAACGATTTTCTTGTCCCGAGTCACTTCTTCGACTCGATCGCTAAAGGCCAGGAGTAAGTTTCCGTTGGGAAGGACAAATCCATCACGAGATCCGCCCGAGTATTCCCAATCTGCGATGCCTTGTTCATTAATGATGGCCGTCTTAGCACCCATGACGAGGTAGCTGTGACGAATTGCGGCAGGCTCGTCAGCGTTCAGCCACGAGAAGCTACCAAAGAGACAGGTCGCAATAACAGCAATGCAAAGATTTTTGTAAAACATGATCAACTTGTGGTAAAAGGTTGGTGTACCGCCTTCAGGCGGCCTTACGCGACGTCAACCGCCGAATCCTAAAAAAATCGCCCAAAGGCGACACTCGAACGAGCTCCTAATAACGGACTCAAATATGAGATGGCTTGGTAAGCGCATTGGAAAGATCGTTCAGAACATGACGTTCGTTTTCGGAGATTTTTTCGCCGATGCCTAGCATACCACCGGAAGCTTCAGCGACGCGTCGGGCACGGCCGATGGTGGCATGGCGGAAGGCGGCAAGGCTTGGCTCGTCCAGTTCGCGAGCGACGGCCTGCGCGTACTTCCACTAGGCATCGAGCATTTGCTGAGTGGGGCGTTCCTCAAGCCAACGGTTCAGCAATTTGTAGGCCGGGGTGCCGTAGGCAATTCCATCTTCGGCGGCCGCTTGGAGCAACAGCTCGAACTCGCCGTTTTGCAACTTGGAGTCCGCCCACGCAAGTCGAACGAGCGGCATCAACATAAAGGCGGTGATCGAGGCAGAAGTGATTCCAGCCTGTTTGAGAGCGGCAAGCACAACAGGATCGCTGATCCCGGCTACGGATTTGAGTTGGTCACGTTCTTGCTCCTCTTCGCTCACCGTTTCGAACTGGAGGAAATCGAGCAGTTCCTGATCGCGTTCTTGAAAGAATGCATCATGCAAATCTTGTTTGCGTTTCGAGATAGGGACGTCGTTCATAATGGTTCTGTGTTGGGGGTAATTGGATTGGGCACCCGCCATTCTGGATGTCGAGTTGCAACCCGAGCGACGCTCCTGCGGAGCCAAGGCGTATCGGAGGGATCGTGTCTATCTACAAATCATAGTTGTTCGCATCTAGATTTGCGAGTAGACGCCAGACAAGACACTCGCGAACTTGAGCCTTAGGGCGAGCGGTGCGAAGACCAATCGGGAGACGAGCCCCGAAGGGCAACGCTGTAAAGTTTCCTGCACTGCTGAAAACACGCTTTTGTGTGGCGAAAGTCGTCAAGACTTTCGGCTGTGTCGCCTAAACAACCGAAACTCTTGACGAGTTTCGCTTCAAAATGCTTCACAGCCTTGCCTGCTCAACCGTGGTATACCTGGTTTACCCTGTTCTGCACCAACTCACCCACATAGAATCGAGTTCTGCCCAAACTCAGCGGGGAGATTTTATTGTTCTGCGTCCAGAAGAGGTGGATGATGAAATGCGTAGCAACACTCTTGTGTGTCACTGTTATGACCGCCATCTGCATCGCCCAGGAGGCAAACATTCCGTCGGTTGGTAGGCTTGGTCTGAAGCTGGGGAAAACGGCAACGGTTGAGGGGACAGTCATCGAGGGCCGTTCCAAAGGCTACGACGGCGGACCGAACTTGATCGTCAAAGTTATCAACGGCAAAGCGACACAACACCAAATCCAGATCCCCATCTCTCCCTATTTCGGTAAATTCGGTGAGAAGAACTTCAGCGGTAAGTCGCTTCCGATGGTCGGGAATGGCTCCACTTACCGTCTTCGGGTTTACGAAACCGGGGCGTTCGTCGGTGTTCCATCTGATGCATATCGCGAGGCAGGACTATCAATTCAAACATCGGGTTTCCACTTCCGATACTATCTGAAGGTTCTTTCAGGAGACAAGATTGACGCCATCGTTTGGAACCCGGTTCAATTCCTCGATCAGGACGCTCTGCTGTCTGGGGTCGCGAAAAATGAAAACGATGTCGCTACGATTCAATCGTCCGGATGGAAACTCATTCTGGCAGACGTCGACCAATGGACAGACGCACAAACCGGCAAACACGCAGAAGTGTACGGAACGGTGCGAGCGACCGAATCCAAAGATACTTTTCGCGTTGAGAATTGTCGGCCACGACTAACCAAACTTGAGGACCAACTCGGGCAAAGTGTCGCCCTGCGAGGAACGGCGCGAAGCATAAACGGACACTGGTGGTTTAATTACCGCGGCACGGATCTCTACGTCGAAGGAATGGACAAATTGCCAAATTGGACTTCCGATAATCATTGGCGTCCGATGGAAATCACAGGAACACTAGAGAAGGCCGAACTTCCGAAAATCGATCAAATCACACTCAAAACCGATCAAGATCTGAGAACCTACTATATCGTTAGACGGCCCAAATGGACTTTATTGAAGGAACTTCTTTCACCAGAGGCGGCTTACAGCCTCGCCCCGTGAGTCACCTTCGCCCAGTACTTGCCGTATTCAAACTCGGGACTGTTTTCATGATCATGGCATCGAACGCATTGCTCACGCGATAAATACGTGGTTTTTATCTTTGGGTTCTGCACGTGAGCTTGGGAAGGGCCGTGGCAGCTTTCACAACCGACGTTGACCATTTGCAACGACTTTGCCACTTGAACAAAGCCGCCGCCGAGCCCATACCCCGTCGTGTGGCACACTTGGCAAGAGGGATCAACGTGGGACTTTTTGTCGACTAAGGTTTGCCACGCATGCGAATGCTTGGATGCATGCCAAGTCTGGTCATCCTCCTTGTGGCACTGAACGCAAGAATCGGAGCCGGCAATACGGTAGTCGGCTTGACCGGAGTTGTTCGCGAATTGGTTTGCGACAAGCCCTGTTTCTTCAGCCGAGAAATCGAGTTTACCTAGTGTACTTAGATATTGTTCAAGATTCTTGGACTGGGCAGGTTCGAGCGACAATGTGCTCGTAACTTCCAATGCACCACGCTTGACCGCCTTCCAAACTTGATCCTGCTTTTGCAGTTCGATCCGCGCGAGGAACTTGCCTTTATTGGTAGCCGACATGATCTCAACTGGTCCAACCCGGGATGGCGATAGCGTTTGGCCTGTTGGCCCGCCGAAGATGAAATCGACCTCGGGTAGCGATTCGGCCAAGGCTCTCAAGCCAGGTTCGTCCATGTAAGCCAAAACGATTTTGATATCCGCCTTTTCTTTTTGGAGCACTTGCAGCACACTTGACGATGCATCGCGAGTTTTCCACATCGTGGTTTTGACAAGGGTTGGGTCAACGACACCGGTGACCAAAATACGAACGCCGCCTCTTTCGATGACTCGATACGCTGTCAAAGCCTCGGACACAGAACCGTTCGCATTTGCTACTTGAAGGTTGGCGGAGAGCCATTGCGTTTTCGTTTCCTTAGCAATTTGAAACAGGGTTTCCGGCGCTAGTTGCGTTTCCGGGGCACCAATATTGTGCAGCTCAAGCCCCATCAGTTGATCGCCAAGAAGAATCGATTTCAACTTGACCTGCTGGTATGTGGATTTGCCTGCAGCTGATCCACCGACGTCCAGATAGACGGTACGATCTGACGGCCCAAGCGTTTTCAAGAGCGATGCGCGACGTTCCAGTCCACCTGATTGATTGGCGGTGCAACCGCACGGGGTGATCCAACCTGCTGTATCACCGCTGACAACAATTTGGAGACTGGAGGGTGGAGTTGGACTGCAGCCCAACGTGCAAACACAAAATGCACAAATGATCGCAAGTTTCCACCAAGCAGAGGACTTCATTGAAGCAAGCTGTATATGAGGACGTTAACGTTGATCTGTTCTGCATTCGTGATTTCGTTACCACCGCAACAACAGCAACCCTGCGTGTTCGACGTGTCGTTGAGTCCATCTTGCGAGTAGAGCACACCAAGCCGCGTTCCGAAATGCAGCCCCTCAAGTTGTTGTGGCGTGCCATGCTTGGCATTCAGGCCCGCAATATCGTAGACCGTGTGGAAAACGAGATGGTCCAAACCGATTGTCTTTAGGGATTGCTCTGGAAACACTGTGGCCATCTCGCGGCGAAAGGATTGGTTCCATTCTTTGGAGGAGCAACCGGCCGAGGCGAGTAAGAAACCGCCGCGTTGAATGAAGCGACGAAGATTGTCCCGCTCTTGGGCGAGCAACGTAAATTCTCCTTCGCCATTCATGATGATCATCGGAAAGTTGTAAACTTCGTCGCTCGCGAGCTTAACGCTATGAAGGCGGCGGCTCGTGCTAATTGAGGAGGACTCTTCGGCACGCCTTAGAAAGTGATCGGAAAAACACTCGCTAGTTTTGGTACCTGCATATACCAAGTTCGCGACCTTGATCACAGAGCTCGACTCACCACCCACCAATGCCGGGTCCGCAATTGTTCCGTTGGGTTTGGTGGCTTTGTCGGACTTATCCGTTTTTGCCGAATCGATTTTCGCCGTATCATCGCCAAACGATAACGTTCCGATCGAGACGATTTGGCCAAACCACAGCAGAAGAGCAAGTGATCGGTTGAGATTTATCATGGGACGGCAACCTGTTTCGAAATTCAGTTTTGATCGAACGATCATTATAGCATTAAGGCGAACGGCAGGCTGAAACCTACTTGCCATGGGTTCCGATGGGAGAGCGAGGGTGAATCCGATCAATCATAACCCGAAAGGTAATTGAGGGCCTTTGGAGCTTGGGGCAATGCCGAATGGCGTTAAATTAGCAGGTATTGGAATCTCGTAAGAGTTCCTGAAGTGCCTAAAGTTCCAGGAAGTTTTACAACTTCCGCTACGAGGATTGAGTTCCAGGAAGTTTTACAACTTCCGCTACGAGGATTGAGTTAATTCAACGCCATTCGGGGCAAAGCCTCGGTTGTTTGCTTTGCCGTGATTTTCGGCGCACGATTTGCATTCGAGGGATTTTCGGAATCCCCACTGCCAATCACGGAGAAGAACGATGACTTTTCGCATGGATAAACTGACGATCAAGGGCCAAGAAGCCATAGTTGAGGCACAGTCGCTGGCCACTTCGGTTGGAAATCCTGAAATCGAAGGATTGCACTTGCTCACGGCCTTGCTCAAAGATAATGAGGGGGTTGTTGTCCCATTGCTCAAGAAAATGGGCGCTCCACTGGAGAAAATCCGGTCGTCATGCGAAAGTGAAATGCAGCGATTGCCGCGAAGTTCAGGAGGGCGTCAAGCTTCGGTTGGCCCTACGTTGCAGAAATCCTTCGAGGCTGCAGCATCTGCGGCGGAAGCCATGAAGGATGAGTTTGTTAGCACGGAACATTTATTACTGGGACTTTGCCGGACGGAAAACAAGGCCAGCAGCTTGCTGAAACTGCTCGGTGTCGCCGAACCCGATATTCTCAATGCGCTTCAAAGTGTGCGTGGGAGCGCACGTGTGACCGACCAGAATCCTGAAGGCAAATTTCAAGCTTTGGAGAAATATGGAATCGATTTGGTCGCGTTAGCCAGCAAGAACAAGCTCGACCCGGTCATCGGCCGCGACAATGAAATCCGTAGAGTGATCCAAGTGCTCTCGCGACGCACGAAAAACAACCCGGTGCTGATCGGTGAGCCGGGCGTTGGCAAGACGGCTATCGCCGAAGGGCTAGCCCAACGAATTGTCCAAGGGGACGTGCCGCAGAGCTTAAAGAATCGTCGCGTCATCTCCTTGGACATGGGGTCCCTGATCGCTGGCACCAAGTTTCGCGGCGAGTTTGAAGAGCGGCTCAAGGCGGTTTTGCGTGAAGTGAAGGATGCGGATGGCGACGTCATCCTCTTCATCGATGAACTCCATACCGTGATTGGTGCAGGAGCCGCTGAGGGATCGAGCGATGCAGCCAATTTGCTCAAGCCTGAACTCGCTCGAGGCCAACTTCGTTGCATCGGCGCGACCACTCTTGATGAATATCGAAAGCACATCGAAAAGGACGCTGCGCTCGAACGCCGCTTCCAACCTGTTTACGTCGGTGAACCGAGCGTCGAAGACACTATCACTATCCTACGAGGCCTGAAAGCAAAGTACGAGGCCCACCACGGTGTCAAGATCCGCGACGCGGCCTTGGTTGAAGCTGCAAAGCTCTCGAATCGCTACATTACGGACCGCTTTCTACCAGATAAAGCTATCGACTTGATCGATGAAGCGTCCGCGAGGCTTGCGATGGAACGAGATAGCGTTCCGACCGAGATCGATACACTTCAACGACG
This sequence comes from Pirellula sp., assembly GCA_031424235.1. Classification (GTDB taxonomy): domain Bacteria; phylum Planctomycetota; class Planctomycetia; order Pirellulales; family Pirellulaceae; genus JBKCUI01. The sequence goes on from JANPHB010000340.1 coordinate 7,087, forward strand.
ACTTCGACAATTGGAACTGGCACAACGTCAGCTGAATGAAGAATCGGACACCAGCACGGACGATGCGCTGGAGGATATCGAACAAGAGATGGAAAAGGTTCGAAGGGAACTCGCCAGCCTTCGCGAACAATGGGAATCGGAAAAACTAGGTTTTTCGGGCGTTGGTTCTGTCCGTCGATCGCTTGAACAAACCGAAGGGGAGTTTCGGCAACTGGATTCTCGCATCAAGGAGCAGCAGTCTTCCGGCGCCGGTGTTTCCGAAGCTGACTATCAAAAGCTATTTGAACTCGATCAACAACTGCGCAAACTTCGAGAGCAGATTGCAAAGGAAGAAGTCCAAGAGACAAAGGAAACCAAAGAAACGGATAAACGCCGTTTGCTCCGAACGGAAGTTACTGCCGACGAAATTGCAATGGTTGTTAGCTCCTGGACAGGCGTTCCTGTAACCCGCATGCTTGAGACCGAGCGAGCAAAGCTCTTGGTGATGGAAGAGCGTTTGCATCAACGGGTGATCGGCCAAAATAAAGCGGTCGAAGCGATTAGCAACGCCGTTCGACGAAGTCGAAGTGGCTTGCAGGATGCGAACAGACCTATTGGCTCGTTCCTGTTCCTCGGACCAACCGGAGTAGGCAAGACCGAACTTTGTAAGGCGTTGGCTGAAGTCATGTTTGATGACGAAACGGCCATGGTTCGCATCGACATGAGCGAATTCATGGAACGCCATACCGTTAGTCGACTGGTGGGTGCCCCTCCAGGTTATGTCGGCTATGAGGAAGGTGGCCAGTTAACCGAAGCGGTCCGTCGACGGCCATATAGCGTTATATTGCTCGATGAAATCGAAAAGGCACATACGGATGTCTTCAATATCCTGTTGCAGTTGCTTGACGATGGTCGACTGACAGACGGTCAAAACCGAACCGTCGATTTTACGAATACCATCGTCGTGATGACGAGCAACATCGGCAGCCAAATGATCCAACGCGTTGCCGAAGAAGGCGGAAGTGAGGAGGAGATGCAACAAGCCGTTCAAGATTCTCTTAAAACCAAATTCCTGCCCGAGTTTTTGAACCGCATCGATGAAACGATTATTTTCGAACCTCTTCGAAAAGAGCAGATTCGAAAGATTGTCGTTCTGCAAATTGAAAAGCTAGAACAACAGTTGGTGGAAAGCCATTACCGACTCAACGTTTCGGAACGGGCGATCGATGCGATCAGCAACGAAGGGTACGATCCCGTTTACGGAGCAAGACCACTGAAACGCGTGATTCAAAGAAGGCTGCAAAACAAGATTGCAACGGAACTCCTTCGCCAAGAAGTGAACGACGGAGGCAGTATTCACGTCGACTACGTCGATGACGATTTTGAGATCAAGTCATTGCCGTAAATCCGCTCTCTCTAGCTGGAATTTGATGCTTCGTTGCTCAGATCCCCTCGCCGCCGGCAAAAGTCCCCAGCAGCGCCTTAGAATGGTTGGTTTCTGAAGTCGATTTCTCGCCTCCAACGACTGACGACGCAATGCGCTCAAGTGTCCAAAGATTTCATCAATGGGCCAGTTGGGCGTCGACGGTGTTGCTAATAGATAATCGGACTTATCGCACGCTACCTTCGCGGAGCGAAGGGCGACATCGTCGCTCAGCGACGATTGCGTACACGCGACTGGGATGCTAATACGTCAAGGAGACAACATAAACCCAAAGCTTGGTCCTGTCGCAACAGCTGGCTGAACTGACCGACGCGTGGCTTGATACTCCCGAATCGATACGTGGCGGCCATAGTTGGGGGGAGCCAACCGGTGAAGAATAAACAGAATCGGGTTGGAGTGCACGACCACTTCTCCTCCATTTTGATGGCGTAGATACAGAATGAAATGACCGGATGTTTCGGGGGATACCATTTCACCCAAAATTCCCGAAGAGGAGGTAATGAATTTTGTTGGTGCATGCGAACGCTACTTGAACGAAAATCACTCGATGGTGGCCCTTGAATTTTTCGTTTGCACTGACACTAAAAATCAGCTCGAGCTTTTCACGGATTTAGAGCTTCCAGTAGGAATCTATTCATACCAAGTCAGCGGTTGCATTTCCGTAGACGCAAAAGCGTTTCTAAAGTCGGGGCGTCCGTCCTACAGAGGATTCATTCCGGCGTTCAAGCACCTCGGAAAAGCCAAAGGTGATCCGACTTTTTCTATTTGCTTTCAATGCGAAGGAAATGAAAGTCGCTGTTGGGTTGGTGTAGATGACTACGTCGGTGAAATCTCGAAAGAATCAGTCGACGATTATGTGCGAGCTTGCAAAATCCAAGAGATATTTGAGGGGAGTTGTCGCGTTGCAAATGAAAGTATAACTGTATGATGCTGTCGCATCTACTGTTTGACTCGTTGGGCACGCTCCCTGGCTTGCTTTTTGCCATCCGCTGGATCGACATTGATTTCTGGAAAGTGCTTTGCCAATTCCGTTTTCTTTGCCTGATGCTCAGGTAACTTCGCGAGATTAGTCCACTCATAAGGATCGTTTTGGTGATCGTACAATTCTTCGCCGCCATCGGCATAGCGAATGTAACGCCAGCGGTCGTCTCGAACCGCATGATTGTTTTGTCCGAATGTCGTCAGTGCAACTCCGTCCCAAGCCGACTTGGGATCTGACAATAACCCGACTATCGAACGCCCTTCGAGATGCTGAGGTACAGGGACCTTTGCCAGTTGGCAGAGCGTCGGATAAATATTGAGGAAGTCCACTGGCCGATCACACCGATCGCCCGCTTTGGTGGTTCCTGGCACAACCCAAATGAGCGGAGCGCGAGCTGATTCTTCCCACAATGCAAACTTGCGCCAATGCTGTTTTTCTCCAAGGTGCCAACCATGATCGCCGAACAAAACAATGATGGTGTTGGACTTATGGGCAGACTCCTCGAGTGCATCGAGCACACGACCAACCTGACCATCGAGATAGCTAATAGCTGCAAGGTATCCTTGGATGGCTTCTTTCCATCGCCCCGACTTAGTTACCGCTTCATGATCGCCGAAAGCCTTGGCCATATTGCGCCCGGCTTCGGGTAGGTCGTCCAAATCATTTGGCTGGGTCGGTGGAAGTTCGATCTGATCCAACGGATGCAAGTCATAATATTTCTTGGGTACATTCCAAGGCATGTGGGGTTTATGAAATCCAAGGGCCAGCACGAATGGGCGATCGTGCGTTCTTTTGAGTTCTTCGATTCCGAAATCCGCAGTAGGTGTGTCTACAATCGCCTCATCCCCCGCGTTCACGATTCCAAACTTGATTCCGGCGATACTGCGATCGTCGAGGTTGGATTCATTGATGGATTCACGCTCCTTGCTACCAGTTTTCGTCCATTGGTCTTCGAACCCAACCCCACCGTGCCAGAGTTTCCCCATTGCAAGGGTCTCGTAGCCAGCATTCTTGAACTGCGTAAAAAGAGAGTCGCTCGATTTGATGGCAGATACGTAGGGGATTCCATTGTCATACACGCCCGACGTGCTCGGTCGCTTGCCAGATAGCAGCGCAGCCCGCGAAGGATTGCAAACGGGCGCAGAGCAGTGTGCATTCGTAAACGTGATGCCTCGGGAAGCGAGTCGATCGAGATTCGGGGTTTTCGTTTGTGCATTCCGCCCAAGATGGCCTACCCAGTGATTAAGGTCATCAACTGCGATGAACAAAATGTTGGGCTGCGAAGGTTTTTCTTGCGAAACGGCAGCGACAGTCAACGTGACAACCGAGGCAACAAACAAGGCAATGTGTTTGACGTTGCAAATCCGCGTTCGATTGAATGCAAAAGTCATGAAACTAGCTTTTCATTAAGGGTTAGGTGGACAAAGCCGACAAAGTCAAAGTAGTAGACACATTCCATGTGCCGTTCACCTGGAAGCACTGTCAATTCACTCCAGCGGACGGCACGACGGAGCGTGCCTGCTACTTTTGTCGGCTGAGTCATGGTAGTGCGACTGACGCGAACGCTTTGGAGCATGACTTCATTTTTTCCCGTCGGCTAAGTTGGCTTCCCCCCAAACGGCTGGCGATTTGAATCCGGCTGGCTTAGGCCTCGCATTGGGAGCTTTTGCCTGTTTTTGGTATACGGCCCATCGGTTCTTGAGTTCCTTCGCCTTGTCCGGAAATTTTTGGTGCAAGTCGCTTTTTTCATACGGATCGTTCTTAAGGTCGAAAAGTTCGAGCTGCTGCGCTTTATCTGATTCCTCAACGGCCTCGCCGTCGAAGCCCGCCGTCGACTTCGTTCCATTGACCACCAATTTCCAATCACCAACTCGAATTGCCCCGGAATGTGGCGTCGCGTTGATAAGGATATCTTCATGCGGAGATGGCTTGCCACTTGCAATCGTTGCCCATGCATCGCGTCCATCAAGCGGCAACTTTTGTTCGACTTTGGCCCCCGTCAAGTTGAGAAGGGTCGGATACAAATCGGCTACGTGCAACGGTTCGTTCACAACGGAGCCCTTTGGTATTCGGCCCTCCCAATTGGCAAAAGCAGCAACGCGAACACCACCCTCGTAATGAGTGGCTTTGCCAGCCCGCAACGGACCATTGCTGGTCACGACACCTGGCTGTGGCCCTCCATTGTCCGAAGTAAACACAAACAACGTGTTGCTGCGCACTCCAGCGGTGTCTATCGCCTCAACAATTTGTCCAACCGCCTCATCCAATGCTGTGAGCATTCCGGCGTAGATCTTCCGTTCTCCCTTGAGATGCCCATAGTCTTTCAGGTAACTCTCGGGAACTTGATGAGGTGCATGGACCCCGTTGAACGGAACGTACAGGAAGAAAGGCTTCTTTCCTGCATAGGTTTGAACGATCCGAGTCGACTCCTTGGCAATCAAATGTGTACTGTAGCCTTCGTCGCGACTGGCAACGTCGTCTTTGTGCCAATCAAAGCCACCGTCACGCTCATGGGTGTTGTAGTCGATTGCACCATTGTAGTGACCATACTGATGGTCGAAGCCACGCTGCGTTGGTAGGTAGCTCTTTTCGAAATGTCCTAGGTGCCATTTCCCGGCAATCGCCGTCGCATAGCCTGCAGACTTCAGTCCCTGAGCCACCGTTTGTTCTTCGAGCGGAAGACCGTACTGTGCCCAAGGCCGTACGACTCCTGTTTGCAATCCGTGACGAATCGGATAACGGCCTGTCATGAGTGCCGCACGGGTCGGAGTGCAAACAGGCTGAACATAAAACGCCTCCAGCTTCGCACCGCCATTGGCCAATTTGTCTAGATTAGGAGTCTTGATCTCACTGCCATGCCAACCAACGTCTCCCCATCCAAGATCATCTGCCACAATCAATACGATGTTGGGAGTGTCTGCGTTTGCCATTGCCCAGGGTGTGCAGATCAATAGCGATAGCAGTCCCGCGAGGACTTTCCATTTTCGCATGTCTAGCTTTCTCATCTATTCTTGTGTAACTTCCGTAGTTTGTGTTTCGCTTGAGTGGCGGGGCGGACGGCACATGGAATGCGCCTGCTACGATAAACCATTGTAAACAACGAATCCTGTAAAGCCGTCATTCCATCGGTGCGTATGATGAAAAGGGTAACCTTTCCATCGCACGAGGAGACTGGCAATGATAGCAAAAATCGTAGGGCAGTTCGCAAAACAAGCGCCCGCAGCGTTGATGTTTCGT
>JANPHB010000341.1:0-11498 GCA_031424235.1 Pirellula sp.
GGACGCCTTGCATGTTTTATGTTGGAAGAGGCCGAGTTCGTGAGGCTACACGCGGCCATCTGGAAAACTCCTACATTGCTACTCTGTTCGGGAATAGATCGTTGAGTGAGCCCCCGTGTCAGCGAACGTCTTGCGTTGGCTGCCCCGAAGTCAATGGTAGATACGCGAGTTTGTGAAAATCTAAAACACGATATTTTGAACGAGCCCATCGCTGCAGGAGTCTATTCCGAGCTAGAATTTTGGCTGCGAAAATTCGGATCGAACGCACCCAAACAGCACTAACCTTGAAATGGGTAACAACGAGATCGCCAGGCAATGAAAATCGAAAAAATAACGAAACGAAAAAAGCCATGTTGGTGGATTTTCAAACGAATCGCGGTCGGCTTATTTGGATTATTGCTGTTTGCCAACTTCGTGTTCTATTGGACTCAGGAGTATTTCCTGATCGAAGCAGCCAAAAATTCGAGTGGTTACCCGGAACCGGACAAAGATCCAAGCGGTTATGCTGAAATGCAAAAGCTTAAGCCGTCCTACAATAGATTTGTAAGTCCCCACATTGGATTGCTACCAGAGTCCGAAGATGTAGAGTCAAAGGTCGACGTGGCCATCCACTTCCAAAAATTTGATTCGCCAAGTCAACCTGCTCGAGGCAAACTGTTTTATCTGCATGGAAACAGAGGAAGCATCGAGAAATGCCGTTTCGAAATCAAACCTTTCTTGGATGCAGGCTACGACGTTTGGACAATGGACTATCGAGGGTTCGGTAAAAGCAAAGGGCCAATCAGCGAGGTCAATTTGCTTGCGGACGCTCAGATGGTTTACAAGGAGATACTCAAGACGGAAGAAATAGACATAGTCTGGGGGCGATCGTTCGGAAGCTGCACCGCGACTTACTTGGCCAAGGAAAACAAACCAAAGAGACTCGTTTTGGAAACTCCTTATTGGTCGCTCCCGGATGCAGGCTGCAAAAGGTTTCCCATTCTTATCCCGGAGCTCTTTCGCTACCGACTGCCAACACATGAATACCTCGAATACGTGAAAAGTCCCGTTCGCATTATCCATGGCACAAGCGACGAAAAAATCTACTTCGGGTCCAGTGAGAAACTAGAAGAACACGGCAAGAAGTTTAATCCGGATATTGAGCTTTATCGAATCGAGGGAGGCAAACATAACCTCCGACCATCGAAATTAAATCCATCGCCAGACATTGACAAAGCTTTTGAGGATGCGTTTAGTAAATGCCTAAAGTAGCAACTCGTCGGTCCATCGATTTCGAAAAACGCCGTTTGGATCGAAGTCCAAACAGATCTGCCTGAATTCTGAAAAACGGGGATACATGTCCCGTAGCTCGTTCGGTGTCAATGGGCAGAGTTTGCCCCAATGCGGACGTGCGTCAAACAACTGTGACATGCTTCGCGTTAGAAACTCGCAAACACCATCAAACGCCTGCCGATGCATAAGTGGCTCGAAATTGGAAAGCGTTATGGAGTACCATTGTTCGTTAGCTGGTTCCGAAACTGTATCATCGTCCAATTTGCCGCCTAATCTACGAACGGATGGGCTAGCCATCGAAACGAGAGTGTCGTCAACAAGAATCTTGCGGACGCAAATCGGATAGTGATGGCAATACGTGCCCTCAATCTTCTTCAGTTCGTCCGCAATTCCAATTCGTCTAAGCTCACTATGAAAAATTTTGGCCTCTATTTTCTTTGTGCTGCCAGCGGCTTCCAGAACGTTCCTTAAATACTCCATTGCCGCATCCAACTTGCTTTTTTGCACGAACAATTCGAGTTCGATATGACGAAATATTTCATGCTCCATAACCATCTGCGTGTTTGACGGACCGACCACTGGCCAATCTCGGATTACGAAGAAAGGAACAATCCGCCCTATCATGGCACGGATCGTCCAACGCAAGCGCAAGATGCGTACCGCGAAAAGCAATGCAAGATGCAATCCAATATCGAGAAACAGAAAGCGGTACCATTGATAGGCAAACAATAGAGACGACGATGGAAAGCTAACTTCTCGGCGGTGTTGCACAAAGTAGGTCCATCGCCATGGAACAAGATAGAACTGTTGCAGAGGGTAGGCTTCCTCGGCCTTAACAACATCCGATAGCTTTGAGTATTCCTGAAAGCTCTCCTCGATGGAATAGGCACTCCGGCATTGCATTTGTACGCTGAGTATCACGCCGAGACAGCCGAGTGAACAACGCGATGCTTGCAACTCGGGTCCCTCGGACACTTCCTGAATGACAGCTTGGCCGCTGACTGAATCGTATCTCGCAATCCGAACGCTCACGACGTAGTGAGAAAGCGAATGTTTACCCGAGCCGTGAGTGCCCGTTGAAATGGCTCCAGCCATCGTTTGCTCGGTAATAAAGCCGACCGATGGCAGCGTCCAGTTTTTTTGATGTTCCAACTCCGATAGTAGCCGTTTAATTTGGCACCCAGCTCCAACCCAAGCGGACTGCAAATTGTCGTTCGCAATCGGTTCGACTTGATTCAGGTTTCGCAAATCCAAAAGGACATCGTCGGTTTCGATGACTTTGCTCCACGAATGGAGGCGTCCAATCACTCGTATGCGTTGGCCGCGATGTTGGTTCAGGATGTCGAGTACTTCCTTTTCGCTTGTTGGAGCGTAGCTCTTCCGTGGGGTAAGCTGAACGTTCTTGCCGAAATTGTTACGCATACACTGGTTCTCGCTCGTGATGGGGAAAATTGGACCTGCTACGATGTCAAGCGAGAACGCTCCGGCGACTGTGCGCTGAATTTTCGGGGAAGGTTTTGCAGTCGGGCGCCATTTTCAAAAATTTAGATCCGGTAGATGTGATGCCAACGCAATTTGAGAAGAATCTCCAACGTTTTCGACCGATCCTTTTGTCGATCGCGGAAGCAATGATTTCGCCAACGTTTCGAGGTCACTTGGAGGCATCCGACCTTGTTCAGCAGACATTCTTGGAAGCTCACTGCGACGCTGAGAAGCTAGTCGGTACTGAATGTGCGCCCCTGTTTGAATGGCTACGAACATGCTTAAAACACAATATGCTAGATGCTGTCAAACACCTAAAGACCAAAAAAAATGACTTGAAGCATCAAGTAAGAATCTCTGAACTCGCGGAGTCCTTCGACCGAATTGAGCAGTTACTGGTCGCAGACCAAACATCGCCTAGCCAGATCGCAGAGCGAAATGAACAGATCTTGATCATGTTAGCCCTTCTGCAAGAAATACCCCCAGATCAAAAAACCGCAGTAATCATGAAACACCTGCGAGGTTGCTCACTCAAGGAGATTGCGGAGGAGCTTAATCGCTCGGAATCGGCAACGGCCGGGCTACTTCATCGAGGCCGGCAGAATTTGGTTGCCGCAATGGAAGGTCGAGGGCAAGTCTAATTGGAGAATCAACCGAATGAGCGACCGCAGGAAGAAGACGACATGCTTGCCGAGCTTGAACGTCTGATCGAAAACGATGTTGCTTCATCGGATTCGAAGCGACCGGACTTGCCTATGTCCAACGCAGTGAACATCGAGCAACATAAGAAACTATTCCAAATGATTGATGAACTTACTGCGCCCATTCGAACCGCACTTTGCATTGTGGAGTCGCCTCCCGAAATTACAGACTACTGCGAGTTGGTGGAGATTGGCCGCGGCGGTATGGGGGTCGTATACCGGGCTAAACATGTAAAAACCCTTAGGATGGACGCTATCAAAGTAATCCGGCCAGATAAATTGGCAAACGTCGATCCAGAGCGTGCAATGCAGTTGCGATATCGCTTCGAACAAGAATCGCGGTTGGCGGCTCGCGTTGCCCACGAACACATTGTACCCGTTTATCAAGTCGGCGAAATGGAAACCGGAATGTGGTTCTCCATGCTCTATGTGGATGGTCCTACCCTCTATGAATGCACCAAAGTTAAATCCTTAACCCCAGAAAAGACAGCGAGAATTATTGAGTGCATCGCTCGTGCAGTGGAAACAGTACACCGCCGCGGTATCCTACATGGCGACATCAAACCCCATAACATTCTACTTGAGCGGGAAACCGAGCGTCCTCTCATCAGCGATTTTGGTCTCGCTGAATTCGAGACTCTCAGGCCGGACGGCCATGCGTTCGGTATCGCCGGCACGCCCGCATACATGGCCCCTGAACTTGCAATGGCAGCGCTGTCCGGAGTTGGATCGAATGACCCGGCGTCAATTCGAAGTGTTTCGTCTGACATCTATTCGCTCGGAGCGACGCTATGGACGGCATTGGCAGGCTGTTCGCCATGTTACGAAGGCAGGAATCAACAGCAGCAACTCGAGGATGTCGTCTCGCGAAATATGCTTTTTGCAAGCAACAAGATCGAGTGTATTCCGCTTGGGCTAGATCGAATCTGTCAAAAGTGTTTGGAGTTCGAGCCATCTGCGCGATACCATTCCGCTGCGGAGTTGGCAGACGATTTAGCTGTCTGGCTGAATCGGCCGAGTTGGAATCGGCACTTTCCAGGACTTAGAACTCTGCTCGTGTTGGTCGTGGCCCCAGTGCTCGCCTCAAGTGGAATTCTAGTTTCATTTCTTTTGCAAATGAAAGTGAATGCAGTGTGGATTTGGCTCGCCATGCTGTGGGGTTATGCTCCTCTTTTTGCAACATTTTCGGCTAGTCAGCGATCGAGCCAAGCAACAGAGGCGGCGCGCCGAGAACTGTGGTCCGTTTGGATTGGGCACTGCTGTGCATCGATCGCTTGCTTGACAGCTTGTCAAATTCTATCGCCGAACGATCCGATTCGAACTGTCGCAATTTTCTATCCATGTTGGGCCGCCATTTCATCCGTCACATTCTTTGCTAAGAGCGGCAATTTTTGGATTGCATATCGATGGTTTGGAGTGGCTTGGTCGTTGGCAGCCATTTTGCTAACCATCGATCCATTGCTCAGCCCTACGATCTTTGGCGTTTTCGCCGCCATAACGTGTGTTGTAACCGCACGAGGCGATAAAGCATTTGATGAAAAGTAGGTCGAGAACTTAGTTGCTGTAGAATTGTCCACGGGCGCACTGGGCGAACAAACGCTTGTTGGAAAGCAAGGACAGCGGCCTCTTGGGCCATTCTTGCTTGCCCCAATGCGTCGACATTCCGACGCCTGTATTGACATCAATCATACATGTCCCAATCCCTCGAAGTCGGTGCAAACATGTCCCACAGATCCCACGAATTATTGGATTCCAACGATCTATTTTGTAGATAGAATGGTCGACGTCTACTTCCTCGTCTTCATCCACCTTGGCACTCGCCGAATTTGGATTTCGCCAAGTACCGACAATCCGTCCGGTGACTGGACGGGCCAGCAAGCTCGCAACTTCCAAATGCACATCGACGACAATGGTTTGAAATGCAATTATCTCTGCCGTGACAACGACACAAAGTATGTGAAGGACTTTGACGCGATCTTCACAAGCTCCAATTGCAAGATAAAACGGATCGTACCCAGGTCACCCAACCTGCAAGCTCACTTGGAGCGAGTCATCCAGACGCTCAAACACGAAGTGCTCAACGGATTCTGTATCGTCAGCAATCGGCACATGGACCTAATTCTTCGAACTGCAATGGATTGGTATAACAGGCGACGCGGCCATTCGGCTCGGGAGAATCTGCCGCCAGTTCGGGATAGCGATCCGCCGCTACTAGCTGCTTTTCCAACTGGAGAGATCGTCTGCGATTCTGAACTTGGAGGGCATTTGAAGTCTTATCGGCACGTGGGGTAGGCGCATGTTGTTCGGTAACTTGCGTTCGCTGCCGCGCTGCATACGAATCTCGGCACAGGTAACGCGGAATTTGCGAGGCACTGGAATTAACCAGCTCGAAAAGTGGCGCAGCGATGCTCGACGGATCGGAAATGGTCTGGAAAATCGCTGTCAAAATATGTGGCGGGGGTTTTGTACCGTGCGACAGAAATCGATGCTGGATACAAATCGATACACGACGTTACTCAATCGTAGCAGACACTGAACTTACAACACTCTAGAATCACGAACCGAAGCGTCTAACCGGTCAACAAAGTCACGGCAGTCCCTCAATACTGCAAATAGGTTGTAAAATGAAAAATTGCATACGATTAGCCTTCTCAGTTTCTGTCGCGGCGTTTGCTTCTTTCGGGGCCGCGACATTTGCCGCCGACACTGAGGTTTCCAAAGGTACACCGATTGGAGCGAGAATCGAATCTTTTCGTTTAACGTTGACGGACCACCAAGGCAAAGAATGGGCGATCGAAGATTTTCGCGACAAAAAAGCCACCGTCTATGCATTCATTGGCACGCAGTGTCCGCTGGCTAAAATCTACTCGACGAAATTGGTGGAAATTGAAAAGCAGTATCGCGACCGCGGCGTGAGCTTCGTCGCAGTGGATTCGAATGTGCAAGATAGTCTTGCAGAGATGGCCGCTCACGCGCGTAAGTTTGAGTTTAATTTTGCGTTTTTGAAAGACCCAGCGCAGCAGTTGGCGAACCAGCTGGGCGCTACGAGGACGCCGGAAGTTTGCGTGCTCGACGGTGAAAATCGGCTACGATACCGTGGCAGGATCGACGACCAGTTTGGCGTCGGCTACACAAAAGACAAAGCCTCAAAATCAGAGCTTGTTGGGGCTCTAGACTCGATTCTATCGAACAAAGAAGTTGCGTTGCCAATGGCGCCAGCATCCGGTTGCTTGATTGGCAGAGGACCACGCGACTTAGAAAAACCAGAATCGGATTCGAACGTCACTTACTCGCAGCATGTTCGACCGATTCTGCAAGCTCGCTGCGTCAGTTGCCATCATGATGGTGATATCGGGCCGATGGATTTAAGCAATTACGACGATGCATCTTCTTGGTCGGACATGATCGTTGAAGTGATCGAAGATAAGCGGATGCCGCCATGGCACGCGAGTCCCAAGCATGGGACGTTCAAAAATGATCGCAGCATGCCGGACCAAGAAATTGCCACGATCAAAAAGTGGGTACTCAACGGTTCTCCGCGCGGAGATAAGAGCCTGGAGTCCGCTCCGGTGACTTTCGTCGAAGGATGGCAACTGCCGCGTGAACCCGACCTCGTCATCCCGATGGCTAACAAGGCTTTCGACGTTCCAGCACAGGGCGATGTTCGTTATCAATATTTTGTTGCTGACCCCAAAGTCACCGAGGACACCTGGGTCAACGGAATGGAGATAGTTCCCGGCAATCGCGCCATCGTTCACCACATTTTGGTCTTTGTGCGTCCAAAAGGAACGAATCGCCGTGGCGTGGATGGGGATCGCGGATTCTTGGCTGGATACGTGCCGGGGACGCGCGTCGAAATGATGCCGACCGGCATGGCAAAGCGAATTCCTGGCAACAGCGAATTAGTCTTTCAGATTCATTACACTCCAAACGGAACCGCGCAGACTGACTTGAGCAAAGTTGGCTTTTGGGTCGCGGATCCGAAGACGATCACGCATGAAATTCAGACAACGAGCTCTGTCCAAACCGCGTTTCGTATCCCGCCAAATAACGCTGACTACAAAACCGCCGCGATGCAACCGGAAGATTTGCTGGAATGCGAACTGCTGTCGATGAGCCCTCACATGCATGTGCGAGGAAAGTCGTTCCGTTATACCGCTGTCTATCCTGACAAGAGTCGAGAAGTTTTGTTGGATGTACCAAAGTACGATTTCAATTGGCAGACCGAGTATCGTCTGACCGATCGCAAGACTTTTCCCGCAGGGACTCGCATTTTTTGCGAAGCGACCTTTGATAACTCAACCAACAATCTGAACAACCCAAATCCAGAGGCTTGGGTCACTTGGGGTGATCAGACGTACGAAGAGATGATGATCGGCTATTTCCACATCTCTATTCCCATTGATCCGAAACTTGGCCATGCTCCGCAGGTCAAGAAAGAGCAACCATCGCGCCCAACTCCAGCACAGATTTTCGCCATGCTTGACACTGATCAGGACGGAAAGTTGCTCAAGAGCGAAGTCCCTAAACAGCTTGTACCTTTCTTTGAACGGCTTGACAAGAATGGGGACGGAGTTTTAGATCAATCCGAATTGCCGAAATGACGCAATTTGTGAGCCGACGGCGCTACTAGCTGTTGGCATCGAAGCGAGTTTCGTTCAACGCGGATTTCCGCAGCCCGAAATTCGATGACAGTTTCGTTCGGAGGCAGACATGGACGGAGTCAATTTCGCTAGTTACTTTTTGAGCCCAAAGCATGCAAATCATCGTCGATACGAGGCTTGGGAGAGACAAACTTTGAATCACCATTTGCTACTCGTCGAAGATGATGGTCCCTTGGCTTGCATGGTGCAAGAATTCTTGGTCGAGCATGGTTTCGATGTTACGGTTGAGTCGGACGGACGCGCAGCGATCGAGAAAATTCGGTGCGAAAGCTTCGATGCTATCATTTTGGACATCGGCTTGCCGGGCACAGATGGATTCAGCGTCTGCCGATCGGTGCGCCCGAGTTTTAGCGGTCCAATTATTGTCTTGACGGCTCGGGGCGATGAGATCGATGAAGTTGTCGCGTTGGAAGTGGGTGCCGATGACTTCATGACGAAACCGGTTCGACCGCGGGCCCTGTTAGCCAGACTGAAAGTTCACCTAAGGCGAGGCGACGCAATTGCCGGATCGGACAACTATGCCTCAGAAAGTAACGCGATTACAGTTGGCGACCTACACATCGATCCCGCTACGAGAAGGGTCATTCTAGCTGACGATAGTATAGAACTGACGACAGCCGAGTTTGACTTGTTGTTCTATCTCGCGGAGCGGGCGGGAACCGTTGTGGAACGCAAAGCAATCTACATCGACTTGGTGGAGTTGCCCTACGATGGCTTTGATCGTTCGATCGACTTGCGGGTATCAAGGCTACGCCGCAAATTGAACGATGATTCGAATCAGCCTCAACGAATCAAATCGATTCGGGGTATCGGTTATTTGATGGTCAAGCCAACATGACGCGCCTATTCGTTCGCTTTTATCTCGGGGTGATTCTTATCCTGTTCGTGGCTTGGTTGATTCAAACTTACGTGTTTCGGGCTTCGACGGAAACAGAAAATATTTCAGTCGTTGAAGCCGCTTTAAGTGGTGCTGCTTTTTCGGCGCGTGACGATCTCGTCGAAGGTGGTCAAGCGAATTTCGATGCAACGCTTGATAAAGTTCGCGCTCGATTCGCATACCCGGTAGAGATTTTCCCAAAAGCCGAACGCCCCTTGTCCACGGAGTTGAGTGGACGAATCGATCGAGGCGAGGCGATTCTGATTGCGAGGACCATGGTAGTCGCTATACCCTCCAGCGATCTGTTAGTAGAACTTGGGCCATTACCACAATTTGCTGGCCCAACGCGGCGTAACGTGCTGTTGGGATTGGGAAGCGTATTCTTACTAGCTGCGGCTGCAATCGCGATCCTACTGCGACCGATTGCAAAACAGTTTCGTACCATAGAACGCACCGCTTTAGCGATTGCCGACGGCGACTTATCAGCTCGCATCGAAGAAGGACGGACGCGGCGTGATCTTCCGATCGCAGGGGCATTCAACAAAATGGCGGCGCGCGTTGAAACGCTGTTGCGATCTCAACGAGAACTACTCCAAGCGGTCTCTCACGAACTGCGTACCCCGTTGGCTCGGATCAAGTTTGCGACCGAGCTGGTGCGTACGGCTGACGACGACGAGGAAAGGCGTCAGCACCACATCAATTCAATCGACGACGCTACCGACAAGTTGGACGATTTGGTGGGCGAACTGCTCGACTATGCGCGACTGGATGAAGGGACCGAAGCGGCAATTCGCGAGACAATTTCAGCCGACGAAATAATCGCCGAAGCAGTTGCGATTTACGCTCCATTGCATCCGACGATTCAGTTCTCCAGCTCTGCTCCCTCACCTATGGTTGAGTTAACGACCTACCGCAGGGGATTGCTAAGAGCAGTCGGTAACTTGGTCAGCAATGCCGGCAAGTACGCTAAAACTCAAGTCAACATCAGCGTGCTGCAGACAGACGGTCAAGTCCAGATTCTGGTCGATGACGACGGCAATGGCATCGCTGAGGCCGATCGCGAGCTGGTGTTTGAGCCGTTCAAACGACTATCGAATGACACGCAGCCGGGTACCGGCTTAGGGCTCGCACTCGTTCGTCGTATTTGCCATCGCTTACATGGCGATGTATCCGTCAGCAGCAGCCCGCTGGGCGGCGCTCGTTTCCGACTACGTATTCCTGGTAGCGGCAACTAGAGATTTTTGAATTACGGGAGAGGACAGCAAGAGTTGATACAAACTGATACCAAGTTGAGTCCGAAATCCGCGAATAATCGATTATAAGTACGATGTGCCTACCATTGGAGAACGACCGAATGACGATCCGAGAGTACCTTTCAATTCCATGTGTGAGCCGGCTTTTGACTATAGCCGGGTACTTCGCATTTCAAACTTCGGCGTTCGCTCAGCCGCCTCGTGGAGCGGATTGTGAGGCGGCAGATCTGCTGCCGAAGACAATCATGGCGTGTGCGGAGGTTTCAAACCTGGGTGACGCCTTGGAAACTGTCTTGAATCATCCGCTTCGCGCGAAGCTGGAAGCCATGCCGGCTTATGCTGCTTTCATGCGGTCGGGTCAGCCGAAACAGTTGCAGGTGGGGATCAAAGCCTTTGAGGCGAACATGGAGCTACCGTGGCAACAAGCGATTGCTACTGTGAGCGATCGTGGGGTTACAGTGGCACTGGATGCCGCAGAAGGCGCGGTGGCTGTGTTGCTGCATTCGACCAACGAAGAGGCGTTGGAACGCTTTCGCAGTTTCGTGTTGGTTGCGAGGATGCTCCAAGGTGGGATCGCGAAGCAAGGTGATTATCGCGGCTTCAAAGCCGACTCGCTCAACGACAACTTGAAAATGGTCCGCATTCACGATTGGTTGCTGCTGACTAACAAATCGGAACTTGGCAAGTCGATCATCGACCAGTACTTGGACCGAAAAAGCGAATCGTTGACGCAGAACGCAAAATACGTTTCAGCAGTGAAGAGCGTGAAGTCGAGCGAAACAAAACGACTGGTATCTGCGTATGTCGACATTGAACAGCTTAGAAATTCGGGCATCGCGAAGAACGTGTACAACGAGCGAGTTGATAACTTTGGCGTCGAACTGCTCGTTGGCGGCGTGTTGGCAAACCTTCGGCACACCGACCATGCCACAGCCACGCTAGATTTGGAACAAAGTGGTTTGTCGCTGCACGTCTCCACACCGCACCAAAGGGATTGGGAACCACCGCGCGAATACTTCTTCGGATCTCCAGAACTGTCCGTTGCACCGAATATGCTTAACGTCCAAGATCGGCTATTCGCTGTCTCCGCCCATCGCGACATATCGCAAATGTGGATGCGCTGCGGAGATTTGCTTACGGATAAAGCCAACGATCAATTGGCGGTGGCCGATACACAACTGACGACTTTCTTCGCCGGACGTGATTTTGGTGAAGACATTCTCGGCTCTCTGGAAAGCGACGTACAAAT
>JANPHB010000342.1:0-83143 GCA_031424235.1 Pirellula sp.
ACGAAACATCAACGCTGCGGGCGCTTGTTTTGCGAACTGCCCTACGATTTTTGCTATCATTGCCAGTCTCCTCGTGCGATGGAAAGGTTACCCTTTTCATCATACGCACCGATGGAATGACGGCTTTACAGGATTCGTTGATTCCAATGGCTTGTTTACAAGAGTCGGCAAGGCTGGTCCATTCGGATTGACCTTCTTTGAATTCCTGTCGTTCTTCGCGCAGAGTCGCGACCCAGGCTACCGAGCGAGCAAGTGAGCGCACTTCACGTTGGATCGACTCAGCCTCTTCAGCCTTGTTCTGCTCCACCAAGTGCAACAACAACTTGCGTTTGCACGCGATGACCGATTGCATCGCGTCGACGGCTTCCGGTGATTCTTTTGAGCTCAGAGAATCGAAGTGTTTTTGACCATCAGCGACGGATCGAACCAGAGCGTCATGCGATACTGAACCATCGTCGGCCAAACCGGAGACACAAATCACGGCCATCAAGCACGAAAGAGTCAAAATACTATTAAGCCTGCCGATCGAACTCATTGGTCATTCGCCTTTGAAAACCCAGTAACGCAACT
Organism: Pirellula sp.; assembly: GCA_031424235.1. Taxonomy (GTDB): domain Bacteria; phylum Planctomycetota; class Planctomycetia; order Pirellulales; family Pirellulaceae; genus JBKCUI01. The sequence goes on from JANPHB010000342.1 coordinate 571, forward strand.
GATTGATGAATAATTCTTGAAGTCTTGGCCGATCCCCCGGTCGGCGCTGGTGGTGCAGGACCTGGTACATATCGGCGACAATTGAATCACTACTTCCATAGTACTCGTGCCCAACCAGACTGGTATCAATTGCTGACACGTCAATCGTATCCAAACCATTTACAATGACGAGATTTTCACCGGACTCGCCTGCTCGCGGATATCCATGAACGTTCCTGGAGGCAACCAGGGCACGATCATTGGACGAGGCGTAAAGTGTAATCTGTTCGGCGGTTTTGGTAATCTTGGGTACTATGTCGCTCTTGAAGACGCCCGCATCGACGTCGGGGGCCGCCAGGATAACCTGATTGAACAGTTTGCCCTCTTTCTGATACTCAAAGTACAACTCTTTGAGAACATTGGTAACTGCCCGATTTCCCATACTGTGGGCAATGATGTTTAGTGATTTTACTCCTGTTTTATTCCGAATATCGAGGAGGAACTGCTTTAGGTGCGGAACGGCCCAGGTGACGTTGGTTTCATCAATCGTGTAGCCGATCTCGGTCGCTTGCGAAGGCCAGCTGAAAAAGATAGGTGCTCCCTCATACTTCAGGTCATATGCCATTTGACCCGTTCTCCGAGCGGCATCGGCAAAACTGACATTGTATCCATGTACGAATACCATGGCTTCGTTGCGTTTGGATTTGCCAATGACTTCGGAAAGATCCTGGTAGAAGTCATCAAAGGAAGAACGTGTGATGCTGTCAATGATTACATGCTTGTTGGCGTCTTCGCGAAACTCGAGCGAGAAGATCGAAGGCGATTCGATCACGCCAAGACGGTGATCTTTTGGAATACTGATTTCGCAAGTGCCAACTTCGAATTCTCCCCGCCCTGGTCCGAATTGAACTCCAGTACGTTCTTGAGCGATTTGTTGGTTCTGCGACGCAATGAAATACTGAAACGATGTTAAACCTGTAGCCAAAAGCGTCACCAAGGCAAAACCCACTCGCCATGCGGATCTCTTCAAAAATACAAGAAGCCCTGCAAACCCAAAACACACACTGCAGATCGTTGGAATCAGGGGAAACCCGTTTTTCGCAGTGTGGGTTCCGGCTACCAATGCTTCGCGATCCGTACCGTAAAAAACCGTGACCAGCTCATACCCCTCGTCGGTCGCAGTGGTGGTCAGCGATCTATCCGGAGCTGGAGCAGATTTGGGAGGACCGGCGCTGCCGCGTGATTTCATGGCAACACTTGACTGCAGCGTTTTTGCGGCCAGTTCCCTCGGTAAAACTTCCCATTCAATAACTCGTGTCAGCCAAACAGGTTTCGTCTCCGCCTTCTTTTGAAGCCTGGAACCACGGGTCTTAGCTGCATCCGGAAAAAGCGCCTCGGTCAACTCTGCCTGCAGATCTCCCTTGTCGGAGGAACCACGTGTTTGTGGCAAATCGCTTTGTTGGATGAACGCAAAGTCGTGAGGTTCCTGAGTCGCGAGCAAAATCTCGTACAGTTCTCCTGCCGTATCCGCTTCAAAGGGGGCGCACATATAAGACTCTCCAGGATTCAGTTTGATTTCATTTTCCAGGTAGGGTGCGACCACCTGAATTCCCATGTTCGGCGTCACTTCGAGAGTCGTGAAGTAGAGTGGCCCCTTTGATTTCGCTGAGTTTTTGAACTGCACCGCGTAGCTGGTGCCGACCTCCAGAATGACGCGCTTATCAAATGTCGGCTCAATCACTTCTGTCGAGACAATCCCACCGTCGTCGTTGACATTGGCTTTGAGCAGATGGTATTCAACTTCGTAATCGGAGTAAACTTTGTCCTTGTTGCTGCAGGCCAGGCTAACCAAGTTTTTTGCTTTGACGATGCGGTCGATGTAGTTCCCGATGCTGATTCCCTCCGCATCTTTGCCTTGAGCATCGAATGGGCCCCATCCACCCCGGAGAAATTCCGGTGTGGTGGACTCTGCGGGACTCGTAACCAGTGCAATTCCGTTGACAGGAAAAAGGCTCGCGACCTGGCCACTGACTTTCAACACCAGATCGGAATTGTCGGCCACGATCGAGATCTTCCCCGATTCCGAAAGTTGCGTCAGTTCCGTTCCCATTGCCGTTGGTAGACTTTTCACATCAACTGCTTCCGGCTCATCGCCCGAGAGTTCTGCCCGGAGAATTTTGATCCTGGTTTGGCCGGTTGGAGCGGCATCGGACAGCAGGCTGGCGACCGCGGTCGTGAGCGATTTGGTCGGCGGTGAGGAGCTTACGTAATTCCCCTTGGCCTCGTCGAAACTGACAAACTCCCCCTCGCTCTCGAATTCACTAACTGAATTGAGCTTAAGAGTCCCGATTGGGTTGTTCGCGGCGGCAGCTTCGGGATTCTCAAACACTTGCAACAAAGCATCCGCATTGAATCCATGCATTCTGCCTGCCTTCAATCCAAAACCGCCTGACGAGGTTTTTCCGGCCAACGGAAAGTTGGCCGGCCGATCGACAGCGCGAGTTGCACCCAGAAACGCGAACCGCCGCGTCTCCAAATCACTGGCTTCCAACTGAGGATGCGGTGCCTGGACGACTCGGCGATTCGATTGATATTGCGACCGGATCGCGTCGTGAAGTGAGTCGTAGCTTAGTTCAGACAGTTTCTCGTGCTCGGTTAGTGCCTGAGACAGAAATCGTGTTAAGAGTCCGTACGTCTTTCCATTCTCCTGGAACTCTGGCTCGACTTCGGTTTCGTGACAGGCGGAAAGAAAGACCACGCCCGGTGGCAATCCCTTACGACGCACGCCCCGTTCGGCTTTCGCTGGGTCGACCGGATCGACCGGCCGAGACAGCTGCCGAGTCTTTGTCGCTCCTCTTGCACCCGATCCAGAGTGGCAACAATCGTAAACCAGGATGAAATGAGCTCGTGGGTTCGCTACTTCGCCTACGACTCTGTTGATGAGCGCGTTGATCTCATCGTCACGAATGTCCTGGTCCCCCCCCTGTCGCTCGGCATCGTGAGGAACCAGCGTTTCATCGTACCCATCTGGCTCGTCGCGATCTTCGTGACCCTCAGTCTGATCGGCAACCTGCGAGCCATGACCACTGAAGTGAAAATAAACCTGGGCTAGGGGGCCGTTTGCAGGAAGTTGATCGATCCGCTTTAGCAACTCACCAAAGGCCGCACGAATTCCGTTTCCGGTCGCTTCCTCGTTGATACGCTGGATAATGTTGTCTTCTTTGAAGCCAAAGCGTTTAACTAGGACAGAGCGAATCAGCTCGATGTCGTTCGCACTTCCATCCAATTGTTCGGCGGGGCTAAGATTCGCATACTTATCCACACCGACCAGAAGGGCAAACTTGGCAGATTCCGGATCTTGAGCCAAGAGGCACAAGGGAGAGGCTAAAAGCACCATCCACGCGGTGATAACACAGCGTCCGTGCCAGCCAATATTCAGTTTTCGCAGGTCCATTTCGTTGTCCCCTCCGCGTGTAATTCAAATACGAAACTCGACCACAGTGTGGTTTTACCGGAAAAGCGTCCCGGAAATCGCAGTTTCTGTCTAATACTTCAAAATACTAATGTCCAAACGAGCCCGAAGTCCGACAGCTAGCCAGCAGAATCTGTTCGTATTCCATTGGGCATCAGTTTTCGGCTCATCTACGATCGTAACTCCAGTAAGTCTCACTTGCGCACGGCAAATGTGGCCATTGCCAGGGTTCCGGTGGTCGCTCGGACTGCCCTTTGAAAAGCGAAATGAACGGTTATGATGATTCTCCAGTTTCGTATGCCAAATTAGTGGCGAGATTTTGAAGATTTGACGACAACTGGTACACAAATTCGATTCTATTCTTACCCATGTTTACTTTCCGCTTCAGACAGCTGATCTCAATCGCGATGATAGCTTCGCTATTTGTCGCTCGGTTCGCATATGTACCACATGTGCATGAAGCCTCGGGGGCTGAGCAGGACTTGACGCACGCTAGCCGTCCACATATTCATGTTGGAAACACCGCCGGGAGCAAGCATGGTCATAGGCATTCACATGGGAAATCCCATAGCCATGCTCACAAATGCACGACCAAAGGTAAGAACAAGACGCTCGGACTTTCCCTCGCCTTCACTGTTAGTCATGACCAAGACGCGGTTTATTTAGTCCAATCGCCAGTGTCACTCTCGATTCGTTCGAAATTCCAAGTAGAGAAAGATCAACTGATCGATATTCAGTCGATTTGCCCGTCTTTTTTGGAACACCACAACCGGCCAGTTGTCGCAAGCGACTATTGGCATCTTCCTGATAAATACCGACATTGCCCCATCTATTTATTAACAATGTCCATTCGCTGCTGATTGCACTTCGCACTCGTATTCACTTGGAATGCGAAATGTGCGTCTCGTGTTTCTTTTCAAACTACCGGCGGACGCATCACGTTGCTCGCAGTGATGAGTTGTCATTTCCTTCGCAGCTATTAAGTACTCTGCCCCGATTCCGTTCGGTCAAGCGATGGGTGTAATCATGAAAATACGAAATATTGTTGTCTGTGTGTTCGGACTTGCCGTAGTGGCAGGACTGATAAGCATGACTGAAATCGGAGGTAAACTCCGCGCGCTCCTGTCGCCGAATGTTTCTAAAGACGAACACGGCGAGAGCAAACCGCTCCCACCCCAAGAAGTCAAAACTCTGAAGCTGAGCGAAACGGCGAGGAAGAACCTCCATCTCGTATCAAAGAGTATCAAGCCACAAACCTACTGGCGAACCATTCAAATACCGGGCGTGATCACCGATCGTCCCGGATTCTCTGACCGTGGTGTGACATCTCCAGCTGTTGGAACAGTCGCTGAAGTACATGCGTTTCCAGGAGACACGGTCCAGCCCGGTGAAAAACTTTTCACTCTAAGACTATTCAGCGAGTACTTGCAGAATACGCAAGCTGAACTCTTTCGTGCGACCAAGGAGTTGCAACTCATTGCCGAGAACAAGGCTCGACTAGATTCCGCAGCGCTTTCCGGCGCGATTTCTGGTGCAAAGCTTATCGAACTCGATAATCAAACCAAACGTCAATCGGCTGCGATCCAAGGTTTTCGACAAGACTTATTGACTCGAGGACTAACACCACCACAAATCGATGCAGTGGCAGAAGGTCGTTTCGTTTCAACAATTGATGTGGTTGCTCCGCCGCAGCGATTCTTGACTAACGATCAACTAGCCGAGCAAAACAACAAAACTCCTCGATATGAAGTGCAAGAACTAAAAGTCGACTTGGGACAGCAAGTTCAGGCCGGTCAACTTCTATCGATGCTATCCAACCATCAAAATCTTTACATCGAAGGGAGTGCATTCAAGAGGGAATCTACGTTACTTGCCAAGGTTGCCGAGAACAGCTGGCCAGTTCAAGCTGAATTCAGCGATGACGATGGTTCACCATGGCAGGATATTGGTACGCCGTTGATCATTCGCCATCTCGCCAATTCTCTGGATTTGGAGAGTCGGACACTATCTTTTTTCGTGCCTCTTGAAAACCAATCCCGATCTTACGAAAAGGAAGGACAAGTCTTTGCTGTTTGGCGGTTCCGTCCTGGTCAGCGCGTACGATTGCATATTCCCGTCGAAGAGATGCAGAACGTATTGGTGCTTCCTGCACCGGCAGTTGTACGTGAAGGTCCGGAAGCATACGTGTTTCAACAGAATGGCGACCTATTCAATCGAATCTCTGTGAACGTCCTGCACCAAGACAGGCAAAATGTTGTGATTGCAAACGATGGCAGCGTAACACCTGGCTTGTATCTTGCTCAGAGTTCAGCTGCGGCGCTCAATCGCGTTCTGAAGGCTCAGGCGGCGAGCGGCGTTCGAGCTGATATCCATGTGCATGCCGATGGCACAACCCACGCAGCACACTAAGGGAAAACTATCATGCTCAATTCAGTTATTCGCAACGCACTTCGATACCGCATGTTAGTCGTCGTCATTAGCATGGCGACGCTCGGCTATGGAACCTACTTGGCAACAACGATGCCGATCGATGTGTTTCCAGACCTAGATCGTCCTCGTGTTATTATTTTGACTGAATGTCCGGGGCTTGCCACCGAAGAAGTCGAAACCCTCGTTACTCAGCCCATCGAAACGGCTTTGCTCGGTGCAAGCGGTGTTCAAGCCGTTCGAAGTCAAACTACTGCTGGCCTCAATGTTATTTACATTGAATTTGATTGGAGCACCGAAATTCGAGCTGCTCGCCAAACGGTCCAGGAGCGGCTAGCGACGCTCGCCGGCGTATTACCAGAAGGCATTCGACCGCAGATGACTCCGCCCGCCTCTATCATGGGGCAAATCATGATCGCGGGCATGTACCGACAGAAAGGCCCCAACGGTGGAAAGCTGTATCCAATCGCCAAATCCGGTTTGATGCTTGAACTTTGGCAGTCAGACAGCGAATTTAAGCTCGCAACTTGGAAACCCGTGGACCGAAATCGAGTTGCAAGTTGGGAGTCCGTTCCAAGCACTCTAGTCGGTGAGTCGATCGACCTGAAATCAGCACAGTCTATACATGTGCTAGTAGACGGCAGGGAGTACGCTACTGAAGTCCCGACTGATTTATCGCAACAAATGACACTTCGGACGATCGCAGATTGGGTCATTCGACCTCGGCTGCTCAAGGTGACCGGAGTAGCAGAAGCATTCATTCAAGGTGGCGATCGCAAGCAGTATCAGGTTCTTATCGATCCAGCCGCTCTTTTAGAGTATGAAGTCACACTCAACGAAGTAGAGACTGCACTCAAAGCGAGCAACATCAACACAAGTGGCGGGTTCGCAATTGAGGGTGAGTCGGAACGTCCGATTCGAGTTCTCGGTCGGCTAGGACCAGAACCAACGCGTGTGATCGACGATCTAAAGAACACTCCGATCCGAATGGACGCCAAAAGATCGGTCCTCCTTCGCCAAGTGGCAAATGTCGTTGAAGGCCCCCAACTTAAACGCGGTGACGGTAGTGTTAACGGACAACCCGGCGTCGTATTCACTGTGGTAAAGCAGCCGCACGTCGATACAAGACTTCTAACGGACAAACTGGCCGCCGCGTTTGAAGAGATCGAACCAACACTCCCGGCCGACATCGTCATCAATACCGAACTCTTCCGACTGAAGAACTTCATCGACCGAGGCGTGTTCAATGTCGCGGAAGCTTTGGTGATTGGTGCATTTCTCGTTTTGATCATTTTGTTTCTGTTCTTACTGAGCTTCCGGACAACGTTCATAACGTTAAGTGCGATCCCGTTATCCCTCGTCATCACGACACTAGTGTTTCGGCTCATCGGATACGTTACCGGCACGCACCTGTCGATCAACGTGATGACTCTCGGTGGAATTGCAGTAGCCATGGGTGAACTCGTCGACGACGCTATTGTCGATGTCGAAAACATTTTTCGTCGATTGCGCCAGAACAGTTCTTCTGAGACCCCTAAGACTGCGCTTCGTGTTGTCTATGATGCCAGTTCCGAGATTAGAAGTTCGGTGGTGTTTGGGACTGCGGTTGTGATTCTCGTGTTCATGCCTCTATTCGCCTTGTCGGGAGTTGAGGGGCGGCTGTTCACACCGCTTGGGATCGCCTACATCGTTTCAATATTGGCATCGTTGTTAGTGTCTATGACCGTGACGCCAGTTCTGTCTTACTACCTTCTTGCAAACTCGAAGGCAGTACATGGCGACCAGGACAGCTTCTTGCTTCGTGGACTAAAGAACTTCGCGAGCCATCTGATTCGATTCAGTATGGCGCGTCCCGTTGTACTTCTGATTCTCACTTGGAGTATGGTCGGAGTTGCCGCTTGGCAGTTAGCGCAGCTTGGGAGAAACTTTCTTCCGCAATTCGACGAAGGTAGTATTCTCGTCAACGTGACACTACCGCCAGGTTCTTCATTAGAGGCATCGAATCAAACGAGCGGATTGATTGATAACAAGTTTCGAGCAATGCAGAAGTCCGACGCAAATCCCAAGGGCGAGATACTGTATTTCGTCAGGAGAACCGGACGGGCAGAGATGGATGAACATGCTGCCCCTGTGAATGCTGGCGAGTACATCCTCAGCATGAATCCGGACAGCGGTCGGCATCGCGAAGAGACTATCGAAAAGATTCTCAAAGAGCTTCGCGAAGAAGTTCCTGGCGTTGACATTGAAGTAGAGCAGCCCCTAGCCCACTTGATCAGTCACATGGTCTCAGGCGTTTATGCTCAAATTGCGATTAAGATTCATGGCGACGACATCGACACGCTCCAGCGTCTCTCCGATCAAGTCAAAGTTACATTAGAGAGCATCCCAGGAGTGACGCCCCCTGTTGTGGAGCCAATTCGCCTAACCGATGAACTCCATATTCGACTCCGAACGGACGACCTCGCGTTCCACGGACTTACGCGTGCATACGTCGCACAAATCCTGCAGACAGCTCTTCAAGGCGAAGTTGTTTCTCAGGTTTTAGAAGGGCAACGCCGCTTTGATTTGCTGGTTCGCCTCGAGGAGACCTATCGGACAGACTATGCAAATCTCGGACGACTTCGTATCGATTTACCAGGCGGGCGTGGCCAAATCGAGTTGCGTGAACTAGCCGATATTGAAACAGGTGCTGGTCCCAATGCCGTAAATCGCGATAATGCAAGACGAAGAATGGTGATTCGCTGCAATACCCAAGGCCGTGACCTTGCGAGCGCCGTGACCGAGATTCAGCAAAGGATTCAGAAGCAATTGAACCTGCCAGCCGGCTATTTCATCGAGTACAGCGGTCAATTTGAGAGTCAGCAAAAGGCGACAACGCTAATTGCAATCTTAGCCGCAGTGTCTGTCGTCGGCATGTTTGTTGTTTTGATGGTCCTATTTCCCTCCGTACGAATCGTGTTGCAGATTCTCAACGCGCTGCCAACAGCATTTATCGGTGGCGTTCTAGCTTTGGTAATAACGCAGCAGTCATTAACCGTTGCCAGTCTGGTCGGGTTCATATCGCTCGGTGGTATCGCCGTGCGAAATGGAATTCTCTTGGTGACGCACTATTTTCACCTGATGAAAGATGAAGGCGAAGAGTTTACGCAGCAGATGATTCTTCGAGGTAGCCTCGAACGCTTGGCTCCCGTATTGATGACGGCACTTACTGCAGGGATTGGACTTGTACCGCTTGTTTTGGGCGGGCAAGAACCGGGACGCGAGATACTCTATCCGGTCGCAACGGTGATCCTCGGTGGATTGGTAACATCGACCTTTTGTGAGTTTCTAATCCACCCTGGTTTATTTTGGAATTTCAGCGGTCGAAGTGCGATCAGCCTTGCTAGAGCTGATGTTGCTGTTGACGAAATTTGATTTTGGCGGGCGACACGTTGTCACCCCATTTAGATTACAAATGCCCTGCTTTGGGCGAACATTTTAACGGAGAAATTGAAATGACGATTCGTTCACTTACCGGCGTTGCCTTAACTATTGCGTCACTTACCTGGTTCGTTGGTTGCCAACCGAGTGCCCCTGCACCTAAAACCGCCAGCTCAGCCAGTAGCGATCACGGACACGATCACAAAGACGGCGATCATGCACATTCAGGGCATGGAGCCGGTCCTCACGACGGAACGACGGCAGATTGGGGGGGTGGAAAATACCACGTCGAATTCACTGTCGACCATGACAAGAAAGAAGCAACGGTATATTTGCTAGGTAGCGATGAGAAATCACCTTCGCCAATCAAGGCCGACAAGATTTTGTTGTCCATCAAACAGCCGCAATTCCAGGTGGAATTGACCGCCAAGCCGCTTGATGGAGAAGCAAACGGAGTGTCATCGCGATTCGAAGGAGTGCATGACAGTTTGGGTGTTGTTCAAGAGTTTGCAGGTACGATTAGCGGCGAAGTCGATGGAACGCCCTACTCAGGCGAATTCGCTGAAGAAGCTCACCTTGGGCACGACCACAAGTAGCTCTCGCTCAAACTCATAAGTATCAGGTGCAGTATTTGTTAGCGCCGTACTTCATCATCGTTGACGGAGAATGCCGATGTGGGGAATAGTTCGTTGGATCTTGGCTTCCATCACGTTGGCTGTTATTACGCAGGTAGCACATAAGAGCCCGCGCCTCGGCGCGTTCATTCTTACATTGCCAATACTGAGCATTATTGCGATCGTGCTCCAGTGGCAGCAAAGTCAAGACTTATCGACCACCTCTAAGTTTGCTCGCGAGACACTTGTGCTGGTCCCATTGGGGCTTCCGTTCTTCATACCACTAGCATTCGCAGATCGGCTCGGGCTCAATTTCTGGCCCGCGTTCGGGACCGGAATGCTCCTCGCAAGTTGTACGGTCGGGACATGGCTGTGGCTTGGTCCAAAATAAACTTGGATCAAAGCAAGAAAGTTTACTGAAATCGCCTCTCGGCTACCTGCCAGTCGATGTGCGACATGAATTTCTCGATGTATTCTGCCTTGCGGTTTTGATAGTCGACGTAGAACGCATGCTCATAAGTATCAATAACCACGATGGGCATGGCCATCCATAACACCCCCATCGCATGCTCGTCACTGACGATGTTTTAGAGTTTCTTGTTCACTGGAGGCTTCACGAGCATCGCCCGACCTGCGGCTAACTTTGCCGATACGATGAAATCGTCGGCCCATTTGGCCATCGAACCGAAACGCGATTCAATTGCTGAACGTAGACTGTCACCAGCTAGCCACGTTTCGAGTACAACCCTGGTTCAACCAGTTTTAGCACAGAATTCCCGGAAAAACCTATGTTTTCCGGGGATATCATGCGAACGATTCTCCAATCCGGAAAATCGTTCGCAAAGGTAAGTCGGGGTGAGAGGATTCGAACCTCCGACCCTCTGGTCCCAAACCAGCGGCACGATAGCTATCCACCAACGAAAACACAGGGTAAAAGTGAAGTCGATTCGGCATCGACACCAACCCTTACACCAAATCGGCAGTCGTATGCGTTCGTCCCGATTCACGACAAAGACATTGACGAGCTACTCGTAGTCTGATGCCGAGCCACTGCTCGAGGAAGGCAATGTATCCTCGACGCAACCCGACACATAGCAATGGTGCCCGGCATGGTCCGGACCGACCACGACTCCGGCCTTTAGAGTTCTAAACGCAAAAAAAGCAGAAATCGCAGCCCTTATAGTCGGCAGCTCAATTGCTCGAACTCGCACCAGTTTGAGTGACAGGATCGCCCTAAAGCAACTTGAACCTTTTTTCGATCTGTCAGAAAGAAGTAATTTTGGGTCGGTCAGCGTCGATCTTCAATACCAGCGGACGATACCCATCCGGTGAGTTTGAGATACGCGAGTGATTACACGTGACCTTCGCGTGCACGAGTTCCATCCTTGGCGTCAAGCAAAGCATGGCCTGAACGTCCGGTCCATGTTAACGCGTCGGTTCTGCTGCTAGGACAGGCCGCAGTCAGAATCGAACGACTGTGATCTACTTCGAAAGACAGTAGTTCGACTAGAAACGTATACGCGACGCTGGCAATCGCTCGCTAATCAACCTTGCTTGGCCCAATTGTCCGTCCAACCCGGAAGCCGAGGTTCTCTGGTGCAGCCGAAGGTTGATAAAAATAACGGTAAGAAGCCCGGATGCGCGACGGCGGATTGTAGAACGATCCGCCTCGTACCACGTGTTTCCGATCCGTCGCTTCGGAGACTTGCCCAGGAAACTCGTCATCTGAAATGACTAAAGGCTTCCCGTTGCCTGCGACACTTGGTGACCACTTTGTGCTGGGTTCCATCGTCCACTCCATTGCGTTACCAAGCATGTCGAAGAGGCCAAAGCGGTTAGGCAAAAAACTCCCAGCTGGCATCATTTGCTCAGATTGTGAATTCAACGGCGTGCAGGCATAGCGGTTCATCAGATCGAGGGGACCGAAGTAGCGGCTGGTAACAGTGCCTGATCGACAGGCGTGTTCCCACTCGGCCTCGGTGAGTAGTCGATATCCTGTTTTGTGAAGGTAATCCGAGGGCAGTTCCAGCGACGGCAACTTCTTCTCCCTTCGTTCCTCCGGGTCAAAGATCGTATCAGGAGGGAAACACCATTCCGCCTCTGGAATTTGGTGCATTCGATTCAGCCACTGGCAGTATCCAAGAGCGGTGTACCAATTCACGGTATTTACTGGATAACCAGCGCCCGGACCGTGGATATCGCGGTGAGGGTGATTAGGCAAGTACTGCTGAAAGTCAGCGAGCGTTACCTCAAACGCGGCAATCGCGTAGCTGCGCTCGATTCTAATCCTACGAGCGAACTCCCGCTGTCGAGTTTGCTCATCGCGGGTGAGGGATGGATCATTCCGTGGAGCGATTTCAACTTCGCCCGGCGGCGGAATGACAACCAGAGTTAGTGGCGATGGGCCATTGGTGGATTTGCTACGGGCGATATACCACGATGGATGCTTTAATAAATCGAGGCGAGCCGCTTGTCGTTGCCCTTCATCCAATGCCAGTTTGTCGTCGTACGGTCGAGTTGCCGCGGGGCCCAACCGTCGCCTTAGGAGCAGTCCGGCGGCCGCATGAACACCGGGATCGGTATGGCGTTCATAAAGCTCTCCAAATTTGTTGGGGAACACATTTGGTGCGCCATCGACGCAGTTTGTTAAAGCCTCTAGGATTGCTTTGAGGACATCAGGTTCAATCGTACCGTGTTCAACTGCTGATTGAAGACGGCCAATGCGATCACCTAGCCACGGCATACGATCCACCAAGTAGGAACGCAACGTAAGGTCGTTCGACTCATGCAGAAGTGGCGCGACCAATTTGAACCAGTTGGGATCAAGGTAGATATGGCAGATGGCTGCATTCGCCTTTCGACGAGCGGCTATGTCGAAGCCTTCGTCCGAGTAGTCCAGTTCAGTGGAGACCATATGAACGAGTCGCTTAACCGAGTCGGGCTCAATCTGATCGAGCTTGTTTCGCAAGAGGATGAAGCGACGTTCGTCGGCGTTCATTAGCATTTCCGCCTGATAGTAAGCCCTCATCTCTGGCGAACTCTTCTGGATGTACGCAATCAGCACGTTTGTCGCCACACTTCGATGCGCATCTTCACGTTGCGAATCGCCATATAGAGCCAAAAGATGGGGCATGAGGCGTGTGCTGACGGGTTCGAGCACCGCAACATCGTGGCTAAGCTCAACCGTGTTCCGCCGTACAAGCCACTCCGACACTGCAGCCAAGACGTTAGTCCACTGCACGGAATTTGGGTCAAGCCTCGCCAGTGCGCATGCAGAACGGAAACGACGGTCTTCATGTTCTTCCGCACGGAGAATGTTCCAAAGGTCGTCGAGAGCCGCCCCCCTTTTCTCCGCTGATAGAACCGCCGACCTAGTAGAGGCGAGAGATTCTACGATCAACGGAAGCTCCTCGGCACGCGAAATCGGCAAATAGTTGACGAGAAAGTCGACCGACTGTGGGCTGTGCGAGAATTCCAACATCGCAAGGTGGTAGCGCCAAGCCTCGTTCGGATCCAGCGGGTCGGAGTTTTTTGAAGCGAGCGACTCCTGAATAATAGCAATCGCTTGAGTTTTCTCAGGCTCCAGCTCCCGCACCAACCGACGCAAATCGTCAGGCTTTGCCGAACGTATATGTGCCACTTTTAGGCGTAATCGCTCCAGTTCGCTGGACCGATGCATATAGCACACGCTCGCGGTAATCGATATGAACGCTGCCATACATACACCTGCCAGGAGCGCGAGTTGCGGATTTCTGCACGACCACAAGTAGATTCGTTCAAGCGCGCCTGTACGCCTGGCCGTAATCGGGCGACAATTAAGCCACGCCCGCAAGTCTGCGGCAAGTGCCTCGCAGCTGGCATACCGTCGTTGCGACTCCTTCTCAAGGCATTTGAGACAGATAGTTTCAAGGTCGCGGGGTACGTTAGCATTGATCCGAGACAGAGCTTCCGGTGTTTGACGCTGTACTGCCTCCAAAACGTCAAACATCGAGTCGCCGAGGAATGGCGGCCTGCCAGTGAGCATCGCGTAAAACACTGCGCCGAGGCCGTAGATATCACTTGCGATTGTGACGGAACCTCGTTCGCCTTTCACTTGTTCAGGTGCCATGTATGCCGGAGTACCCAGGAGCGTTCCTGACGCAGTGAGCTCCATGTCAACCTCAGCCGACTTGGCCAAACCAAAATCGGTGATGATTGGATTCGATTGAGCATCAATCAGGATGTTTGCCGGCTTTAGGTCGCGGTGAAGAATGCCGCGCTGATGCGCATGAAAGACTGCATCGGCAACTTTTGACAGCAGCGCTGCAGCTTCGTGGGGCCGGTCGAAGTACCGCTTCAAGTGATCCTGTAGGTTGCCTCCTTCGATCAGCTTCATTGCGAAATATCGCTGCCCAGCGTGTTCCCCGACGTCTAAGATCGGAACGATTCCCGGATGGTCAAGCGCGGTCCCAGTCTTCGCCTCATTAGTAAAACGACGCAGTTCAGCATCGTGGGCCAATACGCCCGATCGAATTACTTTGAGAGCAACCATCTTGTTAAGTCGAAGACTATAGGCGCGGAACACTGTCCCCATCCCCCCTTGGCCAACAACGTCATGTAGCTCATATCCGGGAATGCTCAAGTTCGCCTGATTCGTGATTGACTCCTTACCATAGTCAGCATGCAGCGACCGCAGGCGTTGACGGACCTTTTCGTGAATCCCATCAAACTTATCGACGTCGTCTACTTCGCACCTACCCCGGAAGAACAGCTCCCAGGCGTTTAGCTCAACGGGAGCATCGCATGAATTGGTCAGTTCCGGGAACTTTTCAAGGTATGCTCGCGCACTTCCACACTCCGAATTAGCCCACGAACGGGGCGGCGTTGGCGCCGAGCCAAGTGGACGGAGGGTGAGCTCAAGGCAGTGCAGGCACAATGCCACCAGCAGTTCCGTGCGTTGGGAGCCTGCGGATGCAAGGTACGGTTCCCAGTCATCCGGTATTCCATCGCGGTTGCAGCGTTCCATAAATCGCTGCATTAAATGATCGACGGCTTCCTCTTCGTTCAATCCGGAACGAGACAAGTCATCATTGTCGTGTAGGAGTTCATTGAACGACTGCATAAAACTGGCCTCTACGACTTATTCAGGCCCCAGGTCCGAATGGCTGTCGCGAAATTTCTTAAACTTCTCCTGAAGTCTCTTCCGCCGTTTGTCTATGACTGTTAGAGGCAGGTTGTGATCTTTTGCAATTTTGGGGTAACTCTTGCCCTCAATGTAATGTTCACCAAGTATAAGCCTCTCAATATCGTCCAAGCCATTAACCAATCTGGCCGAAACTTCGTTTACTAAATCCTGAAGTTCAAGTCTGTCGGTTGGAGACGGATCACGAGCGACAGCGTTTAGCATCGCCAGAGAGTAGTCTTTGTCTCCGTCCTGCGGCAAGCCGGACGAACGAACAAATCCCTTGCGCCTTGCTCGGTCGATTGCTTTGCACTTAATGATCCAATACAAGCCAAAAAATGGCGCGTCGGGATTAACCACCAACCTACCGGCGAAAGCCTCGACCAAGGCATCGTGGGCAACGCTTGCGATCGTGTCGTTCGAGCAGCCAACATGCCTTCCAAGGGCCCGCATAAGTGCTGGCACGACCTCATTTTCAAACTTCTCCCAAGAATCGGCAGGAAGGTCCGTTGGATTACGCGGGTGCTGATCCATATTTTTTCCCTCACTTTATTTGGCCGTATTTTGCTCGCATCATTACTGACTCGCCGTTTTCAAGACTGAGCAGTATATCTGTTGCAATCACCCTTCGCAAATTTGGTCTTCTGCTAGCTCTGCCGCCCCAGCATCGTCATGAAACCGATCGTCGTTTCGCGAAAACCCACTGATTTTGCGAACGACGTGTTTCCCTCTTTTTTGAAGAATCTTCTCCTGACCGACGCTGCTCGTTCGGTTTCATCTAGCAGGATTGCGTTCGACCTCGCGAGGTTCGAACCCCTGAACACACCTTGCTACTTCAAATTGAAAGGAATGTCCATGCGCGTTATTTATGTCTTCTCGGCCTTGTTGCTACTCCTGCTGGCGGCATTTCCCGCTACGGCCCAATCCACCCGCGTCAGCTACGTCGAGTACAAGTTCGACGATCTCGACGAAAACTCCCGCACAGCGATCGGCAAGATCAATTCGCAACTTGCCAAGTTCTCCGAAGGCTGCAGCGCCGAGCAGGACAAGGCCACCCTCAGCTTCTTCGATACCCTGGTGGCTGATAGCAGCTGCGGCATCGCGGCGGCCACCGCGCTCAAAACTAAGAATGGCCTAGCCGCCGGCACGGCCGTGATCGCCTGCGGTTGGGGGATTCCCAAAGCGCTCCGCGAACGCGCGGAGCGCAAGGAGAACCTGAAGACGTGCCGCGAGCTCGACGAAATGCTCTCGAAGTACAAGTCCTATTGCGAAGGCAAGACCCGCGTCGTCTTCGCGTTCAAGGATTCGCTTTACTGTTACAGCCCCGTCGACGGCCTCTCGCTGGTCGTTCTCGACATCCAGAATCGCACCGTCACGATCAAAAAATAGCACCCGTCCCCCGCGTCCCGCACAAGGAACACCTTATGTTGCACATTCTTGCCGCCGCGTTTTTGCTGGCCACTGTTCCGGCGGCCGAAACGCCGCAACCACAGGCCCTCAAGTCCGGCGTTGTAGGTCAACTCGACCCCGCTTCGGTCGCCATCCTACGAAAGATTCAGCGGCACGTCGGCGACAGCGTGGATTTTCGGGCGCCGGTTTCCAAGCAGCAGCACCGCGAGCTGCTGGCTCAGTACCTGTTTACCTATCTGCGGAACCATGAATTCAGCGACACCGCCATCCAGAAGGTGATTGCCACTCGGTGCGTCGTAACGTTCTCTCCGGAGTATCAAGCCGCACTCGCCAAGTTAAGGGCGGCGGGCAAACAGCAGGGCATTGTCGCCGTGGAGCTGCCGGTCGACCTGGTCGAACTGCAGCTTCTGATCGACCGTTTGGATCCGGCCTGGGACGAATTGCTCGCCGCTTGGAAGACCGCGCCGCCCCAAGACCTGGACTCGGCGGTGGGCCGGGTCGGTGAGTTCATCGATCGCCAGGGTCAATATGAAATCGATCTCGGGTTGACCTGCGACCTCTTGGAACATCCGCAACTCGCGGAACTCATGAAACTTGACCTGGCCACCCTGCGCCAGGCCGTTTCGACACTCCAGCCGGTGGGTGATTTTCAAACCGTTCGTACCGAGGCCGAGCTACGCCAGGCGCTCGCGGAGTTGGCCGCGCGCAAGCCGGCCGTCGATGCGAAATGGCGGGCGGTGGTCGCCGACGCCGCCAAGAACATTCGCACTTGGCTCAAGATCCATCAAGCCGACTTGGAACAAGCAGTCGTTAATTTCGAACGCTTAGTGAACGAAAACTTCGCCAACATCCCCAAACTGCCTAGCGATGATTTGGCTGGCTTCTTCCGCGTGCATTTCGCGCCTGCCGCGCGATCCAAGTTGACTGCCGACGCTCGCGAAATGCCGGCGCGGCTGACGTATTGCATTCCGCTCGTGGGCGGCGTCGGTAATACGAATGTGCCGGGGGGGGCAACTGCCCAAATCGTCAATGAGCTCGACCTAGGAATCGACACCGTCGTGCGACTCGAAGCCGATGGCACTATTAAGACGGCGACTCCCGCCGGAATCCGCACCTACGTGAAGGTTGACTCCAGGCGTCTGGCGGCTGCTCTCGCCAAATTGGGGTTCCCTCCGTTCCTGCACTTCGACAACCTCGATGCTCGCCTGAAAGATGACTTGTCGAGCATCGATATCGAGTACGTCGTTAGCATCCCCGGTTATGCTCAACGCTTTTTCGGCAAATTTACGGTCACTCCTTCGAGGCTCGTCGACAAGGACTTTCTTAAGGTCGTGGATTCGGTCCAGACCAGCTTTCTGGAGGCTTTGGCCGTCGATGGCCTACGTGTAGGTGACCAGGCTGTGCTCAAAGTCGCAATTCCCGATGGCGTCGCGACGGCGGTTGCGACCAGCCGGTGGGCCGATGGGCGCTTTGGCTTGCTTGCCGAGGTTCAGATGCCGGAACTCGGTCGCTGGCAAATCCCACTGGAGTTTGCCAAGAACGCAGACCAATGGGAGTTGCGGTGCGGCCCATTTGCAGTGCCCGCCGACGCAATCGAGAAGATGCGTTCAGTCGTCGTGGCCCAGATCAAATCTTCGCTGGTCGCGGCGTTTCAAGATGCCAAGTTTCAGAATCTGGCCGGCTCCATCGACTCACTGATGTCCCTTGATGAAGTTCGCTATGACCCCGACAAGAAGGCGTTCATGGCCAAGGTGCTGGTGCCAGAAGTCGTCAAAGGTGTGCCGGCGTTTTCGATGAACCTGTCGTGGAATATCGGCAGCAAGGCTCCGCACCTGGATCCCACCGCAATCGAAAAGCAATTGCGGGCGTTGGTCGTCCAGCACACCGACGCGCTCCGCGAACAGATCCAAGAGCGCGTCGGCGAACTGAAAGATAAGCTCCTCGCCGACCATCTGCCTGACTGCAAGTTGAACATCTTCGGCGCGGAACTTGAAATCGGCAAGGACGTGGAATACTCGGCCGCCCGCCGCGGTTTTAAGGTGTCCGGCAAGTTGTCGATCGCCGACAAGCAGTTCGAAATTAAGAAGCTATGGATCGTCGGTTTCGATGCGGACAAGCTCGTCAAAGAGCGGCGACTGGACAAGATCGAATTGGCGTTCGACGAGGTCGAGATCAACCCGGGCATCGAGACGCTGGTTAGCAGCAACCTGAAGATCGACCAGAGCTTGCTGAAGGTCGCGCAATTTCGGCGGACGGCCCAAGCGGTTCACTTCCAGGTGCTGATCAACCTGCCCGGCTTTGGTGAATTCGTCGCTGGCGATATTTCGCTGGGCGCCGGCGGCGTCGAGGTCAAGCCATTCCAAGGCTTGAAGGAAGGCCTAATCAAGAAACTGGTCGCAGAGCTCAAGGTGCGCAAGCTCCCCTTGGCTGACCTTGGGCCCGTGACTTTGGAACTCGATGAGGAACGCTCCAAGGTAGATCCGCTCGAAATCTGGGTCAAAGGCAACTTGGAAATCGCTTCTGGCTTGAACATGCCGTTTCGCTGCCAAGTGGCCCCGAAATTGGGCAAGCCCGAGTTCGACAAGGCGGCGATTGAGTCGAAGCTCGGCGACGTGCTATCGAAGCTCTTGCCCAGCGACAAGATTCAAGTCTCCAACCTCAAGATCATCGACGAAAAGCCGTACGGCATTCGCTGCGATGTCAAAGTCAACGTCTTTGAATTTGGCTTTGACCTGCCCGGCGTCGAGATCACCACGTCGAAGATTCGGCTTCCCGCCGTCGTCTCGCTGCGGTTCCCGGCGACGATTCCCATCCCCACGGCCTTTGCGCTGGTCAATCCAGGCGTGGAAGTGAATTTCGAGCAGAAGTCGTTTGCGGTCACCGGGTCGTTTACTGTGGGCAGCGGCGGCGTCGACAAGATCTTCAAGGTCGCCGCGCGCCTGGAGGCCGCCCTTAAGGACCAACGCTTCACGGTCAATGGCACTCTCATCCTCGCGGACTTCTTGCCACTGGCGCAGGTTACCGGCGTGGCGGACTTCCGTGCGAAGCGGATTTCCTTGGACGCCCAAACCACCGGCTTGCTCGACAAGCTCCTGCAAGTCCGAGCTCAGACTTTGATCGACGGCCAGACCCTGACCGCTAGTCAGAGTGCTTCGCTCGGGGTCCTTGGCTTCCGCATCATGGATACCGAAAGTGTGATCGACTGCAAGGTTCCCCAAGTCCGCTTTTCAGGATCGTCGCGGTTGCTGATTGCCGAGGCCCAGTTGTTCGTGGAAGCCTCTCCGAATTTGGAGCGCTTTATCGCTGCCGCGTCCCTCAACTTCGAGATCGGCGGATTCAACATCGCCGGCGCGGACCTCAAGGTCGATATTCGGCGGGTGGAACTGCTGTTGAAGCTGCTCGGTTTCAAGATCAAGATCATCGCTCCCAGTTTGACCACCATGACGCCCGATCGCGTTCTGCGGGCGATCTTGTCGGTGTTCGACTTCGACATAGATGCCTTCTTCAAGGCCATTATCAAGCGTGAAATCACCATCAACCTAGTCGACGGCGGCAAGTCCGGTGACGGCGCGCTAGGTGAAGGCGATCCCGGCGGTGGCGAGGAGCAAGGCGAACCAGGCGGCGGCGAAAACGAAGGTCAGCCGGACAAACCACCACGCGGCAATCCCAATCCTACTCCGCCGGTCAATCCGGGGCCTAGACCGCCGACGACCAAGGAAAAAGAGCCGCGCAACGAGGTCTTCACCTACGAGAAGGGCAAGGCCGCTTGGTTCTTCGAACCCGCCCCGAAGGATCCCGGTTTCTACAAGCTGATTACGCAGGTTGGCGACAGTCGAAACGAATACTTCCATGTCATTCCCAAGGCCGTCGTCGATCATTTGACGCAGCCGAATGTCACGGTCATCAGCGAACTCTACGCAAGTATGCCCGACAGCAAGACCACGCATTGCCTCAATGGACACGATCACAACGACGTCAGTCTTTCGCTGACCGTCGATGCCGAGAACAAACTGCGTGTCGTGGGCCTGTATCGCGAGGGAGAATGCACCGAAATTGCCGCCAACGTCGACGATGTCGGCGACCGCCCGGGGAAAAAATCCTTGGCGGAACTGGTACGTGAACGCAACAAAGATGCTCTCCTCGCTGGCGATCGCGCGGTCTTGCGCGAACTGGCGCACGCTGCCTTCGCCAAGCGTAAGGACAACAAGAGCCTTTTGCGTCGAGTGGAACTGCCGGCGCAGTCCATCTTACCGGCCGCGGAAGCATACCTAATCGAGTCGGTGGCTAACGACGGTTCCCCCGTCATCCGCCTGCAGACCCGCAAAGGGCCGAGCAAAGATTTGCCGCGCACCTGCGTCATTGCCGAGCTCGCGCTCAAAGGCAAGGGCGAGCAGGCCGATGCGATCTGCTCGATTTGGAACCTGGTGGCGCTGGAATCCGTTCCTGTGACCACGCTATGGGTCGGCAACGACCAGTCGCTCTTGCTGTGGCTCCATGCCAGTGCGAAGCGCGGCGAATCTCAACTCGTGTTCGTCGGTTCTCAAGGTGGAACGAAGGTGGCAAAGGCTCGCCTGACGAGTTCCGTTGCCGTTCGCTCCGCTGATTACATCCGTTCCCAATCGCAGGTCTTCGGCGACAAGGAAGTCTGGCCCAAGAACGAAACCTTTGGTAGCGAGCTGAGCCAGCGGGTCCGCGATGGGTTTGGCGAAGTGCTGTTCATCGAATCCCGCGGAACGCGACGGGCGGTGGTGGGCCGCGGCTTGGATGAGAAGGAAGCAGAAATGGTTGTTCTGCAATTCGATACCAAACAAACCAGCATCGGTCCCGTGAAGCTTGACATGATCGACGATCGCTTCCGTCGGTGGCGCGAACTGGGCGCCATCGATCCCAAGGTGAAGCATGCCGACCTTCGTAGCGGGGATGCGCGACGCTGGTTGCTTGATGAACTCGGCGACAGCCGTGGCTGGACCGAAAGTTTTCGAGCCAACCCGCTGGGACTTTTCAAGAACTGATCCTACACTCTCGGAGAATAAGAATGAAACCTACGATTCCACGCCGTGACTTTTCGCGGCAGACCGTCTTCGTTCAATCGCCGACGGAAGCGGTCCTGTTGGCACTGAGCTTGGCCATCGTCGCTTGGCTGCTATACACGTCCTACATCGGTGCTTACTACGTTAGCGCCAGCGCGGCGATTCGCCAATCGTCGGGCATCCAGATCCTGATGGGATCGGACGCCTTGCTACCGGCTGGCTTTACCGACGATACCTTGGAAAAGCGGCAGCTGCTAGTCTACCGGCTCCTGATCATGAACGAGCTGCTGGACGCTGAAACCACTCGCGAGGAGTTGGAGAAGAAAGACCATCCGGGGTATCTTGCCTATGCGGCGCTGGCGGGCGTCAAAGGCGATTCGCGGTCCTGGAAGGATTCCGTATGGGATTCTCACACGTTGGATTTGATCGTCCATCTCGCCCAGACGTTGGGCGTGCCGGAGCGAGGCCATTTGTCTCGCGAAGAAGTTCGCCGCTTGACGGCCGAGGTACTTTCCTCCGTCCTTGCTCGCCAACAAGGGGCGACCGACGCCTGGGTGGCGGAGGTACGCAAAACGGGTGCAAACGAAATAGCGACGGGGGCGCAAGAAGAGCCTCTCAAGCAATTAGCAAACCGCGCGGGTAGCAGGGCACCATGGTCATCCGGCTTTGTGCTGTTTCCAGAGTCGGGCCTTGATGGGGATCAGGTCATCCAGACGCTCTTCCAGCAGTTCAAAGTCGTCGAAGCCTACAACCCATTTGAGCCTGGCAACGCGAAGAGCAGCAACGAAGTTGAGCAAATGCGGGTGGTGGCGCTGCTCATGAAGAAGTTGCTCGCCACGATCGAAGAAGATCAAAAGGTGAAGACCGCCCGCACTTGGCTGTCCGTCCTGCAGGGCCCGGAACAGATGTGTTCAATCTTTATCGGGCTGCTGTTGATGACCTTGATTCTGCTTCGCCACAGCTTGGCCCGCTACGAAGCCGATCAACTCGCGATCTGGACTAGCGGCTCCGCACCTTCGCTGCCCGCGGTTGAACTCTTCAGGGTATTGCTCCCGAAATCCCTTTCCGCCTACTTCGCTATCCTAGCGGCCCTCGGGACCGTCTGGTTCGTGGCACCTAACACTGGGTACAGACTGTTGGTGGCGATGATGGTCCTCGTTCTGACGGTTGAACTGCGGCTCATCTATCTGCTTGACCGTGGCTTCGTTCTGTATGCCCGCGAGTTGATCTTGCAGGGGACCGTCGAGACCGATGTTCGCGATTTCGTCAAAGAGCAGGGGCACGTGGCCCGCCAAAGCCGCTGGCTGCTCCAGTTCCTGAAGATTGCCCTGGGCGGGATCGGCTTTTTCGGCACTTGCCGTGGCCTTATGCTGGCCTTGCCGCTCGTACCGGACATTGTCGCTCAAGCTCGAACTCCACATGAACTCTCGGCGGCCTTTCGCGACGTGACGACGACCTTGTCACTGTCGATGACGACGACTCTGGTCGCCTTAGCGCTGACCTTGGCCATCGACCCGTTTGAGCGAAAGCAGGCAGCGCAAGAATCCGTGTTCTTCAATCGCCTGTACACGGCCTTGGGAAAACTTTGCAGCACGACAGTGTTCCCGCCGCCAGAGCCAGAATCTTCGCCTGACCACACGCCCGCGATCCTTCCATCAGCAGCACACATTAGTAAAAGGGAGCGTGTCTCCGTTTAAGTTCACGAACTCACAGGATTCAAACCATCATGGATACCGACAATGAATTCGACGATCAGGCCGATCCCACGGAACAGTCGCAAGCCGACACGATCTTCAATTTGGTGATAGTGTCGCTGCTGGTGTCGTTCGTGCTCTGCGTCTTGCCCCACTTGGGGATGCTTACCGGCGCCGGCGATCCAAAGGTTGGTCGCCAGCGCGGCAACGAAGGCGTTAAGGGACTCAGTGCTAATCTGATGTCGACATCGGCTGCCGACGCCACCTATGTGATTTCGGTTCGCGTGACAGCTCCCAACTTGGGTGAGCGCGACGCGAAATGGAAAAACCTTCCGCGGCAAACGACCTTTTGGACCGTACAAGAAGCAGATGGAAGCGCTCGCGAGTATCACGCGTTTTTCACCCACTCGCCGCGCGGTCGGCCGCGATTCGACTTGATGCACTTCCTCGCACTGCAGCCGTGTCCCTGCGAAATCACGGTTTATGTTGGCGGACAGAGCTTGACCAAGCGGGTGACCTTGCCCGGCGCTAACCAAGCGGAGGATCTCGCCGTGTTTACGATCAATTTCTCGGCGGCCAACGACGACTGGATTCAAGCGTCAGAGGGAATCGTCCCGCACGGCGAACCATCGCCCTCTCCAGCCGCTAAAACTTAGGAGCCGAACGATGGACGATGACATTGAAATATCCAACCCGTTGCGTCTGGTGGCACTGGACGTGCTGATGAACTTCTTTGTTTGCGTGGTGTTACTGCAAGAGGCGTTCGCGATAGTGCGCCACGACGAAGCGTCCAGCGGGGGAAACGAGCCCTTGATCGACGTGCGGTACGATGTACGGGAGGAGACCGCGCCCCTTTTGAGCGTGTTGATGACCGCTCCGGATGGAAGCAAGCTTGAAGTTCCATTGGGAAAGGTTTCTGCGGGCGGCACCTTGCCGGACACCTTCGCCGCCGGCGAGGTGCGGTTGATTGGCTTCAGTGCGTTCGGTGAGCGGGATACGAAGGAACTCCTAGTCGAAGGAACTGAGACGACGACGCAACCGGGAGGTTTGTTCCGGGTGTTGGTTCTGCGTCCGATGCCTGGCGATTGGCGAATTGAAGTTCGCTACATGAATCGGCGCGGGGTCGAAACTTGGGCTGCCGACGGTGCTGCAAGCGGTTCTATCAAGATCGGCCGTATCGTCAGCGGAAGGCGGATAATGGCCCAAACCGGTGAGGCGGTTTTGGGCTTTGCGGAGATAAGTCGACTCCCACCCATCCATGTTCCGCAGCGGTAGCTCCGAAACATGGCGCAGTCCACAGTGTGATTCGCAGGCGAAGCCGCTGGGCTCTGACCCGAACGCCCGGGGGGGCGAAGCATGACTCGCATCGAATTGTTCTCGGGCCGTAATCGAGTCGAAAACAGGTGTGACGAACATCGACCCGAGTCAGTTACAATTCCGACGTTCCGTCGCCGTACCTGCTCATCAGTAGACAATTTGCGGATTCCAATGTGGACCGCAGAGTTACCCGGGGCATTCAGGCGAGGTGACTGAATTTGAACTGACAACATGCACTTTCATAGTCCCAAAACAGCTTCGGCTGCATTCGACGAAAGCATCACACGAACTATGTAATGACGAACCGTCCTGAGTCGGTTGCGCAAACTTTTTAATTGCTTATTCACAGCGACCCAATGCAGACACAAGAGTTTTCTGAACGCTTCTGCCGAATCCGGAAACTCTGTCTTATCTGGCTCGCCTTTCTCTCCAGACCTTGGCGACGATTGATGGCGATGCTCCTCTCCCTGCCCATTCACGTCGCATTTGCAGTGGTTGGTTAGCAACGCCAGGGCGGTTGCTGGTTTCTAGGTGTTGGACCAGCTCAAGTTCTGATTCTCGAAACAATTTGCTGCGATACGCTTCACCGGAGATTGTCTTCCTCGTCACGCTGCTTCCAATAGTCCGCACGACGGCGTGCGTTTTCTATTTCAGAAAGCGCCCAGTCACGAATTCGTCTTAGCGGGTGGTCTAAAAATCGCGTGGCGGTATGCACTTCCTCTAGGTACTGAGATGCGATGTCGCCAGTGTAAACCTTTCGACTGCGAATTCCGGCCACAAATTCCTGGAACACATGCTCGTCCCACTCATAGGTCTCCATGACGAACTCAGTGAGCGGGGACACAATAGGTTTGTCTTCGTCGAGGTACGGAGGAGGAAGATGGCGTGCGATAGCCTGGGCCGCCGGTAGGCCGTTGCGGCCGATCCACTCCTTGACGATCACTTCTGGTATGGTGTGCAGAAGAGCGGAGATATTGCCTAACTGCAACCACTTCACATCCAAGGGATGAAGGAACACTTCGCCAACAGCTTTCATAACCTCGGATGGGCTGAATGTCGCAAGGTTAACAAGATGCCTTTCGGCAAGTTGTCGAGTTTTAAAGTCCCGGTTCGTAATCCCCTTTGCAAGAAGTTCTGCACCGGACGCAACGTCGATGGCTGCAAGATCTTCGGCAAGTGTTAGCCAAAAAGTTGGTTCTAAGTAGACCGAACCCGCTGCAGCATTCATCGAACCCACTGCAGCATGCAAGGCATGGCGAAGCATGGGCACAAGTTCCGGGGCGTTCGCCAATCGCTCAGAGCCAGTCATCCGGCGATCCGGGTGCAGCCACGCATACAATAGTCTGACTGCTACCACTGCGGCTTTAGCGTTGCCGTCTTCGGCTGCGTTAATCGTCCGAAGGACCGCACCAGCGAGTTGCTCCTGATTAAGCTGACCTGAGTACGCCTCGCGTTCCAGGCTGCGAAGTAGCTCAGCCGGAAGGTGCCCGGCATCCACAAGCCCGAAGACCCGCTCGACCTTCCGAACCTCAGGGCCGGCTGACCATAGAACGTCGAACGCTGTCCGAGCGTCCTCTTCCTGAAGTTTGTCCAGAGCTGCATTGAGCCGCCCCAATTGGGACGAATTGGACGTCGAGACCTGCTCCAAATATCCTCTTGCGACACCAGTCGCCCCCTCGCGTGCAGATTGGAACACTCTCTCAACAAGTGTTCCCGAAGTATCCGCTTTTCCCAAAGACTGACCAAGGTGATAGACGCTTCGGGCTTCCGTGGAAGCGAGCCAGGGAATTTCACTCTCGAACTCCACCGGGTTAGAGACGAGGGTCACTGCAAGTTCATCGATCTCACGTTGCCACGACTCCCGATCACCCGCGATCTCCTGTTGCCAAGAGTCTCTACCGACAACTGAGACGAGTCGGCCATGAAGCGTGTCCGGTATAAGGCGGGCATACCATTTTCGGATTCGGTCCTCAAGGTCCGGTCCGATCTCTCTCGGGTGCTTCTCCATGACCGATACGATTTCCTCCCCTCCTTCGGCCTTCGGTTGTCGGCTCTGAAAGGTGAACTCGTGTTCCCGGCAGAAGGTTTCCGTAAACTCCTCCAACTCGCGTGTGAGTACCGCAAGCATCGTGTCGGGCAGTGGGCCTTGACCGAGAACCGCCTCCACTTGCTCAAAGCAGCCGGCAAGGAAGAGCGGGGAGAGACGCTCAACTACAGCAGTCCGGACTGCATCGCCGACGGAGCCGCCTCCAGAAGAGAGCCGAGCTGCCATCTCCAACCCTGCGCGGAGGCAGGCCTGACGCTCTGCGTGATCGTTCGGTCGCCAGACGGGAGGAGGAACTCGCCCCAGGATGACCTGCGAACCGGTGAGCCCCGTAATGGGGACGTCTTTTAGAATTTCATTAAACGCATCTATCAGCATCGGCAGATGCGAATCTCGAGCCTCCCGCAACCTTTTTTCTAAAAGTTTTAGCCTATCTGGAAAGGGAGTTGGTGTCCCTGACTGAACGATGCGGTAAAGCGAGGTCCAGACCCGGGTAGCGCTATTGCCGAGGTGTGGCTCGGACTCAGCCAACGCGAGCCTGAAAAGGAGTTGCTCTGCACTTGTAAAGTAATCGGGGAGTTGGGCGAGCTTTTCGGCGAGCCAAACTATTTGGCGTCGTGCGTTTTGCCCTTCAATGGTCAGGGCATGAAGGGTTTGCAATTCCTCCTCCGGCATCCCTTCGAGCAGTCGTTTTAGTAGCGGCAAGAAGAGGTCTGGATCAGACTCGATCAATCGTACAAGCCGAACAGCCGTAGCCTCAACCGCCAAGTCTGGAGGGCCTAACCCGGTTGCCCAATTGAGGAAAAAATTCGAGACGGCTCTTGCGAGTTCTGGGTTTGGCGCACGCCGAGCCTGCTCAATGAAGCCATCCAAGAGACTGGGTGACAGATTTTGGAGAAAGCCGGACGGATCAGGAGACACCCACTTACCCCAAGCCGACTGGAATGCGACCTGTGAAATCAATGTAGGCGTCACATAAAGAAATCGCCCACCGAACGCAATGAACCCAGGAGACTGCTTGAGCTGTGTAGCGATCTCCACGACCTTCCGTGAATCTAGATTGATAGCGGGATGGGCACATAGCTCCTTCAGCTCGTTTGCAGTATCGTCGCGAAATCCGACCCTTGGAAGGAGTGAAATCACCTGGACTGTTGCGAGTTCGTCCTTCTCGAGTCGTGATACGAGATATGAATCCTCGAAGTGGCCAAAGACACCGTCGAGCCTCCCACTAATTGGAACTAGGTGATCATGCTGGCACAGGTCAACTGCCAAACGGATAAACCCCCTGGCAAGCTGCGTGAAAGTCCGCCTACGATCCGATGGTAAATCAGGAAAGCTCATGTCCAAAATTTGCAAAACTTCTGCTGGTGACATTTGAGTAATTCGGATCTCACCAGCCCCCTCGGCCCGCTGCAGGCTGTTGTCGATTGCGATCACACGAAGGCGGTCCGAACAGCCGGGTAGGATGCGACGAAGTCGTTCCCGGTACTGCAAGGAACATTCGTCGGCGACTAGGATTGCGCGTGAGTTGCGGTCACTTGAAATCGCCTGCGCGAACACCAGGGCGGACTGTTCGTCGCTCGTTACGGCAACCATAGCTTCGATTGCGGGGTGGCATGCAAGCGCCTCGCAGGCCGATCGCGTCTTACCTACGCCCGCTTCTCCTTGAATCGTCAGTATGGTATCCGCGTTCAAATCAAAGTTGATATGGTTGCTGATCGTATTCAACACGAATTGCCAAGTGGCCGGAGTTACAAATGAAGGGGTTAGAGCACGAACCTCTTGCTGCCAAACGGCGAGCGTTTTCATTTGAAAGGCTCCCGGTCGGAAGTCTAGAGCGATAGCTGGATACCGATTCACCCATAGTACTAGGTCGGAGGCGGTCACAACAAATGCTGACGGCACATTTGGGTTGAGTTTCTTAGCCTCATCGTTCAGCCATTCGTTCCATTTTGTTCTGCTGGCAGGAGGTAACTCGTCTGCGATACACAAGCGGAAACCGTAACCTAGCTTGACTAGTTTCGCCGCGTGGGGTTTGTTGATCTCCTCCCGGAGAGCCGTCTCTTGTTTCTTATCTGGCGCTTTACTCGAAGGCTTGATGTTCGAAGTCGGCTGGGCTTTAAACTGCCAAGACGTCGGAACAGTGAACCAACCGGTCGGATCCAGTAACGCCGGAATTGATTCTGAAACAACTGCGTCAACCCCTCCGTCCGGAATTGTGTCCGCTTGGTTTAACTGTAGCGAGGCGTCAACGAGTCCCCCAGCTCGCGATTGAGCAGTTATGAGCGCATTCAGCAAACGGACAAATTCCGTCGACTTACCTTGCAGAGAGCAAATGTGGGAACTCTCTATTTGCCAAAACGATCGCATCAATTCACCTTTTACCCGATACTGTCGACGAAGCTGAACAAGTCGTTTTACATGTAACCGCTCTCTCTCACTGCAATCGACGGCAGGCCACCCTTCGCAGTGGTGACCTACATCGCAACATCCCCAAGGTAGTAACGTTGGGAAAAGATTGCAATTGAGCTTGCTCAGTACATCCGATATGCTTCTCTCGCTTTGCTGTGCAATTGCACACTTTCCTTTAGCGAAGCTATGGCATCCGTGGATTTTCCGTCGAAGAACCCTGCTTGCAGTGGTTTCCAGTTTGGACCTAGCTTTTCCGCTTTTCTCAATAGCCTTGTAGTTGCATCAAATGCACTTTCACCGCGAGCAACCAGCCTCCAAAGATACCGTCCTTTGAGCACTGAACGACGGCTAAGGTCCGAGTCTCCGAGTTTTCTATTTGCGTAAATGATCAAACACGAAAGAAAGCACTGTAACTCATCAAATTCATCGTTGAGAATCGTTTGGTTTAGGGAAAAAGCTGGAGCAATTCTGTCCATGATTGATGCGATTCGTTCCGTAATTGGTGTGAATCGGTTTGATTTCATTATGGATTTCCAAGTGTTTTCCAGTTCAATGGTTGCAAGGTTTATTTCCTCCAGAAAGGAATAACTATTGGGCTGCACTTGCAAATCCAATACTTCACGTAGTAAGGCAAATCGACCATTGCGATAGCAAGTGAAGGAGATGCCATAAAACATCAAAAGAGTGGGGTACCAGCGACATTCATTCCAGACTTGTTGAAAAGTTCCTTTCATGTAAGGGCTCGCTGAAAAATGAGACAAAATCCACAACATGTCCGTGACGATTTTGCTGGTGTCATCGTTGTTACTCCAAGCGCCGATTGCAGACGCAATTTCACACGAATCCATCGAGATCGACTCAATTTCTTCGAGCCGAGAAACAAATTTTTCCTTTGAAACCTCTTCCATCCACATAGGGAAGTGCTGATCATCATCAATAAGAGAACAGAGCTTTTTCGCATGCTCAATCGCAACATTGCGCAACGTCACGAAATGCCCTTCTTCAAAGTGCTTCACTGCGTCGATCGACTTCATTTTTTCGTACTTTGGCGACGCAACTTCGATCGTGAGTGCTGCCTTTACCTCGTCAAAAGATTGGCAATTATCTAAGGCAGACATGATCGCATGGCTTATTTCTGCGGGAACCATCGAGTGTTTAAGTACTAGGCGAGTAATGAATTTCGCAGCGTCCAGGTCAGCTGATTTTTGATGAGCCAGCTCAAATGACGTCGATCTCGAAATAGTTGCTCTATCCTTCACATCGACATCGATAATCACCGGAACGTCCAAGCTGTTTACAAGCACATTTGCGGCATGCAGATCGGAATGCGCGACGCCGTGCTCATGCATGAATTGCAGCCCGTCGCATATTCCACTGCAAATCGTCTTTACCTGAGCGCCTGTAAAATGGGTCTGGTGAAGTAAAGAGGCGATACTCACACCGTCAATCAGCTCCATTTCTATAACCATTTCTTCGCCACTTATGAAACCTTCCAGTACACGACGCTGAACGCTGTAAATTTGGACAACATTTTCGTGCCGAGGTACTTGCGCTAGTGCAATCGCATGTTTTTCGGCTGCTTGATCCCTATCGTACTCTGGTTTAATGATCTTGATTGCGATCTGTCGACGCAGAACGGTATCCTCCGCAACGTACACAACGCTCTTAAGCCCGCTACCCAGGGTTCGAATCACTTTTAGTGGTTTTGTCATTTGATTGCCTGTGTCAGTGCAACTGATTGAAAGTTTACCTAAGAACAGTGAGAAGTTGCCAAACGGTCGCCGGTTGGCGACTAGCTTTTTTGGGTGAAAGTCGTACCACACCAGCGTCATGCCCGGTGCATTTTCCCCCGCCAGAATACACGCCTCACGGTCCTCGGAGACCAACTGCGACGCATTCACACCACTGGGCGGCATCTGTGGAATTTCTATTTAGAGAAGAGACCATATCGACCAGCCGAACTCTTGCTGAAGTGGATTCGGTTATAAGTTCCACCCATGTTTTCCGGAGGGTCTTCGTTCTCAAAAACAATCACTTGGCCTTTGGCGTCTCCGCTTGCCAGCGAGCGATAGAACGCGTCCTTCACGCCAGCCATGCGGAGTTGTTGATCCTCAGCCCTTTCCGTAGCTGAGTCTGGTTCCCGATACGCTACCAGGGGTGAATCCAAAAGAACGATGGAGGGGTGAGGAAGTTTCTTCGCCCGACAGTGGCGAAGCAGGCCCACTACAAAAGCTGAACAGGTCAAAGCACGCACCCCTTTGCCGTGGCTGATTCGGGCTTTTCCAGAAATAACTAAGTCTTGGTCATCCTCCGAAAACACGACTCTCCCGGCTCCGGGGTATTTCCATGCTTCTAAGAGTTCCTGAACGGATGTCGCGAATTCTTCCATTTCCCCAGTTGTAGGCTTACTGGAAACCGCTTTGGAAGGAGCGACGGACTGAGTATCAGTTCCCTCTAAATCTGAGGCGTAATCCGAAAGTTGATCCACTTGAGTCAAGATGCTCTTCGCTTGAATCAATAAGTCTCGGCGGGAGTCTTGAGCTTTAAGTACCGCGGCCGACGCTTTCACCCGCGGCATCAATTCGTTTTCAACCATGGTTTGTATTCTCGCTAATTCCAGTTTAGCCCCTGTGGCTTGTATCTCGAGCTGGGAGTTTTCCAGTTCAAGTTCTTCCAATACTTTTGTGAGATCGCGACGCAACTCCAGAATTTTGACTACTTCCGCTCGGGCACTTACTTCGACCTCATAAGGCCTATACTGCTCGTTTGGGCTATGCTGTTCAGGAGCTGCGCCGCAAACTGGACATTCCTTCGAAGGAAGGGCTTCCAACAGCTTCCCCGACTCTTCGATTGCGTGTAGACGCTCTGTGTCTGCTTGATAATGTGCATCTAGCAGTTTGAATCGGTTGACCAAACCACCGACGATTTGCTGACGCGATCGAGCCCGCCTCATCTCTTGGGATTGGATGGCTAGGGATGATTCCAGTGTTGCAATCTCAAGTCGAGCTCGTTCGTATTCCCCTAACGCCCCCGTTCTGACGGAATCTAACGAGGCAAGCTCGGAATCAATAGTTTCTCTGTTCAAGCCTGTGGCCGAGAAGCGTGCCTCGGCCTTACTGAGCATGCTTCCGATGAGTTCTAGCTTGGCCTCTACCCCTACCGTCTGCTTAGCTGCCGGGAGCGAATAAACAATGCCACTCTCCACACCAGAAACCAACAGCCTGAAGGTTTCGCTCTGTGCTGTGTTCTGAACCCGGTTGGCCGAAAGCTGAGGCGGACGCCGGGCAATTATTCGCTCTTCATCAACGACAACAAGGAATGCGACATCACGAAAGCTAAAGTTCCTAAGACTACCTTGCTTGTTGGTTCGTATTTGTTTCCCATACAAGTCCGAAAGACTAAGGAGGATTCCGGAAAGTGTGTTTGGGTTGGTCGGACTGTGCTTCGCGCTGATGAGGGTTTCCTCGATCAATGCCCCTTGGGCTGAAAACTTAGATAGCTTGACCTCCCCGCCTGCCAACCCACGCTCGAAAACAAACCTCTCGTCTGTTTTACGGACGACTACGGCGAGAGCAACGGCGTCGTACCCTGCGGCCTCAGGAATTGGGCTTGGTGGACTGCTCGCTCCAAAAGCGTAGTCGATGCAACTGAGAGCATAGGACTTTCCGGTGTCAGAGGCACCGGATACTACATTTAGCCCGTCACCAAACGTTAGCTGTGCGTCTGTCTTTGCCGGCCCCTTTAGCGTGAGGCTTTCAATAAAAAATCCTGGTTCTTCGTTCATTAAGCGTCCTCCTGTTCCACTTCGGCGATGAACTCGGTTCTCCATCGGCCGATTGATTCTTCGAACAGTTTCCGAATCTGGTCATCGGTGAGACTGTCCAACCTTTTCACTGCCCATTCTGCACGGTCTCGCACAGAAAGCGCATACACAGAAGAAAGTGCGTCCAGAAATGCCGTGATTTCGGACTGGGCAGAATACGTGATTCCCGACTCGTCCAGGTGACGGGCAACAAGGCCTTTCATTGCTAGCAAATGCAGTCCGTTTTCTAACAGACCTCTGCGGACCGCAACCTCACCGGCGCGGAGTGGCGTCGGTGGGTGGAGGCTTGGCGGACCATCCGGAATGTCCCCTGAATGCACGACTATGTAGTCGAGAATCACCAGCCGATTGAGATCAAAACGTTCGGGATAAGCATTCGCCAACACCATTGCCGCCCGCATGCCGATTTCGACCGGTCCGTTAAAAAGTGCGGGTGTTTTCATGCTTTCCACTTTATGTGTTTATCGTTCGCCAACTGATGGCACATTCCGCCCTTATCGGGTGACGAGATTCTCGCAAAGAGAGGGCTGGATGACAAAGGAAGCGTTTTGGCATGTCCCACTGTCGCTAGAAGGCGGTCATAAGCATCCGGGTGCGTAGCTTGTAAGACGTCTGCAATTCCATTCAAAACCTCATCTAGAAGTGCGTCGAAAGTGCCAAGCGGAACCGTGTCGCGGGAGAATCCTTTCAACGACTCCGCACTGTAAAACTCAAGTCGCGCACGTTTGAAATGTTGCACAAGAGCCGTGTCGGAAATGTCGTCCGGCGATTTGAAGATAACAGTCAAACGGTCCTCGTAGGCATCCAGCAGGGCTCGAATGTAGTTGGCCTCGTTCGCGGCGATGGTGGGCGGCGGAGGTGGCGTGTTGGGACGAGCAGGCAATCCGCCCCCAAACCGGGCCGCGTAATGGCGCGTCCGACTGTGCTCTTCGATGATTGTGAGAGGTGACGGAGCACTGAAAATGGAGAAGTCTAGAGAATTAATGTGAGCCCTTAATTGGTCATCGAGAGGTATCTCTGTTTTAGAAGTTATGCCGCACTGGCATTTCTGATCCCAATTTTCCAGAAGACCAGCACGCAAATTATTCGCTGAACGAAGCAATGAAGAGAGTTTCGGCCCCGCCCCTTGGGGCGCTACAAAGTAGTAGTGGCGGGGAGCCGTAAACGCCCGGATGCGTGTGTAATGACAGAGCTTTCCAAGCTCCAACCAAATGTCACCCGGCGCCAATTGGTGGTCGTAATATTTACACTGGTAGTTGTCCCAAGGATCAGTCTCGCTGGATTTTTGAAATCCAATGACGTCACGACCCATGTCACCTGCGCCGTCGCACCTCTCAACAAGCTCATATTTCGTTTTTAGAGAATCTGCCCATTCGAGAATGAAATCCGTCCACGTGCCGGAGCTCATGATTCGCAAGCGGTCGATCGGTGATACCGGAATCCCTGTCGCAATGACATCCGCGGACAGCAACGTAGTGGGAGCAGGTGCAGTAGACAGTGGCTTCGTCTTCATGGGCATAATGGAACTACTTTCCCTCTCTAAAGCTTCGGCAGAAGCGTGTCACACAGCTCGTTGCTGTACGGTTGCCAGTCCTTTGTTTCCATTCTTGTGACTCCATGCGACAGTCCTTCCCCCAAAACTCAAATCAGCCATTCATTTTGAAACAGCAGTCTACTCGGTTTAATACTGAAATGCATCTGGCGGCTCGCAAATGGTCTGGTTTTTGACCTCAAACGCTGCCGGCAGCTACACTGCCGTGGCAGTCTTTCGGCAAATGGCCGGAGCCAGTTGCCGCAAACTGACAGGTGAGCCGGGTTAGAATGGGCTGACTATGAACAATCGGCTAAAAACTCTAATCGACGCCTACAAAGCCACAGTTGCTCGAGCGGTGGCAGCACTTGAAGCAAGTGACATCCCGCGTCCTGCGACAACGACAGAGTGGGTCGGCTACGAGGTGCCTGGTCGCGGTGGCCTCGTTGGAGGCGGCGAATACTTCATTCATGGGTTCGGCTGCGCGGTACGATTAACAGACACTTCGGTCGACTTTGATTTTGGCGACCATGGGCAGATCGACGGTTTTGACTGGTATCGTTTGTCGCGATTTGCTGGCAACCAAATGTACACGCGGTACGGGATTCGTGATGAAGTCGAACTGCGATCGCTGATTGACGATGCGCACGGATCTGGTGATTTGGTGCATTCCGGTTATATCCTCTCGTACACGAGGGATTCACTCCCGGTAGCTAACGAAGACTGTGGATAGAACTGTCGACCGCCAAGAATCCAAAGGCCATCGAGTCATTCGGCCGCTTGCGGAGGCGGTTCTTGCCACTTCCCTTCGATCGAGGCGGCGAGCACCTTAGCGATTGCCATCTGATCTTCCTTTGCTGGGGGGTAGCCAACGATGTTCGCGTGGTTTGGATTCTTTGGAAGAATTGGGTCGGGGACCACTTCCAATTTTTCGGCTCTACAATGGCTCGCGCGGATGTTAGCTAGGCCGTAAAGAGGTCTGC
The DNA here is from genome assembly GCA_031424235.1 of Pirellula sp. Taxonomy (GTDB): domain Bacteria; phylum Planctomycetota; class Planctomycetia; order Pirellulales; family Pirellulaceae; genus JBKCUI01. The sequence goes on from JANPHB010000342.1 coordinate 35,888, forward strand.
CTCGCTCGGCGGCGACGTCGTACCCGGCCAGCCATGTTTCTTCGGAAGTCGCCTCACGGTGCCGATTGACAGATAGATCGACCAACTTATACGGCAAGAAAAGCTTGTGCTTGACCGTACCGTCTTGCCGTTTTTCGTCGCTGTAGACGATGAATCTCGCAAGTAATTCGTTGTCTGCAACAACTGGAATGTCGCTCGGATCGATCATCCCTCGAAGACTCGGGCGATTTGGTCGAGAATCGTGTTGGGAATGCGATCGATGTACCGTACTGAACCTCTGGGAGACTCCGTTCCGATCAGCGCCGCCCAGTGTAGTCGATTATTGGGTGCGATGCTTACCGAGAGGACGCGACGAGGATTGCGATACCACTCAAGGTTGATATGCCCGTCCGGTTCCGCCGAAACCTCTGGCTGCGGGAAGCCAAGCGGAAGATTCTGAATGAAACGAATAGCGGTGTCTTTTACCTCCTCGGAAATGCCGACTTCATCAGCCGACAGTTTCCAGGGCTCGTCGGTGGACTGCCATGCTTCGAGAACCGCTTCTGTGGCTTCGGCTCGGGACAGCGTTACCGAGTTGTCGCAACGCTGATAAATTGCGTTTCGGGTGCGTTCAAGCAACCTAGCTGCATCACTTGTGCCAAAGTTCATGGTGGTAAGTCGTCCTGTAAGCTATTGAAAACGCTTTTCGGCGTCTTTCATGTAGGTGAAAAAAACCTTGTTCTTAATGTATCGTATTTCGTCCAGCGTTCTAGTGAGTTGGTCGAAGGGTACTGCCATTGTAGTCGAGACATCAATGTCGACGATCAGCACGCTTTTGCTACCAGTCGTCTCGGCTGCGGGCTGCATTGCACGAATCAGCTTCAACTCGTAAGGATAACCTTTCAGCGGAATACTGTCCTGGTGAAAGAAGGAATCGGCACGCAACCCAAGACCCTTGAGTGGCAACGGTACTCGTTGTACGTACTTCGACGGTTTTTCGTTCGCGCGAAGAGGGATTTGAGAGATAAAGCGTACCCCAATCGCCTCAATTATTTCCGGTTCGCCCACTTCTCGGTACGCCTCCCAAAATGGCATGGCAGCGTTAAGTAGGTCAATCCAAGTTTCGTAGGGCTTCAAACGGCTGAAAACAAGACAGCTCTTTTTCCACTGGCAGATGTACTTTTGGTCGTTGGAATTCAGGCGATATCCGTCCCATTGCGATTTGTGGTGCATCTCGACGTTCCCCCCCGGCGACCCGCGAAAACCCGTTTCCAGCTGCATTTGATCGTGGATGGTGTAGCCCTCAAATCGCTCAGACAACAAATCCTTGAGTTCTGCCTGCTGGAAGGGTTTCAGTGGAGGAGCGTTCATTTGAAGGACCGCTTCCACAATCGGCGCGTGGTGCAGCCGAGGAAATTCTTCGGCAAGGTTGATTTGAAATCTTGGGGAGAGGTTCATCTTGGTTCGGCAAAGGACTGGGAGACTTTGGGGAATGGTTAGGGTAACTCGGGCAGACCAAGCTCTCTGAGGAACTTGTTGTGCTTTGCGGTTGCCTCCTGAATTGCCTCTGCGATTCCAAGCAATACGCCATGCGTTGCCGCCAAGTCGATCTCCTCTTCGCCCACAGTTGTACTGATGTAGCGGGAGATGTTAAGGTTGTAGTCGTTCTTCTCGATCTCCTTCATCTCCACTCGACGGGAGTAGCGGGGGGCTTCCTTTCGGAACTGGTATGTCTCGATGATCTTGGCAATGTGCTCGTCCGTTATTTGATTTTGTCGTTTGCCTTTCACGAAATGCTCGGCGGCGTTGATAAAGAGGACGTCGTCTGGCTTCTTGCACTTCTTCAGGACCAGGATGCAGACCGGTATGCCTGTCGAATAGAACAAGTTCGAAGGCAGGCCGATTACGGTGTCGATATGGCCGTCTTTTAGCAGCTTTGTACGGATGCGTTCTTCGGCACCGCCACGAAAGAGCACACCGTGGGGCAGGATAATGGCCATCACGCCTTCGTCTTTTAGGTAGTGGAAGCCATGCAGTAGGAATGCGAAGTCGGCAGCAGACTTTGGGGCGAGGCCGTGGCTTTTGAATCGCACGTCATCAGCCAGCGCGTCGGTTGGCTCCCAGCGGTAGCTGAAGGGCGGATTTGCGACAACGGCGTCGAACAGGGGCTTTTTGGCGGGATTCAGTTCCCGCATCATATCCCACTCGTTGAGCAGCGTGTCGCCGTGAAAAATCTCGAACTCCGAGTCTTTCACGCCGTGAAGCAGCATGTTCATACGGGCCAGATTGTACGTGGTGATGTTCTTTTCTTGGCCGAAGATCTTGCCGATTGTTCCACCAGCCTCCTTTGTACGGTGGCGCACGTTGAGCAGCAAAGAGCCTGAACCGCAGGCGAAGTCCAGTACTCTGTCCAGACGTTGCTTCGGCCCAGTCTTCGGTTCCTGGCTGTCAAGCGTCACGATGGCAGAGAGGATGTCGGAGATTTGCTGCGGAGTGTAGAACTCGCCGGCTTTCTTGCCAGAACCGGCAGCGAATTGACCGATCAGGTATTCGTAGGCATCGCCAAGTGCGTCGATGTCCGTGGAAAAATCGTTCAGCCCCTCGGCAATCTTCTGGATTATGGTGCAAAGCTTTGCGTTCCTGTCATCGTACTTCTTACCCAACTTGTCGGAACCGAGATTGATCTCGGAGAACAGGCCCTGGAAGGTACTCTCAAAGGATTCAGTCTCGATGTATTTGAAGCCATCTTGCAGCGTGCTTAGCAGCTCGTCGCTTTGGGTGCGGGCCATGTTGGCAATGCTGTTCCACAAGTGCTGCGGCTGGATGACGTAGTGCACCTTGCGTCGCATCTGCTTTTCGAACTCCGCAACGTCTTTCGGATTTTCGGCGTACCATTGTGCCAGCGGCACGGTGCGGTCGTCTCCATTTATTTTGGGATAGTCCCTACCGAGCTCCTTCTTTGCCGCGATCTCGTAATTGTCCGAGAGATACCGCAGGAAGAGAAAAGACAGCATATAGTCGCGGAAATCGTCCGCGTTCATCGCCCCACGCAGTTGATCGGCGATGCCCCAAAGGGTATTGCCGAGTTGTTTTTGGTTAGTGTCGTTCATGAATTGGCAATTGCTGCGGGTGCGGGGGGGAGTGGTGGCGAAACCGAGACCGCTGGATTGTCCAGAATATCCGGTAGGGCGAACTGAAATTTGGTGGTAAAGTCTTGGAGAATGCTTCGGAACAAGTCCTTAGTGTCTTTACCCATTTCGGTTGGTTCGTGAATGGCGTATTTGCCGTGGCTGAGGAGGTTCAACGCGCGGTTGTAGAGCGCTCGATCATCTTCATTGTCCAAGGCTTTGAGGCAGAACGAAATGTCTTCATGCCCGAAGAATGAAGCGGTCTTCTCCATGATGCTGCGCAGAGCATTGAAGTGGAACGTGAAGAGTTTGCCGGTGTTGGTATCTGCAGCCCGCTGGAGCTCTGCGAGGCTAGCCACATGATGGAAAAACGGCGTGTCCTCAGTGGCGCGCAACGTATAGACCCCATCATCCGCACGGTGAAGGAAGTACCGTTTGTGACTTACTCTCGGCTCCCCATCCCTCGCTCTGCCGATCTCATTGCACATCACGTTGAAGAAGAGGGCGTGGTGTGAGGAGAATACGACTTTGATAGGAGCCGGCACGCCATTCTGGTCGGTTCGGCTGGCTGCACGACGTAGGAGTTTGGCGAGGTCGCAGGCGACGGCGATGGAATTGTTGTCATCGAGCGACGAGATGGGGTCGTCAATGTAGAGGTATTTATTCGATTGATAGGAGACGTGACCATCCAGCATCCGCTCGCAGATGGCCATGAAGAGGCACCAGATGAAAATGTTTTGTTCGCCTCGGGAGATCTTGATGTTCTCCTGGTCGTCTTTGCGGAAAGAAACTTTCCATGCATCGTAGTCGATATCGAAATCAAAGTCGGCATAGTGACTGAGGTAGCCCGCAATGGTCTCGTCGAGCGCGAGGTCCTTCAGACCGTTGAAGAAAGTGGAGTCGGGATTGAGCCGGAGATAGCGGGCGGCATCACCGTCTAGGTCATTCTCCCAAGTAAATAGGTCTTCGGTGTAGGCGTTGAAGTAGAGAGTGTCGGCGATACCATTGCTTTTTCGCTTGCCGATGTCCTTGAACTCCATGGAGAGTCGAGTCTTGCCTGTGCGGTTGTACGCGTAGAGAAGAATTAGTTCAACGCCGCCGTGATCATCACGAAGTTTCTTTGCCAGTGTCTTTAGGTTCGTGTACTTGTTTATCCTTGGCTTGTTGCTCATGCCTAAATTTCCTCAGGAAAGGGAAAGAGTTGTTGCATAAGCCCTTTCTTGTGGGTCTTGAGGACTTCGAGCTTCTGTGTTTCGGCGGTGATCAGAGAGTCTAGCGTGCTCAGACACGAGGCGATGGATTGTTGTTCTTCGCGTATCTTTGGAATGCGAAGAGCAAGTTGATTCAGTTTGCCTATTGGCAATTGTTTCAGCGCTGTGCCAGTAGAGAGCGAATCAAACAAGCCAATTACGCGGGAATAATCCAAAAGCTGAAAAAGGAAAGTATTTACGAGCTTATTGCCCGAATTGATGCGAACGATTTGGGCGTTGATGTTCGAGCCGATATGGCGATCAGGGACAAGTGCAACTGTCCCCAAATCCCCGCGGGTGGTTATCAAAATATCACCCTGCTTCAGGTGCCCTTTTATGATTTGACTATGCTGTTCCTTCGAAATGAATCGCATATCGTCATCCGACACTGTTCCAAACTTAAGGTTGTTGGCTCTTAAAAACGGAACTCCGTTCGCTACAAAATCAGACTGACTTGGATATTTTGAAGAGTAGTTCCCATCACTCACATCCAATCCGAGAGCTCCAAAAATCGTTGGTGTCCACTCCCCAGAGTTTTGAAATTCGGGGAATCGCAATCTAGGTTGGGTTTCGCCCTCCCGTGGGAAAAGCTGCTGCATTAGCCCTTTTTTGTGGGTCTTGATCGCGTCCACTTTCCGCGTTTGAAAAGCCATCAGCTCGTCCACCGAACTCATACACTCGGCTATTTTTTGTTGCTCGGCGGCCGAGGGAAAGCCAATCGTGAAATCCTTAATCTGCTGGGCGCTGATGTGAGGAATGCCCGAGCTCGTATTAATCTTATCCACGTAAGTGTGAAACGTTGTCGAATTGATCTGTTGGTAGATGAACTGCATCAACGTCGAATTCGTAGCTCTCAGCCTCGCGACGCGCTGTATCAAGAGCGCATCCTCATCCTCTTTTGTGACCATGGCGGAGTTCTTGCCCACCTTTGATCCATCCATTCCGATTACCAAATCATGTTCGCGTACCCGAAACTTCTCCAGGCCTTCCACCGCACCTGGATAGTATCTGTCAATCTCAGAACTATGCCGAATTCTTCCTTCAGTGATGTTGATCCCTCTCAGGAGTCTCGTCCCACTGCTATCTTGCGTGATGTCCAGTCCATCGAACGGGTAGCCGGAGAGTAGATCGACTTTTTCTCCAATTGGGACTTCCTTCCACACATCTGTGTTCCGAAATTCTGGAAATCGTAACTTCGGCACTAACGCGGGTTTGGATTCGTCCATTGTGGTGGTTTTCTTCTTACTGCTCATACGCGCTGAGTCCTGAAATGTCTCGGCCACTGGCACCTTTGATAAGAAGTGGATGCAGGTTTGCCATTAAAGAGAGTTCGGCATCTTTGCGGGCTTTCCAACCAAGTTCGAGCTGGGCGAAAAGTTCACCAAGTTGATCCGCATCGAAGATCATGCGGTCGAGGATGCCGTCCACAAAGGATTGCAGAGCTTCGGTCGCGATTCCGTGCTTCGCAGCGATGTCGGCGAGTTCTTTAGCGTTCTTCGCCGCCTTGAAGCGGGTGTAGCCGTGGCGGATGGCGGTTTCGCTCAGCCCCTCGCCCGCCCTGAGCGTGCCGATGTATTCTGCAATCTCGTCCCTCTCGTTCATGAACTTGGCATCGGCACTGATGAGACCAATCAGTTCGTCCCGGGTCATCATTGATTTGCCCGGCCCCTTGGCCGAAAACTTAGTGATTAGCCCCATGATGTAGTCGTAATCGATGACTGCGGAGGCGAACAGGACGAGCTCGAGTTCAAGCTGATCTACCGATTCCGTCGAGTCTGTCTTGTCGCTGCCCTTATTCCGCTGCTCTCTGAGCTTCTTAGCGGTTTCCAGATACTCGCCCCGAAAACCACGATGGCTGTCCTCTGGCAGAACCTTGTCGATTGTATGCTTGTTTTCCTCAGTGAGGTCGGTGTATTGGTCGAGCTGCGTCTTGAGCCGCTGGACTTCCTTGTACTGATTGCAGAAAGCAACTTTGGCTGCGTCACCTTTGAGATTCGCCACGGCGGATGGCGAGCAATCGAGTCCCTGCGATTTCATGAAGTTGTCGAGCTTCTGGACGGCGGCCTCCAGCTTTTTGATCACTACTGGAGCCTTTTCCACGAGCCATATTTCTCTCGCCTGATCACCAGTCTTTTCGCCGGAGAAGAGGGTAATTGCGGTATCCACGGCACCCTGTTGCTGGCGGAAGTCGAGGATGTTGCCGTAAGGCTTGGTACCGTTGAGCACACGATTGGTGCGTGAAAACGCCTGAATCAAGCCGTGGTGCTTGAGTATTTTATCGACATAGAGGGTGTTCAGGTATTTGGAATCAAACCCGGTGAGCAACATATCGACGACGATCGTGACGTCGATTTTGTGGTGTGGGACTTTTGGGTTGGCTTTACGCAAATCCTCGTCGGCCCATTGCTGGTCTTTGATCCGTTTTTGCACATCCTGATAGTAGAGATCGAACTCGGAGATGCGGTGATTGGTGCCGTAACGGGCGTTGTAGTCGGTGAGGATGGCCTCAAGGGCCTTCTTTTTCTTTTCTGGCTCGACCTGGTTGTCCGCTTGCTCCTGCGGCAGATCTTGGGTGAGCTGGTCAATGTCTTTTTTGGCTTCCGGATTCTCTGCGAGCTGGGCAGGCGGGGAGAACACGCAGGCGATGTTCAGCGGCTTGAAGTCAGGGTCCGCTTGCGATTTTATCTTTTGTATCTCCTCAAATCGTTCGACGTATTCGATGGCGTCGTTGATGGACGCGGTAGCGAGGATCGCATTAAAACGGCGTCCGCCCGTGGCGGCATCATGTTTGGACAGAATGGCTTCGATCACGGCTTTTTTCGGGAGGGGCTCGCCGGGCTTGGGTGGGTTCGTGCCTTCCGGCTTAAAGTAGTCGACGTGAAACCGCAAAACGTTGCCATCCTCAATGGCATGGGTGATCGTGTAAGCGTGAAGCCGCTGCCGGAACAGGTCGTCGGTCGTGCGCATGGAGGCCTGCGTACCCTCGATCTTCTGCAACGAGGCGTTTTCCTCGAAGATTGGCGTACCGGTAAAGCCGAAGAGCTGCGAACATGGGAAGAACTCTTTGATGGCATTGTGGTTCTCGCCGAACTGCGAGCGATGACATTCGTCGAAGATAAAGACGATCCGACGATCCTTCAGCGGTTCGAGGAGTGCCTTGAAGGTGGGCTGGCCACTTTTGGACCGCTGCTTGTTGCGTTTGCTGCCCTCATCCAAAGCCAGGCCGAGCTTCTGGATGGTTGTGACGATGACCTTGTTGGCGTAGTCTTCGGAAAGTAGACGGCGCACGAGGGCGGCGGTGTTTGTGTTTTCCTCGACGCAACCTTCCTGGAAGCGGTTGAACTCTTCTCTAGTTTGGCGGTCCAGGTCTTTCCGGTCCACGACGAATACGCATTTGTGGATGCGGTCGTTCTCTTTGAGCAGCGTAGAGGCCTTGAAGGACGTCAGGGTCTTGCCCGATCCGGTGGTGTGCCAGATGTATCCGTTGCCGCTGTTGTCCTCGATGCACTTCATAATCTGCTGCACAGCATAGACCTGATAGGGCCTCATGATCATCAGCTTTTGTTCGCTTACCACGAGGACCATGTAGCGGCTGATGGTCCTACCGAGGTCGCATTTTCTAAGGAATCGCTCCGCAAAGGAGTCGAGGTGGGTGATCTTATTGTTTTCTTCGTCCGCGAACTCGTAGACGGGCAGGAAACGCTCTTCGGCATTGAAAGCGAAGTGGCGGGCGTTGTTGTTGGCAAAGTAATATGTGCGGTCGCGATTGCTGACGATGAAGAGCTGCATAAAGCAGAGCAGCGTTTTGGAGTAACCGTTGCCGGGGTCATTCTTGTAGCTGACGATCTGCTCCATCGCCACACGAGGGTTGACTCCGAGCGTCTTCAGCTCGATCTGCACCACAGGCACGCCGTTGATGAGCAGAATGACGTCGTATCGGTGGTGGCTGTTGTCCGTGTTGATGCGAAGCTGGTTGATGACCTCGAAGGTGTTTTTGCACCAGTCTCTGATATTGACCAAAGTGAAGTTCAGCGGTGTACCATCGTCGCGGGTAAAGGAGCTGATGCTGCGCAGGGTCTTGGCTGCGGTGAAGACATCGGGGGTGATGATCTCGTCAAGCAGGCGGGCGAACTCGGAATCGGTCAGGCGCACGCGGTTGAGGGCCTCGAACTTCTCGCGGAAGTTCAGCTCCAGTGTGGCGCGGTCGGTGATGTCGCGGCGGTATTCGTATTTGAGGTTCTGGAGTTTGCCGATGAAGCCGGCCTCGATGTTGTCCTCCCGGACTACGGATCGAGGGGCACCCGACGACTGGCTGTAGGGAATGTTGGGATCAGGCATGATTAGCGATGGGGCGATATTGTTGAATTTGTGCTGTGCGAGTCGGGCGGTAGCCGGTGCTGCCATTTATTTCAAGCGAGGTCGGTGTGGAAATAAGGCCTGCGTCCATTGTGTCCGGTGTCAATTTCCCGGTCTTAGCGTTTTTGGTTCACGGGCTGGCCAACCTTCGTCAGGAATTTGTCGAGATCGCTCCGCTTGAACAATCGGTAGCCATTGGCTGGATTGCGATGCATCGGGATTTCACCTTGCTCCGCCCATTTGCGGAGCGTATTCTGCGAAACGCCTAGGATGTCAGCGGCTTCGGCGGTCTGGACATAATCTGTTAGTTTGGTCATTTGTTCGCCCTCTGTTCGTTGAACGCGAAATCAACACGCCGAAGTCTAACAAAGTCTGCAAGTCCGCGATATGGTGCCTCAAGACATGGCTCGGTGCACATCGTTATTAAACTAGGATCGACGGCGGATTACTCACGTGGAAAATTATGTCAGCTGCGCCCTTGGTCGAATTGGCCCCGCAAAAGAGGTCAGCTCACGCCGTGAACCAGCCGCAACAGCCATCCTGCATAGTTGGCAAGATCCTAGTAGCGAGTGCTTGCTTGCCAGAGCTTTCCGGCTGCCCCCGCGTCACCCGCCCAGAGACTCGTCCCCATATTGGCTGCCGCGCTGGCTCCCTTCTTCCGTCCATTTACAGCTAACCTTACGTTTCTCGAAGCGAATCGAAATGAAGCATGTCGCAGAGAATGGTCGCCAGCCTGTCCGACGTGACGGTAGCGCCATTCACGTACTAAAAATACAAAAAAATACGGCGGCCAACGCATAATGATGCGGGCCGCCGCCTAAAGGCTAAAAGCCTCGAATTTGCTCATAAAGAGCGGTGCCGACCGGATGGTCAGGCAGCAACGGACTTATGGGTACTTCTAGAGAAGCAACCAACAGTGCTCCTGTCCGGAAAGGACGATTCCTGCTTGGTTACAGTAGGTCCTCTGCCGACGGTTCCCAGGGTGGTACCCCGTCGTCAAATTGCTGCTGTTCCCACCATTCTTCGAGTTCAGACGTATTTGGTTGTTGAGGCCAAATGCCGTTTGTTCCTATCCAACTCCTACTTCCGTCTTCCCATCTTCTCAAGATTCGATTGTGGTCTCGATCTGTGAGTTCTGAGTCTTGGCGTAGGGTTGAAAGAGTCTGGTTGCAGTACTCTTGTCCCGCAGTTGCGAATACGTGCCCCTTAGACGACACATAAGCGTGTAGGAAGCTTCTCGTCGCACCCGCTGGGTTTGACGATAGGGCTAACCTTGCGATGGCTTGCTGGACTCTTGTTACTCGACTCACCGGGATGGTGAATGTGAGTACATTGCTCCTGAGGGTAAGATCGTTCCCAAGCACAGACACTGTAGCTCCGGTACGGAGGTTGGTGGCAGTGTTGGTTGGTTCTTCCCCGTAGGATAGTCCAGCCCCGTCTAACGCTGCTGTGTGGCGTCCAATGGACTCCGTGAGCAATTGCGCCTGGTGTGTAAGGTATACGACGTTGTCTACGTACACCAACGGGTTCAGGACTCCCGTTCCTCCAGGTTGGTTGTTAGCCTCCTGAAAGCACGATGCAATTGTACAGGCAAACAGAATAGGGGAAAACGGATTTCCTTGGGCGAGACCCAAAATTTCGCCGGCCGCACCATCTGGAGTCATGATGCGCCGGATCATGTTAACGACCTCGTCTTGAAATCCTAACGAACGCAAAACGTTGGTCACGGCTCCCAAACGGACATTGTCGAAGGCTTGGACAACGTCCATTTCGTGCACGAAGATTGGCTGGCCTGCCGGAGCTGAAAGGATGAACTGCTGCACTTCGCGTAAGAGGGTGTTTACACCGCGATTGGGCACCGATCCATGTAGGTTTGGACCTAAAAGGCCGGCGACTGCTCTGGTCAGGTAATTGGCGGCAGCGCCGCACACAATACGGTCGATCACGTTCATCAACATCAGTGTACGAAACCGGCCGTCAGGTCTCGGAATATCGACCCGGCGCAGCCGACGCGGTGTGAACCGAAGACGTAATATTTCGTCAATGACGATACCGCATCCGCTTGCAACGTCACTGCGCTTCAAATCGCTAAGCTGAACACCGTCGACCCCTGCGGCATTGCCGATCTTTCCTTGTCGGTCGTCGTACCACTGAAGCGTTCGCTCCCGGTCAAAGAGGTCCTTCAAACTGATTTTCGGTATCGGTCGTGGAGGCATCTGCGGTACGCGTGGTTGGCGTCTTCTCTCACCGCGATCACGCATACCTGACGACCCCTCGGACATTTGTTGCCAAAATGGAATTCTAGACATTTTGCGATCCTGGTTGAGCGTTTCGAATCAATAGTCTGCTTGCACGGTCCATGGTGTGTTGGATAGCGTCGCCACCAGCCGGAATGTAGCCCAACTGCTCGTATTCGCGACGGCGCGATCGGTTCCAGTCAGCTACTGTCTGGGTAAAGCTAACTTGGGCTTCATTGCGGGTATGGGGAAAATCTTGCACGTCGACGACCGTGAGCGTGGCCCCCGCAGACAGCCTTGGCAAAAGCATACGATAAAAGTCACCCGATGATACTCTTGAGCCGGCCCAAACAACGATAGTGTTGTTCAGCCCGCGTACTCGCGAGAGTTCGTCGATCGTCATCGCCATCCTGGCGTTGGGGCCGTGAATCTGGGTCGCGTCTTGGAGGCCCACATAGGTTTTGTTGAGCCGTCTGAATGCTTCCACTGACCTTTGACGCGCAAACACAACAACGACCTTGTTGTCGTCCGAGTTGAATCGTCGCTGGCGCAAGACGGCACTAACGGCTCGCAGGCGGCGATTCTCGGAGTCCAAAGCATCGACAAACGGTATCTCCTCTGTTAGTTGCAAGTTGCCACTAACCTGCCAGTTTACGTTAACAAACTCTAATCGTGGCTGGCCCCATATTTGGCCACCTCTGGTCAGGATCCCACGGGCAAATCCAGAGTACTCGTAGAGTTCAGGTTGCCACCTCGGATCGGTAGCAATACGCTGGCTAACGCAAGTGACTATGTGTGTGCCAGGACTTGCACTCACCAAATAATCGAGAAGCGATTCTCTCGGCAACAGTCGTTCGTCGGCGATGAAGATCAAGTCAAATTGCCAGCTACCAGCAAACCGGTTGTTTCTTGCGAGTGAATCAGGTGTACCGATCACGATTTGCGGCCAGTTTTGCCGCGGCCAGCGACGGTCAATTTCGTTCTCGGATAATTCATCAAAGGCAACAAAAGATTGGACTGGACCCGAGAAGCGATCTACCCGCCTCTTGAGCTGCCAACATGAATCATGGGTTACAGTTAGGACTGCGATACGAGCAGGTCTGAAAGCTAGCGAGGAAGCTCCAATCAGGGCGCAAATTGCCCAGTGTCTAGAGTGCTCAACCAGAGAATGTTGATTAGTCCGGATAAACTCTACCGACGTACTGGCAATCCCTAATGGCCAAGCAATGTCATTAGTTAGGACGGCTTGAGCAGGCGTCACATTCAAACGCGAAGTCGCAGGCTGGGGCAGAGTGTTAAATGGCACACTTCTTCTGTTCAATTCTAGTTCTACCAAAGGCAGTAGTGGAAGCCTAAAATGCGGTTCTGAGTCTGGGGCGTCCCTGTAAATCATGCTCTGTCTTGAATCCCTACGGATTCTCCTAGCACTACTATTCCACTGTATTTGTCTTCTGCTGATGTCGAATGGTAACGGTTCTGCGACGCCGACCAACTGGCCAAAAGGCTCCAACGTAATTGGTTCTGGTTCTGGTGGGTTTGGGACACTGGACATGGGTTCTCCATATGGGCAACAAACGGGACAGGGGCAGCAGAGGCTGCGTAGACGACTTTGAGCCGTCGCCATCAGGCTCGACTCAAATCAGGGCTGTAGCGTCAGTAGTACGGCGATTGGAATCTTGGATTCCGCATCGCGGGCACTTCAAGGGGGCTGACACTCTCGTTTTTCTTACGAGTGTCAGGCTACGACAGACACCACATGTTGCGTGTCGGTCAATCCAACAGCATTGTATCACACGCACGAAGGCATGTACAAGGACTTTGACAGAACGCATGTTATTTTTTCGGCTGAGTTGCTCATGACTTGGGGGCTAAAAACATAACCAAATTCCAGTAGAGTAACCGGTTACGCGTTTGTCGCAAAAGTTTTGCACAAGCTGTTTTTTCGACTTCAATTTATGATGAAGACGCCGTGCCAAGTAAGCATTCAACACTCCAAATTCGAAAGGAAGCCGTGCGTGCAGTCCGAGGCGGCAAAAAACTCTGCGATGTTGCTGCGGAGTTGAAAGTCGACAGAACTACGGTTTTGCGATGGTGTCAGCGGTACGAGGAGCTGGGCGTCGTCGGTCTGGAGCAGCTTGGCAGGAGCGGTCGCCCACGCGAGCCACAGGCGTCCTCGTCGAAGAAACTGAAGTCGCTCCTGTTGCGGCCGGCGTCGAATCGTAAGGGGTGCGAGGGGCTCTGGACCGTTAGCCGGCTCCAGGCAGCACTAGCCATGGAGGGCAAGGCAGATAAACAGAGCTCATCCGACAAGACAGACACGCTCTGGCGGCGACTTCGTGAAGTTGGAATCAAGCACAACAAACCCTCTCAAAATGTGCGGAAAGCGTACACGAGTGCTTGCCAGAGTTGGCTAGGCATTACAGAAAAGATCCGCACAACCGTGAAAACGCACGGGGCTGGACTATTCGTCATCCGGGAGATGCATATATCCGTTCTGGATCTAGCTGGCGATCCAGGAGGAGGAATGGATGGATGCGTTACGGCTTTGTTTGCCATCAGTGCAACACGTCGACTAGTATTCCAGTTCTACGCTGATCGACCGAGTACGGCGGACATCGCCAGTTTCGTTGAGCGGCTGTACATGCTAAACAAGCGGCGGCACTTGGTCGTTGTATTGCCGTCAACAGCCAAAAATGTTCCCACGATCGTTAAGGAGGCTGCCAAGCTCCTAACAAAGCTACACATTTTCCAGGTTCCGAAGCCTACCTCGGTTGAAAGTTACGGCAAGAAGGCTCGCCGTACCTGGTTAGACCCGGTCGTCTACAATGACTGCTGTTTTGCCGATCTATTCTGAGGTTTGCGGTTAACGAAGTAAAACAACCGGGAGGTTCCGGATTGTGAATACCCTAAAATGGTACTCATCGAAGGCTACGTCAAAGCCAATTCGCTGTCTGCATCCCCAAGTTTATGTCCATGATCGTGCGAAGCTCTGGAAAGTTCCGGTAAACCGCTCGGATGGTATGAACGATGGGCGTGGTCCGAATAAAGTGCGCCTTTCGATTCCATTCATGTTCTGTGGCCACGAGTTTCACGTCATCCAATGACCATTGCTCTAATGGCATCGGCGTCGAAAGCCGCCAGACACCACAACCGCTCATGCCGTGAGGATCAGGCAAGTGCGATTCAGTTCCATCGCTGTAGACGGAGCCTGGGACGTATCTGAAGAGCACGTTAATTTTGTTGTTCGTATCATTTGTCGTATCAAGTTCAGTGAGGTAGCGAAGGAACTCGACAGACGCCATTTGAACTGTTTTGCTTGATTGGGCGTAGTCGCCGGGGTAGCCAAGAAAGAGAAAGCATCCGGCTTTGGGCTTTTCAGCTAGATCCAACTCCTGCAACGTGATAGGTATACGTAAGTTAAATAGACTCTGCGCTTGTTCGGCTGTAAGGGCGATGAAGGCAATATCGAAGGGGTCGGCAAGCCGAGCATCTGGATCGTTGACGTCGGCTTTTTCCGGAAAATCGGATTGCCAGATTTTTACGCCGTTAAGCAAAATACCCTGCCCACCATTCCGTTCCGGTCCAAGGCTGAGCGGTATTTTGCGATAGACGCTCGCGTCGAGTACGTGTGCCGCAGTGAGAATGAAGTGACTGTCGCCAATTCTCAGGAACACCCCCGTTCCGTTCAGCAGGAGTTGACTATTTTCATACCGAAAAATTGGAACGGTGGCCTTCGTCAGGAGAATATTTGATGCCTGAAAGAGCTGTTTACGATGATGAAGGGTGAATTCAACGGTAGTCATTTGAGTATCTTCGATGAAAAATGCCCTTTCGAGTATACCTTCGTACAGGCATTGTGTTATTGCCTAAAAGATCGATCGAGTTTATACCCGATCCGTCGTGGAATCCACCGCTGCTGGCCAAACGAAGCAGCAAGCTGCTCTGTCCCGACAGTGTCCCACTCGTCGCTTTCGACGCCGCAGAATAAGCGCCGCCACACCCTCTGTGCCGGCAGGCTCATACTTCCAATAGCTAAAAAAAGACTACCAACTGGCTTTCGCCAAAAGCAGTCTTTTACTTGTTGCCTTCAGCGATCCAAAGGTCCGTCATTCCACCCTGCGACGTGACGGTGCAACCAAAGTACTAGTGCGGACGCACTGAGTCTGGGCCAGGTCGACCTCTAGGTTCAGGTTGAGAAGCGGCATCCAGACATATTGCACTCCAGGGCCGCGGGCCAAGATCAGCTTATCACTCCCGTAAAGGAATAAACTGTCGGCACCGATCTTGGCTGCAAACGCAAGGTTACGTCGCGGTGTGCCGGCACGCAGGTTGGGGCCGAGGTGCAACGAGCGGTCCAACTCCAGGCTGACAGTGCATGATGTGCCTTGATTGGATTTGCCGACCACAGCAACGTGACCGTTTAGGTCCAAGATCACGGGCTGTAGTTCCTCCGTGGTACCCGGCAGTTGCGGCAGGCTAGTGATTAAAGCGTCACGATCGCCAGAATGGAGTTGAACTCGATTGGTTGATCTTTGCAAGTCTGGTAACACTTGTTCGACATTCGGAAATTTGGCATCCGTCTCGACCTGCATCGTGAATCGCCAAGGTCCAGTAGCGATAACGATTGACTTATCCTGGAACCCAACCGATACGGCGTTGAGCTTTAGGAGGTCCTTGAGATCAAACAGCCGACTTTTTCGGACAAGAATCGCCTCCGGTTTCCAAGGAAAAGCGAATCCGTCGAAGCGTACCATGTGACTGCCGTCCGTGGCTGCCATTGTCCCGTCGCGACCGTCTAGCTGGACACAATTCAGCGAGTATCGTTGAGAAACCTCATCCGCTACCTCAAAGGCGTGGGCCAAGCTAGGTAGGAAGCGCTCGTCGATACTGGCCAAAGGAATGATGTCCCCCACAAGTGCATGAGGCTCGCGTGAGTCGAGTTCAGCATGCCGGATAGCGAGGCCGGTTTGCCAGCGAACGATGAAGCGGCTACCGTTTTCGGTCGATTCAACCGGACCGAATGCAATGTCGCTAGTGGACTCGGCTAGCTGCTCAAATAGTTCAGTTGGAATGCTCACCGACTCGGTCATCGGTTCATCGCCAGCTTTGATCTCGATAGAGAAGCTGACGGATTTTCCAGCGTCTGACACCTCAAGGGTACAGCCGTTCTTCCTGGCGTGAATCCCGATGTCAGAGGCGAGCTTCCGGATCGGGCTGTCAAGAAAGGCGTTCGCAAACTTGCGGAATGCCTGGATTACTTTCTTGGGAATGAACATGTTTTTTGCTTTCGTGAGTTGGAAGTTGTTGGATTGGAAAAGCCGGCAAAGTAGGCACATTCCATGTGCCGTTCACTAGGGCTCTTATTGAATGCTCACCAGCAGACGGCACGACGGAGCGTGCTTGCTACTTTTGTCGGACCTGTCTGGCTAAGAAGCTCGCAGGTCGTCTGGCAGTGACTCGGCAAAGCTGAACCGTTTGCCGTTCATGCCAATGATGAGATGGTCGTGGAGCGGAATTCCCAAGACCTTGCCAGCATTGGCAAGAGACCGTGTGACAGTTCTGTCCTGGATGCTTGGCAGTATGTCACCCGATGGGTGGTTGTGACCGATGATGATGGACGATACCCCTTGCATGATTGCGAAGCGGAAGACTTCACGGGGATGCACGAGGCTGGCGTCCAGGGTGCCTATCGTGACCACTTCGACGTACTTCACAACCATTTTGATATCCAGGCCGATGGACCAGAAGTGTTCTTTGTCTCGGTCTATTTTGCATCGGCGGCGGAGCCAGAACTGTAATGCACTGGCTACCTTTTCGACCCCATCGAGTGGTCCTTCGATCTTGGATCGGACAAGCATATTTCGTTTCTGTCTTTTGTTGGAGTTAAGAACGCATAGGAATGAGTAGGCTCGCGGGCGGCAACACAAAGCCACCTCCCGCGAGCCTTTGCACAAAGCCGGCACAGCCAGCTAGTCGGTCAGTTCGTCGATAAAACGGGCCTGAAGATGCGGGGCGGCACTGTCCCAGTCGATAATCTGGGGCGGACGCAAATCATCAGGCTCAAGCTCGAACTGAGCTTGAGTAAGGATCGAAAATCCGCAGCGTCGAACCGTGCTGACCGTATCTCCTGTAGCTGCAGCAACTTCTGCGTCAAATTCAGAAATGGACATGGAATACCTCTTACTAGAGTTGGAGTAAAGTACCGAATGAACTTGTCCACGCATGGCACGTGACCGATGCGAAAACGAAAAAGCCCAGACATCTGTCTGGGCTAGTTAGTGATTGAGCGACACGCGGATCGATGGGGCTAACCAGCGGTTGGCTCGAGCCAGAATTGCTTCAGCCATTCGATCTCTGCCGCGATGGCCTTCGATCGCATGTGGTAGGGCCCTAATCGCGGTCCGTTGACAGGTGTGAGATCGGCCCACCAGAATCCGTTCTGGTCTGGTTCGACAAAGGAACCGCGTTGGATCCTTGGCTCGCCAAACGCATGCGGTTCTATGAGTTCCGAGTAGATCATGCGTACCTCTCCGCCCAGCCCGATGATCAGCTCTGCCGTATCACCTGCTTGGTTCACGATGCAGGCCTCCGGATAATGTTCCGACGTGGTCGGTCGGTCATGTAGCCTTCGAGACTTGCCTCGATCCGAGTCAGTCCATTGGAGATCCGCTGCCGTAGCGTTTCTTGCTGTCGCAGATCATCTGGAACAACGCCAGTGACGAGGCTTCGTGCCTGGTCTACTAGTTGCTCCAAAGACTCATCGGTGCCGATGCTGAGCTTCCTGAATCGTTCTAGGAACTCGTTCAGGTTGGTGACGGCCGTGTCGCGGAACACCTTCGGCTTGCCGTCCGACTCCCCACTAAGCCGTTCGGCCAAGTGGGAAACTAGGCTTCCAAGCTCTTCCGCGAAGGCAGTCTCAGCGATTTTGACCGCTTCTGTGAAACGCTCACGCACCCGGTTGCACTCAGATTCGTAGATCTCCGGTGCTACGGATCGTAGATAATCCGGCGGAGTGGTCGCAGGATAGTCCCAGGTGATTTCAAACTCGTCCGCAATGCTTGGCAGATAGTCTGTCACATCAAACAGGTCACCCAAGCGTTTGCGTGCTTGATCAACCAGTTCGCCCCAGCAGCGGTCCAAATTCCTTACAGTTTCTCGAAGCTCGACTTGAGCTGATCGCAACTGCGACTCCAGCGTTTCCACACCGTTACGTCGTACCAGACGAATGCCTGGTTCAACGTAAGGCAGTGTTTGGTCACGCCAGCAGGCTACAGCCTTTGATTTCACGGCTGACACAGTTCGAAAGACCGGGTGAGTCGTGTCAAACAGCTTCTTGCCTGCGGAGAGTACGTTGGCATCGGCGCTAAATGCGCCGGCAGCAAGTTGACGTTGGCCTTGGCTGAGTGTTTTTCGGACTCCCGGCCAACGGACATGCAAGCGGATCGCGGTCGTTGCTGACTGCAATTGCTCTCCAACGGTGCTGCGATGCAGAGCCTCGCGTTCTTGGGTTGGTGGTTCTAGTAGGGTTGTCGACATAACTATGGTTTCCTTGGTAACTGAAGGTGTTATTCAATAAAAAAGGCGGGCAACGATGCCCGCCGTGATTTGTTTGCCTTCCGTCGTCTACGAATTAGTGTCCGTATGCTCCGGGGTAGGTTTTGCTAGGTGTCTTCCATCCAAGAATCCACCGTCTCCGGTAACACTCGGTTGTCTTTGATTGAGACGGGCTTCATGTTCCGCCAGATCTCATCTGTCGAGATATGTGGCGGCTGGGGCTGATCAACCATCGAAACAATGAGGTCGTCCACTTCGGGAACGGAATCTGTTTGCCAGAAGCGGAACATTAGCCAGCCGAGTAGCGACATTGGCACCAGGCCTGCAACCACAGTACCGATCGACTCGATGGAGCTAGCGACTAACCTGTCGGTGACTCGCTGCGAAATGATTGCCTTGCGTTCCGTTTCAAGACGATCCAAACCGCTTTGGATATCCGTCTGTTGTTGCGTTAGGGTCGAACGGGTTTGCTCGATTGATTTTTGGGCTTCGGTGATGCCTTTGCGAGCTTCTGCCTCGTTGGCTACCAGTTCCCTGGTTGCTCGGGTTACGTCTTTTTGCATCGCGTTGACGTGATCTCGCTGAGCGCCGATGTCGCAGCCTGCGATGATTGGCAACACAAATGGCAGGAGTACGAAGAGTCGCCGCCAGATTGCCCGGACGATAGGTCGAGCCGCGATCACAATTTGAAGGAGTCGTAACATGGGTATTCCTTAATAAGATTCGTTTGGTGAAACGTAAAAGTTGTTCAAATCGACGCTGGCGATGAAACGCCAACGCCACACAAGCAGCCGCAACAAGCATGCTGCTCATCAACAAAACAGTGGACATGATCAGCTCCCAGAAAACGGAGGTTGATACGAGAAGAGTTAGAACGCTGAAAGAAAAGGCGAGAGCCAGTGTCAGCCAATCACCGTTCGGACTTGCCAGCGATCCGAGACGGGCTGGAGCTTTGGCACTTTGCGAAACAGTCGAGTGTTGATCGCGTGGTTGGTATCTCCGTCCACCACGATAAAGCGAACGTTGTCGGGCGACAGCTTTTCATACAGCGTCGCCAGCTCGCGCTCGCTGGATTCGACATTGGAATAGGCCGCGTTTGGTAGATTGGACTGGTCTGAGAGCTCCAAGCCAACCGTCCCCCGAGCCCAGTACGCCAATGCCTCTCGCAGTATTAAAAGGTCTTGCGGTGTCAGCACAGTTTGTGCCCCTTTGCAAAAGTGTAGAAAGGGTCAGTTGTTGGCTGACGGACCGCCACGACTGATTCGGCGGCGAACGGTTGCACCGTTCGTTGCCTTGCCAGCCGTACCGCCGCTGTAGATACCGCCGATCTCAGCGTCCAAGCATCGACCTGCGGCCCACCCACGAAGCTTCGTTACCGATTCCGATGATGTGACCGCAACAGGTACGACGTTTTGAGCTGCTTGAGCCAACGGAATGTCCAGCAACGCAGACAGACGACAGCACGAGCGAATCTCGGCCCCCGTCCAACCTTCATCGGCCGGCATTTTTCCGTCACTCAGTCCGAACAGGCCTCGGTACATGCCCCAGATAGCGTCTTTCTGATCTCTGCCAGGCAGGTCCAAAAAGAAGACACCGTCAAAACGTTCAGCTCGCGAGAACTCCGGCGGCAACCGGGAAACGTCGTTGGCCGTGCAGACCACGAACACGTCCGATGTGTGATCGTTTAGCCAAGTCAGCAAAGTACCAAACATACGTGAGGTCACGCCGCTGTCTCCGCTGCCATTTGCACCCGCAAACGCTTTCTCGATTTCGTCCACCATGAGCACACAGGGAGCCATGGCGTCGACGAGTCGGAGGGCTTCACGAGTCCGCTCCTCGGATTGACCGACGAGCGAACCCATTAGGCTCCCGACATCCAAAGTCAGCACAGGTCGCCCGACCTCCTTGCCGAGTGACTTGCAGAACTCAGACTTGCCGCAACCGGGTGGCGACAGAAGCAGCACGCCGCGTGGGCGTGCCACCGATGTTGCGATACCCGCTCGCAGCAGAGCCCGTTTGGTAAATGCCTTCAATGCCGCCAATCCACCGAGCGAGCTGAAATCGCTTTCAGATCGACAGAGGTTGAGCAAGCCTGACTTTTTGAGGCACTGAGTTTTCAGCTCCCAGATGGCGTCGGCACGGACCGAACCATGGCGTACCAGCGACAGCGAGAAAGCATTTTCAGCTTCGAATCGTGTCAGGCCCGCAGCCGCATCCAACACCGAGTCAAGCTGCTGGCCTACGGGCATCTCGTTTTCACCGGTCGCAATGCCGGCAAGCAACTCCTGGAGCTCAGCCTGAGCCGGCGGTTCATGATCGACGACCACAAACAGTCGTTCAAGCTCCGGCGGTAGCTGCACCACAGGCGACAGGATGACAATGAACTTGCGAAGTGTCTTGCCTTGCGCGACCGCTTTGGCAACCTCCGCAACAACTTCGCCTGATCCCATGAAGCGATGGTAGCTTCGCAGGACCAGGATAGTGGGCGTATCGTCGTTAGTGATCGCCGATAGAGCCTTCACGGCTCCAATCGGGTCGACGATATCGGACGCAGCTCCGGCGTCGCCAGAGCCCTTGAGGCCTTGGGCAACATCCCAGGTCATCAAAGACCAGTTTTCAACACGACATAGCTGAGCCAACTGAGCAATAGCGTCGTCCGGTTCGTAGGATTTGATCCATACGCCTGTGAAGCAAGCTCGGACGAGCTCACTCATTCGAAGTCCAAGTATGGACATAGCATCTCCCTAGTAACTAGTTACGTAGACAAAAAAAGAGTGGTCACAGAACACTCGTTGCTGGACCATTACACCTCGGCGTTTATTGCTTGGCGTGTTGTTCAAGCTCAGACCGAGCTTGCTGATAGAACTCGCTTTTCAGCGATTCTGATTGGCGTGCCCCGAGAGCAAGCTCCAGGGCACGCGAGGCGGATTGGCATTCGCTGCCCGAGAAGCCTTTGGTCTCAACCTTGGTTTCACCCGTCGTGGATACGGTGATTTCGATTGTCTTCGATGTAGTATTCACGCTGGTTCCTTTATGCGACCTGGACACAAACGCGGATACTGCCATCTGCCAGCAAGTGCTCGGTGGCCGTGTGACCGGCCTTGCGAGCTTCCAGCTTGGCCCGTTCGACAGCGTAGGCTTGAAGGAACAAGTCCAGCTCTCGCTGCTGGCCCCATTTCCCGCCGTAATTGTCAAAATTCAGTTCACCGGTGTTGGTGTTGCAGACAACGGGATACATCCAACCGGTGAGCTTCAAAGCCCAGCCGGTCTTCTCACCAACAAACAACTTAGCCGCCCCGTAGACTGGAGCCGGCAGTTTCATACGCGAACAAGCTGACTGAATAGCCTGCGGGTCGCGAACCTGAGTACGAACGGTCACGATGTGTGACATGAAGTAAATCCTCCATTGCAAAGAGTGAAACGGAAACGGCTGGCATAGATGCCAAAGACCGTCGAGAAGGCCATTGGCGACAGTCGCCAACAGCAATGGTTCCCCATCACCTTATATGACGCGTTTCGTGGCTGGATTTAGGTGTTAACGTTGCATGAGAAGCAAGAAAACGAGGGCTTTGCTCATGTACCGAATCATTTCTGGGACGATCCCTTCAATCATCGGAGGTACATCGAGTGGCTTAGTCGGGAACTTGGAATCACCAAGTTAGATGACTGGTACAAAATTCTACAGAGTGATTTCCTAAGTCGACGAGGGGTGGGCGTTCTCGAGCATTACGGCAATTCTCATATCAAGGCAATTACAACCCTTTACCCAAACCATGATTGGAAGCTTTGGCTATTTACGCAGGTCCCAAACGGTTTTTGGGACGACATAAGCAATATTAGCGACTACATAAAATGGTTCGAAAAGCAGTTCGGCATTACGAAAAAGGAGGATTGGTATGCAGTTCAGCAAGACGACGTGTACGAACATTGCGGATCCGGACTCATAAGTCGTTACGCATCCTCCGTTCCTCGGTTGGTCGCAGTCGCTTATCCGGATTTCGATTGGAAGCCGTGGCGGTTTACGCAAACAGCTTGTTACTTTTGGTGGGAAAAATCGAATTGTGTTACCTACCTTCGATGGCTCGCGAAGGAACTAAATCTGAAGTCTCCCGAAGGCTGGTACCGTGTTCGACGGGAGGACTTCGTTAAGCATCATGGCGGTTCGCTATTTGTCGTTTCGGGTTTGACCCTCCTTGAAATGTTACGCGAGTTACACCCAGATTTCGAATGGCTCGAATGGAGGTTTCTGCAGGTTCCGGCAGGCTTCTGGGACTCGCCGTCAAATCGTATCCGGTATCTCAAATGGCTTGGAAAGCAGCTGGGGTATACAAAAAAGAGCGACTGGTACCAAATAAAAAACAAGGACTTCCACAAGTTCGATGGCGGCACGTTGATCGAATTCGTCTTCAAGCGAGATATCATTGCCATCCTCAAAGAGCTTTATCCGAAGTCAAATTGGCTCGAATGGAAGTTCCATGCCGTGCCTACTGGCTTTTGGGACGAGCCTAAGAATTGTAAGAAGTATCTGAGGTGGTTTGCAAAGCGGGTCGGCATCAAGCGAAAATCGGATTGGTATCGCATTTCAAACGACGATTTCAAGTCGAATCTAGGTTCGGGATTCATGAAGCGATTTCGGACGACGTACGGTGCATTGTCATTCGCTTATCCAAGCGTCACATGGCTGCCGTGGTTGTTTGATCGCATTCCGAACGGCTTTTGGGACGACAGGAGCAATCGAGCACAATATTTACGCTGGGTAGGTAAGCAACTGAAGTTCAAAAGCGCAGGTGATTGGCAAAGATTGACAGCTGATTTGCTAAGACCATTGAGAGGAGGGAATGGACTGCTGGCAACAATTTGTGTCCCCCAGATCAGAAAGGAAGGCCGGGCGACTTATCGCAAATCGCCAAGTCTCAACCCAAAAAGCTGAGTCGCCGACTCGCCAAAGTGTTGCCATTATTTAAACGTAGTTTCGAGTCTTTCGGTAAGAACTATCCCAATCATTTGAATGCCAGGAACCAACTGTGGGTACTCTCCCATTTGCCATCGTACTCCGAATCGAATCCGGTAGTACTCGTAGAGATTTCTAGGGTCCGATAGACTGTTGAGCCATTCAGTTTTGGAAGCTTCGCAAACCACACGCCCTTGCAGATCAAGCAAGTCATCCAGCAACATGCAGAGCAACTGCTGGCTCACGCCGAGGGACAATCGCTGATCGATCCCTACGCGATATACCAGCATCTCATGGACTACTGGGCGATCACGATGCAGGACGACTGCTACCTCATCGCTGCCGATGGCTGGGTTGCGAAGACCTCGCGAGTTGTCGAGACCGATAAAAAGGGCAAGACCAAAGACAAAGGTTGGACCTGTGACTTGGTCCCCAAGCCGCTCATCGTCGCCCGCTACTTTGCACAGGAGCAGGCGGCCATCGAGTCACAGCAGGCTAAATTGGAGGCGACCACCGCCAGCATGGCCGAGCTTGAAGGAGAGCATGGAGGCGAGGAGGGTTTTCTTGGGGCCCTGGACAAGATCAACAAGGTCGAGGTTAGCGCCCGGCTTAAAGAGATCAAAGGGGACAAAGACGCAAAGGATGAGGCATCGCTGCTAACCAAGTGGCTCAAGCTGAACACCGAAGAGTCGGACCTCAAGAAAGCGATCCGAGACGCCGAGGCCGCACTCGATCAGCTCGCTTATGACAAGTACCCCAAGCTGACCGAGGCCGAGATCAAGACGCTAGTTGTGGACGACAAATGGCTGACTACGGTGGCCGCGTCCGAATTGGTCCCAACGGAAGCCGGCCGTTTGAACCTTGACCTGGAAGATCAGCCAATTGGTCGGACAGCGTCTGACCAATTCGGGAATCTCATTCAGAAAAACCTACGCGAGGGACATCAACAGATTGCCAGCGGTCTAATATCCGAGACACTGTCTCGGATTTTCGCCCCCAACTTCCTGACTCGGATCTTCGTTCGCCAAAACTCCGCCGTCCGCCAGACTCAAGGGCTTCTAAAGAAAATGGGAGACCATCCAGATGAGTTCTGAACTGACTACCGACTCGGGTTACCAACAGTTGATCAAACGGATTGGCGAAGTTTACACAGCCGGCCAGGAAGGGCTCATCAATCGGTGAACTCCGTCATGACTGAAACTTACTGGCAAATCGGACACGATATTGTCGAGTTTGATCAGGGCGGTAAGATGCGGGCTGACTACGGAAAAGCACTTCTAAACAACCTAAGCCGTGATCTTAACCTATTGCATGGCAAGGGTTTCAGCCGCAGCAATGTAATCAGAATCCGTCAGTTTTATCTGGCCTATCCAAAAGGTGCGACGCTGTCGCACCTTTTAAGCTGGTCACACATGGTCGAACTGTTGAAAATCGATGATCCACTGGAGCGGAGCTTTTACGAACAACAGAGCGCAAGCGAAAAATGGAATGTGCGGGAACTCCAACGCCAGAAGAAATCCTCACTCTTTCTCCGCCTAGCGGCTGGCAAGGACAAGGACGCAATCCTACAGCTTGCACATCAGGGACAGGTGATAGCGCAACCCAAGGATCTGCTGCGCGATCCGTTCGTCTTTGAGTTCCTAAAGATTCCAGAGCCGCAAAACATCTCCGAGACCGAGTTGGCGACACGACTTTGTGACCACCTACAGCCGTTTCTTTTGGAACTGGGGAAGGGTTTCACGTTTGTCGGTCGGCAGTACCGCATCACCCTAAACAACACTCGCTACCCGCGACGCCGTCAAAAAGCATTCGGGAGAGGAGCAGCCGTACGAGGCAGACATGCGGCACTTGATCAACACCTACATCCAAGCGAACCCAGCATCCGACTTGGGTAATTTAAGCTCGCTATCTCTCACGGAGTTGATCATCGAAACCGGTATCCACGATGCCATTGCCAAAAAGCTGAACCAAAAGGGCAAGCTGTCTACGAATGCGATCGCCGAAGGGATTATCAACAACGTCCGCAAAACGATCATCCGAGACCAACTGACGGACCCGAAGTTTTACGCGGAACTCTCCAAGCTGCTCGACGACTTGATCAAGCAGAGCCGGAAGAACGAGCACAATGAATACTGACATCTCGGCAGCCAAAAAGAAAAGGGGCCGGCGATGCCGACCCCTGTGACTCGTCAAGGTGCAACCCATATTCTCCGCCCCCTTTGTTTCAGCGGCTTGGTTTGGTCCAATCAACTGAAACAAGAGAACATGAGTTTGCTTTCCGGAACTATCTGCTACTTTGGCGTTCCTTGATTTTCCGTGACTGGAGCATCCGACGGGACCACCCAGCCATCCCATAAGATCAACGGTAGGCCGTTCGTAACCTGAACCTTGTAAAGCGGTTGTTTGTTGGCAGGCGTGACTGAGACAATTTCGTCCCACAGGAGGTTGGAATTGGAAGCCACTCGAAGAAGTTCTTCGGCAGCAACGGACCCAGCGAGTACATTTGCCGGCAGTCGATTGATGATTGTTTCACGAGTGATCCGACCAGACTTACCAGCCTTCACGACCGTCGAGTATAGATTCGGGTCTTTTTTGGAGCCCACATCCTTTTGGATTTGTGTTCCAGTCGACCTGGGGTAGGGTATCACATCCAGATTGTCATGGTTTGGTCGCCCTTGGTATGTGGCACTAAACTCGGACAACCGGTCATTTTCTTCCTCACCAACACATCGAATGTGCTTAACGGCCTCCCGTACATCAACAATACTCGGTAACACGACATAACTTTCTTGTGAGCGTCCCCTAGCTGGAGTTGTCGTGACGGAACTTCTAATTTTCAGCTTTCGTAGCAATAAGACGATATCGTCACGCAAGTATGGGCTTGAGGTATTGAACCGAAGAAAAAAACGCGGATTTTCCTTTGCTAGATTCCAACCCAATGAGCTATCTCCGTCGATCAATCCGGAGAGCAGTCCCCATAGGCATTCTTCGCTACCGTTCATCAGCAGGTTGCGAGGTAGCATCTTGAACAAAGCCCCCCGCAAGCTGCCATCACTTTGCTCTATGTCTGGGTGGTAGATTGACTCGACCATCTTGACCAGCTTTGCCCCGTTGAGGTGAATCTTAGTTGACGGCGCAAATTTCCCTTCGGATTCACCAGTGTCATGATACTCTTTGCATGAAAACTCTGGCGTTAAATGGCTAGCGGCAAGTGCCGCAAAACGTTCTCTTTTTAGATCGTCGTCTTTGGAGTATCCGACCGCGTTGCCACTCAACCACCCGTCCGCGACCAGGACGGCATACCACCAAGCCAAATCGGAGTTGAATTGGGTCGGCGTAAAGGGATTACCCATGTAGATTGGAACGAGCATTCCAACTGCTTCTTCGGGAGTGACTTGTACGAGGCGACCAGACTCAGGGTCCGAAA
Organism: Pirellula sp.; assembly: GCA_031424235.1. Taxonomy (GTDB): domain Bacteria; phylum Planctomycetota; class Planctomycetia; order Pirellulales; family Pirellulaceae; genus JBKCUI01. The sequence goes on from JANPHB010000342.1 coordinate 62,770, forward strand.
CCAACAGCCTCGACTTTGGGCCCACCACGAGGCTCCGACCGTTGCGGGTTTCGACCCTGACGCATTCGTCTGGGGCACCTTTGCTGATCAACTGCGTCGTACTGGTGGTGGCTCCAAGATTGTCGACTTCAAACGTGGCGACAACAAAACTTGGAGTGGTGGACAATGTAGTGCCAGTCGTCGTCGTCTGGATTGTCACGGGATCGAGCGAGGAGTCCTCCAAGTTAACTAGGTGGCCAGAACCTTCAAAATACAATTCGAGTTTTGAAGAAGTGATCATAATCTCATCCTTGAAATAGGGGGTGACGAAAAACGCATTGCTGCGTGACTACCTCTATTTTACAGTGCGGATTCTGGAGTGGCGCGCATCGAAGTCCGCCGATCAAGTGGTCGAAATTAGAGATTCAAGTCACCCGTCGAAGTCCATGGCCATCCCTCCTACTATCAGCGGGGATACCTGAATGGCGTTCCCTTTGACTAGGACAGGCTTGAAATCCATGGTGTTGTACCGGTGCCAGGAAGGCGCACGGTTCATGACGGTCACTCCCGAATCAAACTCTTCTTGGAGGGCCTTCCGAGCAATTGGCGATTTCTCGGAAACAGCTTGTGCTGCTTGGAGTCTGGGAAGACCTTGTTGCACGAGTCGGCGGATAACCATTGGTCTGGCCATCTTCCACGCTGCAGCCTCGGGAACTCCGACTTGGTCCATGTGGAAGTCTGGCTGGGGGATAACGGTTCCCCGCGACACGAAGTCCACAGTCGATCCCAGAAGCTTTCGCTGGACCACACCTGTCTTGGGGCTTGATCCGAAGACGTGTTTGAGGATTCCTTTGACATTTCTCTCTTTGTTCTTGGCTTGGATCGGGTCTCCTAACCCAGTCACGGCCTTGAAGGCATTGTAAGTCGCAAGCGTCTCGTCACCCATATCCGTTGGGTCTAGATGCTGCGACAGTTCTTTGGCAGTTTGGTTGGCATGAAACAGATCTTTGTACATTACGTTGGCGTCGTCTACCAATGGTATCTTGTTTCCGCCCATGACAGACACCGGTCGGAAAATAGCTGGCAGCACTGGTACTTTGGAAACCATCCAGTCTGAAGGATGGAGGCCAAGCTTCTGAGCTGACTTCAGGTAGCCGAGTCGTTTGACAGCAGCGTCTCTCAGCGTGCGTTTGCCGCTAGAGATATCTAGACGGGCTCTGTCGATGGACTGGTCTAGGTTGATGCTCTTGAGGGCCCCGTGGAGAGCTGCTGGACCAGTCTGTCCGTTTAGCTCTTCCTTACCTGATAGGATCGCTTCAAACTTGGGCTTGGTTAGTCCGAGGACTCTGCGGATCGGTTCCTCGAATGCTGGGTTCGGTAAGGGTGTGTGGAGCTTGATATGGCTCCATAGCTTTCCACCACCGGACGAGGTTCCGTGACCACCTGTTAGGCTCTGGTCGAATAGTCCGCCGGGAACGCCTTCCATGGTCTTCCAGTCCACTGTCTCTGCGTTCTTCAGTTCCCGATCGCCGGAGAGACGTTCTACGTCTTTGTCAGTCATGGCGGTGAGGTGCGTCTTGGTTCCGTTTGCTACTGGGTTGATCCCGGCTGCTTGGAGCTGGTGTACGAACTTCTTGTAAGCGAATGGTACTTCCGGTTCAGTCGGATTGAATCCAGACATGTACTCGGACCAGTACTGTGGATTGGCCTGCCCACGGATGAGTTTTGATTCTCGTAGGACGTGTCCGGAGCCGTGGGAGAGGAGAGCAGATGTCTCCAGCAGTCCGAACCGCTTTGCGCCGTCAGAGTCTTCGTTACCTCCACCTGGCGTACTGTCGCACACTGGACTCTGCGGTTGGCATTTTCGAATCGGTAACGTGCCGGCTGCGGCCCCGTAGTTGATGTGAGAGTGGCTGGAAGCTGCAAAATGAGTCCATCATCGTCTCCGGATTTAGGGCAGGAAAATTTTCTTTCCGTTGGCGACTGGTCAGATCATTGCTTCCCGAAAAAAATCTTGAGCGATTGTATTGACGTCCGAAATGAACTCGGTAGTATCGGTGGCGGCCTCTGAGTCCGGCATGCAATCGTGCCATTAATTTTGGCCATGCACCATAGACATCCCGAATTTAGTAATCACTACATCTTAGACCGGCATGCATCCTTGCTTCGTTGACCGAAGCTATTTAACGCCAACGCTCTTTGTCCTTCAGTCTCTCTGATTTGTGGCCTCGCTTGAGACCATTCCATTCTGCTTCCCTTCGGTGAGAGAGTCAGGCTTCCTGCCAATCTCGTCGAAGGGGTTCCGCGCAAGAATTTTTGGACGTCGGTTTGTTTAGCCCGACCATCTCTGCGCCGTAAAAATCAAAAACAAACGTCGCAATCCTGGACTCCAGTTTTGCGCCGCAATAGGATTCACGAAAGTACTATGAGCGAAAATCCAATGATCAAGAACAATACAGTCGTTGAAATCGACGAAGCTGCCGGCATGGCGAAGTACATGGACGTAAGTGCTTGCGCAACTCGGTTTGGCATCAGCGAGAGGACCTGGCGGCGGCTGGTGGAAAAGAGGAAGGCTCCACAACCTACTCGGTTCGGCTGGCTGCTCCGGTGGCCAATTGCCCAGATAGAAGAATGGGAAGCATCGCAGGATCCGAATCGAAAAAAACGGTAGTTTCAGTTCCGTCAATATCAACAGGCCGGGTCGCTAATCGGCTCGGCCTTTTCAGTAAAAGACAAAGATGGAATTCATTTCCAACGAGCACAACAAAACAAAGTCATATTGGAATCCAGGAAAAGTAGGACCATGGGAAGCTTGTTCAAGCAAAAGTACACACGTGATCTACCCAAAAAGCACGAGATCAGAATCCGGAAGCGCAAGGCAACTGCCAAAGAGTTGCGTGCTAACCCAAGCCAACCGACGGTAGAGGAACAAATCGTACGTTGGCGTGACCGAACAGGGCAAATAGTAGAGGGAGTGTTGAAAGACGGCCACGTGCAGAGGACTGCGGCAACCTGGACCGCACAGTTCAAAGACAGCGACGGATTGACCAAACGAATGCCAACAGGATGCCGCGAAAAAGACAATGCAAGAGAGTTCCTGGCTGAGCAAGAGCGAATAGTAGAGCGTATCAAGGTTGGTGTTCTGACACAGGCCGAGGTATCAACTGCAGATGCCTCCAAATCGGCGATCGACGACCACATGGAGGCTTACCTTAAGTCGCTAGAGCATAAACGTGGCAAAGGCAAACGAGAACGAGTGTCTGATTCGCACTTGATCAATGTACGACGAAGTCTTTTTCGAATCGTTAGCGATTGTCAGTTTAGTAGTCTGCGCGATGTGAGCCGCGAGGCGGTTGAACAGTGGGTTACTGGTTGTCTTGAGAACTCGACACTGGATTGGTCTGCCCGTACCATCAATTCACACGTCGAAGCCCTAAAGGCATTCTGCGCATGGTGTGTGGAAGCCAAGCCGCAGCGGCTTCAAGCGAACCCGCTGTTCAAATTTCCGATGCTGGGGGAGGATGCCAAGCGCCCTCGGCGTGCTTTGGACTTCAACGAGATCGATCGTCTGCTCACGGTGGTTAGGCTCCGGCCCATCGCTGAATTTGGCCGAGAGACGGTACCCAAGAAAGAAGCCAAGAAACAATCTGCCAAGAAGAGTCGCGCAACCTGGACAAAAGCACCCCTCACAATTGAGACGATACAGAGTGCTTTTGAACTTGGGCTTGAGGCATTGCGGAAATCGCCGGACAAGATTGCAGCCTTAAGGCGGCTTGGGGAAGACCGTGAACTGCTTTACAAAGTGCTTCTCACCACTGGTATGCGTCAAGGTGAACTGAAGTCGATAACCATTGGCCAATGCCGGCTTGACGAAACACCCGCGTGGCTCGACCTCCGGTTTCAGGACGAAAAATCCGGACGTGGTGCCAAGATTCCGCTGCGAGAAGACGTCGCACAGGCTCTGCGTGAACATGTCGATCGCAGGCGGACAGAGATGAACCAACGTATCCAGTCAGGCTCAGACACCGGTGCGTCGTTGAGCGATGAGCTACTGTTAACCGTCCCGGACAAGCTCGTACGAATCCTGGATCGAGACTTGGCAGCCGCCGGCATCCCGAAGACGGACGAACGAGGCCGGTCGGTCGACGTGCACGCCATGCGACACACGTTTGCGACGATGTTGACAACATCTGGTGTGTTACCGAGAGTCGCACAAGAGGCAATGCGACACTCTACGATCGAGCTAACGATGAAAAGGTATACCGATCCAAAGATGCTGGACATCGCCAGCGCGCTAGAGTCCATGCCCGCTCTCCCAAGTAGGCCAGCTAATAGAGAAGGTGGCCAACCCAGAGGCAATAGGTCAAAAGCGTCGCGAGAGCTTACACTAACCCTTACACAAAATTCCGTCCAAGGTAGTCAAAACCTGTCCATTTCCGACACTTTTGGGGGGGAGGCAAGCGAAGAGTCTGGACACGAAAAAACCCCAGTATTCCTTGGAAATACTGGGGTTTTTGATAGTCGGGGCGACAAGACGGCTATTGAACTTTTTGTCGCGGGTATATGCGGTTGGGAAGCACGTTTGGGGCGGCTGCTGTGAGAAGCCAATTCTGCAAATCTTACGCACTTTCTTTAGTCGCGAGTTCGCCTGTAGCAACAACTGCGTCGGTGCTCTCAATTGACTTTCGCATGGCTACCGCGACCGTTCCGTTCGGTTCATTTTTGATGAAATCTATAACCATCCGGCAATATACGTCCTTCTTGATGCCTAAAGAGCCCGCCACGAATGAAATGATGCCCTTACAGTTATAAAAACGGAGCGCCGCCATATAATCGTCGGCAGCGACGGCTTGGTCGATTAACTTCTGGCATTTCGTAACCGTGGCATCGACGTCGATGCCAGCGATATAGTCCCGTAAGTCCGTCGCAAGTTTTGAGGCGTCGGACTTTCCAATTTTGGGACCGAAGCCGTTGAGCCGAAACTGGATCTCAGCTAGAGCACGAGCCAGGGCCTGTTGATCTATCACTTTCGCCAACTCTTCAATCACTGTGATCTTGGCGGCCTTCGCGACTTCTGGTGCTTTCAGTTGGCTGGCTACGGCCTCAATCGCTTCTGGCAGGCAAAGCAGGTTCTCGACCTCTGCGACGTCCGCTACAAGAATGCCGTTTATGCGGAGGGCGTCGACCTCTTCGTCGCTGCGTCTGTCGCGGTCCACCACTCCGCGTACGCTGAGATTGTGTAAGGAAGCTAGTCCTTTCATCGACTTAGTGGCCTCGACGACTTTGTCGCACGACTGCCGCGGCACTACCAATTCTTTCGGGTATAGTGCCGTGTAGATGGCCGAGTCATAGCTGGTTTCATCGCCTTCGACAAACAGTAGTGGCCTACGACTTCCAAGTACCTGAAATAACAGAGCATCTGGCATCTCTGGGCCGGATTGAATTTCCTCCCACACCCAGTCTGTACCATCGAACTCCTTCAACCAAATTTTTTTGGCGTCCGTTCTCGAAGCAGCGAAGCCTAGGTCGTGTGTTATGTAGATAAATGTGCAGTCAGGGCGAGCGGCCTCGATTTTATCCCACAACATCGCCTGGATTGCACGGTGCAGATGAATCTCGGGCTCGTCGATAATGACGATCGATCCCGTTGGAGCGCACAGCGACTGCCCCATCAGATAGACGGTCACTCGTTCGCCGTCGCTCATCTGCCGGGCTTCGTATTTCTTGCCTTCAGGGCTCTGAGCGTCAATCTTGTCGTCGTGGATTGTCAATGTCCGTTGGGGCATCACCGCCTGCCAGATTTCCGACAAAATGTCGAGTTTGCACCGTAGCGGTTTCTTCGTCGGTATGGCATTCAATGCGGCGCGCGAATAGTCTCTATTTCGTTTAGCTTCGTCGGCAAACAACAATGCCAAGACATGCTCGAAGTCGCCGAGCATTCGGCTGGCTGGCTCGTCCCCCCAGCGGTTACCGAATTTGTTGGCCACGCGATGTTCGGGCTTTTGGTTGGGATCGTAGTTGCCGTAGAGCAAGGTACATTCGGCCTGCTCATATGCACGCGGTTGGACGTAGGCGGGGATTGTCAGCGCCCGCTGGGCAGTGAGTCGGTGAGCATTTGCGCCTGCGAGTTGTTCGATCCTGGCACCCATGCGGCTCTTGCCTGAGCCGTTAGCACCAACAATGACCATCGATCGTACTTCCTCGAAGCGGACGTTGGGGGTGCCCTTATTCTTCGGCGGTAATTCAAACGACGTCATCTCCTACTCCAATTCTATATTGTTAATCCATCAAAGCGTTCACACGGCTATTGAACTTTTTATCGCGAGCATCCGGGGCTGGGAAGCAATATTGCGACGGCAGATGTATCGAGTGACTTCCTAAGCCATCAAGTGTCCAGTGACTCCTCCCATTCGGAGCCTAAGACCCAAGAGAGTGCTGACAATTTGCCGCTCACAAGTCCCCACTCGAAGTCGTCCCATCCGAGATTCTTCCGACCGTACTTACGCTCGATGCGGCGGGCTGCCCTTTTTGCCGTCTCCAGATTTTCCTTCTGTCCTGGCATCAACGGCTCTTCGCCTGATTTTATCCGGCTCAGCCAGTTCTGGTGACGGTTCCACCACACTTTATCCCAGAACTCCTTATAGGCCGCAAGGATTGAAGCATCGCTGCGACGGAGGATCATGGGCCACTCTTCACCCTCGACTTCGTCGCTCGGAATCCATTCAACTTTGTCGCCTTCGTTCGTATACCCGACACGATGCCCGTTTGGCCCGACCTCACCGGCCTCGACCGGGTCCTTGGGGACCGATGCTCGCCTTCCGAGCAACTCGTCACGGTATTGCTTAAAGACTTCAGGCGTAATTTTGTTTTCGCGGTGGATTCGGATTATGTCCGTGATTTTGAATGCCTGGTCAATCTTGTCGGGCCTCGATTTCTTAAGCTTTCGAACCTCAGTGGTGAGGTCACGAATTAGGGTGTTCTTCAACTGATCTACAGATGAGAATGAACCGACCAAGGCGGTCTTGTAGGTCGCGTCTTTGAACTTCTTAAGCTTCGCATGCTGCTTTACGTCGATTTTGCCCGGATCGACTGGCCTACTTGAGAAATAGAGCATCGCTGGCTTTTTCGCGGCCACGAATTGGTCGATTTCTTCAACAGTTCCAGATTCCGCCACTCCCGTACCAGTCCCGAGCTTAGTCCAGAAGAGACCGACAAGCATATCTGAATTGCTGACAAGTTGCTCGTTGATCGCCTGCTGGGGCCGAACTCCAGAGCGTGGTGTCGCATGGGTTTCCCACTTTACCGGCAGCAATACGATGGACTCTGCTAACGCATGCAGGACATTCCAGTCATTGATGGCATCGGTTGCTGCTTGCCGTTCTTCGGTCAAATCGGAGGGCGACGCGATCAGGACTCGGTAGGTGTTTGCCTTGAAGGACATAGTAGTTATTCTTTCCCTACCCGAGACGGTAGCCAGTGTTTCTGAAACGGTCAATGACTGCTTTCGGCACAATTACTCGTCATTAGCTGCCGCACTCGCGAGGTTCCGCTAGAATTCGGAGTCCTCATGCTCTCACCATTCATTCCAAAGCGACACAAGTGCGTTAAGGAACTGATCACATTTGATGGAAGCCCACTGGACGTTGCTGTTGCCGAGAAGGTAATACTGCTGATGGGCACATGTTAGCTTCGTGCGGTCCGTTTCAATCAACCAGTTCAGACAATTGACGAACGTATCACTATAGCTCGTGCCAAACTTGTTGATGGGCACGTTATGCATCATGCCCTCTATGTAATAGGAAGGGGCCACGTCACCGGCAATTACCCCATTATTCACCAGCTTAGTCCGCATATTCTTGACGATACGAACCATTGGTTTGAACCAGCTATTTGACGATTGGTGCTTTGAGGTGCAATTTTCAGCATGTTGTTTAGGATAATTGATGATCTCGCCGCTCCAAGACGACGGAAAAATGATCCCGCTGACGTATGAGCTGTCAGTTAGGCTTTTGAATCGAGTGTAGCGTCGGTATTGGTAGCATGCGATCACATCCGCACTCCTACGCGAGCCGTTGGCCTTGATCGCAATGGCCTTGTTTCCAGCCGAAACATTGCTTGATCCAAATGCATTGGTAAGTCGATTCACGACGCCTTGCTTGAATTCAGAGAAGGTGTAGTCGGCGGCTGAGCCGCTGAATGCATTGCGATATGCTTGCAGATCTTCATTGGATAGCCCACTCACGTCGCCGTGAAAAATGGAGTCAAGTCGGATTACTGTGTCTACGTCGCTTTCCGAATAGATATTGGTATCATTTCCATAAGACCCCTGAAGGAAGACGTTGTAAGACTTGCTTGAGTAAGCTGCTTCGGAATCTAGAAGTGCCGTACGGATTGTTTGATAAGTCGTGCTGGACTGCGTGATCGATCCTTGATGCGACCATGTTTCCAGTTGCGAATTCGGGATTGGCATATAATTCTCCGTCTATAGCTTCAAGATCGCGCGGATATCGGGTTCGTATTTGGCAAAAGACTCTCTTCCAAGGGTAAAAAGCGTCCGTAGCTTCTTCGGGTCGCTCTCAAGTAGATCAGTTGCATATTCTGGCTGAGGGTAAGCATCACTAACGCGGACGCAAGGTACTTGTGGAAATAGGACGATTCGAAGTTGGTCAATCGTTTTTGAACTGATGTTAAACATCTTGGCAATATGTCGAAACGGCCACAAAGCGAAAATCATTCGGTGGAAAATGCTTTTCGTCGGCTCGTTATAACTGCCTACCCCCACACTCAAGACCGCGATTTCTGCACATTCTCTCTTAAACGCATGGCGTGCATCCGCGAGTGCGAAAAGAGTTGGGTTGTTGGCGACATAGCCACCATCCATCAAAGTTGGTTCTCCCTGATTCTCGGTTTTAACTGTGACCATCTGAAAAAATGGGTACGCAGCACAGGATGCGACGACAGCTTCGGCAATCTTGCAGCCAAATCCAGGCTTGAAAGTGGCGAACCTACCGTGTGCCTGTTCAGAGGAATACTTGAAGATCATTGGCCGCTCAAAGTCGTGATTCGTGCAGACAATGCCTATCGGCATTTTGAAAGCCGAAAAATCCCGATCGCCAAACAATGCCGACGCTTCTTTTTTTAGTGCCTCTGTCCGTCCACGGCTGAAGCGGCATGACATAATATTCGGGATCAATTTGAAATAGAGAGCCTCGATTTCGCTTATCGAATAACCCAATGCGATGAGTGCTGCGATAATTGATCCGGTGCTGGTGCCGAAAACCAAGTCAAAAGCATTACAAAGCGGAGCTTTGACAATTGCTTCGACTTCCTTAAGAACGCCTAGCGTGTAAACTCCCTTAGATCCACCTCCATCAAGGGATAGGACGCGAAAAGGCCGTATTGCATCCGGCAGTGAAGTCGTAGTGGCTGAGATGGTGGTGTCCATTTACTCCCAGTCCTTTGTAGTAAATCTAAGGTTCATGGTGTTTTCGGTTATAGAGGGCTTGATCTGATCGGATGCATATGTCGGGATATCGTCTGATTGAATTACGCCTTGATAACAGTCCTCAAGGAGTTTTTGGAAGTCAAACGGGTTAGACTGAAATGTTGATGCGGCCATTATGCGATTCTTTGTATTTTGTGGGTAACGATGTTCATCGACGCGTAAATGCAAGTGTGCGTTGTACATAACTTAGCAATTCTGCGTCATTTATTGCTTCCGTCTCCCACGAGTCATGATGAAATCGGTTCGCGAATTCAACGAGTTCACGCAGTTCCTGAGTGTGATTTCGATCAAGAATCTGTTGCGGCGTGCCAACTCGCTGTTCACAAATGTTACGAAAGGGGCCAAGTAACGTACTTGGCGGAAAATGCTCGGGGCAAGCTACTCTGAAAAACGCCTCAATTATCGGCCTTATTGCTCTCGCAATATCACGCTCGTTCCCATTGCTCCTTACCGTGTATTCACGCAGTAAGGCATGGCGACGATCATGCTCAGTAATACAGTCCTGTTCCACATTCCATGTTGCCAGTGTCGAACCGGGGCCGTCACGAGTTACTTGGATCGCTGTGACTATTGAGCGGTCCGGATGTTCGGACAAGCGGCATAAAAATGGTTTGCTGTGAGACAAAACGATCACTTGTGATGTTCGTTGTACAAGCTTACGGATTTCCTGAACTGTTGTTAACGAACGATGGTCATCAAGGCTCGTTATAGGATCGTCGATAACGGCGATTTTGTCAGCCAGTGAGGGATCTTGATCGAGCGAGGCGAAGAAAAATGCCAAGGCAAGCGTATTGCGATCTCCTGAACTCAGAGTCGTTCTAAACGAAGGAGTGCCGGGAGATGCTATTGATCCTGCAACAATAACAGGCGTCTCGTTGATAACCACACTGTAGTTACACGTTGGGCCACCGCGAGTATCCGCTGCTGCCACGCTACCGAGCCTGAAGTTTGCATTAAAGCGTCGGAGGTACTCATTGATTGCTGTTTGATACAGAGGGAATACTGATTCTCGGTACAAACTCAATGCGCGTTTCGCCTGATCTCGAAGCCCTTCGGTTTCCGCTTTCGCTGACTTCTCATTGAGATACTCCGTGCATTTAGTGGACGTTCCAGCTGAATGTCTTGCTCTAACTGCCTTTAGTCGAACAAGGTCTGATTCAATGGCAGTTACGTTACCAGAAGCGGCTTGCTCCTTAACCAGATCAATTGACTGATTGGCATCCTGAAGTTGCTGGCTCAACTGAGAAATATTCTCGCGATGCTGTTCATAGGTAGCGATTGCCGCGAGTGTAAGTGAAGAAAGCGGTATGAGGTCAAGCGGTGCCGCTTGCTTTGCTCTGAGTTCGGTCAGTACGGCTTCGCGTGCAGCACGCCATGAACGTGCAATTTCCGCTGTATCGATTGCGATTTCGGGAAGCTCGCAAAATCTTGCCCAAAATTGGCGACGTTCTCCACAGAGCCTTATTGCTCGTTCGAATGCAGCTGGTGATTCCTCGGCATGAGTGCGAGAAAAAGCTGTAATTGCATCTGCGATATCTCGCTTAAGTTCCGAATAACCTTGACTAAAGTAAGCACGGTAATGCTCAATAATTGTTGATGTGGAAAGGTCCTGAGCACAAAAAGGACAATTACCAGCCTCTTCCAAAGGTAGGCGGCGGAATCCTTCCGAGACCCACATTTCATTAGATTGTCCAAGGTTCGCCATGTGCTGCTGAACTTTGCTAACTGCATTTGCATCTAGGTTTGGCAGGTCTCGATTTAGAAGTGCGTTTACATTCTCCGCATTCAGCTCTGGCAAACTGATTGTATCAAACAACCCAGTGGTTCGAATTGGTTGTTCTTCCAAAGCAGCAGCTAGCTGCCGCTCCGCAGTTTCAATCTGCATTTCGAGGTCATCGATGATCGGAAGCACGCAGAACGCATCGACACTAAGCCCTCCACGATCTTGTGCTGGAATAGCATCTGACTTTGTTCGCAAAATTCTGTTGTGTTCTTCGATTCCTGCAACATGAGTTTGCAGCTCACGATTGAGAGCGACGCCCTGTGCACCAAGAATCAACTCGTGAAGTTTTTGGCGATGATCTGAAGCGACCGCTAGGCCTGAGCACACGTTTTGATCGACGAAAACGTCATCGAATACAGCAACCTGAGAGACATTTCGATTCCAGGAGTTGTTCTGAAACATTGCAGCTGTTGGGCCTCCAATGCACTCCACAATTACGTGCGGTGCGTGCGTAGCGGCTAAGCGTTGCCGTTCCGCCATCGCGATAGGATCGCCAGTTCCTAGTGACCGAAGAATAGATGCTAACGTTGTTTTGCCTCGACCGTTCTCCGCATAAATTAGTGTCAGTTTTGTAAAAGGGAGTGCACTACCCTGTGTTACGGAATCGAACTGACCAATATTTCGCAGTAGTTTTATGGATTTAATCATTAGTATCCTAAATGGCCTTGATTTACGCTGCGGAAAGTAAGTGGGTATGGATAACCGTCACGGCCATGATGTCGAATATCCCGCCGATGTCGATGTATTTTGGATCAGCAAGTTCATCGTATCGCCCTCTATCATCGTAGGTTGCCTGGATGTCTTCGTTTATTTGTCCACGATACGGACCTTCGAGATATGGACGGTCATCGCGATGTGCGAGGACGGTGCTCTTTATCATCGGATCTGCAACCTTTTCCTGAGTGACTTGCCTGATATACAGGGCTTCATCATCCGTGATGTCGAATTTTGTCCGAATCTCTGAGATCATGTCTTGGACCGAAACTTTTTTCGGTGGCGCACCAGCACTTTTTTTACCTTCGCGACTACGTTCTTTCACTTGGCTGTTGCTACTTACCATGCCCTGGTACTGCACGGCGGCCCTGGTTACTTCGGTAGCACGAATCAACTTCATTAGGTCCGAGACTGTTGCCGTTTTTATGAGCTGTGGGCCGATGTACTCAGCGAAGGCGACAAACTCTTGGATTTCCTGTGAGTAGGTAAAGAAGCATGTGAGGAAATGGAAGCTTTTTACGAAGCGTGCCAGCAGATACACGAATGCCTTGCGTTCATCCCAGTCAGTAATCGTCGATTGAAATCGCATTCGGAGTTCATTTGCAAGAAATTGCACTTGTGCGTCAGTTCCTGTTTTAACGATTGAGTCTAAATCGGTAGCGTCCTTCTGCGTAAATACATTTCGTGACAGAATGTCCGCGTACAGTTTTGGGCAAGTTTCCTGATCCGGCTCGCTTGGTGAAAACGGTGTGCCTTTCCGATATTTGGCAAATGCTTTGAGGATTTTTGCGGCATTATTCGTGAAGTCTACGACCACAACATCCTTTTTACCCGAATGACAACGATTGAGTCGGGACACGGTCTGAACAGCATTTCGATCTAAAACACTTTTGTCGAGAAACATCCCTGCTAGAAGCGGTTGGTCAAAACCGGTTTGAAATTTGTTTGCCACAACAATGATCCGGTAGTCATCACCTTCGAAACGTTCTTCGATCAACTCCCCCGGATGTAAGTCGTTAACAGTGAATTCGCTGATTGACTCGTTTGATTCTGGAGGGACAAAATCGGAAAAGGCATAGAGTACCTTATAGTTTGCATTTCGTTCTTTGAGTTTTTCTTTGATGATGTTGAAATATCTCAATCCAGCCACTCGCGAAGATGTGACGATCATCGCCTTGGCTCGCCCGTCAATGAGTGGCTTAACGTCCTTCTCAAAAATGCGAAGCATTACCTCGGCCTTATATTGGATAAGGCCATCATCTTGGTATGCTACATTTTGTAGGGCTTTGGATACGATGCCTTTGGGATAAAGCTTCTCTTCCTCCGGTTTGGGGACGATAAGGCAATGAAGATTGTAAAGCGTTTTGTAGGAAATAATGCTTGCTGCAACGTCAACGATATAGCCTTCAGCGATGGACTCTGCCTCGGTATAGGTATCGAATGGTTCGCCGAATAGGGATAGCGTTGCCGGGGAGGGAGTTGCAGTGAATGCAACGAACAATTGATTCAGGTCGTGCTCGCGGATGATTTTAGCCATCTGCTCTTCAGGGTCTTGAACGGGGACCTCTTCTTCGTCTGGCTCACCGTCTTTCCGGAACGGTAGGCGAATGGCTGCGCCCATTTGGCCTTCTTGGGAGCGGTGGGCCTCATCGATTAGAAACGCCACTCGTAGTTTTTTGAATTCATCGTTGTTCTGAATCTGATCTAGTACCCAACTAAACTTCTGTTGGGTGGTGACGATGATGGATTTTCGCTCTTTGAGGAAGCGTGGCAGGTCGTCAGCTTTCTTGGCAATACCTACCACATTTTTGAGGTGGATGAACTTGTCAATATCCTCTCGGATGTTTGTATCGAGTGATTTTCGATCCGTTAGAATGAAAGTGATGTCCACCAGCTTTTCATTCGTGCCAGGTTTGAAGAGGCTGTGCAGCCGATCCGCTAGCCAGCAAATGGAAAGCGTCTTGCCGCTGCCAGCAGAATGATCGGCTAAATACTTCTTGCCAATGTCGCCCGCTGTAGTGAAATGAGCCGTTATGTCTTCGGCTACCCGTCGCACTAGTCGGCTCTGGTGGTAGCGTGGGAAAATGGTTGATGCGGTACGCATTGGTTTGTCGTCCTCGGCTTCCCGCTCTGGCACGCGGACGAGGAAGAATGACAACGCTTCCAATAATTGCTCCTGAGACAATACTTCGCGATATAAGTATTCAATCGGATATTCATTAGCATTTGTTGGGGTATTGGTTAACCCCATATTGTGCCAACGAAAGTTTTCTTCTTTGCGAGGATCGGTGGCCGCCATCGCGTCGCTTGTGTCGGCGGCGAGATAAAGGAAGGGGTGCTGAAAGATTTTTCTAGTGTGGTCTCGCTTGGTAAATTGTGCCACAGCGTCATGCACGTTCTGATTGGCCTCGTGCTTTAGTTCCATCGCCACAATCGGAAGACCGTTAAGGTAGAAAACGAAATCAATCTCGTGATTCGAATCTCCAAAGTAGAAGTGCGGGCGGAATGATATGCGATTCTGAGCGTACTTCGCTACGGAGGCACTCGCAGCGGAGCGAGGCTTGGGATAGAAGAGTCGGAACTCCAACCCTCGCACCTTGAGTGCTTGGCGGAACAACATCCAAAGCGGTGTATGATCAAGCTCTTTCCGAAGCGCCTTAAACACTTCCTCTCTTGCGTCGGTGCCGTAATCGTCCACCAGCTTTTTCAGCGTGTCGGCCTGGGTGGTTTTGAGAAAAGCCCATAGCTGGTCTTCAGCAATGAAATGCTCAGTGTCCGTAATCTCGGACTGCTCCAGCACGCCGTATTTGTGCTCGCGGACAAGAAAATCTGCGATGTGCTTCTGAAATGTCAACTCTGGGGCTTTGTTCCTTTTAGCCATGTGCTTTTACCCGCTTTGCTTCCGCTTGGGTCAGACGCCGCTGACCAGTAACGCATTCGTGGATCAACGAGTTGCGGTAGTTGGTTAGCGTGGCGATTTGGGTTTCAATTCCAGTGGTGATGCTCTTTACTTCACCAAGCTTCTTTTCGAGGTAAGCACAGATCGCTTCCTGTTCAGCCAGCAGCGGTAAGGGGATTGGAAACTCACCAACCTTTGTAGCGTTTGTGCAAGCAAGGTTTGTTGTCTTTTTGCCCGTCGCTTCGAAGTAATCCCGCCCATATTTTGCAGCAGTGACATACGCCAGAAACATGGGCTTCAACTTGTGAAGGAAGCATCGCACCGCGAAGATATGGTTTTGGTGGAGGCAACCGGGAATTTCACCCTTCCACACATGGCCTCGACCAAGCTTGTCGAGGTCACCTCCCTCCGTCATCAACACATCGTTAGGACGCAGCTCAACCCCCTTTGCCACATTGGCCGGTAGTTCGATCAATGAGACGTCTACCAAGTCGAGGTGACCGTCCTGCACATTGCCGACGCGTAGATAATGGCGCTCAATGAGCGGCCCTTCGTATTGTTTGCCAAGGGTAAGGCCACCTTGGATCTCGGCGATGCGTTTGAGGCAAACGAGTTTCCAGCCGGTTGGGATCTGTTCCATCCAAGGATTGCCGGTTGATTCCAGCGTGACACTGTCAGCGATGCCCCGTGTAACAGCGCGTTGGATTATGGACCTACGAAGAGCTTCGAGGGTTTCAAGTTGGCAGCGTTTGGCGGCAAGCGCCGCGTCAATCGACGCGCAACTCACATCCAGATAAGCAGCAATGCGATGTTGTTCCGGCAACGGCGGGAGTGGGACGTTGAATGATTGAAAGTCCTTATCGTCAACCGCTGGATAGCCGACGCCTTTCGCCGTCGCCTCAAAATATTGCCGTGCCCCATCAGAGAGAAGTGAGTAATAAGCGAACTTAGGTGAGAGTTTGTGCACAGCTGGTTGGACAACATTGAAGCCGGTTGAACAAACTAAATCGTTCGGTGCATTCTCAATGAATGCTACGGCCTGCAAGTTCGGCCTAACGGATGAAATCGCCGTGCAATTCGCTGCTAACCGCCGCCGTGCTCGCGACGGCGCGTCTTCATAGCGCAGCCTCTCGATTGCGCTCAGATCGACTATACCGTTGTAGTTCACATTCGAGATTTCGAGGTAATTGAACTCGTAATCCGCGTCAGTGTTGGCGGGTAGCGATGATGCGTTGATAGCCGATACATCCTTGAGTCGATAGCTCGTCCAGTCTTTGGGGGTGGGAGTTATCATTTCGCCAACCCATCTAGCATCTTCTCCGCGTCCTTCTCAAGTTTCCAGAACTCTGCCAGCAACTCCTTCGCGGGTGTGGGCGGCTGGTAGCGATAGAAGTATTTGTTCGGCAGGATTTCGTAGCCGAGTTGCTGGTTATCCTTCCAACGAATGATCTGCTTGGCGATTTCGCGTTTCAGGAAAGTCTCTATGTCCTCGCCATGCGGGATGTACTCATCATCCTGGACGTAGTGCCGGTGCGTCCATTCTACGGAAAGTGTTTCGTCGGCGACCGCCATAGCTTCTTTGAATTTCTTCGAGGTGTTGTCTTTCGATTTCACCGTGAACTCGATGGTCTTTTCCTTTCCATTCGCCTTCACTCGAACGCGGAAGGTTATATCACTTTCGTGAAAGTCCTGCTCCTTCTTCACGTTCGCGGCGGTGAAAGCTTTTTCGTAAGGTTCGGTGACAATAGCGGGTTGGTCGTGCTCATCGGTTTGCCAGAAGACGACACTGACCTTGTGATACGCGAAGTCCTCGCGTTGGAAGATCTTGACGCACTCGTTGCTATGACCCTTAGCCCAGCCTTTCTGGTAGCGTTCCTCGATCCATGAACGGTGGGCATCGGTAATCCGGTTACGCTTGTTGCCGAAGGACTTCGGCTCCTTCTCAAACTGTTGACGGGCGTCGATAATCATTATTCGTCCCTTGTGGTTCGCTGGCTTATCGTTCCTAAGCAACCAGACGTATGTGAAGATGCCGGTGTTGTAGAAAAGCTGGTCCGGCAGCATGACGATGGCATCTAGCCAGTCGTTCTCTAGAATCCAACGGCGGATTTCGCTTTCTCCAGACCCGCAGTCGCCATTGGAAAGGGGCGAGCCGTTGAAGATGATGGCGATGCGGCTGCCGCCTTCTTCTGACGTAGCCATCTTGGCCAGCATGGTTTGCAAAAAAAGCAATGCGCCATCGTTTACGCGAGGCATCCCTGCACGGAAGCGAGTTTTCTGTAGCTTGCGAGCTTCTTTCTCATATCCGTCCTTACCGCCCCAAGTTACGCCGAAGGGTGGATTGCTGAGCATGCGATTGAATCGCCACTTTGGCTCCGGCCACTGGTCGCCCGGTTCTTTACTATGCGGGTCATGCGGAATGAGCGAGTTGCCAAGGTGGACGGTAGCCTGTCGGTCGTTCTTAATTAGGAGGTCGGCCTGACACACGGCGTAGTTTGTGGGGGAAAGCTCTTGCCCATGAACCGTGACGTACTTTTCCACCTGCGCCTTTTCGGCTGCTGTGTCTGCACGCTCCAGCAAATGCTCCTTCGCCACGGACAGCATGCCGCCGGTGCCGCTCGCGGGGTCGTAGATGGAGAAGTGTCGGTCGGGGATTGGAATGTCTAGTAACTCGACCATGAGGCGGACCACTTCACGCGGGGTGAAGTGCTCCCCAGCTTCATCTCCACTTTGTTCCGAGAATCTGCGGAGCAACTCCTCGTATATGTAACCCATTTCCAACCCAGAAAGTTGGTCGGGGCCGAGCGCGAGTTCCTTATACTGGTTCAAGATTGGGGCGAGCCGGTTGTTCTTCACCATCAGGCCAATCGTGGCGCGGTAGTTGAAGTGTTCGATGATGTCGTCAACGTTCTTCGAAAACCCGTTGATATAGGCGCGGAAGTTCTCTTCCAAAAGCGCGTGGTCTTCTTCGTAGACTTTGCGAAGCGTCCAGTCCGTCTTGTTCGAGAACGGGCACTGTTTGGGGTTCAGCTCCAATTCTTTGACCAGTTTCGCAAGCTCTTTCTCGGAAAGCTTGGGCCGGTTCTTAAGCACCTCCGCAGCCTTCTGTTTCCGCCAGTCGATCAAGACGCACTCTAGGCGGCGGATGACAATGATGGGCAGAATGACGCTTTGATACTCGTATGATTTGAACTTGCCGCGTAACCGCTCAGCAGACTTCCAGATGTCGCTTGCGAGGTTGTCGAGCTTGGGTTTGTTCAGAGAGAGTGCCATTCAATTTGTCCTGCTTATGGGTTTGTTAGAGGCAAGTACGTACCTCCAGCCAGCCCCTGTTCGTTCAGAGTGGATGTCGTGCCCTTGCACTCGAAGAGCTGCGACGATCCGTGAAATAGTGGGAATTGAAACACCAATTTGCTCGGCAAGCGCACGGGTGGAGTACCGCCCCGTCTTGATGAGCCGGAGCACTTCTTCGATCCTTTCGTGGATTTCCAGCGAGTGCTGATACCGCATTGATTTGTTCTCCGATTTCGAGTCCCTACTGGTCTATCCGTCAGTGATAGACTTGTCAATGATGACAACCCTACATTTCGAGGGCTGGCAATAGTCGTAACACCCGCAGGAATCGGGCGCAACCACTAACGAAATTGCTCAGGCGTCAGATGGCAGGAAGCCATCTTTCCCGGGGAAACCCGGCCTATGCTGTGCATAGGGAAGACGCCTGAATCCTTAGTTTTTGCCAGCCCTCGCAAGAATTGCGCGGTCGCAAACCAGCATGGATGCTGGATTCGACACGATTTTCAAGGGCTGGAGCTAGAGCAGAAGCGACTGTCCCGAAGTGGCACAGCGATGCCCGTTAGCTCGGTAACGGGCAAGCAGAAGCAAGGCGTGAATGCGGCAGGCTGCGCTTTCTGATTTTGTTGTGAGGAAGAGCCGGAGTCGGAGCATGACGGGCTTCAGTCGAAGGCTATCGGCCAAGGCTGTGAAGCCCGATCCGACAGGGCATCTTCATGGAGTTCGAAAGCACGTTGGCGGGTGGCCTCTAAGCATCGCATTGTGCCGGTTGCAATGGCAAGCTCACAAAGGTTTCTTCGCCACACCCAAGGAATAGGTCATTGT
Source organism: Pirellula sp. (assembly GCA_031424235.1). Lineage (GTDB taxonomy): Bacteria > Planctomycetota > Planctomycetia > Pirellulales > Pirellulaceae > JBKCUI01. Next base: position 81,766 of record JANPHB010000342.1, read on the forward strand.
GGATTTCATCGACAGTCGTCGAGGTCACGGTGACCCCTCATCGTCGGGCTGGGTTTTTAGCGTGACGATGATGATAGTATCGTCGGGGATGAGGTTGCGGCTGATAAGGTATCCGACTCGGTTAACGAAGTGCACCCCAGAGATGAGATACATGCTGTCGCCTTCGCCATCTGTGAGAGTCCAAACCTGTCTTGGGTCGGCCTGTTTGACGAAGGCGAACTCTTCGCCGTAGGTCTCGAAAAGACACCCGTTCGAATCCCCATATGCCCAACCGGCGGATGGGTCGATATGGTTCGTCACTAGTTCGAACCGTTTTTCGAATTCATCTTCTGTCATCTCGATAAATGTCTCGGTCATGGTAGGCTTGTTCCTTTCTAGCGTTTAGTTGTGGTAATCAATGACGACAACCCATTTGCTGCCTACGAAATCAGGCTGAAGCTGCTCTTGGTCGAGATCGACATATTCGAAGTGCCCCTCGTTGCTAACCATTGCATTGCCCTCATACTGGGCAAGTAATGTGGCATAATGGTCTTCGGTTAGAAGCAAGGCATCATCGGTAAATCCGATATCGTTGCCGTCCTTCCGCGTGAAGGGGCTTTGATCGATTCCGCCGTGTAAGCGCCACAAGGCATCGAGTTCCTCTCCATGATTGAGTACCAGAGAATGAGGCAACCATTTATTCGCCATCTCGGGAAATCGAGCTGTAACAGCCGCTCGATAGGTTTCCCCGATCTGGGCTATCGCAAGTATTCCGCTCCAGCGGCCACCAATTTCAAACCAGTCACAAACAGTGGAGCCAAAGAGTCCACCTGATCCACAAAAGGAGTCGTCGCTCGCTAGTGTGTGGAAGACTGAGGACCGAACCGTAAGAGAATCTGCGTCCTCAGATTGAGAGGTAGTAACGAACATCCTGAAATGCATATTGGCCTCCTTACCGGCGCTGATTGTTTTTGGTGGGATCGCCAAACAGGGTTTGGGCGGCCATATCGAGCGTGTCCCAACTAACGCCGATGTTTGCGTCGTGGCACCGTTCGACTAGTTGAAGCACCTCCCAAGCTTGGGCATTGGTTAGGTCGGGGCGAACTTCCTGTACATCTTCGATGTTCCACACGATGCCAATCTGAAGGCTTAGGGCGAGGTATTTGTGAACGTCAGTCATGGTCTGATTCCTTTCAGGTAATGGGCGGGCGCTCAGGCCCGCCCGGTGTGATTAGTCTTTCTTCTCGCTGGCAACGCGGATTGTGATACGGCCATCGACCGGCAGGCATTCAAGCTGGAGTTGGAATCCGTTACCGTCTTGGTGTGGCCATACGCTTCCGATGCGGGTCCAGATTCCTTTCTTGCCTTCGCGGTCGCGTACTTGGTAGGCGATGTGGCT
>JANPHB010000343.1:0-18790 GCA_031424235.1 Pirellula sp.
ATTTCAAATCTCGAATCGACTTCGGGGGTAAGGGGGCGGTCTGCCTGCAAAGTGGGTTTCGCCGAACATCAGTGACAAAAACTCAAAAAATCCGCAGACGATCGAAAATCCGTATACTGCATGAATAATCCGCGCTAGCCCGCCAGTCAATTGTGCTTCTAACCAGAATTTCTCTCGAAGCTGTAAATCATTCGATCGATCCTCCCTTATCTCCTTAAGTGCAACTTCACGATTAAGCTCTTTGTCTAAAGCTACTGAGACGATTCCTAATCCTCCTTGGTCGAGCGGTCGAATAAACTTGAAACGATTGGACGTTTCCACGCTACTGCTTAAAGAGAAACCAGTCTCGTTATCGTTGCCTTGCGACTTCGTTCCACCGGTAAAAATGTGCGTTTGGCAATTGCCCGTGATTCCCAAAAGACCGTCATCTGCCAGCTCATTTCCTTTTAGCTGCTGATCGGCCAACCGATTGAGTAACTCACAAGCTTCGTTCTTTATCATATTTTCGGAAAGAAGCACGCTCTGATAGGATCGAGATCGGTCGTTATTCCACTTTTCGAACGAACTTAAAAACTGCTCTCGATCGATGATCCCACATTGGAGCGCCAACACACCTAACAGCAAATTGTGCTCCGTACTTCGAATCGGGGGCGGGGATTTAAGGCTGCTGATTCCCGCCAATGAATCTTGCTTGATTTGTTCCGCCATCATTAAGGCTGGAAACACATCACGAATTGCACTGGCGTTTTCTGGATAGCGGTTTACGATATCGCTAAGCGATGGTGGCTTCCCAGCGCGCAACCGATCGAGAATTTCGTCGATGACAAGATCGAGGGAAGCGAGATTTGAGTCTTCTGATTTGGTCATGGTACGATTTTCTCCTTGGAACTTTCCTCTGTGAGCCGCAGGAGCTAGCCGCGTTTCGGCTTCCCTGTCAAATACGATTATCGCGGCTAACGCCTACGGCTCAGGACAATCCCTCCAGCTTTGCTCAATTTCACACTAGTACTGCGTTGCAGCTTGATTTTTGAGTAGTGGACGAGGCTACGAGTCCTTCCCATGCAGTGAATCGCAGAAGACTCGTTGCCTCGTCCACTTCCTCAACCCTAATTCTCAATTGCAACGCAGCACTAGCTTGGCGCTTCGCTTTGGGGTTATTGACTTCGCTTCTTAGGTGATATCGTATCCCAAACACGAACGGTGTGGTCTCCCGAGCCGGAAACTAGTTGAGTTCCATCGGGGCTAAAATCGACCGCGTGCACATAGTCGGAATGACCGTGCAGCTCGGCAACTTGACTATATGTTGCCAAGTCCCAAAGACGAATCAAGCCATCCGCAGCACCAGTCGCCAATCGTGAACCGTCCGGCGTAAACGAAGCTGAGTAAACGGACGATCCGTGGTCCAGCGTTGCAACTAATTCATAGGTATCAAGGTTCCACAACATTACTTTTCCATCCAATCCAGTTGACGCGAGGAGCGAGCCATCTCGTGAAGTTCGGATTCGAAATACTACTCCCATATGACCAGACATTTTCGAAATCTGTTTCCCGCTTTGCACATCCCAAACGAGGATATTGCCATCGAATCCCGCTGAAAACCAGCGTTTTCGGTCAGGGTGCGCGATGACGTCCGAACATGTTTTGGAATAACGCGACACATGCAACCCAATTTCATGCCCATTTAGAGTGCTAAGCATTTTCCCATTCTCAGCATCAAGGCAACGTATCGAACCATCGGTTGTGCCAGCCAACACTATCTTTCCAGTACAATCAAATGATGCACGAAAGTCCTCGGTGTCCGCGGCACATGTCCAGTGCTGACTCGGTGCCTCGGATTCGACATCCCAAACAACGACCTCTCCAAAAGAGCTGAAAATCCCTGAGCCGACCAATCGTTTTCCATCGGGTGAGATCGCGATGGAGCGAAAACCGATATTATCCGGAGTATTTGGACGGAAAACTCGGGTCGTTTTTCCAGTTTTCGCGTCCCAAAGCCGAATTGTTCCATCCCATGCGGCTGACGCAATTTGACGACCGTCGGCTGAATAGATGACGTCATAGACATAGTTAGTATGACCGCGAAGGATCCCATTTTGTTCAATGACTTTAGTCTGCCAAATCGAAGTCAGGGCGTCATTTTGAATAATACTATTTCGCGAAGTGATGACTGAGTCATCGTCTGAGAAGCAAAGCTCGCGCTCACTTGCATGCCTCACCAAAATTGCAATGGGATGGCCGGAATCGCTGTTCCAGACACGACTGTTTGCGTCGTCACCGGTGGTAACAATTCGCTTACCATCATGACTGAAAGTTCCAGATCTTACCGGAGTCCTATGCCCTCGCAATACATGCCTTTCCTTGCCTGTTGCCAAGTCCCAAATGCGAGCTGTCATATCTTGCGATACGCTCAATCCCGTAAGTCCATCAGGAGAAAGCTTCACATCCCAAATGCCGTTACTATGCCCTTGAAGTTCACTTAGCTTGCCTGTCGTTAAGTCCCAATACAAAACCGAAAGATAAGGGAATCTACCGCCGATCAAGATTTTGCTTCCATCGAGCGACCAATCGCATCTCCAATACGTTGCGGATTCACCGAGAAAATCCGATTCATGCAGCACATCACCATTCGTGCTATCCCGCACTTGGAGCCGGTTCTGACTCAAAATTAGAAACTTGCTGCCGTCATGGCTGAATCCGAGACCTATCGCTTTCATTTCCAGGAGCATTTTGTCCGATTCGGTATCCGATCGATACAAAACCATAACTGGGTTTAGATTGCAAAGAAGCCGATCTCCTGTTTTATTAAAACTGGGTGGATTTTCATACGATGGATCACCCAATCTCAGGTTCCGGGCAATCGGTTCCGGTTTGCTATAATCCCAGCTTGCGAAACAAAACTCGCCTCGAATCCCGATGTGGATCACGGGGCGCGATGGATGGAACAAAAGGTCCGTGATTCTCGAATCCGCCTGGCTTGAGGCAATCTGTTGCTCTTTTCCAAGGTCCCAAACAACGATTCGATTGTCCAGAAGAACCACTGCCAACGTCGCGGAATCAGGGCCAAACTGCACAAACGCAATTGCAGAATCGTGCTTTAAGATGCTTGGTGGCTTATTCGATCCTGGCGTCGTCAAGTGTACTTCATCGGAATTGCGTATGATTGCATGTTTGAGCGTTGTAGGGCAAATTTTGCTTCCACCCGGAAACTTTTCAGAGAGTTCCTCGAGTTGGCTATCAAAGTGCCGCCATTCCCAATTGCGAAACTCGACAGGTGCCGACTCAAGCGAACGCTGCATCAAGGTTCGATTGTCTACTTGCTTGGATGTAATAGTGGCCGCCAAGCTTGTCCTGTAGCGTTCCCACCGTTCGGCTCGTTCTCGCTTTTCTGCTTCGTTGCGAGCCAGCGTCTCGCGATGGTTCGACTCAACTAACTCCGAATTCGTCTTATCTAGAGCTGAATTAAGCGAGATCAGCTTTGCGTTGCTCCGAGTGACCGATATAGCGATCAAGATACTCCCGAGAATAGTCATAAATCCAATCGCCAACATCGTCGACGCCAACGTCTGGTGGTACCTGAGCCATCGCTTCATTCGAACTAGAAACGGCTCTTGATAAGATAAAACGGGTTCGTCATCCAACCAGCGTTCCAGTTCGGTTCGCATTAGTCCAGCCGAAGCATAACGGTCGTTGTATCTAACTGCCATGGCCATAGAACAAATCGACTCGATCGATTTGGGAACTAATGGCTGAATCGAACGGCAAGAAACTATGTTCCCGCTAGTTACCTGCTGCGTGATTTGAAGCAACGAGCCCGTTGCTGGAGCTCGATTGGTTAGTAGTTCGTAAAGAATGGAACCCAAACCATAAACATCCGATCGAACACCGATGCATTCCGATTGCCCCAGAATCTGTTCGGGCGGGGCATATCCAGGTGTTCCGATCGCGGACCCATCGCGTGTCGCACCATCGGACCCGCTCGGAATCATGGGGGTTTCTTGATCTAAGGAAACCTCCAGTCCGGTGGATTCGTCATGGTTGTGCTCATCCGTTGACGCGCCTGAAAATCCTGTTGCCTTGGCTAGCCCCCAATCCACAACGAGGGTTTCGCCATAGCGTCCCAACATGATGTTGCTCGGTTTCAAGTCTCGGTGCAAAACACCACGCGAATGGGCATAGTCGATAGCCTCGCAGACCACCAAAAAACGACGAATCAATTGTCGCAATTGAGGGCCGTCAAAAGGAATCTTTCCCGAATTTACATCCTCATGGAAAGTGCGTATATGATCGCGGAGGTTACTGCCTTTAATCAATCGCATGGCATAGTAAGGGCGTCCATCGGCCGACGCTCCCAATGCATAAACGGGCACGATTCCTGGATGCTCGAGCCCTCCGGTCACTTCCGCTTCGAGAATAAACTTGCTCCGCAAACCACGATCGTCCGCCCGATCTTCGCGAATCTCCTTGAGGGCAACTTTGCGATGAAGTTCTACGTCCATCGCAACTGAAACGACACCTAGACCTCCACGGTCTAGTGGCCTAAGAATCTGAAATCGCTTCGAGTTTTGATTCAAGATTCGATCCGAGTCAGATTTGCCCGTTTGCAAGGTGGAATACTGAGTCGATCGAAGTCGTTCGGCCATGTCCAACGCGGGAAACAGTTCTCGAAGGTCTTGTTCCAGATCAGGATAGAGTCCCACAAACTCCTCGATAGAAGGCTTTAGACCGAGTCGCTTTCGCTCCAAGATCTCTTCAACGATACCATCGAGCTTTTCCTCCTGCGATGAGTCATGACTGAGGCTTTCATCCGACATTACATATCGCCCCAACTCAAATCGCAGTCCTTGAGAAGTTTCCTCAGTTGCCTTAGTGCTCGAAAGTAGCGTTGCCTAAATGCAGCTTGGCTTATTCCAAGTAGCTCTGCAGCCTGATCGGTCTTGAGATGATCGACATGCCGCATTACGATTGCATCGCGCCCTTCGGGTTCAAGGTTCTCGATCGCTTGATTCACAAGCTTTGAAACTTCGGCCTTGGTAATGACGGAGCTTGGACTGCTAACCTGCGAGATCAGGTGAGTTGCAAGAACGATAGATGAGTTTCCAGAGATGCTTCTCTGAATAGGCACCTCCCGGCGCACATCTCGAATCTGAGCAAGAATATGATGACGCGCGAGTTCTGCTACCTTCTGTTTGGTGATAAAGCACATCCAATGATACAGCGTGAGTGCTCGTTCCTTGGCAAACTCGTCGATTCGCTTGGACAGTTCGATATGCACCTCCTGGATCACGTCCGAAACATCAACACGTCTTAACAATCGCGGATCCAATTGTTTGGCGACCAGTTTTTTCAGTTTCGGCTCGTAACGCTGAAATAGAATTCCTAACGCAGCAACGTCTCCGTTCGTGACAAGGTTGAGTAAGCTTTCGTCGCTCTGTTCCATGTTCAATCTAAATCGATAAGCCTAATCTTTGCTGAGCCGCAGGCGCTAGCCGCGTTACGGTTTCCATGGCAAATACTGTGGTCGCGGCTGGCGCCTGCGGCTCAAATCGAGCGTCGTGAATAATACTGGCAAACGCCCTTCATCATAGCAAGCGTACTTTAAAAATGGCAAACGTTGAGGAAAAAGTATTTAGCCGTGTAACGGCGAAAGTTCGTAGCTGCGGGGCTCGCCCCGCAGACACATTCAGAAATCGAATGCAAGAGCCGTGGGGCAAGTCCGAATGGCGTTGAATTAGTGTCGAGGAACACACAACTCTCCGTTTTCGTAGCGGAAGCCGTCATGGCTTTCGTTGCCGCAATCGAAACGCTTGACGCGTTCCGCTACCTCCTAGGATTGGCTGAGGCGAGAAGCTGTGTGAAATCTACCATTCCTAACCCGAAGCGTGAGCGAGGGACTTGAGGAATTGCCCCTAGCTTACGCTTCGGGTTGGGATAATGCAGCCTGGCGCTCGCTTAAACAGGCCTTACCTGCTGTTCTTTAGCCCAAATCTAAATAATTCCAAAAATTTCAGTCACAATCGGGTTTGGGGCGCAGATGTAGACCTAGGGGCGTTTTTTGCTTGCATCGTTTTGTGAGTTACGAATTCTTGGACGACACGGCCATAATTGAATTGGGAAACCATCAATCCTAGAGGTCTGCGACCCGCCCTTAAGTTTTATCATAGATAGATATACGGGTGGTTAGCATGGTACAACGGCTTAAAAAGGTCATTAAGGCGAGAACGAAGCAAAGCATTCGACGCGACGTGCGTCAATTCTGCTTTGAGGTGCTCGAGCGACGAGAAGTGATGACGGCCGGACTTGAACCGGTCGTTCTCATTCCTGGTTTTGGCGGAACTTTTGCGAACGAAAGCAACACAACCGTCAACGAATGGCTGACCACGCGCGGGCTCGCGCCGAACAAGCTGGCTCTTGAGCCCTTCGGCGGCGTCTACCAAAACATCGTACAATCGTTAAAAAACGTAGGTTATGTCGATAGTGGTATCGGGCAGAATCTGTTTGTGGTGAACTGGGATTGGCGAGTTCCAGCCGCTCCATCTGACACGAATTCCGCCGCTTCCCCCAATGGTACACTCGGCGATGTCACTGTGGCTGGCATCACCGATACCGTTTATCAAACCGGTCTCGACTACCTTGGCAAAACCCTTGCGGACATCAAGCTTCTGTATCCCTCCGCGACCAAAGTGGATGTCATTGCGCACAGCACAGGTGGTGTCATCGCGCGATCTTATATCCAAAGTGCTGCCTATGGGCAAGGCGGTCTGCCAACCATTGATGACCTAGTTCTTGCGGGTGTGCCGAACGAAGGAGTTGCCGATCCATTTAATCTGTCAGGTGACGATTGGAGCTCGAAAGCTGCCGCAAGAGCTGCCGCTCAAATGGTCGATCGGGCATACGAGCTGTTCGTCGCTGGTACTCCGATCAACGGCCCTAGCGGAGCCATCCCTGCTCTGCCCAAAAACAACGAAGTTCAGCGCCTAGGCTGGAATTCAACCCTTGGAGCCACTGGCACATTCACCATCTCGTTCAATGGTGCCACCACCGCCGCTCTGCCCGCAAACTCAACTGCAGGAGGTGTACAAACCGCCCTCCAGGGGCTTGCGACTGTTGGCAATGGAAACGTTCAAGTTGAATTGCTCGCCGCCTCCAATGCCACCCAAGATCGAGTTTTCAAAGTAACATTCATTGGTTCCCGCGCTGGGCTGGACCAGCCGCAAGCGACCATCAACATCGGCGGACTGGCCACAGGAAGCCCGTCGAAAATAGAAGCAACCGACCGAGAAGGAGGCACCAATTCTCTCGAAGCATTTGCGCAGTTGTACGTGGGGTCTCTCGCCAATCTTCTGCCCACTTACGATGCAGTCGATACCAATAATGACGGTGTCTTTGAAAAACTCTCGACTACCAATCCGGCCGGGAACTCGCGCGTCAACGTTTTGATGAACGATCTCAACGCGGGAACTAAGAATGCGTGGCTCAACAGCGTCGGAAAGACGAACGTTGTCTACAGCACTGAAGGCACGACACGTGATCGTTTGGTTGCTCGCACTGGCCCATCTTCCAGCGGTTTTCTGACCGATGAGATTTTGTCCTTGCAAAACTTCATCGGACGCCGTCCCGCTCCGGGAGAAGTATGGTACGAAGACACAGCCTCAGGTCATGGCGGCGATGGAACCGTAGCCACTTTCTCGTCGGTCGATCCATTTCTTAATGATTCTCGCATCGGCTCAAAGCTGAACTTGATCCCAATTACAGGAGCAGCGGCTGGGGTCACTGCGGTTAGCCATACGGAATTGGTTGTGAATCCGTATTCGCAAACGCAAATCCTCAACGCTGTCGGTGCGACGAACTTCACCAACGCGAATTTGGTCTCCAACTTGACGGTATCCAAAGCGGGCGCTGTCGCCAAAGCGCTCTCGACTGGCTTGTTGCGTCCTGCCGATGCCATTTCCGAGGCAGCAACTCGGTTCAATGAGGTTCTAGCCACCACGAAGGCTCGCGATGTTCTCGATACCGTTGTGGCTTACACTTCAACCAAATTAGGGACATTGCTACCTGTCGATAGTTTATGGCAATTGCGCGTCATCACGCCACTGACGGCCTTGCTCACATCCAATCCCAATGCCAACCTCACTCAAATCGTCACAGCACTGAACAGCGGTCTTCCAGGGGCATTCACATTGGTGGCCGATACGGCGAACGAAAAGTCAATCAGTTTTAACTTTACCGCCACGAGCTTTGCTGGAGGCGTTACTCCAACCGCCAACGGTACATTCAATCTGGGTAGTGGTTACGGTTCACTGGGCGTAAATGGCAACTACACACTCACCGGCAACCTTGCCATGTCGGGCGTGATCGGCATCGACATGAACCAAGGAGATGATTTCGGCAGTGGTCTGTTCGTTCGCAACTTGAGTCTGACCATGGGTGCAACGGGGGCGATTAGCAGCCTTAATGCCAATGTCGCCATCGGTACCGCTCCGAACCAAATCACAGCCGCAATCGAGAACGGCACATTCAATCTGAACGCATCCGCTGCGGTGGGCTCAAGTTCCCATCGACCAGCAACGTTTCGCTCAAGCAAATCGTGGCCACCCCATTCGCAGATCTGGTCAGCATCACGCCGACCGCTGCAGTCGATTTGAAACTGCCACTCAATATCACGAACACCGCCACCAACTTCAGTCTCGCTAACTTTGGTCGTCCAGTCATCTCGGTTGCCTCGCAGAACATTTTCGGTGGCTCTCCTGATGTTCTCGTCGATATCGAACTGGGGCCGATGCTGCAAGATCAAACGTTGTCGTTGCTCGCATCGCTCGATGCAGCCGCCGACGATATATCGAGCCGAAGCGCACTCAATCAAGAGATCCCTGGCATCGGTCGGTCGCTCAATGGCATTCTCAACGAATCCAGCAGCACCACCAACAAGCGCTGGGGCGATCTGGTCAAATTCGAAAAAGCGGCCAGTGACTACTTCGAAAGCTTTAACCCAAGCAGCGCCAACTACAACGCGACCAACGTTGGCAAGAAGCCCACCGTTCTTGGTCTGCGCAATGCCATCACGGTCAAAATCGAAGAAGTCACCAAGGGACTCTTCGGCAGCACCAGCGGCTCATCACCTGTCTCGTTCAAAGGGGGTATCGATCTCGCTGCGAACAGGCTTATGTTCGATCTGGTCGTGAATGGTAACTTCACTCGAGCCGTTGATCTGAAACTCGACACGCTCGGTTCGCAGTGGAATAACATCGGCGTCAGCTTCAATGCCAACGCGAAGGTCAATGTGTTGACCACGGTTGATCTCGGTCTCAGCTTTGGGATGAGCCTAAGCCAAGCATCGGGAGTCGACCCGTTCTTCACGCTCAATCGATTCAATTTGAGTTCGGCCATTTCTGGGGACGGTTCGACGCTTGGCTTCAGCATTGGCAATGGAACCATCGGTGGCACGATTTCGGCAACGAAACTGCGTGTCAATGCGGGTGCCTCGATCGCAATCGCCAATACGGCTGGCTTGATCAGCAACCGAGTAAACATCACTCCAACTGGATCACTGGATCTCGACTTCGCATTCAACGCAAGTCTCTATGGTGCTAACTTGGTCGTCGGTACATCGACATTGCCAAGTGTCCAAGTGGTCGACACGAATCTGTTCGACACAACCTCGCCCGTCTTTACGCTGAACGTGGCCCCTCTGCTGCTGAATTTGTCCTCCGAAGCGGTCGTTAGCGGGTTGTTGGGGCTCGCAACTTGGCTTAATAATGCAACCGGAAGCAGTGCTCTATCGACCAAAATCCCGCTGCTCAACAAAACCGTTGGCGAACTTCTTTCGAAACAAGCCGAACCGAGCTCATTCGATCGCTCGCAGATCATCGCGGTTACCAGCTTGTCCACATCAGGCGGCTTCAAACGCTTCACCACTCAGCTCAACTTGGGCGGCAAGACTGCTGCATCAATTGGGATCAAGCCCGAGGACAAGATGCGATTCTTGGCTACCAGTGGCGAGTTCTACGAAGGGACGATCGATAGCGTGGTGGGCGAAGTCGTCACGATTCGTTACGCCGATACGCGACCCGACTCGCCAAACGTTGCTAACCCATCGCTTACCTTCCAAGTCGGTGGCACTCTGGGCGACAATTTGAAAGCGGCGCTCGTCAACTACAACAAACCTGGAATCGTCGCACCTTCGCTTGGCCAGCTATTCAATGAACTTGCCGAACCATTGGGAATTTCGTTCACCGGTATCGCTTACGATAATGCAACGAAGCTGCTGACTCTTACCCCCACCTTCGCACCTCGGCCGATTCAGTACACGTCGAAACTTGACTTTGGAAACAGGATCACAGGGCTGGAATTCAATGCTTCCGGCAACTTCTTAGTGACTGCATCTCCAACAATCAAGCTGCCATTGGAAATCAACCTCGATTCCAACAGTGGCTTAACCCCTGGAAATCGCGTTTCGATTATAGATTCGTTTGGTATCACCGGTGCGACAAATGCGCCGTCAGGAAGCCCAATCGTCATCACAACCACAACGATGGGCATCGACGGCCTCAGAGATGGCCAAATGGTCACGATTGCTGGCGTTTTGGGGAACACCAACGCCAACGGTTCGTACTTTGCCAAGCGACTGTCGTCGACCACGTTTCAGTTGTTCACAAACAGCGCTTTGACTATTCCACGCGAGGGCAATGGAAACTATACCGGAGGTGGAACATGGAGCTTCCCCGAAGTTCCCGAGATCAGCATCGCGATCTCGGCACAACTCGACAACCCACAAGCCCGAGCAAGCTTAGGATTTTTCAGTGTCTCGCTGGGTGAAGATCCCGCCGTTGCCACCCCAAATGATGGAGTCAAATTCGACACCGTGTTGGGGATCAATATCAAGGATCCAGGCACCGTGAGTGGCACGACTGGCCGAGCCACCATCACCGAGCTGACGACTTCTGCAAATTTGCTGACCTCATTCGATCCAACCTTTACAGGTTCGTTCGACATCGATGGATTGACGATCAGGCCCGAAGTTGCGGGCACGGCAATCCCAGGGCAAGTCACCATTTTCTCCACGAACGTCGCGAATCCGATAGCCACGAGTACGCGAACTCCTGCACAATTCGCATCGCTCGCCGAACTCGGCACCGTCTTCAACAAGATCTATTTCGACAACACCATTGGAACCACCGAATCGCTGACGCCCGAAGCCATCGCGACGATGTTTGTCCAACTGGGGACGTCGGTTCAAAACATCGCTGGCAAACTCGATGTTCCCGACGGCATCCCGTTCGTCAAGGATGCGATCAGCGGGATCATTGACTTCAGCAAAACAACGCAGAACTTCGCCCGTCAACTGTACTTCAACCCCAAACTCATCGGTACCAACGACATCGCAATCACCAACGGTCGGCTATCGAGCGATGCGACCTTTGCGATTCGCATCGAGGGAGGGGAGCCTTCGTTCATCACGATTCCACCTGCAAGTACCGCGACCAACAGCTCGATTGATGACCTCTATGCGGATATCAATGCCGCGCTCGTCGCGCAGGGATTCGGTAGCAAGCTCATCGCGGAACGTCAGTTGCCGTACTCCGGCGGACAGATTAGTTCGCTCGCCAAGGTGACTACGGCACTTCCGAACTTCGTTCAAACATTGCCCGCAGGATTTGAGCGTTGGGTGGCGACCTTGCCAAACAGCGTCAATCTTTACAACCTGGGGCTTCGCGTTGGCGATGTGATCGAGTATCGCGACACTTCAGGTCGATATCAAAAGGCGAGCGTCGATCAGATGACGCTCAATACGCTGACGTTCAGGCTCCGCCCAGATTCGTTAACAACCCCTACCAATCTGCCCGACACAACTTCGAATCGTTCGATCGCCTTGTTCGGGACCACCAACGCCAACAAGCTTGCGATTCGCACCACGGACCCGACGGCTGGCATCTCGCTGGAACTCAGTACCGTGCAAGTGACTGCGGTCAACGATTTGCCAACCCAATTGACCACAGATTTGGCCATAAGTTTCGTCATCGATGGCACAACGGTCGTGGTGCCGATCACGGCTGCTTCTACGGCGAACAATGGCCAGCCAAGCGAAATGCTGGCCAGTGTGAATCAAGCGTTTGCGAACACGACCTTTGGTGGCGGCAAGCTCAATCAAAAGCTTCGCGCACGACTCGAAGGGACTTTGCTTCGCATTTTCGCAATCGACAGCGTTACACAATCGGTCACGATCAATGGTGGCACGATCCTTGGCTTCACCGCGGGCCAAACAAAAGATGCCAACACCGCTCGCACTGAATTGGGCCTCGGCGATTCGACCGTGCAAACGGGTAATGTCATTGGCTTCCGCGATGGCATGCTCGCCAGTCCATCGTTCCGCGCCAATACGGTGCAGGATTTGGTGCACGTGATCAACGGCATGATCCAAGCCCAATTCGCCGGTCAGACGTTAGCCACCGCATCGCTCAACTACATACCTGCTGATGTACCAACCAATAGGCCACGTTCGGTTCAGTTCAATATCAATCTCGGTACTCAATTTACCAAGTCGGTTGACTTGAACTTTGACGCAGGTTTGAATGTTGGCTTCGCTCAATTGAGCGTTGCTGGCGGAGCGGCTGCAAGTTTCACGGCCAACGCCGGCGTGAACCTGACCGTGGGTGTCGATCTCGATCCGATTGGTTCGGGAACTGTGTCTGCTTCAACGCTACTCAGCACGCTGAACCAGGGCCGTGGTGCTCAGTTCAAGGTGGGCATGTTTGGGTCTGCCGTCAACTCGAGCGGCAAGAACAGTCCCGCTACCGACCTGACCCTCAACGTTGCTGTCAATCAGTTTGGTGGCAATGTGACCAATATTAGCGTCACCGTTCCCGCAGCCAAAGTTGGTGACAACACTAGCCTCAGCGACTTGGCTCAGGATCTAACCGATGCGCTGAAAGCTCTCTCGATTGCTGGCTTGCCGGTTGTCAACGACATTCCCCCCATCGAAGTTCAGGCGACATCTGACGGAAGGCTCTATTTGTTGGCAAACGCTAGCAAGATCAATGGCCTGACGATTAGCACAGGTACTTCCCTTTTTCTAGGTTTTACAGCGGCTCAATCCAGTGGTGCCATCGCATCACCCAATGTACCGGACCTTACCGTCAAGCTCCGAAACGGAAACACGTTCAATGTCAATTTGGATTTCTCAGAAACGCTCGGAGACATCAAGTCCAGAATCGAAACTGCCGCAGGTGGAGCATCGGTCTTGGAAGTTACGTTCGTCGAGGACCGAGTCCAACTCAAGGACAAGACAACCTTGGTTGGTACGAACAAGTTCCGCGTGTCTGCCGTCGGCGATAACAATGGGGTAAGCCCGATCGGTTCGTTGCTTGGTATCGTGCAAGAGGCCATAACGGCCAATGACGATCCGAACACGCCTGCCAACGATGCAAAAGACGGAACGATCATTGACGGGGGGGCGTTGCTGAAGCGACTGACGATGGAACAGTTCTATGTACTGGCTTCCGGTAGCAGCGCCTACGCGAACGTCACCATCAACTCGACCGATATCAACTTGATTGCTTCGCTCGGGATTCTTGACTTGGGAATCAAGAATGGAGTGCTCAACTTCACCGCCAATGCATCGGTCAATATGGTGGACATCGATGATCCTGAGACGCCGGTCAACGAAGCGCTCGATGGCAAACTTCGCCTCGGTGATTTTTCGCTCGCTGGTTTGAAGTCGGCCATTACGCCAAGCTTCACCTATGGCGGCACCGCCAACTTACCCATTGATGGGACTGCCCTGGTCTTCCTGCCACCCGCGTTCCAGCAAGGTGGCGCGACGCCGATGAACATCGGATTAACACTCAGTGGTAGCGGGTTCATCAAGCCGACTTTGACATACGGTGTGACTAACTTTCAAGCCGCTCTGGAGAGTTTCAAGAACTTCTCGTTCGCCGACTTGGTTGGCGTGATCCAACGTGTTGTCGAGCTTCTGCAAAGCAGCGACATCTCAGGACTCAATACGCCGATCCCTGTCATCAATAAAACGCCCAACGACATTCTCGACGTCGTTGGCGGACTGTCGAAAGCCGCCGAAGAGCTGCTTAAGGGGCCAGACTTGACGGTCCTAAACGCCAGGATTCTGGAACTGGAAACGCTAGTTACCAAGCTTGCAGGAACTCCTTCGCAGAACAATGCGGTCAAGGATCAGATTGCTGGCGTCAAATCGGCCGCCAATCCGAACCATGCATACCAAGTTAGTTTGACGCAAGCTCCTACACCCAACGGAATAACTCCGAACGATATTCCTCTGGGCGCTTCAGCCGCCGATGTCTTCGACGAGCTGACACGCGTCTTCGGTGCCGGTGTGGTCAAGAGTGTGACTGGTTCCAAGAGCGGGCCCTACACCGTCACGTTCGAAGCTTCGCGAGGAAACGTCGATGACCTCAAGGGAGCTAGTCGTACAGGTCTGACTGTTCAATCGCGCACCCTCACGCAGGGCGTTCTCAATACAACCTCCGAAGTACAGCAGTTGACCTTTGTGTCGACTGGTCAACTGGTAGCCGCCGCAACTCGGTTGCGAAATACGGTTGCGAGCATTCCCGTAACGACCGAAGGTCAAGCCGCGATGCTTGCCAAGGTCGGCGAGATTCAGGATTCGATCGCTTCGCGGAGCAGCCTTGGCAAGATCATCGGCGACGCGATCAAGAAGCAGTTGAACTTGCCAGCCAATGCATTCACCATCGCGATCGATTTCCAAGACGCGGATGCGGCACTAGCGGGCTTCCAAGCGACCGCGATCGTCAAGATCGATATCGACAAGACAGTGACCAAGTCGTATGGATTCGATTTCAATTTGCCCGATCTTGGGCCGATCGATGTCACAACGGGCGGCAGTATCGCCGTCTCCGTCGGCGGACATCTCGATCTCGATTTTGGATTCCGATTCGGAACGTTTACTCCATACTTGCTGAGTACAACTGGCGTTCAGCTTACTACTTCGATCGATTCGAATGTCAGCGCGCAAGCAGGGATCGCGGGTATCTCAGGTGGCCTTACTGGCAAGCTGCAACTCAAGGGCGCTACGTTCCAAAACGTTGCGAGCGGCCAAACAAGCTTTACACTAGCCAGCGCTCCGACCGATAACCTTGTGGTCATTTCCCGAAGCGGAGTCGCAATCGGAGCCACCAACGCCAGCACAATTGTCATCACCAGTTCGGTTGCACACGGCCTCCGCGATGGACAGCAAGTCTCGATCGACGGTGTCCTCGGGAACACGAATGCCAATGGCAAGTACTTTGCCAAGGTCCTGACGTCGACCACCTTCTCGCTTTTCACGAACAAAGAGCTTACTCAAGCCCGAGCCGGTAACGCCGCTTACACAAGCGGTGGTTCGTGGAGCGTGGTATTAACGCGAGGAAGTGCATCGACATTGCCCAACGTCGATTACTCGATGAGCACCGCCAATCCACCGGTCATTACCTTCAAGAACGCGACCACGGCAACCACTCGCGTTGAATATTCGCTCGCATCGGCAGTCCCATCGGCTGTTCCTGCCAGTGCTTCGTTTACCATCGATCCGTTCTTGACGAGCCTGGCTGCCAGCAACACAACGGGTGACGGCAATACGATCGGCGGCATTCCATTCTCCCAAGTCTTCGCAACTTCGACTCCGATCGCCAACAAGTTCGATTTCAGCCTCAACGGCATTGCATCGGCATCTCTGAGCGGTAACTTTGCCGGAGTCAACGTACCCAACGCCGTTGCGGTCGTTGTCAGTCTCAATCAACCCACCAACGTCGATCTGAACTTCGATGGGGTAAAGAATTACATCGCCTCGTTAACCGATCCGAGCAAGTTGAACATCACACAGCTCATCAGCGGAGTGAAAGCCATCTTGTCGATGATCGAGTCGGGCATGAAGTCGGACTTGCTCGAGAAGCTGCCGCTCATCGGTAGTGGCGTTGATTTGACAGGTAGTTTTGTGGGCAAGCTTCGCACGATGATCAATCAATTGGATTCGGTCGTCAGTTCAACGAATGGTTCGATCGAAGCGGTCAGAGCCTCGGTCCAGCAATCGATCTTCAATTCGCTCGGCCCAGCCGGGTTGAAGATCCTTAAGCTGAATCCGCTCTACCACGATGATCCCAACGTTGCCAACGATGTTGAGGTCGCCGATCAGCGCGACGTCGAAATCTCCATTCCGTCGTTGACCACGCCGATTGCAGATGCTGAATTTGGAATCAACCTTCGCATTGCCGGGAGCGACACGATCGATGCCAGCTTTGATCTCGGAGTCGATGCGGTTGCGTTCGAGCTTGCGACTCAAGGAGGCGTGCAGCTCCGCTTCGGCTATGATTTTAGTTTTGGATTTGGTGTTAGTCTCCAAAATGGCTTCTACTTCCAACTAAAACCGAATGCGACTTACACCGATGGGATTCCAGCAGTGGGCTCAACCGAACTTGGTGTGTCGTTGGACGTGATCTTGCAGCCAGGAACGAGCCTTTCTGGCAAGCTATTCATTCTGAATGTTTCAGCCACGAGCAACCTGATCGAGGATTACAACCGCGATGGGATTCTTAACGATGGTGGAACAGGAATTGATCCAGGCAAGCCAGACTCTCCAAGTACAGGCCTGACCAGGGGGCCAGTTCTCAACGAAGCTATTGACGGTATCGACTACAATCGTGACGGGGATACCAACGATGTTTTGAGCGAATTAGATGCGGACAAAAACGGTCGTTTGTCGAAGGGGACTGGTCTCTCGGGCAATCTCTTTGTCGACATCAACAACCCCGATAACGATGCCAAGAACCGTTTGTCGTTTGCAGAGATTAAGCAGAATTCTCCCAAGACTCTTTTTAATGCAGGGATCACTACCGAAGCCTACGCAGATCTCAGACTTAGGGCGGATGTCAGCTCGTCCAGCTTGCCGAACATCACCGCCGATTTAACCTTGGACTGGGCTCTTGGACTGACAACGCGCGATGGTCTCATCGGTGGCGGTTTGCCCGACATTGCGCTTCGGGATGTGAATCTCGATATGGGCAGCTTTCTGACTACGGTCGTTCGACCTGTGTTCGAATCGCTCAAGACCTACCTGGGCCCCATCCGTCCGTTGATCGACTTCCTGGCCTCACCAGTTCCTGGTTTGAATGATCTGTCGCAATTGCTAAGCGGTCCAGAAATCACGTTCGTGTCGCTTGGCATGATCGGTGCGTCGGCCAACGAGAAGACCAGGAACGCGGCCCGCAAGGCACAGCAAGTGATCGGCTTGATGCAAGAAATCTTTAAGTTCATGGATTCCTTCGAAGAAGCCGTGCGCGATGGCGATTCGATCGTTATCAACTTCGGAACGTACTATGTGACAGGTAAGCCGACCGCGCTCACGGGAATCACTACCATCGTTTCCGGGCTCGAACGAATTCTGCCGTCGAATGCGAAGGCTGGAAGTCGAGTACGAGTCTTCAGCAACGGCACCGAAATGCTTTCCAACACCTACAAGGTGGTGCGTTACAAGGATGCTGGCGTTAGCAAGACCAAGATTGTGTTCAATTCGGCACCGACTGGCACCATTACCGCTGCGTACACCACGTCCGACCCCGTCAACCCAGTCACCGGTGCTCTGATCGGTACCCTCACGGACTTGACCAACAAGAACACCCCCGTTCAAGTCAAGACGAACTCGCTGGACGGCGCAATCTCGAGCGATCCAAACAGTCCGAATTCCGTTGGAAATAAGATCGGCAGCTCGGGCAAAGCCGGAGCTGGAAAAACCAAGTCGTTGCTCGGCAAATTGTCCGGTGCAGCGGATGCCAATGGCAAGGGTGGGTTCGGATTGAAGATCCCATTGATTACCGAACCTTCGAACATCTTCAAGTTGTTCACAGGTGAGAAGGCAGACATCGTTCAGTGGAGCATTCCGAAGCTAGATCTCAATGTTCCGTTCAGCATGCGGTTTGGTCCCATTCCGTTTCCACCCGTTCCACTCTACGCAACTTTTAATGCTAAGCTCAATGCGTTCGCTGATTTCTCCGTTGGCTTCGACACACGCGGGATTGCCAAGACAGGTAACTTCATTGATGGCTTCTACTTTGGTGACCTTGCCAATGTGACCAGCGGAGCTGACATCGACGAGTTTGGTATAAGCTTGGAGGCGTCCGTAGGAGCCGTCCTCGATCTGTATTTCGTCCAAGCTGGTATCGAAGGAGGCGTGAGGGCTGACCTAGGGTTCAACTGGAATGACCTTGATAAAGACGGCAAGATCTACCTCGATGAATTGAAGGATCTCTTCAATCTACGTCCGACTCCGGATGATGGTTCCCCTCCGGGCTCGTGCGTGTTCGATGCGCATGGGTCGATCACGGCCTTCATCCGCGCGTACTACGACGTTTGGTTGTTCGGCGGTGATAGCTTCACCATCGCGGAATTCAAGTTGTTTGAATTCAATCATTCGTGCGTTGCACCTGGACTCGGCGATGTCAGCTCGGATGGAACGCTGACCCTCTATGCAGGTGAAAACGCGGGCAAGCGAGGAACGCTTTATGGAACCGATCCGAACGAGACTTTCGAAATCCGTCAAGTCATCGATGAAAAAGATAATCAACCTGCCCAACAAGTGACGTTCCGTTACCGGAATCGCGACAATGCGCCCGATACGACAACGCGATTGTACAAAGGGAATCCTGTAAAGCCGTCATTCCATCGGTGCGTATGATGAAAAGGGTAACCTTTCCATCGCACGAGGAGACTGGCAATGATAGCAAAAATCGTAGGGCAGTTCGCAAAACAAGCGCCCGCAGCGTTGATGTTTCGT
>JANPHB010000344.1:0-20549 GCA_031424235.1 Pirellula sp.
CCGAATGACATTTGCGTTGCAGACTGTATACTCATGGTCGGTCCTTCTGATGCGTCGTAAGCTGCTTGTGATAAACAACTTATACGCACAGAGGGCCGTTTTCGTTCAACAACCAATGAATAATCCGCGCTAGCCGCGTTACGGTTTCCCTGGATAACACTGTGGTCGCGGCTAGAGCCCTCATCTTTACCCACATTTCGGGACAGAATTCGTACTCGTACTCGAATGTCCATCCGATCGAGTACGAGTACGATTACTGCCCTTCGGGCGGAGTACGAGTACGAAAAAACCCAAGGGAATTCAAATGTGATGTGCAAAGATGTGGGTAACGATGAGGCTAGTAACGCCCCGCGGCTCAAATCGAGCACCGTGAATAATCCCGGCGAGCAAGTGCGTCACCCGTTTGTGCCGTGTTGCGTAGGCAACTGGAACAGACTACGATCCAATTCCTGGAAATCACGCCCCCCTTCCTTTCCCACCTCTCTTTTGGATTCGATCTTGAAACGAACAACTTTTCTTACGACCCTACTTTCATGTCTTGCTCTCCCAGTTGCAAATGCTCAGGAGACCAATCCGTTGTCCAAAGTAACCTGGAAAATCGAGCAACTGACTCTTGATGCCAATGAGGGTTGCGCGATAGGTGACTTGAATGGGGACGGAAAAGCGGATGTGGTTGCCGGACGCAATTGGTACGCTGCCCCTGATTTCAAACCGCGGCCGCTTCGCACGATCGAGGATTGGAATGGCTACGTTCAAAGCAACGGCGACTTCCTGATGGATGTCAACGCGGATGGACGCATGGATGTGATCGCCGGATCCTTTGTGCCTACCGAAGTCTCTTGGTATGAAAATCCGGGCGACGAAGCGCTGCGACTCGGGCAGACTTGGAAAAAGCACCTGCTGGTCGATACCAAAGCCACTGAAAACGAAGCTCAACTGATGCAAGATGTCGACGGCGACGGAAAGCCGGAATGGGTGGTCAACAGTTGGAACAAAAACAATCCCCTGAGCGTCTGGCGATTCAATAAGGCCGAACCAACCAAGGAGAACAGCGCGGTCGTTCAGCTCGAACAAGCGGTCATCGGCAAGTCAGGAAACCAACATGGACTCGGCGTTGGAGACATCAACAACGATGGCCGAATCGATGTCTTGATCGGCTCTGGCTGGTACGAACATCCGGCCAGCAATCCATGGGGACAAGACTGGCAGTTCCATCCCGACTGGAACATCCAAGGGAGCATTCCCATGATCGTGCGCGACGTCGACAAGGATGGCAAGAACGACTTGCTGGTCGGCGAGGGACATGACTTTGGCTTGTTCTGGTGGCGTCAAATTGAAAAGAAAAGCGATGGCAGTTTGCAGTTTGACAAACGGTTGATCGACAAAGCGTTCTCACAGCCCCATGCGCTTGCGTTTGCCGATCTGGATGGCGATGGAGTTGATGAACTGATCAGCGGTAAACGCTATTTTGCTCACAATGGTGGCGACCCAGGCGGAAAAGACATGCCTGAGATCAATGCATACAAGCTCGTCAACGGAGAGTTTCGCAAGTCTTCGATCGAGCAAGGACACGTCGGAATTGGCCTGCAGATCGCAACCGGCGATCTCAACGGCGATAAGCGAATTGACATCGCGGTGGCGGGCAAAAGCGGCACGTTTATTTTGTTTAACATGAGCAAATAGGCGACCGGGAGAATGATGACTTCCGTAGCTGGATTCGTGGTATGTGTTTCGTTTAACAGTCAGCCGTAGGCGTACAGCCAATCGCACCCAGTACGCCTTCGGCTGACTGTTAAACGACTGAATCAACAGCCCAGTAAGCGAGAAATTCAGAGTCCCTCGCTTACGCTTCAGGTTGTGATTAAAAGCCGTTAATTAGTCGGCCTATAGCAGCGATTCGCTGTTCGCAACTTGGATGCATCCAACTGGCACGTTTGCGATTTCGTGAGCCGTAAATTTTGCTCAGAGCGTCGCATAGGTATTGCCCATGCTCAATCCGGCCACTCTTGAGATCGGCGGGCTCATGCGAGCGAATGGAGTACTCAAGAGCCTTACGATCGGCATCGAACTCCGTCCACCAGCAGACGGAAACGAGCGATACGACAAATAGACACAGCAACACGAAACAGGTCAGGCTCAGCCAAACACCTGACAGAAAAGTCATGGCACTGAGCAGCAGAGTAATGGCGACAAGGGTTGGTAGCATCCGAATCCAAGCATGCCATCGAACACAATGCGCCATCTCATGCAAAACGACCATCGACAACTCGCGGTCGTTAAGCCTTTGCAGCAAGGCATCGGTCAAGAGCAACTTGCGACCATAGCTGAGCAGCCCCACCACAGCTGCGTTAGCCATACGACAACCAGTCGGCCAATGCAAAATGGTGGGTACGCGATTGCTGCCGAGTCGCCAAGATTGCTCAACGATCATTGCGATCTCTCGATCGACCGAGCCGGCACCGATCAAACGCGTGAAGACGTGTGGGATAAGGAGTGTGACGATCGATGATGTGGCAAGGGTGCATACAACTGCTCCGAACAACCCTTGTCCCGGGCCAGCAAGATTGGTGACGCTACCCAAATCGACGAGTCCAGCGATGGCAATGGGTAGGCACAACGGGAAGAGCCATGTGTTCACGATCACGCGGGTCATCTCACGTCGATAAACGGCAGCTTTCAACAACAACGTCGAGGCACTGAGGCGTTTTCGATAAAGAGCGGAACATCGAATGGCATCCACTAAGATCAAAAGCAGGATACTTGGCGTGAGCAAAAGCAATAATTGGAACGCTTGAGAGTTCGCGTGACTCGACAGGCTTTGTGTCCATTGTGCCCAACCTGAGCAGACCAAGCAAATCGGTTGCAGAACACACCACAGCCATAGCAGCAAAGATTCGCGATTGCGCAGCAAATGAGCAGAAGATATCCAGCCTTGTTCTGCGGTTTGGACCGAAGCGAAAGAAAGGTGTCGTTGGGCCTTTTCAAGCCAACGCGATGCTAGTGCAAAGCAACCTATCACGAACCACATGTTCAGCAGCGCTTGCCCTGACATGCCGAGACTTGCATTCGCGTCCAGCGTCCATTCTGTGCCGGCATAGCTAACGAGATGACTCGAGAGCAACGCCGAAGGCAGAATGAGGAAGTAGACAAACTGCATGGCTTATCGTCCAAGTAGGCTTCGTACGTAGTCTTTGAAGAGAAGCATATCTGCGGGAGCACCAGGGCCGACTATCAATGGACCTTTGTTGGCAACAGGCCTCAGCCCGTGACTACCTTGGACCAAGCTCGCATCCAATGGAATCACATCCATTTTGTAACGAAAGCCAAGTTTCTTTTGAGCCAATCGAGCCAGTGCACGCAGTTTAGATGTCATAAAGAGTTCGACTGGATCGTATCCAGGCTTGCGATGGATATCGACAGTGCGAGCGAAGTCCGGAGCGAAGGCATCATCAAGCCAATAGTAATAGTTGAACCAAGCGTCTTCGTCTGCCAGAACGATCCATTCGCCGCTGCGAGGATGGTCGAGTTCCAGTTCCGCAGGATGCAAGACCGAAGCAACACCATCCAAGGACTGAACGAGGCTCTTAACTTCCTGCATCAAACCTGGGTCACGAACATACAGATGAGCAAGTTGATGGTCTACGACGGCAAACGCTTTGGAGTCGCCGGGCAAAAGCACTTCTCCGAAGGGACCATTTCGAACGGCTAACAGACCAACTTGCCTGAGTGCACGGTTGATCGATACGGATTTGCGGACTGGGACCAAGCCGTATTCGGAGACGACGATGGGGATTGCACCGATGGCCTGGGCTGCATCAATCACCAACGCTGCGCAGCGATCGACTTCAGCGACTCTTTCTGTGGCTGGAGACGCAAGTCTTTGGAAGTCGTAGTCCAGGTGAGGCAGATAGGTAAGGGTGAGCTCGGGTTGGTTGGTGCGCATTACGATGGCCGTGGCTTTTGCGATCCAATCCGACGCGGGAAGTCCAGCATTGGGGCCCCAGAACGAGAAAAACGGAAACGCCCCGAGTTGTTCCGTTAAGTTGCAGCCTGTTTGGTCGAGCACATCAAAAACTTTGGAACCATCGCAACCGTAATGTGGTTTCGGCGTGACGCTCCAGCGTACTGGTGCGTGTTGGTTGAACCACCAAAAGAGTTTGGCGGTTTCAATGCCATCATAGATGAGGCCGCGGTGCTGGATGAGGCTGTTTGACTGTTGCCAGAACCGGACTTCCGAGGTGTCGCGGAAATACCATCCATTACCGACGATTCCATGTTCTTTGGGAGCTAACCCAGTCAGCATTGTCGCTTGCGAGGTGCAAGTCACGGCTGGGTAAGGGGCATTCCAAGGGAGTGCGGTACCAAGTTGTCGAATGTTAGGAGCGTGCTCCAGCAGCTCAGGCGTTAGTCCGACAACATTGATGATGCAAACTTTGGTCACGGTCGTTCCGTCAAAGACGATGTGCGGATCCACCAAGAATCTTTGTCAATTCACTCCAGCGGACGGCACGACGGAGCGTGCCTGCTACTTTTTTCGGCGTCAGGCCGCCTGCCTAGGAAGTGACTTTGGTCTTCTTTGGAAGAGGCTTTGGCACTTGGTCATCGTAGTAATCCCGGCCGACCATGGTACCACCATAATAGCCACCATATTGATAGGTCGAACCGTATCCATATCCACCGTATCCGCTCTTGCCGTATCCGCCGGAGCTGCCACCGCTGTAGTTATCGTAGCGATACCCTCCGTAACCGTATCCGTTGCCGCCAACGCCAATTCCGTTTACCACAACACCCAGCATATTGGCGTTGATGGCGTGTAGCATCTGTGCGGCCCGAGTCGCGATCGGCTTGAGATTGCGGCGAAGCCGAACAGTCAAGATCACGGCATCGACCAATCCGGCCACGTTGGCTGGGTCGCTCACAACGAGGATTGGAGGAGTGTCGACAATAACGAAGTCGAATTGTTCTTTGAGTGAGGACATGGCGTCAGCGAATCGTTCGCTAGAAAGCAATTCGGCTGGATTTCCAGGACGACGACCACATGTTACGGAAAAGAGATTCTCAATGGAGGTTTGCTGTATGGCATCCTGCAGTTCGACTTTTCCACCGATGACTTGAACCAAACCAACGTCCTCTTTCAAGCCAAAGATTTTTGCAACTCGAGGGCGGCGGAAGTCGCAATCGATGATGCAAACGCGGCGCCCTGACTGAGCGATGGAAACGGCCATGTTGGCCGCAACCGTCGATTTTCCGTCGCCTGGAACGGGGCTTGTCACTTGAATGACTTTGATATTTCCTTGTTGGCAACCGAAGAACACGGCGGTTCGAATGCCACGGAACGCTTCACTGAGCGAGGAGCGATTTTTATGTAGCGTTACGATCGAGCTGTCGACTTTTTCGTCGATTCGGTCTGCACGAGAAAGAGTTGCGAGCGGCAAGTGACCAATGATAGGCATGCCCAAATCACCTGCGATCTCATCGGGATTGCGATAGGATCGGTCCGCCATCTCTAGCAGGTAAGCTAGTCCACAGAAGGCAACGAATCCGAGAAGAGCACCAATGCCTAGGAAGCGGGACCAGTAGGGGCCAACAAATGATCCGATGGTTGGAAGGTCGAGCCGCGTTACGGTCTTTTGTCCATACTCGGAACCAAGATTGAGTTTTCGCAAGTTCTCGCTGATTTGCTCTGCGACCACACCGACGGATTCAAGCTCGGCAAGATTGAACAAATAGTCGCCGATTGCAGCCTGATTCTCTTTCATTTTTGCTTGCAAATTTGCTACGTCTTGACTGTATCGACCCTTTTCCAGGGACAACTTTGCAAGGGTCGCTTGCAGCCCACCGATAGCAACAGACAGGCGACTCTCTAGTGTCGGAGCATCTTTTGCGGTATTGCCGAACTCCTTTTCAAAATCTTCTTCGGCAAGTTTAAGTTTGGACTTACGTCGCTCGAACTCATCCTCGACTTTCGCAAGTTCTTGTCGTGCTGCAACATATGCCGGATGCGACTCTCCCTTGTCCTGTTCTTTCAAGAGGGCAAGTCTGGCTCGGGCAGGAATGACTCTCTCATCTTCATAGCTATCCACTAGAGCCACTTTAGCGTTGCGGGCCGCTTTAAGGGTAGCGCCGTCCAAGTCGACCTTCCCCTCAATTCCACTATCAAAAGTCGAAAGCGCGATCATCTTGAGCAAAACCTCGATGGGAGCCTTGCGTTCTTGGCCCCTTGCTATCTCCTCAAGGACCGATTCGATATTCTTCATCTTATTGTCGATCGCAAGAATCGATTCGTTGTAGCTTAGGATGCTGTCACTCGCTGGGTCTCTAGGCTTTCCGTCTACAAAGATCAAACCGGATTTGTTCTTTAAGTTGGCTAGTTCGTTTTTTGCCTTCTCGTATTTTTTCTCGTATTGATCGCTAAATCGCGTGAGGGCTGCGATTGCGTCCCCCGAAAAACCTTTGAACTTTTGGGTGACGAAGTCTTCATACCCTGAAACGATGGCTCGAACGATTTCGCCAGACAAATCCGCATCGTCGGTGGTGACGCCGATATTGATGATGTTACTGTTGGCGTCTTTCGAACCAAGTCGCACGTCCAAGAGCTTAGGGTTTCGAAGTCTTGCAACGATTTGCTCAGCTGACAATCCGGCCAGCTTTCGATGTTGTGTTAGCCCACCAATTTCGACAGCATTTCGCAAAACGACGGGGCTTTGAACAACAACCAATTCGTCGTTCTTGGATTGTTCGACAAATTGACCGTTGTTGAAGGCTGAAATATTGATTTCCTTGCCCGGCGTGACAACTTGAACTTGTGCCACGGCTTTGTATTGGGGTGCTTGTTGCCCAAAATACAGATAGCCTAAGGTTGCACCAATGGCGGAACCAAGAATTGGAAGCCATTTCCATCGCAATAGGATTTTTACAAGATCGGGGCTAGCAGGTGTACCCTGAGTGAGCATTGGAGTGCCACTCTCGGAGAAAGGTCTGTTTGCGTCCATGGAAATTTCGTGTCTAGATGAGGTTGTTCGAAAGCAAGGTCCTAATATCTTAAGCGACTGCGGCAATCATTCCAGCCAAACACTACCCCCAAATGGAGATTTAACTAAATGTGGCGGTGCCAATTGCTTAAGTTCGGACTGGAACGGAAATGTGGAACACCACGATTAAAGGGGTTTTGACTGCTTTTTGGGCTCGAAATTCGGAAATTGACTTTAAATCTTCGAAATTCGTTCGGCAATCGCTTTCACGTCGTTGTTTGTCGGATTTATCCGCTGAAGGGCCAGGAGTACTTTCGCGGCTCCCTCCGCATCGCGTGTTTCAATCAAGCGACTCGCTAGACGTAGATGCAGTTTGAGGTCGTTCGGTTCGTCCTTGATGGCGATTTTCAGATGGGTAATTTCCATATTGACGTCTTCGAGTGCAATCCCACAGTCAGCAAGCCAAATTTCTCGTCGTGATTTCGTCATGGGAGCCAGAACAACCAATTCAGCGGCTTTCTCCCATAGCAGACGGTTGGTTTCAGGAAAATTAGCCTTAGTGAACGTCTCGGATGCGATCGCTTGCAATATGTCGTATCGTTGCGGAAACATGACTATCGCAACCTCATTATCTTTGCGTTCCATTGCTAGGAGTTTTGCTGCATTGATAGCGGAGCCCGGATTGGACTTCATGGCTTGCACCAAGACCGCTTCAAACTGCTTTTGATCGAATTTGTCGCGGTAGATCACGGCAGCAGCTAACAATTGCTGTGCATTGTGCTGAGCAAGCGTGAGACTCGCCGGCAATAATTGAGCCATCTCGCTTCGGTCACATTGGATGTTGGTCAAACATCGTCCCCACAGGAGTCGCCAATCGAGGGGCGATTTGGTTTGGCCCATCGCGTACCAATTGGCAGCTCCGCCTAAATTCTCCATCGCTTTCCCGCCTCCGACCGACTCAATGATTTGGTCTTTTTTCATTTGGTCCTGAGTCTTGTCTAACGCCATCTGGAGCAAGACCGGAGAAGTGTTGCTCCAAACTGGAGCCCATGCACCTGTAGGCCGAGCCGCAATCATTTGATCCATTCGATAGTCGAATAGTAGGGAATCCGCAAACGCCCCCATCGCGATAGAATTTTCCTTCAGCGGTGCTGTATCGCGAGCCCAAATCTTTGCCATCTCCTTCACACGATCCGGTGACTGAACTTCAAGAGACTCTTTCTCTACTTCTTTTGACCAATCAACCATTTCATCCGAGAGAGCCAGCGACTTCACCGAGTCCAAAAGCGATACGATGATCAAGCCACAGCATGTCGCGACTGCGATACCACTGACTCCATTTCGGAGCCAACGTACATTCTTTGGTGATAAGACTTTGATAGGTTCCTTGCTGTCGCGCCGACTCCTCTTTCGCACGGGCGCAATTTGTGCATTGAAAAGCGCCCCTTGAACAGCGCCAATGAGTACGCAAGCAGGCACAAAGAGCGCTGGCAAAATGATTGCAAAGTCAACAAACGAATGGAGCGCCTGACTGATGACCAAGTACGTTCCGGCTAGTTTAGAGGGGAAGGCAAGGCCCCAATTCTCCTTTGCAGGTGCTTTTTGTAAGTTCGAAAGGAGCACAGCGATTGCAATAATCAGAACCGAAAGACCAAGGTAACCAAGCTCGACTCCACACTGGGCGTAGAGGCTTTCGGCGTGATAAAACCAACCAGTTGACGACGGTTTTTGGAATGGCAAATAGGCGAAATGGAATGTTCCAAGCCCGCTTCCCAGCCAACCATAGAAGGCCATGGCCTTCCATGCGATAGACCAAATATAGGCTCTCCCCTCTCTCAGTTCACTCTCGATATCGATTTCGGAAAGACTCTCAAGCCTGCCATACGCTTTTTCATCCACTTGAAAGACGACCATGGAGGTAACAAAGATGGCCACAACAGCGACGGCGATAGACCAGTTTCCACGACTGTTGCTCTTGGAATTGGCTACCGTTGCGGCAATGAGGATCGCCCCCAACGCACTGACTGCAGCTCCTCGGCATTGGCTAATCAACAGAGCGGCCACAACGCCGATCAAGCACAGCATGGCTGCAATTTGTGCCGTATTGAGATCCGCCAACGTGTCCTCAGCAAACCCCCGTATCTTGGAAGCAATGCTTCTGTCTGGAAAGCGATAGCGAATGTCTTTGTTCGATCGCCGTGTATTGAGCAACGTCCACCCCAAAAGCCCCAAACACCCCGCAATACAGACGTTGTAAAAACCACCGGCGGAGTTCTTCGAAAAAAAGGTCGCAAACGACGAGCCGGTTCTTAATCCCAGAAAATTGAGCGAGTTGTATGAGATGGCTCCTTGAATACCAACGCAAGAAATCAAAATCCCGGTCAATGTCAGCGCACCAAAAAGCCAAAGCTGTTTATTGGAATCCGAAAAGACAATGCGTCCAATCCACACAAATAGCCCACACAAAAACAGAGACATGGCTGCCCCGCGTGTATGCAATGGCTCAATGCTCCAAGCCAAAGTCCGTTCGGATTCCGGCACGCCCTTGAGATCGCATGGCACGTCGCCTGCTGAAGAATCGGCAGTGTTGGAATGCTCCGATTTCAGCATCGAAGCTTGAACTGCGTTTGGTGCTTCAGACAATCCCAACGCCCAGCGTTGCATTTGAATGGATGGCGGAGCTAGCTCAGTCCCTTGCCATGTAAATGTCGGCCTAGATTGAATCCAGGCGACTAAACCAACTCCAATGAACACCCAAGTCAGCCACGGAACACGGAGGTCTACCGACTTGTTGAGAAAACTGACTAAGCAATGCAAGACCACCGCGCCACATAGTGCAACTCCGGCCCATCCCAAAAAGTATTGCGATCGCCAATGAACGCTTCCGTAGTACCACGGCAACGCAACAATCAATATCAAAACGGCGAGACGGAGGATCCATTCGGAAATGTCGATTGCCTGCCACGGTTTTGCAGAGCCCCTTGAATTTACGGGTGCCCTTGAACTGAGCGGCTTTTCGGTTTTTACTTCCTCTCGAATTGGCATCGGAGACATTCGACCATTAGTACTTGGGACATTATCACAAATCGCCCCACGAATTGGGGATCTCGACTAGACCGATTGTACTAGCCGGTAGCCCGAAATCGAAAACATTCAATTCGATTAGCAAAGGATTGAAAAAGGCAAGTGTGGTTGCCCGTCGTAACACGCATAATCGCGACAATGTGAATGCTAGCTAAAAGCTCTAAAACCGCCATTATAAGGACATTCTCTAAATTCCCAACCCCATCGAATCCGATACCCAACAGAGGGAGTATGTGCCACGGGATCGATGGACTATCCAGCGGTCTAGTTTGAACAGAACTTCCCACATCTAGCAAACATTTTGGGGGGATCGGAATGTCCGTCAAACATATTGATAAAGCAAATTCGCACATAAAGCGTGGCTGGCGCGAGCTTGTTAAGAAACGATTGTCTTTATTATTGCTCGCTACGTCTGCGATCGTACCGTTCGCCGGCTGTTCCGCATTCACGGGCTTGAACAATACCTGGAAATACAACGGGTTTTGGAACCAGACCATGATGGGGCACCGAAATAAATCGGCGGCCGCGAAAGCTTGGCATTGCCGAAAGCACCATTTTTGCAATGAGAAATACTTGCGAGAATTCTCGCAGGGGTTCAAAGCTGGCTACATGGAAGTGGCTGATGGCGGAACAGGTTGCACGCCAGCCTTCCCGCCTCGCGAATACTGGGGATGGAAGTACCAGTCGTGCGAAGGACAAGCACGCGTGGCTGCTTGGTATTCAGGATTCCCACATGGCGCTCGTGCTGCTGAAGAAGATGGGATCGGAAACTGGACCCAGATCCAGACATCTTCGACCATCCAACAGCAATACGCTCAGCATGGACTGCTGAATTCGTCCAGCAGCGGTATGTATCCGATTGCTCAATCAGCCATTCCAAATGGTCGTCCACAGGCCGTTGTCTCAACGCAAGGATTCCCAACAGAAATCTACGCTGGAGAGAAAAGCTACATCGGAGACGCACCAGGAATTCCTGTGTCTGTCGAACAAGGGCCTGCGGAAATCATTTATTCTCCTCAGTAAACCCACCATATTCGTTTCGAAATTTTTTTGAATGTGCGAAAGCACAGACAAATACAAATACAAACTGCATTCATCAAGTATCTACGCCAACCGGCGAACGAGGTAACTATCATGTCTATGGAATGGAATCCTATGACGCTCGTCCAATCAACACAAAAGGGCAGTCGCATTTTGACGCGCCTCTTCAAATCGTTCTCACTGGCGAGTTTGATGGCTGCAGGCGCAATGAATGTCGGCTGCACGGCATTGACTCAACCTCTCGCTGGCATCCCTGTCCGCCGGTTGCCGCCACAGTTCTTGGCAGCCTCCAAGAACAACCTGGTACCGCTGGATCCATCAAGATTGACACAGGAACCTCCGCGTCAATACTTGATCGACAAGGGTGACATCCTCGGTGTCTACATCGAAGGCGTACTGCCTTATTCGTCAACAGACAAGGTCCCTGAGCCACCACCGGTGAACTTCCCCAAGGAAGACAGCACTCTTGATCCATCGATCGGATATCCAATCGTTGTACAAGAGAATGGTACGATTGCTCTTCCATCGATACGACCGGTCAAGGTAAAGGGGATGACGCTTGAGCAAGTGACTGAGCTTATTCGAAAAGCATACTTGGATGCTCGCGTGATCACTAATTCCGATAAGCTTAATCCCCTCGTTACTTTGCTCAAAGAGCGACAATACAATGTTGTCGTCGTGCGACAGGATGTCGGTTCGGAACGCCCACAACAGCAACAACAGGGTGCGGGCGCCAAGGGATCGTATCTTCGCGGTTCGGACCAAAGTGCTGCTGGCAGTATGATCAAGCTGGACGCTTACAAGAACGACGTTCTCCACGCTTTGATGGCATCTGGCGGCTTGCCAGGAATCAACGCAAAGAATGAGATCAAGATTCTTCGAGCGAGTAAAGCAGACCAAAGGAAACGGGACGAGTTCATTCAGCAGTTTTACGCACAGTACTACTGCAATCCTGACCCTTGCGGATGCCCACCACCGATTCCTGATGACCCAAGCGTTCTCAAGATCCCAATGCGGTTACCAGCTGGAGTCATCCCAGCCTTCCGAACAGAAGACATTATTCTTGAGGAAGGGGACGTGGTCTACATCGAGTCGCGTGAAGCAGAGGTTTTCTACACAGGTGGCTTGCTCCCTGGTGGCGAATGGTTGATCCCTCGCGATTATGACCTCGACGTACTGGGTGCAATGGGTATCGCTGGACAAGGCATCGGCAGCCGAGCAGGTGGTTCCAGTGGCGGCGGCTTCGGGATTCAGCAGTACACGATTCCACCAGGTGAGCTCTTCATCCTTCGAAAGACTCCATGCAACGGTCAAGTCACCATTGCTGTCGACCTGGCTAAGGCTGCTCAAGACCCTCGAGAGCGACCACTTCTACAACCTGGCGATACACTTATCTTGAGGTACAAGCCTTGTGAAGAAGTTGTCAACTTCGGAATGTTCGCCTTCTTCACCTATGGAGCGACTCAGCTTTTCCAACGACGCTAGTAGAGCTTGCTAATTCCAACGAATCGTCAAAAAAGGGCTTTCGGAAACGAAGGCCCTTTTTTCGTTCTCGGACGCGATCTGGCAATTTCATGGCGTTTTCGACATTCACAGCTGCTATAATGGGGGCCTACCTTTTTTGCTCCTCACGCTATCAAGGCCCCACCCAAGCATTCTCATGCGACTCACGTTCCCTCCGTCTCAGCTTTTTTTAGTTTCCGTTGTGCTTTTGTTTTGTGGCAAATTTGGCGAATGCGATTCGCCTGAATCAACAGCTGCTGTTGATTTCAAAACGGACATTCGCCCAATCCTTTCGAATCGCTGTTTCGCTTGTCATGGCCCCGACGACGCACATGTGGAATCTGGATTGCGTCTGCACGAATTCGCGCTGGCTACGGCCCCGGCAGAATCTGGTGCCAAAGCCATCGTGCCTAAAAACCTTTCCGAGTCGGAAATGATTCGACGGATTACTTCCACCGATGAAGCTGAGCGAATGCCGCCGCCTCATTTTGGTGCCAAACTCACGGAACGCGAAATCGATCTATTCAAGAATTGGGTCGCCTCAGGAGCCGAATACACCAAACATTGGTCTTTCGATCAAATCAAAAACGCGAAACTCGAAGCCAGCGACTCCATGCAGCGTTATCCCGATTGGCAAGGCTCACCAATCGATTTGCATATTTTGAAAAAGCTCGATGAACGTGGCTGGACACCAACGCCGAAAGCTGACCGCAACACCTTGCTGCGCCGCCTTTCACTCGACCTCACAGGCCTGCCGCCGACCCTCGAGCAACAAAATGCATTCCGAGCTGATACGAATGTCTTGGCTTATGAGCGACTCGTCGACGAGTTGTTGGCGTCCCCTGCCTTCGGTGAACACTGGGGCCGCAAATGGCTGGACCTGGCTCGATACGCTGACTCAGCCGGCTACGCAGACGATCCACCTAGAACCATTTGGGCCTACCGCGATTGGGTCATCAAGGCCATCAACGACGGAATGCCCTTCGATCAGTTTACGATCGAGCAACTTGCCGGCGACTTGCTACCCAACCCCACCGATGAACAACTCGTGGCCACTGCCTTCCACCGTAATACCTTGACCAACAACGAAGGGGGCACCAACGACGAAGAGTTCCGAAACGTCGCAGTCGTGGACCGAGTGAACACAACCATGGCCGTTTGGATGGGAGTCACAATGGCATGCGCTCAATGCCACACCCACAAATTTGATCCGATTACTCAAGCCGAATACTTCCAAGTCTTCGCCATTCTCAATCAAACCAAAGACGCGGATCGAGGTGACGAGAGCCCAACTCTCAAATGGTTTACCCACGAACAACGCCGCGATCAGCAAGAATGGCAAAAAGAGCTCTCTAAAGTCGAGTTGGCTTTAAGCACTCCAGACGAAGCTCTCGTTCCAGAACAACTTAGTTGGGCTCAATCGCTCCGCGAGCCTCTTCCGTGGCAGCCAGCCAAAATTGAAACCGCGGTCGCCAATTCTAAATCACCCATTGCGATTCAAGAAAACGGCAATCTTAAAGTGGATACCATCGCCGACAAAGACACCTACACCTTGGAATGGCCTATCGCAAACAATATGTCCGTGGCTACTTTGTCGGGACTTCAAATTCAAAGCATCCCCGATCCTTCGTTGCCTAATGGTGGAGCCGCAATCGGCGACGGCAATTTCGTGCTGACCAACGTCTCTGCTTCCCTATTCAACGCCGCCGAACAATCGACCAGCGGAAGATTCGTTCGCATCGAGCTGGCGGGAGAAAACAAAATCCTTTCGCTTGCCGAAGTACAAGTCTTTTCACGCGATGAAGTCGTTTCGAAAGGTGCCGCAGCCACCCAAAGCACCACCGACTTCGAAGGCAAAGCAGAACGCGCTGTCGATGGCAACACATCCGGAAAATACCCCGACAATTCAACCACCCACACCGCGATTAGCAGCAATCCATGGTGGGAAGTGGACCTCGGAAAGGCAGTCGCCATCGACAAAATCGTCGTTTGGAATCGTACCGATGGAGACGTTGGCGGCCGACTGGACGGTGCGAAACTTTCTATCTTGAGCGAAGACCGAAAGTCTCTTTGGGAATCGCAATTGGATAAGCCCAAAGCCAGTCAATCGATCGATATTCAGCCCGCGATCAAGCTGCCGATCAAATTGGCGAACGCTGATTACTCACAAGAAAATTTCCCCGCAGCCAATGCAATCGATGCAGATGCAAAGTCGGGATGGGCCGTAGGAGGAGCCGTCAATCAACCACATCAACTGAACCTAGCTCTGGACACCAGCAAACTAAAAGAACTCACCCAAGAGAAAGCGTGGGCAGGAGCGACGTTGCGTCTGACGCTCAAGTTCGAATCGACTTACCGTCGTGCCGTATTGGCCAGTTTCGGGATCGGCTTCACAACCGACGATCGCGCTGAACGCTTGATCGGCTTGCCGTCCAACATCGCCAAACTCCTTTCGCAAGATTCAGCGTCTCTCTCCAAGGCCGACCAAGGTTCGTTGCACTCGTTTTACGTTGCTACGATCTCACCAAGCAGGCAACCGCTTCGTACCTCACGTGATTCGCTCAGCAAGAAACTCGCCGAAATCAAACCGATAACCACCGTTCCCATTCTGAGCGAATTGGAACCAGACAAACTTCGGCAAACGCACATTCAGATTCGCGGCAATTACAAAGTCAAAGGTGATCTCGTCTCCGCCAATGTGCCCAAAGCCTTCCATGCTTGGAAGCCGACGAACACGAGCGGTAGCATTCCTAAAATGGACCGATTGGAGTTCGCTCGGTGGCTGATGCAACCCGACAACCCACTCACAGCGCGCGTCATCGCCAATCGATACTGGGAGAATTTCTTCGGTGTCGGCATCGTACGAACCAGCGAGGAGTTTGGCTCACAAGGTGACTTGCCGAGCAATCCAGAATTGCTCGACTATTTGGCCAGCGACCTTATTCGCAATGGTTGGGACACCAAACGTTTCATTCGCAACATTGTTCTATCGGCTGCCTACCGGCAACGTTCGTACGTCTCACCGAAACGCTACGAAGAGGATCCGGACAACGTTTTTGTGTCTCGCGGTCCGCGTTTTCGAGTAACTGCCGAGCAAGTCCGCGATATGGCCCTCGCTTCCGCCGGCCTGCTTTCACAACGTCTCTATGGTCCACCCGCTCGTCCTCCACAACCTTCGCTTGGTTTGACGGCTGCCTTTGGTAGCAAGACCGACTGGGACACGAGCAAAGGGGAGGATCGCTTCCGCCGCGGACTTTACACTCTGTGGCGTCGTTCGAATCCTTACCCCTCGATGGCTACCTTCGATGCCCCAAATCGAGAAGTCTGTGTGTTGAAACGAGATCGAACCAATACCCCCTTGCAAGCCCTCGTTACCCTCAACGATCCAGCTTACGTAGAAGCGGCCCAGGGACTTGCGAGGCGCATCGTGCTTTACGATCTATCCACCGCAACGGCAGAGGAGCGAATCGAACGCATTTTCGAACTGACTCTCTCGCGCCGACCGAACGCTCGCGAGATCGAAGCCATGTCGAAATTGGTTCAAGAAACGCGAACCGAACTTTCAACTGAGTTGGATCGCGCAAACAAACTTGCAACCGAACCCATCGGCCCGTTGCCCCCAAACTCCGATGCCGTTGAGCTTGCAACATGGACTACCATGTGCAACGTGATGCTAAACCTCGATGAATTCTTGATGACCCCATAACCGCTGAACAACACTATGAATTCTGTCATCGAACAACAACTTGCCCTGAGAACGCGGCGATACTTTCTTGGCCAAGCCTCGACGGGCCTTGGCGCGCTTGCGTTGACCAACCTCATTGGCAACCCCGCGTCGCTAACTGCGAGTGATACCCTTGCGGCCAAAGTCGCTCACTTCGCCCCAAAGGCAAAGCGGGTCATCTACTTGCACATGACCGGTTCACCACCTAACTTGGACTTGTTCGATTACAAGCCGAAGCTGATCGAACTCAATGGCCAAGATGCGCCGGACTCCGTCCTAAAAGGCAAAGAGTTTGCGTTTACAACCGGAGTACCGAAGCTCTTAGGCACCTCGCACAAATTCATTGCGTCGGGCAAGTCCGGTGTTCTGCTTTCCGACTGCTTGCCGCATTTGCAAGGCGTGGCCGACCATCTTTGTCTGGTTCATAGCATGCACACCGACCAGTTCAATCACGCGCCGGCCGAGTTGCTGATTTACACAGGATCGCCTCGCAGCGGTCGGCCTTCGTTTGGTTCGTGGCTATCGTACGGCTTAGGTAGCGAAAACGAAAACTTGCCGGCCTTCGTCGTCTTGATCAGTAGCGGTGTTCAGCCCAACGGCGGCCGGAGTTCGTTCGGAAGTGGTTTTCTTCCGAGCGTATTCCAAGGTGTTCAGTGCCGCTCGCAAGGCGATCCGGTCTTATTCGCTTCCGATCCGGCTGGCATGGATCGCAAGTTGCGACGCAAGACGTTGGACACGTTAAGCGAACTTAATGCCATTCAAGCCGCAGAGCTTGGCCATCCGGAAACGCAAACACGCATTTCGCAGTACGAGCTCGCATACCGCATGCAGACCAGCGTTCCCGAAGTCATGGACATCACCAAGGAGACGCAAGAAACACTCGATGCTTACGGCGCCAAGGCCGGGGCTGCGAGCCTCGCAAATAATTGCCTGTTAGCGAGGCGACTGGTCGAATCTGGCGTAAGGTATGTACAGCTTTTTGATTGGGGCTGGGATTTTCACGGAACAGGTCCAGCGGAGGATATTCGCGATGGTCTAACCAAAAAATGCGAGACCATGGATCGCCCTGTGGCTGCATTGATCAAGGACTTGGAACAACGTGGGCTTCTGGCCGATACGCTGGTCATTTGGGGTGGCGAGTTCGGTCGTACACCGTTCCGGGAAGGCCGAACGGCAGCTGGAGCTCAACTGGGCCGCGATCATTATCCCGATTGCTTTACCATGTTCATGGCCGGTGGTGGAGCCAAGGGTGGCTTCGACTACGGCAGCACGGACGAACTCGGTTTCTCGATCGTGGACAAGCCGGTCCATATCCATGACTTGCAAGCGACATGGATGCACCTGCTGGGCTTCGACCACACCAAGCTAACCTACCGTTTCCAAGGCCGCGACTATCGACTCACGGATGTGCATGGAAACGTGGTACGAGATCTGATTGCTTAGCCCCAAAGCGAACGAGGGCCTTTTCTTCAAGTTCGCAACATGCTTGGTGTTCTAAAGCAATATAAGAAAGTGCTCCGCGGAGTCACACGCCAAGCAATTGCGACAGTCTCAAAAAGTTCCGTGCAATGCCCAAAAACAGATTCATTCACTTTTTTGGCTTGTTGGTACTGCTCGTACCAATCACTTTCGGTGCTGTGTGGGGCGCTTTTCATTCACGCCCCAATTTTTTATGGTTGAAGATTTTCACGAAAGATGGAAACCGCTACGTTCTAGGGAAACACTATCTCAAACACGATTCGGTACTGACTTGCGTGAATGTTGCCACTGAGGAATGCAGATCGGTTCGTATTCCGAGGCCAACTAGGACTTATCGCCATGAAATAGGCTTCGACGGTCAGACGCTTTGGCATACAGAGGGCAATAGTGAGCAGGAACAGCAGCTCTATTTAGTTAGCGTGCCTGATCTGACTATCATCTCCAAATCAGCAATCGAAGACGCGAACAATCCTCTCGAAGTTTGCGCAGTTGATTCGTATATCGTGCGAATCCAGTCCGATTCCGTTACGGTCCAATCGACGGAGAACCGAATTATGACGGACACAAAAACGCTCGGATTTTCCGTTGACGGCTTGCTCCGTCAAATTGAAGGAACGCAAAATGTATTGGTGTACGAGAGTGCAAAAACCTTTGGGGTCGCCTGTGATTTCGTTTTGCTAAAAATTGATGCGGGTAAGATCTCTCAGATTGCGCGTTGGCAGGCACTTGATCATCGAGTTATGGATCAAAAGTCATCCCGTTTTATCGCCAGCTTGCTACCTGATGGAACGACCATCGAGACAATCTCGGCTCTCGACGGAAAAGTTTGCTTTTCCAATCCCATTCCGGATGATGTTGGATTGCGACTCCCGCTAAACACACTGAAAAACGGTTTGACCTTAAATTGGAATCAATGGTATCACTGGGACGGTGGCGGAATGAATCTTCTTACGGGAGATACGATGGAAGTACCAAAAGGCTTTCAATGCATTTGGCACGACGTGAATCAAAAAAGACTATTGTGTATTCGACCCTTCATCTCTGAGGAGAATGAGCTGACAGTCCTGGACTCCCAAACAAAAGGTCTTTTGTTCCGATTCTACTTGCCAGTCCCGTACTATCATGCTGACGATTTTCAAATCGACGGAGACTTGCTTTTCCTAGCATCGAGGGACGGAAGAGTCTTCTTTTACGATTTGAGTTCGGGAACACTGCTTCGAACCATCGACCCGTTTCGCTTGGTCCATTGGATCAATTGCATCTGTGGCATCGCATTTCTTGTCTGGTGTGTATTGTGGAGCAAGTTTAGCAAGGGAACGCATTTCCATGGTTTGATCGATATCTTTGTGTATACCTTACCTGTTATGGCATATGTCATCATGGTATTCACGCATGTTCGAGTTCAAGGCCCATCGGAGCCAACGATCGTTAGTGTTGGGATCATGCTTGGGTTGAGCGTACTCGCGTCTATTTGGTGTGCGATCCGTAGACCACGATGGTCCATGGGGGTTCTTCCCGCGATTCTGTGCGTTCTTGTAAGCCTGGCGTTTCATTCGTTTACGGTCGGCAATGCTGGGGTTTACGCTCCCATGTTTATCTGGGCGGTCGTGTGCACTACCATTGCCGCATCCTGTTTTGTTTTGCTTCTCAGATCTAGTTCTATCAAGTTTTATTGCATTGATTCTGCGTCGCAAGGGACGGAGAAAATGACCCCTGGGCAAATGACAACGGGGCAAAAAAGGAGTGTTTTCCCGTTGCGAGATCTCTTTCTCTGGACGGCCTGCTTCGGAATCTTCTTTGCGATGCTCAAAAATGACCTTTGCATCGTCTGGTTGGATTGGTCGACCCTCGTGATTGCGATTCCACTTGGCTTTTTCATCGCCGTCATCGGGACCCTCGCAAGGTATCTGGCGATGTATTGCACCGATTTGATCGCCAATCGAGTTGCGAGACTCTCCTGCGCTCTCGCCGTGCTCAGCGTTTTCTTCGCTGACCCTGCGGGTAGGATGGTGCTTCCAATTCACACACTTGCCGTCTTCGAAAACTTTTGGTTTCCGTTTTATATGATGCCGGTTTGGCTTACGGTTTATCTGGGACTATATGCGTTTCGATTACGAGGGTGGCGCATTCGGTTGATTCCTGTAGCGTCCGAAACCGCGTCTGCTGGCAATGAATTGGCTCGGCAGGAGCTTCGCGCTCCCGAGTGACGAAGGTTGAGTAAAGTCGATGGAAGCATGTTATTGAGCACAACGTCATAATTGCCAGACGTAATTTCCCCCTCTCGCCTCGTTTCGGCAACGCTGTGAAGCATTTCAAACAACGAAAATAATGAGGTACGAATTTTGGCAAGTCACTTTTGCCGTCAGGGACTTTTGATATTTGTCGTTTTGTCCGGCTCGGGCTTGTCCCAAATGGCGTTGAATTAGCAGGTAGTGGAATCTCGTAAGAGTTCCTGAAGTGCCTTAAACTGCAGGAAGTTCTACAACTTCCGCTACGGGGATAGACTTAACTCAACGCCATTCGGGCTTGTCCCGACCGGACACCGCTTTGGTGTTCTAATGGTCCGCGTGATGATAATGACACCTCCGGATTCGTGGGCCCCCCACAGGGCGGGGGGGGGATACCGGGGGGGGGGGGGGGGGGGGGGGAAAATTATAAACCACAAAAGGGGGCGGGGGGGTGCGGGGTGGAATTGTTAGTACAAAACCCCTCACCCCCAGCCCCTCTCCCCTAAAAGAAGCGAGGGG
>JANPHB010000345.1:0-2405 GCA_031424235.1 Pirellula sp.
CGCGGATCGGTCATCCCGCTCTTCGTCGACCAGCTGAAGCGCGGGGAGTTGCCAACGGTGACGGACCCGACGATGACGCGCTTCCTGATGTCGCTCGATAGCGCCCGCGGCTCAATTTGACCAAAGTGATTAAAATCAGGAACTTAGACCATGGCGCGTTGGATACTATTTTTAGGCTGTATCGGTTTGATTGAAAGTGCCGCGGACTCAGCCTTCGCAGCGGAAAGACAGCCGCCGAACATTTTGTTCATCTTTTCGGACGACTTGGCTTACCAGGCGATCAGCGCTTATGGTGAAAAGCGGCAGTTGCTGCAAACGCCGCACATGGACAGACTTGCACGTGAAGGGATGCGTTTCGATCGCTGCTTGGTTACTAATTCGATTTGCGGTCCTAGTCGAGCTACGATCTTGACAGGCAAATACTCGCACATGAACGGGTTTTACAACAATAACAATTCGAAGTTCGATAGCACCCAGCCGACGTTTGCCAAAACACTTCAACAGTCAGGTTATTCGACGGCCGTTGTTGGCAAATGGCACTTGGTGAGCGACCCCGTCGGATTTGATCACTGGCAAATTTTGCCAGGTCAAGGAGTCTACTACAATCCTCCGATGGTTCGGAATGGTGAGAAGATCAAGGAGAGCGGATACACGACCGACATCATTACGGACCGCTCGATCGAGTGGATGAAGAACCGAGACAAGACGAAGCCATTCATGTTGATGGCCCAGCATAAAGCGCCGCACCGAGAATGGTCACCGGCAATTCGGCATCTCGGTTGGGACAAGGATCGCGTGTACCCTGAGCCCGAAACCCTATTCGATGACTTCAACGGCCGAAGCCGTGCTGTTGCCGATCACGATATGGGGCTCGAGAAAACGTTTACTGAACTGGATGCCAAACTGACCACTCCGACCGGTATGACGACGGAGCAGCTCAAGGAGTGGAACGCCTATTACGAACCTCGCAATGAGGCCTTTCGCAAAGCCGCACCAACCGGCAAGGATTTGGTTCGATGGCGATACAACCGCTATATGCACGACTATTTGGGTTGCGTCAAAGCGGTGGACGAAAGCGTTGGCCGACTTCTCGAGTATCTCGATCAAGAGGGGCTGGCTGAAAACACGATCGTCGTCTGTTCTTCGGACCAAGGGTTTTACCTTGGTGAGCATGGATGGTTTGACAAACGGTGGATTTTTGAAGAGTCACTGCGGACGCCAATGCTGATACGTTGGCCTGGTAACACAAAGCCTGGGAGCGTCAATAAAGACCTAGTTTCCTTGTTAGACGTCGCCGAAACCTTTCTCGACGTGGCAGGTCAACCTGTTCCCAAAGAGATGCAGGGGCGGAGTCTGGTGCCGTTGCTTCGGGGCGAACGACCAAGTTCCTGGCGGGATAGTTTTTATTATCACTACTATGAGTTTCCAGCTCCGCACCGAGTGAGGCCGCACTATGGAGTGGTTACGGAACGGTATAAATTGGTGCATTATTACAACTCCGACATCGACGAATGGGAGTTGCTAGATCGCGAAAAGGACCCGCTGGAGGTCAAGAACTTTTACAACGATCCGGCCTATGGTCAAACCGTGAAACTTTTGCACGCGGAGCTAGAACGCTTGCGAAAGGAAGTCAAAGAGCCGGAGACGACGCCACCGGAAGCCTATGGCAAGGCTCCGCCGAACAAGGCTCCCAAGAAAGAAACGGCTCCGAAATAAGCACGCTGGCGCCGTTCCGCTAACAAGCACGCACATAAAACGAAAAAACCCTCGCTGATTTTGCCAGCGAAGGTTTGTTTCGTTTCGGATAAAGGATCTTTGGTGGTTAGACCAATTCCTTTTTGGCCCCGATCAGCGTTCGAAGTCTTTCAGCCAAGAGACGTGCGTCAAATGGTTTCTTGAAAGTCTCGTTAATACTCGAGCGATCGAAGCTCATTGTGTTGCCGTCATCTGGCAGCAACGCAATCAAGATGATCTCGGTGAAATCCGCGTTCTTGCGCAAGTTTTGGCAGATTTGCAATGCTTCGAGCTTGCCAACTGAGAAGTCGACAATCATGCAATCTGGGTGGAAACTTTCCGCTTGGATTCCAGCCTCAAAACCGCTTGCAGCGACCGAAACTTTGAAGCTTCGTTCTTGCGGCAGTTCTCGCTTCAAGTTTTCGATCAAGACTTGATCTTGTGCAACGATCAAAACTTTGGCCATGGCCTCATCTTCCAAGTCCCCAAGCGGCATGCCATGCTCTTTGAGAAACCTGATTAGATACTCGCGGGGAATGCGTCGGTCTTGTGAACCGGGGATGCGGTACCCTTTGAGTCGGCCGGAGTCGAACCATTTGCTGACGGTTCTCGGGGCCACCTTGCAGATCTTCGCGACCTGGCCTGTGGTGAACACCTTCATATTTTTGGTC
>JANPHB010000346.1:0-29262 GCA_031424235.1 Pirellula sp.
CCTGGTAAAGCAAATTGAAGTTCACGTGGATGAAATCCGAATTGTATATAAGGTACCCCCAAACCCTTTTCTCCTTCCCCCCGCTAACCGGGGGGGGCTGCGCCATTGTTCGTCGCGTCAAGCCCGAGCCGGACAAAACGACAAATATCAAAAGTCAATGTCGGCAAAAGCGACTAGCCAAAATTCGCACCTCCCCGACGCGACGATTGAAACGCTGCCCTTTGTTTTCGTTGTTAGAAATGTCTCACATCGTTGCCTAGGCTAACGCCAGCCGGCTAATTGACCGATAAGCCACACGGCGATGTGCTTAGTATGTAATGGAAAAGGGGAAGTGGAGTTCGAACCGAGAACGAAGGGCTGACTTACTCTGCACGTGGCCGACTTAGCCTGCCCCAATTCGATCCACAAAATCCGCGATCTGCAGAT
Source organism: Pirellula sp. (assembly GCA_031424235.1). Lineage (GTDB taxonomy): Bacteria > Planctomycetota > Planctomycetia > Pirellulales > Pirellulaceae > JBKCUI01. Next base: position 427 of record JANPHB010000346.1, read on the forward strand.
GGATACGTTCTATATCTTGCGAAGCATCAACAATCGTCGACTTGCCGCCGGTGTTTGCTACCTGCTCTAGAAAACCTTGCCGAACGGTTCGGAAGTAATCGAGTCCTCGTTTCTCAAGTCGGTCGGGGCCACGCTGGATTCGTTTGAAAGCGAGTTCGGGATCGAGATCGAGGACAATGGTCGCGTCTGGGGATAAGCCGCCTGTTGCACATTTGCCGACGGACCAAAGATCGTTTATCGAAAGGCCGCCTGCGACTCCTTGATAGACGACGTTCGCCAACAAAAAACGATCGCAAATGACGGTCGCACCCGAGTCCAATGCGGGCCGAAGCTGTTCTGCGACCAACTGAGCCCTAGCTGCCATGTACAGGAGCATTTCGGACGTATTGGCGAGCGGAATGTCCTCGCGGTGCAAGAGGATTTCACGAACGGCTTCGCCCAGTTTCGTAGAACCCGGATCGCGGAAGCAAACGACGGTCGCCCCCTTGGCTTCAAGATGCTTACTAAGCAGATCGATTTGCGTCGACTTGCCCGCTCCGTCGATGCCATCCAATGATATGAACATTACAGTGCAAACGCTTCCGCATCTTCCTTCGGGGCAATCTGATAACCGTGTGGTTCCATCGAACAACCCGCGCGGCCTTGGCTGAGCGATCGGATTGCGCTCGAGTAGCCAAAGAGTTCCTTGAGCGGTGCCAATGCCGTGATGTTGGCGACAGCCCCCTTCGTTTCGGAACGTTCGATGAGTCCGCGTCTCTGTTGCAAGTCGCCAACGATTTCGCCCATGTAGTCGGGTGGCGTTGTAATCTCCATCTTCATAACGGGTTCGAGAAGAGTCGGCCCGCCCACTTTCAGCCCTTCATCAAAGGCATCGTTCGCGGCAATTTTGAATGCAACTTCGTCGGAACCAACTTCCGCAATTTCGCCGCCGAGGATACTAATTCGCATGCCTGTCAAAGGGAACGATCCGATCAGACCACCACCCTCGGACCGATTCTTGAGCTCCTCCAAAGCTGCTTGGCGAAGATTCTCGGGCAACATCTTTTCGATGGGGGTTCGGTCCAAAATAATAACTTTGGCTGAGACATCTTCCAAAGGTTCAAATCGCACATGAAGACGAGCGAAGAGCTGCTGCGAGCCCACTTGGCGATTGCACTCTCCGACGACCTCCGTAAGGCTGCCAACTGTTTCGCGATAGCTCACGCGAGGTTTATAGAACTTGACGTTGAGTTGGTAGTCGCGGACAAGGCTGTTCTTGATCACTTCCAGGTGCAATTCGCCCATGCCGCTGATCAAGGTTTGTCCCGATTCGGGATTTTCGATGGCGTGGAAGGTCGGGTCTTGTCGCTTGCGCATTTCCAAAACTTCGGCTAGCTTCTTTCGCTCCGTCGCGTTCTCGGGTTCAATTGCCATCGAGATCACTGATTGAGCAAACTGGATCGATGGTAACTCGATCATGTCTCGCGTGTCGCAGAGCGTATCGCCGGTGATCGAATCGCGGGGGCCAATAATGAGAGCGATATCGCCGCACTGGAGCGATTCGATTTGTCCTTGTCGTTCCCGTTTGGTCGCGTGGATTTGCCAAAGTTGGGCAACGTTTTCCTTCTTGTCCCGATTCGGATTGTAGACACGCGAATTCGAATCCAGTTTGCCCGAGTAGACGCGGATCCAAAACATATCGCCGGTCTTTGCTGGCAGCACTTTGAAAACGAGTGCGCAAAAGGGCTCCTTGGGGTCCGGTTTTCGTTGCAGTGTCTTATCTTTTTTCTTTGGGTCAACCCCGGTAACGGCAGGTCGATCCAGTGGACAAGGGAGGTAACTAGCAACGCCATCGAGCAGCGGCTGAACGCCCGCTCCATGCAAGGCTGAGCCACAAAGGACTGGTTGCAGTTTCAACGTGATGCATGCGTCGCGCAAGGCGGAGCGAATCAAGTCGTTGGGGATCGGTTTCTCCTCCATGGCCAGTTCCATCATTTCGCTACTGTGGACATAGAGTTTCTCGAGCATGACATTCCGCCAGTCCATGGCGTCGCTCAACAACGCTTCTGGAATCTCTTCCACCAAGACCGTCTTCCCTTGGTCTTCTTTGTTGAACCGTAGCAGTTTCAGATCGATCAAATCGATGATCCCTTGGAATGGATCGCTGGTATGGCTGGGGCCTTGGCCGACGGGGATTTGGATCGCAACCGGGTCTGCGTTCAAGCGGGGGCCGATTTCCTCCAGGACCCGATAAAAATCTGCGCCTTCGCGGTCGAGTTTATTGATGAAGACAATCCGAGGAACACCGTACTTATTGGCTTGCCGCCAAACGGTTTCACTTTGAGCTTCGACCCCTTCGCGGGCGCTAAAAACCACGACGGCACCGTCCAGAACTCGCAAGCAGCGTTCGACTTCGGCTGTGAAATCGACGTGTCCTGGGGTGTCCAGGAGGTTGACTGTGCATTGTTTCCATTGAAACGTCACGCAAGCGGCAAAAATGGTGATTCCGCGTTGCTGTTCCTCGGGATCGTCGTCGGTTTCGGTTGTTCCAGAGTCGACCGATCCTGCTCGGTGCTTGGTGCCGCTCATGTACAGCATTTGCTCAGTTACAGTGGTCTTGCCGGCGTCAATGTGAGCAATAATGCCGATATTTCGAATGGTCGATAGTTCGCGGGCCATGGTCTAAATGTTGAAATGTGCGGAAAACACGCGGAAATTGGGAAACTTGTGTCCAAGGAATGTAACTTCCAAACCCATCCAAGCCTAGTGCTTTGCCACAAATCGCCAACACGAGTTGGAGGCCGCTTCACCAGTGCATGGTCACTTTCGGCAAGAGTGACCCACGGTGGGTCGCATCTGCCGGATGCGACCTTAAGTGAAACCGAACGAGCTCCTTAGTGACCAACCATCCCACAATTCCCACATATTCTTGGCGAGAAGTGGAATAACGCGAAGGAGTTGGAGGCCGCTTCACCAGTGCATGGTCACTCTCGGCAAGAGTGCCCCACGGTGGGTCGCATCTGCCGGATGCGACCTTGAGTGAAACAGAACGGAATAGAGGTTTCGCGTTATCGGCGCAATGCTTCTTGGTTCGCTTTGACGATTGCCACGTGCGGGGATTTGTCATCGCTGATTGCCATTCCTAGCCAACCGTCGTGTAGAACCAATTGAGAAACGGCTAAGCCTGCAGCTCGCGGATCGCGGAGCAACTCCTCCGAAACCATTGGGACCGCTGCACGACTGGAAAAGACCTTCGAAAAGATCGCTCGCAGCGGAACGCGTTCTCGCGTACCGAGCTTGTATCCGTCCACACTGATCACGCCGTCCCGATTCAATTCCGCTTGCAAGCCATCTACGGTTGGAAGATAGGCAGTTCGGATCACGAAGTTGGTTAAGTGGATACGGCCCGGTTGTTCTAGCGAAGCGACTCGCAAGGTTAGCCACATCCGTCCACCCTCAAACTCCACTGTGATGGGCCGAGTCTCAGCAAAGCGAGCTGTCACATCGGATGGCGCGTCGGCAGGTAGTGGTTGACGTGGTTGCTGCAGCAAGTCAGAAATCTTGTCCGACAACTCTTGCATCGTCCAGTCCCGATCTCCTTCGACGATTTGACTGGCCATATTGTTGAAGGCAGATTGATGGACTTGGATCGAAAGCTGACTATCGGCAGGAGCAACCGGGCGCGATGTGTATGCAGCCAATTGATCCGAGCTTGCCAATCGGTATCGAACGATGAGCCGTGTATCGGTCGTTTGCATATCCACAACCATTGGATGAAGATCCAAGGCTTGAAGTGGCCCAAGCAAACGTTTATTGAATTGGGCTTCGGTGGCTCGAACTTTCTCCTGCAACTGAACGTCAAACTCCTCGTCGGTTTGCTTGGCGATCGTTCTTTGCATGATGCGTTTGGCAATCGGACGAGCTTGAACAAACTCATTGTGTGCAAACTGTCTCACCATATCGCCCAAGATAGGAAGTGAATCCCAGTCGGTAGAAAAGTTTCGCAATGAGTCTCGCGACTCAACTGTTGCTGGGCGACCGTTGATGCTCATTCCCTGAGTCGAAATGGTTAGTTCACGGACCGCGTTAACATTGGCGATCGACGAGTTGTAGAACGTCGCACCATGGCGGCTTGATTTGGTTTTGCTGTTGATGTCGCCGTCGAGATTCAGCTCCAACTTGAGCGCACTCGGATCCTTGATAAAGTCCACGTGTAGCTTAGTGACGATTTGGCTTGCACCGCGTGTGTCCGCTCCAAGAATACTTTGGCGAACGGGCTTTTCGATAACGGAATGCTTGGGCATCATGCGGTTGATAAACTCTTCGGAGACAGCCAAACGCAGGTTGGCGTTTCGGTAGTGCAGTCCGATCGCATTGGCCACGGCTGCTTGCTCTGGGTGTTCCGAGAATCGAAGCGACTGCATCGAGTCTGCAAGTGTTTTGCTGCAACGATGTACAGGATCCGACTCGAGGGTTTCGATGTCTTCAATCAGTTTACGATAATCGACAGGTCCAATCGACAATGGGTGGACTTGGTCTGCTAACTTGTGAACTTCGCTGGACGATAGAAATGCGCGTTGACCTTCACTGACCCGAAGATCGGTAACACGTCCGAGAAATTGACGCACCAAATCCACTTGATCTTGTTTGCCAGTGATATCGTTGGCTGCAAGCTGTTTCAACGCGTCGATCATCAGGTAGCGGTTCCAGCTATCTACGTCGCCCGTTTTTTGGATCGCCAACTCGACCTTGGCAAGACACTCGCGAAGATGAACAGGGTCGACTTCATGTTTGCGAACTGCGATGAGGCGAGTTTTGCCGTGGCCCACACATGCGGTGACGGCGTTCCAAACCGCAAATCGTCGCTCGATCGAGTAGGACAAGCGTGCAACTTCACTCGATAGGCTCGCATCCCTTTCAAGTGTCAGCCCAGCAAGCTTAACGCCTTCGTCGGCCAAGAGGTGCAAAGCCTCTAATGTCTCAGAGGATTCGTTGTCAGCTAATACGAGCTCAGTCAATCGTGTGTAGGTGGAAGCAATTCGTCCGGCCCACTCCTGAACGTCGATGGCCGATTTGCTTGTCGCGAGCGTTTGGACTTGCTCAATTTCACTCAGCAGACGCACGGAGCTTGGCCAAACTTTATTGTTTTCCGTAGGCAACCGATCGGGCGAAAGCAGTGGTCGATGGAACGATTCCTCGGCATTTTCGTAACGCGTCGCGGAAACATTGGTAGCAGCGATTTGAGTTGAGGTTGCGGCTGATTCGGCCAAAACCGAAGGGCTTCGTTGGACGCGGTTCGGGTCGAGGAACGGGTCGACGCCAATCGAAGGCGAAATCGGTGCAGCTAAGCGTGCGCCAGCTGGTGGCTCCAGCAACGCAAGTGAATTTTGTGAGGCGATTCGATAATCCAGCCAGGACGCGGACTCAATGGGAGTGCTTAGTGTCTCGATTTCCAGCGGAATCGATTCTGTGGCGATCCGTGGCATGTTTTTGGGCTTGGTCGAAATGCTCAACGTAACGGTTCTAGGAGCTTGGTAGTAACCAGGCAGCTTGAGCCGCGAGAGATTTTCGCTCGCAAAGAAAATGAGCACTAGGGAAATTGCGACCAAAATCGCATAAACCCATCCTCGGAAGCCGCGTACCGACTCGTTTGCCATCCCTTGCACCTTTTCAAAACGCGAATAGCGTTAGAAGAGTCCTCGAAAAGTATTCGACACCTGCGAGGGCGCCGCCGCCAAGCTGGCCCTCCGAAGGAATATTCTTCGGCCGTTTACACCATCCGCGTGGATACGGCTATGACCTGAATTCGCAATTCTCTTAGAGCTGGCATGCCAAAATTGCGGGCTAGGCAAAATGTATCGGCTGAGCGTGGTGAGCCGTAGCATGCCTTTTTGTCAACGAGTATGATAGCAATCCTTCTCTCGATCCATTTTGACAGGGATCGAATCGCAACTCCTGAGAACAGACTGATTCTACAACTATGTTGCTTAAGTTAAATTGGATCGCTTTGACGCTACTATTTGTTTTCGCTCCAGCGGTCATTCAACCAGCTATGTCCAAAGAAACGCACCCAATGAAACTGGAGGATCTGTACCGTCTAGCTCGAATTGCCGATCCGCAATTGAGCCCAAAAGGAAACCAGATCGTTTACCAAGTTACCAAGATTACAGACCCGGCCAAAAACGCTAAGAACACTCAGCTTTGGTTGGTAGACACAAACAAAACACCTCGACAAATCACTCATTCGGGCAAAGCGGATTCGCACGCTCGCTGGTCCCCAGATGGTTCCAAGATTCTATTTGAGTCCAATCGGAGCGGCGGATCGCAACTGTACATTCTCGATTTGGTGGCAGGCGGAGAGCCGACGAAAGTAACCAATATCTCAACCGGTGCTAGCGGCGGCATTTGGTCGCCAGACGGCAAACGCATCGCCTTTTATTCGGCGGTGAATCCCAAATGGAGCGAACTCCCTTTTGCTGAGTCGGACGCCAAGAACAAAGAGGATGAGGACGCAGCTGCCGCCAATCCCGTCAAAGCCAAAACATTCACTCGATTGTTTTATCGCCACTGGGATTCTTATGTTGAAGACAAACGAAACCATATCTTCGTAATCAACGTCGATGGAACGGATTGCAAAGACGTCACACCTGGAGATCGAGATGCTTATCCGACTAGCACGACATTTAGCGTCGGCGATGACTTCACTTTTTCACCCGATAGCAAGTCGATTCTGTTTACTTCGGTGCCCAAGACTGGCGAATCCTGGTCGACCAATCATGACATTTGCCGTGTCGCAATCGATAACAAGAACACCGATTGGCCGAGTCTCACTGCCAGCAATCCAGCCGCAGACAGCTGCCCCAAGTTTAGCCCAGACGGCAAGCATGTCGCCTACCGCACTCAGATCAAACCAGGATACGAAGCCGACAAATGGAACCTCACCTTGCAGCCTTGCAATTTGGACGGAACCTTCGCTGGCAAATCAACGGTCCTAACTAGTGAGCTAGACCGCTCTGTCAACGATTTTGTCTGGGTAGGCAACACAGACTTGATCTTCAGCACCGACGAGCTTGCATCGAGTGCTCTTTATAGTGTTTCACCTACAGCCAAACCGACACTGATTAAGTTAGGGATGCCTGACAATCGCATCGGACAAATCACTGCGATGTCCGCCCAAGGTGACCAGATCGCCTTGGCCCGGGCGACGATGAACGAACCAGCCGAAGTCTATCTGACGTCGACCAAATCGTTCAATAAAGTGCAACCTCAAACGCAGCACAACAAGCCGATCCTCGATGAATTGGAACGCACGCGGCCTGAGAGCATTAGCGTTGAGGTCGAAGGCAAGGTCAAGATGCAGATGTGGATTTTGAAGCCACCTGGATTTGACGCTAAGAAGAAATGGCCCGTGGTTTATCTGATCCACGGCGGACCTCAAGGCGCCTGGGAGGATGGTTGGAGTTTCCGATGGAACCCACAGCTATGGGCCGCACAAGGGTACGTGGTTGCGATGCCAAATCCGCGAGGCTCAACGAGCTTTGGCCAGCAGTTCTGCGATGAAATCAGCGGCGACTGGGGCGGGAAGTGCTATCGCGATCTTGTGGCTGGACTCAAGGCCGTACAAGCACTTGAGTATGTGGACTCCAAGCGGATCGCATCGGCTGGAGCTAGCTTCGGTGGCTACATGCAAGATTGGTTCGCGGTAAATGAAATCGCCAAAGAGTTCAAATGCTTGATCAGCCATTGCAGCGTGTACAACTTTGAGAGCATGTGGGGAACGACCGACGAACTATGGTTCGACGAGTATGAGCACGGCGGATTGCCTTGGGAGATTCCTGGCAAGTATCGAGAGTTTAGTCCTCATACCCTGGCGGGCAATCTTGGCAAATACAAAACGCCGATGCTTGTCATCCACAATGACTTGGATTTCCGTTGTCCAATCGGACAAGGGCATGAGCTGTTTCAAGGCTTGCAACGTCAAGGCGTGCCAAGCCGCTTTGTTAACTTTCCTGACGAAGGGCACTGGGTTAACAAGCCGGCTAATAGCATGCACTGGCACAAAGAAATTTTTGCATGGCTGAGCACTTACTGCAAAAGCGGCGGCGAGTAGCAAGGTCGACAGAACGAGAAACACCGTAGGATGGGACCATTGTCCCGTCCGTTTATTTGTCCAGTCCGTTTATTCGTTCGGGACAATGGTCCCAAACTACAAGTTCGAATCGTATCCAGCATTACCCACTCATTTATGAACCTTCCCAAAATATCGTTGACGTGGAAAATCCTAATTGGGCTGGTCATTGGGATCTTCGTGGGTTGGCTCCTGCCAAAATGGGGGCTTGAAGCCCGCCCACTTTCCAATCTCTTTTTGAATCTCATTAAATCGGTTATCGCTCCACTGATCTTTGCGACGCTCGTAGTTGGGATTTCCGGTACGGGTGATATCAAGCAGGTTGGCCGAATTGGTGGCAAATCGCTTTTGTACTTCGAGGTTGTAACGACCTTGGCTTTGTTCATCGGGTTGGCGGCTGTGAACCTCACGCAACCGGGCAAAGGCGTTTCGTTAGCAGAAGCATCCAAGTCAAGAGTCAAGGACAAAGCGGAACTGGCAAAAGTGGCCAAGGGACTGTCGGACGAAGCGATTGAGGCGCTCAAGAAAGCGGACGAGTTCACCGCCGAAAACAATCCGGTTGAAGCTGCCAAGCACACGACGATTGCAAGCCAAAAAGCTGCAGAAGCGGCCAAAGCTACGGCAAGTGGATTGACGGCTCCAGAGCCGCCAGCCAAGCCACAATCCTTTGGCGACATTATCGCTCACTTATCTCCAAGCTCGATTATCAAAGCCATGGCAGAAGGGGACGTTTTGCAGATCGTAGTCTTCTCGGTGATCTTTGCGTTGGCGGTGACGAGTATCGGAAAAGAGAAGAGTGCGCCGATCGTGCGGTGGTGCGAGTCCCTCGCGGACATTATGTTCCGATTTACTGAGTTCATCATGAAGTTCGCGCCGGTCGGCGTCGGTGCCGCGATGGCTTATGCTGTCAGCCACAGCGGCTTGGATGTTTTGAAGAACTTGGCATTGCTGGTTGGGACTCTTTATGGAGCGTTAGTCTTTTTTGTTTTGGTGGTTTTGTTGCCGATCGCGTTGCTCTTCCGCGTTCCTTTGAAAGACTTCTTTGATGCGGTTAAGACTCCGGCCACGATTGCTTTTGCGACGACCTCGAGTGAATCGGCGTTGCCCAAAGCGATGGAGAATTTAGTTCGTCTCGGTTGCCCCCAACGTATTGTCGGGTTTGTCTTGCCAACAGGCTATAGCTTTAATCTCGACGGCACGACCTTGTATTTAGGGATCGCATCTGTCTTCGTCGCTCAATGTGCTGGAATAGAGCTGACTTGGACACAGCAGATCATGATGATGTTGACACTGATGTTGACGTCCAAAGGGGTGGCAGGTGTTCCTCGCGCATCACTCGTTATTCTGCTTGGAACGCTCGCCTCTTTCAATCTACCGGTTGAGGGGGTCATCCTCATCCTCGGAGTGGATGAGTTGATGGATATGGCTCGTACCACGGTCAATGTGATTGGCAACTGTCTTGCCACAGTTGTTATTACGAAGTGGGAAGGGGCATTCCGCAACCATGAATGGGAAGCGGAGATGGCTGAATTGGAAGCGGTTACGGGTCAGAAGGCAATTGCATCTTGATGTAGTCCTGAAGGGACGGCATTTGAAAGCCTGGGGTGAAATTCGCATTGCGAACGAAACCCCAGGTTACGTGTCGCCATCGATTTGGAGCTCTGAAGGAGCGCCATTGGCAGTATGTCACTGCGGCTACTTGGACGGGCGGCCAATGCTGTGCACTTCGAATCCTTGCTCGACGAGTTTATTGCGATCGAGGATGTTTCGGCCGTCGAAGACGAACGCTGGTTGACGCATGTCCTCTAGAATGCGACGGGAGTCAACGGTCTTGAATTCATCCCATTCCGTTAAGACCGCAATCGCATGAGCTTCTTTGGCGGCAGCGTAGGCATCGCTAACGACGGTTACATTGGTCTCGATGAGTTTTTTGTGTTTGTCCGAAAGCCCGCCAACGCTGTCCGCAAAGGCGAGTTGCAATTCTTCGCGGATTTGCGATTCAGGCACACGTGGGTCGTAGATCGCTAGTCGCGCTCTTTCCTCGAGCAGATCTCGGCAAACATGTATGGCCGCCGACTCGCGGGTGTCGTTCGTGTCTTTCTTAAACGCAAAGCCCCAGATCCCGATCTTCTTGTCGGATACGGTGTTGAACATGGTTCGCACAATTCGCTCGGAGAAGCGACGTTTTTGGTAATCGTTCATCACAACGACTTGTTCCCAGTATTGTGCGACTTCACGCAGACCAAAGTGTTCGCACAGGTATACCAAATTGAGAATGTCTTTTTGGAAGCATGAGCCACCGAAGCCGACAGAGGACTTTAGAAACTTCGAGCCGATACGAGAGTCGGTACCGATGGCCTTGGCGACTTCGTCCACATCTGCGCCGGTCGCTTCGCAAAGCGCGGAGATCGCATTGATTGAAGAAACGCGTTGCGCGAGGAACGCATTTGCGGCCAATTTTGAGAGTTCGCTGCTCCAAAGATTCGTTGTGAGGATGCGTTCTCGAGGAATCCAGCGACCGTAGACTTGTGCCAAACGTTCGACTGCTTCAATGGACTCACCTCCGATGAGAACTCGATCGGGATTGAGGAGATCTTGTACCGCAGTCCCTTCGGCAAGAAACTCAGGGTTGCTGAGAACATCGAATGTCGCACCATTGGCGGAACTGCTGAGAATGCGTTTTACGGCTTCGGCGGTTCGAACGGGGAGGGTCGATTTTTCGACGACGAGCTTATGACCTTTGGAGCACTTGGCGATTTGACGAGCGCACTTTTCGATGAACTCGAGATTTGCGGCACGCCCCGCGCCAATTCCAAACGACTTGGTTGGCGTATTCACCGCGATGAAAACAATGTTCGCTTCCGTGATAGCGGCATCGACGTGGGTCGAGAAAGTTAGGTTGCGGCCCCGAGCTTCTTTGACGACTTCGTCTAGTCCAGGCTCGTAGACAGGCAATTCGTCCGAATTCCAACGGTCGATTCTCGCTTGGTTGAGATCGACGACATGAACTTGAATATCCGGACATTGCTTGGCGATCATCGCCATGGTCGGTCCACCGACGTAGCCAGCGCCGATACAGCAGATTTTGACGGGAGACGTGTAGTTCATTTTGGTGCAAACAGTTGGTGAATAGTGGTTATCAGTTATCAGTTATCAGTTATCAGTTATCAGTTATCAGTTATCAGTTATCAGTTATCAGTTATCAGTTATCAGTTTTCGGTAGTAGCTTACGCCGTCAGCTGAATGTTAGACGCTGTTAAACTCAATTATCGAGGGCTCCTATTGGAAGCCCACAGGCAATGGATCGGGAGGCCCATTTTGTTCAGTTTAGGCGTAATCGCGACTTCGAGGGACTGCTTTTCTTGCGCGGTTAACAGCCAATCTGTGCGTCCGATCAAGATCAATACTGTCGCGAGTACCACGGCGGCAGGTACGCTTCCGAAAAGTAGGCTGATCGGCAGTGCGGTAAAGCAAAGACAACGCCATCCAAGTCGAACACCACACCGTTGCATTTCCCAAATGGTCATGAAGAGAATTGCGGCTCCTGCGAGTGACGTCGCGGTCATAGCGCCCCGAAGTCCAAAAGTCGGTACCCACCAAGCGTTGAGGAGAATGTTGATCAAAAGACCAATCGCAATGATCACGCCCACGGTTTTGCCTCGCTCGGCGCACCAGAAGTAGTTTTGAAGCAAGAAGGCCATAGCTGTCAAACAACAGTGGAGCATCGCTTGTGGCATGATTGACAATCCGTCCGAGTATTTGCCATGCAAAACGTGGTCGAAGAGTAGCGGTGCGATTGCAAGAGAGCCGACCGAAAGGATCAGAAAAAAAAGAGAGACACATTTAAGCGTAAGTCGTTGCGAGTCCGCGACACGGCTCTTGTTTCCTTCTTCCCATTCCGATGCCAAATACGGGAGCAGCATCCCATTGATCATAAGTGTCAAGCTCGAAAGCAGCATCGGCATAATTCGGCCACTGTGAAATTGCCCCACCAGTGCACGCCCTTGTTCGGCGGTCTCCGCTGCTAAGTGTAGCAACATGTAGCGGTCCACAACATCGAACAAATTGATCAGCAAATTCATGCACCAGATGCTAATCGCAAATGGCAAGACTCGTTTCCACATGATTCGCATTGTTAACGGTGGTTGTGACGAGGGTTCAATCTGCTCCCAATTGCGAAAAACGGACAGGGCTGGAATCATGCCAGCCAAGGAACCAATAGCAAAGGCGGCAACTAGGATTCGCCAATCGTTGACAAGGATCACTCCCGTCAAACTTGCTACGGTAAACACAAGTGAATTCGTTGTGTGCATCGCAGAAACAATACGCGGTTTGCATAGACCGCTTAGCAGTTCGGTCGTGGCATTGAACAAGATCACTAAGCAAAGTGTCATCGCGATCAAAAGCATCGTCGCATGAGACAACTCAAGGCCAAAGATGATGGAACTCGTATTCGCAGGAGCCCCCACTAGTAAACTAGCGGCCAACATAGCCCCAATGCAGGAGCCGATCGTCATTCTTTTGAGAAACAGGTTCAATTGTCCCGACGCTCGATACGATGACACGAAGCGTCCGAACGTTCCCGGTAGCCCGAGGACAGCCAAAGGGGCTGCTAGCACGAAGAAGCTGGTTGAAAGTGCCCAAAGTCCTAGCTGATCCTCTGCCAAAAAACGGCACAGAACCAAGTTTCGAATAAAGCCTACTCCGCGCTGCACGACATTTGCAACCAGCATAAACGAGAGACCTGATACCAAGGAATCGGCTTCCAGATTTCCGCTCGCGCTCGAGCTTTTGGATTCAGAACTCAATAAGGCGACGGACATTCGCTCGCAGGTTGGGTCAGGGTTAGATGCAATGAATGCGAAAAGATTGCCTCCAATCACCCTACGAGCAAGCTATCCCCCCTCTACAGCCGGAATTCTTAACGGATGACCTTAAGTTGTATCGGATGTAGCGATCATTCTGCCGGGGTAATGGGATGCATTTGGGAGAGCTAGGCTCCTGCCGAGCTTGCGAAGCTACGGTTCGGCAGGAGCCTCACCCTCCCTAGTGGCTAACGCCCAACCCTAATGGATAATTCCCCAAACCAACTCTTGGGATTATTTCTCCGTCGACTTCTGGAAATCGGGTCTTGCCACAGTTTTCAGCGATTCCCAAGGCTTTGGATAGTTGTATTGGGGTACATAGGGCCCCCGATGATTCGCGTAGTTTCCGTTGCAATAGTTTGTCTGCCAAGCCATTGCTTCTTGGCTCGACGGCTCAATCTTGTAGGCAAGGTAGCCAGACACGTACCTCGGTCGGTTGTAGACGGCACGGTATTCTGGAATCGAATTCCATACCTTGTGTGAGAAGAAGTCTTGACGCTGCAGAGCAGGGTCCAGATACGTCCCTGAGAGCCAATCGCCAGCAAAGCTTGTATTACCAAATCCAAGCAAAACCAAAGCGAAACAGGCTACTCTTGAATTTCTTTGGACACTCATTTTTTCTCTCCATGCACGGCTGGACAAAACAATTCCAAACCTATCTTCGAATCGCTTTTGTCCATAGAAACACCTTTGAAATGCGTTTCGGACAAAAGAAAAATGCATGCGTTTGTGGGAAACCGGCAGAAAAGACTTTGCCGAAAGCCGGACTCCTATGGATTGTAGGGATCGTGATTTCTCACCAAGGAAACCTTGAGAAGATAGGGAAAATGGGTCCTATGAGGAAAATTTGCAGATCATTACAATTGGGCTACGCCAGACAGGCATCGTGAGTTTCAGCTTGAGTTGATCAGGGAAGGATTAGGAATATGAATCACAGGGTCATTTCATTGCAGTCAGAGGAAGTGTCCGTCGCCACCAAATTACCTTTTTCCTCACCGGTTTCGATCGTCGGGATGTCAGTCGCATTGATCGGGTTCTGGCACGTCGGGGCAAGTTTGGCTCAGTCCCCATATTCAACAACGCAACCTTCGGCTCCTACTCAGGTGCAGGTTTCCTCGAGCCCACTCCTGGTTGATAACACTGCGCCGATGAACAACTCAGCGTTGCCAACAGGCGAATCGACGGCAGTCTATTCAAACGCTATTCCGGCTACCTACTCAACCCTCTTTTACACCGATTCGAGCTCCGTTTCCAACATTAGTTTGGCTTCGTCCTCGTCCTATGCGACAACACACTCAAGTGGTCACAACTGGGCTCTGGATGTAGCGAACGCCCAATTGAATTTGGATCCGAATCGTTTGCCTGACATTGCAGTGGCCAGACAACGACTTGATCAAGCCATGTCGAACCTCGAGAATTTTCTCGCAACTTCACCACAACATCAATCCAACTGGCTCGCGTTTTTAGCTTGGAACGATTTGCAAAAGGAGCTCAAGGAAGAGAAACCGGATCTTGACCGAATCACCCAAATCGAAAAGGCATTTCGTCAAAACTACTTTGGCTTGGAGATGCACCAGTTTACAGGCGTTCGCGACGCGTTGGCAAACTATGCGCACGCGTTGAAGTTTGGTTCCGACAAGACAAAAGCTATCGAGTCCTTTAACAAGCTGCTGACCAAACTGTCAGAACAATTGCAATTGCCGAATGCAACGGCGGACTTTGAAAACACTCGCGAAGTTGGACAGTCAGTCGCGTATCTCATTCAAGGTAACCAGGCAAGCAATCTCGTTCAGTCCGTCCGTGGGGTTTTCTCACGAGCCAACGCGAGAGTCTTGATTTCTTCCGAGTTCGTATGCAAACGATTTTCGAGACCGGTCAACGAAGCCAATCCCGTCAACGAAGTGATTCTCGGCACTCAGCTTTTCGGACAAAGCTGGTTGCAAGGATACGTCACACCTCAACTCTTAGACAGCCGGTCCAACGCTGCCTTGCGACTGAACTTAAACGGTTCATTTTCTAGTCAGAACATCGGCTACAACCGCTCGGTCAAGCTGCACACACAAGGATCAGGTAGTGTCGCTGCAAGCGAAACGATCGCATTGACGGATACTGGTCTAGCACCACTGAACGATACTTCCAGCGACGCAAATCTGGCAAGCCAAATCAACGATATCGAGGCTCGACTGCGAATCGTACGAAAAATCGCAAGCAAGCAAGCAGCCAAACAAAAGCCGCAAGCGGACTCGATTGCAGAAGGGCGTTTGGAGGACCGGATCCGTACCCAGTTTCATGAAAAGCTAACCCAACAAATCTCCGAAGCCAACCAGCGGATCAAGACACCTGATTTGCCGGTGTTGACCCGATTGGGCGTGGACCGTCCATCACGAACCACTTGGAGTTCGCCGCAGTATTTAGCTCTGCTTTGGAAATTGCAAGGACAATCACAACTTGCAGCACCAACTTCTTGCCCGCTCGTTGTCGATCCATCTGGTGTCACCGTTCAATTGCATCATTCCGTAGTCACGAACTTGCTAGATCCAGTCTTGGCCGGCCGCATCATCAAGAACACAGATGTTGACTCCATTTCGACACAGTTTGGAGGCACACTTGGAAAAGGACTTGCACAGCAAAAGGATGAAAAACCCTGGGCCATTACCATGGCTCCATTCCACCCCGTGGAAATCGAGTTGGATGATTCGCTCGTCAAGTTCCGGATCAGGACTTCTCGTCTCGATAGCGGCGACCAAGTCTTGAAGATGGGGGCAAGCATTGAAGCGGCGTACAAGATTGTCTTAACGAATGGGGCCATTCAACTAGAACGTCAAGACGACGTGAAAATCGTTTTGGCGGAACAGCGTGGTGCGCGACCTGCAACGATTCGCCGATTGCTGAAGAAGATTTTCGATGACGTGTTCAAGCAACAATTGTTGGACCAACCTGTTCGTGTTACAGATCGTTTGCCCAATGAACTAAAGGATTTGTCTTTGATCTCTATCTCGGCAGACGACGGTTGGATTCAGGCTCACCTGCGGTAAAGCGAGCAGCGAGTTTGCAGTATTCCTAGCACGACGCGCAAGCTAGTGAAGCGAGCATCCAATTCACTAGCTTGCGCGTCGTGCTACCGTTGTTTCATGATCTCGTTACCTGGCTCCGCCTGGGAACGCAATGCATCGGAGGCTCCCGCCTCCTGAGTCACAAAAACGAGAGGCGGAGCCTCGAAAGCAGTGCGTTCCAAGGCAGAGCCCTGGAACGAGAGTGATTTCACTAGCTTGCGCGTCGTGCTACGGTTGCATTCCGCCGTTCAACTACAGCCTTCCCATTATTCTTTGACTTGCCACCATGGTTTTCGTTTCTCCAAGAAAGCTCCCAAACCCTCTTTCGCTTCAACGCTATGTCGTGCCCCGAGATGCACTTCCAGCATCCGCTGGGTTGTGATCGAATCGTTCGCAACGTACGCTTGATTCAGAAGTTCCTTGGTCGCTTCGATGGTCTCAGGCCCGCCGGCCAAAACCCCTAAGCCAACTTGGATGGCCTCTTCCAGTAGTTCGTTGCGATCAACGACTCGCTGCAATAGCCCGATTTGCTGGGCACGTGTAGCGTCGATGGCGTTTCCTACTAAAAACAACTCACGCAAATCTCCTTCTCTAATCTTGGGACTTAGCACACCACATATCAACGCTGGGAGCAGTCCGCGTTGAGCCTCTGGGAACCCAACCAACAGATCGGTCGTTCCGATCGCTATGTCGCAGGACGCCATCAGGCCTGCACCGCCTGCATAGGCTCCGCCGTGGGCTGCAGCAATCGTAACCAAGCGTGTTTTTCGCATTAAAGCTAGGGCTCTAGCAACGCATTCAGCAGATTGATGAACCAGTTCTGAGTTGGATGCCTCGCTCAAGTCGAGTCCCGAACTAAAAATTGGTCCTGCTCCACGCACAATCAAAACACGGTTGGATTTGTCTTTTGCCAAAACCTCAACTTGATCGCAAAGTTCGGTTAGCAGTTGAATGCACAGTGCGTTCCTTCGTTCTGGTCGATTCAGGGTCGCCAGGGCGAGTCCAGGCTTTAGCATTTGAACAGTTACAAGTTCGGACATGCCGATTCTCCAGGGACTATGGACAAAGGTGAGGAATGGTTCATTCTATGCTGCATCATCACTGAGGATGTCGTTATGATGGAAGGATATTCCACAATCGAGATAGTCCGGTTCATGTTTTTGGGACGTTGCAATGCAAATCGATGGTAACACAATTTTGATTTCGGGTGGTAGCTCAGGCCTCGGCAACGCATGTGCGGTGCGATTGCTTCAAAGCGGAGCCAAAGTGATTTTGATCGACATCGCCCCTCCCCCCGAAACGATGCTTGTGGCCACGGGCGGAAACTGCATTTACTTACGTGCAGATGTCACCAGCGAATTGGATGTGAAACTGGCAATTGAGAAGGGGGTAGAACGTTTCGGACCGCTTTCGGCCGCAGTCATCTGCGCAGGAGTGCTCCATTCCGAACGCGCAATGGGCCGAGACGGACCAGCGTCATTAGACGCCTTTCGTCGGGTCATCGAAATCAATTTAACCGGGACATATAACGTCCTAAGGCTCTGCGCGGATGCAATTTCCAAAAAGACGGTCCCTGAGCCAATGAGCGAACGTGGAGTCATTGTCATGACCTCGTCCATTGCCGCTTTTGACGGCCAAATTGGACAGTCCGCCTATTCGGCATCGAAGGGAGCGGTGGCAGCGATGACATTACCATTGGCTCGCGACCTGGGACGCATAGGCATCCGAGTTGTTAGTATTGCTCCAGGCGTCTTTGAAACTCCAATGATGGAAGTCGCTCCGGAAAAAGTTCGCCAGTCGCTATTGGACGAAACGGCCTTTCCGAAACGATTTGGAGCGCCCGATGAGTTCGCCTCGACGGTACAGCATGTGATCGAAAATGCAATGTTCAATGGCTGCACGCTGAGACTGGACGCTGGGTTGCGGATGCCAGCTAAATAGACAATCGAGAATGTGATTGGCGTCAAAGCAATCATCCCCCGCAACGATTATTCGGACGGAAACACTTGCTCGATTAGTTGCTGCCAATCGGACTTAAGTGCAATCATCTGATCTTCGCTCCACTGTTGTCCAATTTGGCTAGTGAGATAAATCGCGCCCACGCCGAATAGTGCTACGACGCCAGCAATGCCAAACCAAGAAGACTGTCCCATCATCCAAAACGCAAGTTCAAACATCGCCAAGAAAAAAGCCGAAAATGCGAGAAGCAGATAGAGCACCCAAACCAAAGTCCAAACCTGTTGCCGCGGCGCGAAACGACCATGTATTCGAGTCAGCAATCCGTCATCCTCAAAACTAAGAGTGAGATGTGGCGACCAGTATCGAATATTGCACTCAGGGAGATGGAGTTCTACGTATTGATCAAACAACAGCCACTTGTTTTCCCGGTTCGAGTTTTTCAATTCTACACCGACACGACGAATGACCACATCCATGGAATAGGGTAATTGCATCTCGAAGGTGGGACGCATCGAACTGAATCGCATGGATCATTCCTACCGCAAGAAACCATGGAGAAGAAAATCGCCGCTCTTCTAATTGTACTGGAATCCGAAGGCTACCGCGAATGGCTGCTGCCGTCTTGCATTAACGAGTCTTGTTGATAGAAACGTCGACTTGCAGTTGAAGACGTTGTGCTGCTGCCTCGGTGTCGCTCGCATCGATTGCAATCCAGACTGGGATGGATCGAAAATCGGATCTTGCCATCGGGTTCGGTGAACGCATTTGCGCCGCTCCTACCACTCGGTCGATTCGCTTGACTCGACCTTTGAGCGCTCGCCCTAAGGCCGAGGAGCGGATCTCGACTTGATCATCGATGGTAATGCTGGCAACATCGGATTCGTGCACTTCTGCGACGCAAACCATTTCGCTCAAGTCGGCTAATTCAAACATCGGTAACTGAGCCGTTCGTTCACCGACTTCAATGTTGACGCTGACAACAACTCCGTCGATGGGCGAAACAACATTCGACTGCTCCAATTGCATCTTCAAGATTTCGATTTGCTTCTCTAGACTAGCGATCGGTGTCGACTGGTCTATCAGCTTGCGAGTTTCCTTCGCAGCAGCCACAGCTTTTTCGCTTTGTGTGACTTGCAGAGTGGTCAATTCGACAGCTTGTTTGGCTGCCAAAATACTCTGTTCGCTGACAGTCGAAATGCGTGTTAGTTCGTTCTTCTTGGATTCCAATTCGATGGTGCCAATGGCAGCGCGGGTCAGTGGCATCTCCCGTAGTTTCTGAAGCGAAGAGATTTGGCGATTCAGAGAATCCAATTGTTCGCTACTTTTGTTCACCATGACAAGCTGTGATTTGGCTTGATCCAGCATTTGCATGGCAGATTGCATTTTTAGGCCCGCCGCATCGATTGCGAGATCAGCTTCTTGCTGTTTGGCTTGTCGCAAGGCACGAGCTTCTTCGAGTCGAAGTCCTGCGGCCTCCAGCTCTAGACCTCTCATTTTTTGACTCTGGAGGACCAGCAAGGATTGCGATTTTCGAACAGCCTGACCTGCTTGCACCAAGATTTGCTCCACCCGGTCGCCAGGGATCGCAGCCAAGCGAATGATTCCTTTTGCGGGCTGAAGTCTCCCCTGTGCTGACACTTGTCCCGATTTTGCGGTGTCATTGAAACGGACTTCACGGACTATTGGGATCGAGGTTGCCAGTGGCTTTGCTTGACTGCAGCCCAGCAACGCCACGACTCCGATCGATAAAGCCAACCAGATTAAGGAATGTGAGGCGACAAGATGCCGTTTTGCAATCGAAAGCAAGGCAAAACTGGGGTGCATCATCATCCTTGGGATTGGTAAAGACTGCGCATTCGGCAAACAGAAACGGCATCTGAGCTGCGACGAAACCATACAATAGATTACACTGCAAACTGGACGTGGGGGCTCGGAACCCCTGTAATTTTCTAATTCAAGCTGAGGAAAATCGATACGATGCTGCCGGGAAGCGTTCAACGTGCGACTCTTTTCGACCCGAGCACGCGCATTCGAACCGCTCAAGATATCCAACCTTCGATTCGAGCTACCGATCTTCGGCATTTTTTTGGAACTGGCGAACTCCGCAAGCAGGTTCTGTTTGAAAACAACCTAACCGTTTTTCCAGGTGAAATCATCATTATGACCGGCCCAAGCGGTTCGGGCAAAACGACCCTGCTCACGTTGATCGGTGCCCTTCGAGCGGTTCAAGAGGGCAAGCTATCCGTTTTGGGGCAAGATTTACATGGTGCCAACCGCAGCCAACTCGTCCAATTTCGTCGCCAAGTGGGCTTCATTTTCCAAGCCCATAACCTGTTCGACTCGCTGACGGCCACGCAAAATGTTCGTATGTCCCTGGAGCTAACTCGACCAGGTTCTTCCATGCGTGAAAACACCAAGGCCGCAAAGGAGATGCTGGATAAAGTCGGACTTTCGAATCGAACTGGCCACAAACCCAAGCAACTTTCTGGGGGCCAAAAGCAACGGGTCGCGATTGCGAGAGGACTCGTCCACAACCCCAAACTAGTCCTTGCTGACGAGCCCACGGCCGCGCTGGACGAGCAAAGCGGTCGAACGGTTGTCGAGTTGCTTCAACGTATGGCAGCCGAAAATCAATCGACAATTTTGATCGTAACGCACGATAACCGAATTTTGGATGTGGCAGATCGGATCGTGACTCTGGTCGATGGCCAAATCCGCAGCGATGCGCTAGTCAAAGAAGCTGGAATTATCACTCAAATGATCGCCAAATGCAGTGTCTTCGAACGGGTAACACCGCGAACACTCACACGAATTGCGGACGAAATGACGATCGAGACGTTGCCAGCGGGCAAGCAGATCATCCGAGAAAACGATGCAGGCGACCGATTTTTCTTGATTCGTGAAGGCTCGGTTGTGGTAAAGCGGGGGTCGCCGGAAGTCGAAGTCGTTCGACTCGGCAGCGGTGATTTCTTCGGCGAGATGGCCTTATTAACAGGGCAGCCACGGAATGCGAGCGTTTATACGCTGGAGGAAACGCTGCTCTGCTCGCTCAGCAAAGCTAGCTTCCAATCGGCAATGGCCGAATCGGCGTCCTTAGAGACGGAAATCCGTGAAGCCTATTTCGAACGAAAGTAGCTCGCCAGAGACCTCTTTGCGGTAATTGACCACTCGTGTTAAGCTAGACAGAGTGCTTTCCGTCTCAAAGTGTATTTCGAGGCAACCCTTTTTGGTGAATATCTCCACATTCCAGAAGTAATGACAACTTGAAAGCACCTAAGAGTATTCAGCCGCTAATCGAGGACGGGCTCGTCGATGAAGTCCTGCGTTCGCTGATGAGTGGCAAAGAGGCTCAAGTCTTTTTGGTGCGGTGTGGCCAAGAGATTCGCTGCGCCAAGGTGTACAAGGACGTAGCCGATCGCAGTTTCAAAAAGGCGGTACAGTACCACGAGGGTCGCAAGATCCGGAATAGTCGCCGTCAAAGAGCGATGGAAAAGCGTTCCAAATTCGGTCGTGATCAGCAAGAAGTCGTTTGGCAAAGGGCCGAAGTGGACGCGCTGTATCGCCTTGCCGAAGCCGGTGTACGTGTCCCCAAGGCATATGGTTTGATTGATGGCGTACTATTGATGGAGTTGATTACGGGGGCGGACGGTGACGTGGCCCCACGACTCAATGATATTACCATGTCGGCTGAGCAGGCGATCAAGGATCATGCTACGGTCATGAACTATGTCTTGCGAATGCTATGCGTCGGCCTCATCCATGGTGACCTTTCCGAGTTCAATGTACTTCAGGATGCGAATGGCCCAGTTATTATTGACTTGCCCCAAGCCGTCAACGCGGCGGCCAACAACAGCGCCAAGATGATGCTTCAGCGGGATGTCGAAAACATCACGGAATACTATTCGCGATTTGCCCCAGAATTGGCTAATACTCACTATGCCGAAGAAATTTGGGAGCTGCACGAAAAGGGAGAACTCAAACCCGACTTGAAACTCACTGGCAAGTTTGTGTTTCCGACGGAGGCTGCCGACGTTGACGCTGTGTTGCGATTCATTGACGTTGCTTACGAAGAAGAACTGGAACGTCAGGAACGGATGAATAGCTAGCGCAAGAGGCCGCACGGCCTTAGCTTTGTCGTACTCGTACTCAATGAAATGGTACTCCTACTCGTGCTCGACTGTTCGCCCCCTTGAGTACGAGCACGAGTACTGCCCTTCGGGCGGAGTACGAGTACGAAAAACCCTGGGGAATTGGACTGTGGCGAGCAAAGATATGGTAATGAAAAGCGGCCTTGGCCGCAGTTATCGACAAATGTCGAGCTAAGAAACCGGGGCTATCGCCCAACGGCTAATTGACCGGTAAAACTGCTTCGCAGCCAGCGTGATTCGATTTGTGCTGTACTCATCTGCAGTTCCATCGATAGCACGGTGCTATGGGTTTGCTCATGGCGTCGATGGCCGCTTTAGCGTCGGTGGGGTTGGTCATTTCTACAAAGGCATACCCAAGAGAACGATTTGTTTCATGGTCGACGACGATTCGAATCTTGCCTACTTGGCCAAACCGGCCAAAAGCTTGTCGGATTTCTTCCTCTGTGACACGCTGTGCTAGGTTTCCTACATAAATATTGGTCATGCGGGTGAGTTCCTCGCTTACGCGTCGGGTTACCAAGGACGTCCTAACGGCGTGGGCGTCGAATGAGCTTCGATTTCGAAAAAACCGCAAATATCACTATAACAAAGATTACCAAACCAAGCATGCAATTTAAGAAGGTGACCATTGCGGTTCGCAAAATCGAACTGACCGGCGTAGATTGTGTCGCACTGGGTACGCCGGTCGGAACAGCACTCGGCAGAGCCAATGGAGTGGAAGATTCGCTCGGGACAGCAAAGCCGACGATTGGCCAATTGTTCGGTCTTGACAAAGTCTGCAAAACTTCCTTAGCCGTCTCATCGTCCAAGGCTTGCAAAAGCGAGTAATCTTCTTGTGCATCGCTAACGCCTGAATCGCTTTTTTCGGCGAAGACTTCTTGTACAGCCTTGGACAATGCAACAGCGTCATCGGCTCTTCGGTAACGGTGCACTCGCGTGGCCAACGAGTGGTTCTGTTTCATGTCGACGCCGATCGCATCGACTACAAGCCCTCGGGACAAAATGTCTGGCAAATACTCAGCTAACAGTTTTGCATCATTGGCTTCGCCATCGGTAACGATTAGTAGACGATAGGTTCCATAGATTTGTTGCTCGCGTTGCTTCAGGAGCGCATCTGCGGCTTCTCGCATTCGTTCCCCTAGCGGCGTTGCGCCATCGGCCACTACCGACTCGACCCGTCGTGTCGCTTGCGGAACTGACAGATGCTCGAGAGGGATCGCCCAATGCTGTTTGGCTCGATCACCATTGAGGAGCAATAGCCCGACTTTGGTATCGGGTGAGAATTGTCGCAACACAATCTTGATCGCATTTTTTGCGGCTTCAATACGTTTGATGCCACCGCTCATCTTTTCGTTCATCGACCCAGAGTCGTCTAGTACGATGACAACGCTATCGCTGGCGAAACTCTGAGTTGCGAACGCACATGTGATCGCAAACAGGCAAAGCGGAAGTCGGGTTAGAAAACTCATAGGACTCAGCTTAGAAATTGAAATCGGAAGGAGCGAGCGATTCTGGATTAACTTTGACAATGCGGAACTCAACTCGCATGTTCTCTTTTGCCTCATCAATGTTTTTCGGTTTTGGGATGACCGGTTCCATTACCCCAGCGCCGACAGGCACTATCTGGGAAAGGTCAATGTTAACCCCTTCCTTTTTGGCGTAGTTTTGCAATTCGGCAAACACATTGTCTGCTCGCGATTTGGATAAATTCATGGCCGCTTGCATCGTCACGGCCGGATCTGGATTGCCGCCACCGAACGTCCCTAGCTTGATCAGTTCGACAATCTCTTTGGTGCGAGTGAGATCGAGCGGCTTGCCGTTCATGAAGTATTTGAAGTTGCCGTTCACCCCATTTTGTTGAATGATCCCTTTGGCGATTCCGCTTTTGATGAGGTCCAAGAGAGTCTTGGTCGGATCGGAATGGCCTCGGATGATCACGCGGGCGTTACCAAACTTGCTAGCTTCTTTGAGGGCTCTCGCAAAATCCGAACCATAACGATCGGCCGAGAAGTCTTTTTGGTCTGGTTCAAACGAGATCGTGAAGCTGACGATCGTGTTGGTATCGAGATTTTCGCCAAAGAACTGGTCCGTGGATTCTGCTTTGGACTTGTCGAACTTTTCCGAAGTTTTGATGGCGGTAAGCTCGATTCCAGCCATCGATGCTATTGCGCTATAGTCGCTCTGCTTTGTTACTTTACCACCGGCATCTTTGGTGTCCTCAAGAGTGAAGTTGTTGGGGTCGAAACCGTAGCGACCTTTGGCGTATCCCCAAGCCGTCGCGAGATCGATCGCTTCGCCCATCTTGCCTTTGAACCCGCTGAGATTCCCCTTGTCCAAGAAGAAAGCAAGTTGGCCATTTAATCCGACAAAGGAGCAGTCGAGCAGAAGTCCGTGCGCATCCTCCTCAAGTGTAGGGATCGTTTCCTTGCCAAAGATGCGCTGAGACAGGCTTAGGATTTGTTCGTACTCTTTGGACAGTTTCTTTGTTTCGCTGAAATTGCGTCGCAATACCACGAG
Source organism: Pirellula sp. (assembly GCA_031424235.1). Lineage (GTDB taxonomy): Bacteria > Planctomycetota > Planctomycetia > Pirellulales > Pirellulaceae > JBKCUI01. Next base: position 25,076 of record JANPHB010000346.1, read on the forward strand.
CTTTTCGGTCGCTTTGAGTTGTCCCGCTACGAACTTTTTGACCCATTCTCGATTCGCATCGTACCAGTCGCGGCGGACGGCATAGACGTCGGCGATGGAACGACTCATTTGGGCGGTGCTATTGATCACGTGAGCACCGGCCACCGTACCCTCAGCACCGGTCCCCTCTTCGGCAAGCCCTGAACTCAATCCCATCATATCCGGAGTAATGACACAGCAAGCGTCGATGGAAGGGTCTTTTCGAAACGCTTCGGCCGGTCCATCGGGACCTGTGATGTCTTTGGTCCAGACGATCGTAACATCGGATTTGAGGAGCCCGGCAGCACCAAGCGAATCGTAAAGCAATCCGACGTGTGGACCACCTTGTTGGCATGCAATCTTTTTCCCCTTGAGGTCGTTCAACTTGCGGAGGGTTTTTCGGGCGACGATATGGTCTCCGGCGCTCCATGACAATTGCATGATGATGACAGGCTTGGTTCTCGCATCTTCGCCGAGCACTTCGCTAGCCAGTCCCAGCATGTGCATGGTACCTCTTAAGAACGGCGATTTGCCTTGCACATAGTTTCGAACTTGTCCGACGAAGTCATCGCCGTTGACCAAATTCACATCGAGTCCGGACTGTCGAAACATCGAGTCAGGTTGGGTCTTGAGGTCCCCATTGGCAAGAAACGTCGCCACATCCCCACCCCAAAGAATGTAGGGCACGTCGATGGGCCCCCCCTTAACGACAGGTCCTGTCTTGATCGGCCCAAGAAGATCTGCGAATCGCTCTTGTGCTCGAACGGGGGCAGAAAAGAACAGGTGCGCGAGCAATAGAAGCCCAGAGCAGGCGAAAAACAAACGGGAGTATCGTTGTGTCATAGCGATTGATTTGGTGAAAACGAGGGTAATCTCTTAAGTTGGCGAGTCACATCAGACCCATTCGACACCCTGCTGTTAAAAGCGGCTGAAAAACAGGACCGACTGGGCGCAGATTTCCTCTAAGGGGAGCGGCAACATGAAAACTACCTTGGCACGACGCGCAAGCTAGTGAATCGACTATCCAATTCTCGCCTAAGAGGTATTCGTAGTATATCCGATTCAGAAAAACGTCGCGTCCCCTGCAATTTGCTGGTGTCTTCGTAGCTGAGAATTCTCTAGGGGAGCGACGGGCGATGAGTTTTGCCCCCAAAAAGTGCCATCGATGCAAACTCAATTGAATAAAGTGGCAAATCCGACAACCCTATTGGACGGCAAAACCTCTCCTCTCATCATCACCTAAAAGGCAACACAGTGAAGGATTTCAGGACGGCTGGGGCTTGCCCCTCCGTCCGCAGCTTTGGAGTTCTAAATTAACGTCGCCCGATCGCATGCCTCCGGATTCGTCGCTCCGCCCTTGGCGGAGAGACGAATCCGGAGGCATCATTTTTGTCACGCGGCCCATTAGAACACCAAAGCGGTGCCCGGTCGGGACTAACCCGAGCCGGACAAAACGACAAATGCTAAAAGTCGCTGTCGGCAAATCGACCGGTAATACACATGGCCATGTGCTTCGTGCTGGTTGTCCTAAGCTAGTTGTGGCCATTTGCTTCATCCGGTTTTTCATCCTGTTCAATAGCGTTGCCAATTTGAGCGAGGAAGTGCGATATCTCTTGCTCGCTTTGTTTTTGCTGATCACGCCACTGTTCTTCGGTCAGCTCAAATGCTCGCTCACCTAGGCGTTCGACTTCCAAACGAGTACTTTGGACTACCACGCGTCCGTTTGTATTACCGTACCATTCGAGATACAAACACTTCCGCCATGCGAATGGCGGTTTCTCTCCATCCGACAATCGCTGGATCAGTTCATGCATCGGAATGTCGAAGTGCTTCACCAGTTGATCGGCAGTGATATCGCCCGTGTTGCCTGACTGGTCGATACTGATCGACGAATAATTCGGTGGCTCCTCTCCATCGAAATCTTTTTCAAGTTCCGGTTCTATACGCTTGATCAGAAATCGCCAGCCCGCAAGATCAGGATGGCAGTTGCCGGCCAATTTCAATTTCAGAGGTTGGGTGATTCCGCTGAGTTCCAGCCAGCCAACGGTCCAACCCAATTGGGTATTGTCGAGTTCACCAGCCAAAACCAGATGGTCGATTCGCCAGGCCATTTTGAATCCTCGGATTTCGGGGACAGAGAGTCTACACTTCCTAGTAATTCTAACCGAGCATCAGCCTAATTTGGCAGGAGAGATTCTTGGAAGGGAATTGAATACTGCAGTTTTTCTGCCATCAATCTTCCTGTCAAATCTAGGTGAAATCGAGTCTTTTTGGGACCCATTCGCCGGGAAGGATTTGTCTCGACGGCCCTTCGAATTGCGTACGCCTCAGATTGGATTAATGGGGATGCGCTAGATAGTGCTGGCGCAAAATATCCTTTCCATAGTCGTTGCCATTGGGAGTTCGCACAACCGTATGGATATGCTCGCGAGTCGGGGTCTGAGTTTGAAAGGGGGCTACTCTTCGTTGGTGGTCGAACTCGATCAAAATGACCGGACTGTGGATGCGATAGTAATAAACACTCTCTGCTGTCTCGCCTCCTATCCACGCAAAAAAAGTCCGGTCCAAGTGCTCTTTCACTTCGGACATTCGAACTTTTGCGTGATCGTCTCGCATATTGCCAACGTACTCTTCGATCAAAACGAGCAGCATTTGTTTTTGTGTTTCGTCTAGTTTCGCACCGGCAATGCCGGCGTAGTCCAACTTGACATTGTCCTTATACGCTTCTGTCAAATTGTTGTTACCGTCCTTCTTGTTCATGATGACGGCTTGTTTTCTCTGTTCCTCGGATAGCAATTTGAGCAACGACAATCCCTTGTTCTGCTCGTCCTGCATAACGATCGTCCCTTGAAACTTCCCTTCTTTGGCTTCAATCGGTTCCGAGCCCATAAACACGGGACTCATGACAACTTGGTCACCTAAAACGAAGTAGTTGATGACAACATGGTGGCCATCGAGTTGCCATCCCCAGGGCTCAGTATCCGATGGCTTGCCCATGATGGTGACCCAATAAAGCCACTCTCCGTATTCTTTAAAATTGTTGGCAAGTTCGGCAAGGGTTCCGTTAAGCTTCATGATATCTTGCGTTTTCTTTAAGCCCTTTGCGCTTAGGCTTTGCCGAAGCATCTCAAACGCGAGGGCTCGCTGCGCCTCGGACATCTCGTTGAAGCCGACTCCCTGTCGTTTGGTCATGTGGCGATTATCCCATTTCCTCCATTCTGAATCGTCGACTGGGAAAAGAGTACGCCCACGTTGCTCTTCCGTGAGACCGCCGAGAAACGCCTCAGCCGATGCGAGAATGGGTTGAGTCGTGACGCCGGTCGACTTCAGATGAAACAGCCCTTTTTCAGCTCCCTGTGAGGTGACGATGCCGACGAAAGGATCGTCTATGCTGGGTACGCTGTTGCGACCTCCCCTTGGCGGCTGTGAAAACAGATAGGCACCGGAGATCGCCACTAGAACTAGGGCCACCGTCAACACTCGAAACGCGATAGATTTGTAGTACACAGTAAGGAACTCAATCGAAAAAAGGATCGCTAAGCCGAAGGGGAACCTGCGATCATAGCAAACTCGAAATACTTTTGCAGAAGCCACCTGCAAATGATGCGAGTACGAAGAATTCGCAACGCAGTGTCAGAACACGAATTTGCACTAGTCGACACGAATCGATGGGGCTTTTCGAATCGCTGCCAACTTGGCGAGTTCCTCAGCACTTAACGCTCGGTCGAATACCGCAACTCCACCGATCCAGCCTGTAAAGCCGACGCCGCGCGAACTGTGAATCACTCTGCCAATGGTAAACGGACCGGAAGTTCGACCACTTGGCCGACTCGATCAACGCGTTTTTGCTCTAAGGCTATCGGCAAGCCGGCTTCGATTAAGCCTGGGTTTTCGCGAATCACAACCTCTTCGCAGCCTACCGGTTTCGCGATCGTTCGGATTGGCCCTGCGAACGTGTTGTTCTCGACCCGCAACATGGTACCACCCTCGGCAAAGGTAATGGCATGCGAAGCGTCCGGGCCGCTTGTAAAGGGAATCCTGTAAAGCCGTCATTCCATCGGTGCGTATGATGAAAAGGGTAACCTTTCCATCGCACGAGGAGACTGGCAATGATAGCAAAAATCGTAGGGCAGTTCGCAAAACAAGCGCCCGCAGCGTTGATGTTTCGT
>JANPHB010000347.1:0-3113 GCA_031424235.1 Pirellula sp.
TAAGGACCGTTACGAGCTTGGATGCGGGTGACAGCTCGCTCTCTATGTTTGCGGTTCTCTCCGAAGCATTGGGTCAGGGCAAAAAACCGTGGTATGTTTGCCTAATTCCCAACTCGCTCCGGTTTGACACGCCGGAGCGTCCGAGATTTCGAGAATCCCTACCTCCGTTTTGGGGACAGGATCCAGTGAACATTGAAACTGGCTATAATCGATGACAATGGGATGGCCACGAAGGACTCGCTTCACCGTGCTTGACTTACGTTGAGTCATTTTCTAGCCTTCGGTCATCACGTTCTTTTCGCTGCAGAAACCATGACTCCTCAGGCCGTACCTTTCCACGTCTTGATACACCGTGACGGTGCGTCGATAAATGGTATGTCTCTTGGTACTTCCGGACCGCCCTCACAGTTTCATGCCGTTCTTGGAACACCTGATCGTATTATCGATGGCTCTCCTACACTGGCTCCCGTCGGCCACCGTAACAATCAGTTTCACTATTATGACACACAAGGCGTGACGCTGAATGAGCATCACTACACGCACCAGATTCAGGCAATCAACTTCGTTTTTGACACGGGCCTATCTGACCATCCCACCCGCCACGCGTTTCAAGGGAGAATGACCGTCGGCGATCTCCAAATTGCCATCGGAACACTCGAACGGCAGTTATCGAAGGCAAACCTCAGGTTTACAGCTCAAATACCGGGAACTTGGTTCACGACAATTCCGTCATCATTGGACGGACAGACAATTGCAGTGGCCATTGCTACGCAAGGCCTTAAACTGAAGTCCGGAAGACGCAGCAAGACCAAAGTAATAGCGAGCGTCTCTTTATGTTTTCCACACGATCCGTGGGATACTGCGCACATTCCCACAACAAGCAGCAGAACAAAGATCAGCACATTGCCTTGATTTCGGCCAGCCCCAGCCACGCCAGCTAGCTAGCATCTGTTTCCGTACTAAGCTAGGAAGCAAGCTAGGGTCAGGAACTCAACAAAATGAAGTGAGTTCGCCTAACCTCAACTCGCTCCGGTTTGACACGCCGGTGCGTCGGCGCTTGCTCAGCTCCAAGCCAAACAGTCACTTTCAAGGGGCTCGCCGGCCCATTCAACAAGCCAGATCGGGTAAATTGAGAATGTGTCTGCCGGCGCAGCGTTGGAGAATTACTAGTCAGGAAACATGTAGCATGTGGACTTGGTTCCGTCGTCGACCAACGAAGATCATCCCGACTCCGCCTCAAATTCAAGTGACAGTGCGCGTCATCGGCCTATTATCCCCTGGCTTCGCGCGTGTCATTGTTGGGCCCGGAATTGGACATTTGAACGGCGGCTCTGAGCAGGACTGGCCACTTGATAGGGTGCCCGAAAATGCCCGAAAGCCCAATGGCGAGTTCTATCTCACGGGAGTCGTTAACGGTATTCCCTGTGTCGTCGATGCAGAGGGGAACGCCTAATATAGATTGCAACCGACCACCCGGTCTTAGTCGGCTAAAACAGAACACCCACTTCGTTCGGTATGTGATTTTTTGAGTTACGCTTCAAAGGCATGTCTATGGCTGCTGAATCAAGAATTGTAGCACCAGATGGAACCACGGTCGCCAACGTACTCACGTGCGATTACCGTTTCTACCTCATCGACAATAGAGTCCTCAAAATGATTGATGAAATCGAAGCGTATTGCTGGGATTGCAGTCAATTTGTCGCTTCGGAACAGATCCGTACTCCTGAAGATGTTGCGAAGGAATTGGATTGGATTAGTACGCTTTCCGGGGAAGAACGCGAGAAGGCGGAATACATCTACGGAACGATCGAAGCTATCGCAGAAAAATTGAACAACCAACACACGTTGTTTCGCAACCGGAGTTCACCACCTCGCTGCCTAGTATGTGGTTCAACCAACATTGTTCAGGCAATTCCTGGGTTCGGCACTACTCCAACGCGGCTCTTCCATCCAGACTTTAGCCCCATTGGATTGACAGTTGAAGCGTTTGCCTTCGCATCGACAGCTTCGTTCTACCGACTCTTTAACACTGATGGCGAAGAACTGAAAATGCCAATTGAGGATCTCGTAGATACAGTTAACCGTTGCGAAGGAAAACGCGTATGCTGCACCAAGAAGAACGGCAAACTTTTCTATGGCCGAACTTTCGAAGATGCGTAAATCGAGTAAGAAATACCCGCTTCCGGGGCAATCTCTCCTCACCGCCGGACACGCTGGTCCGCATACGGCGGATAAGCCAGGGCAAGACACCCCCCCCAACTCGCTCCGGTTTGACACGCCGGAGCGTCGGTGTTTACGCAGGTCCATGTCAAACAGTCACCGCCAAGCCGCTCGCATGCCCAATTAACCATCCCGATGGAGTACATTAGAAATGAGCCTACCGGCGCCGTGCCAGAAAATTACCATTTCGTCCTAAGAGGATCGCAATCAGGCAATCCAGCAGGGAGAAGATTTGCGACTTGCTATGAGAACTTTTTCGCTCGCATCGCTGATAGTTGCTTTGACCTTTGCTTCTGTCTTCTTGTTCTTTAATCGTATTGGCTATTGGCCGTGCGTCATCGCTTCGACACTCGCGGGCTCATTAACGCTTACGATCATCCCGGCATTGATTCAAGGCTCGCCGCGATATGCGTACATTCTTGTCGGTGCCGTCGGAGCGACATTTGGTTGCTGGCTTGGAGCAAGAGTAGCCGTTGCATTTACGGAAGAGTCGCCTGAATTCCTTTCATCGACAGAATACAGGAGAGTATTTTGGACTCATTTGGCGCTCGCAATCGCTGCATTGCTGTGTGCTTGCCTAGTTGGTTGCACAGTTGGTGTCTGTATGCACAGGATTGCGACATCTAAATCAAACGATTTGAAAGACTCGCCCCGAAAACACTAGAATATACGACGAAGGCTTGGCTGCTTTGACCGGAACTCGCTCCGGTTTGACACGCCGGTGCGTCGGTGTTATTCGGCTCGCAGCCGATCATTCGCATCCAACCAGTTCGCCGGCCCATTTAACCAGCCAGATGGAGTACATTTAGAATGAGTTTACCGGCGCCGAGCCGGAGAAATACTAGTTCGCCAAATCTGCCATGCCATACCGTACAGCGAAACTATCATCCTAC
>JANPHB010000348.1:0-31762 GCA_031424235.1 Pirellula sp.
AGGCGGTAGGGCTAATTGACCACCAGCCTTCGAGGCCTGACATGATCAGCAATTTCAGGTAAAACCATACTTGAATGTCCAGGAAATTCACAAAAGGATTGTGATGCCAGGAGTGCATTGCGTTCGCGTTGCATTTAGTAGAATTCATTTGTTTTTGCTTTCCAGTTCAATAGTCTCGTTTTTGTGAATGCCAACCTTGTCGTCGTGCGAACAGTTTGATTGCGGCAACCCCATCTGAAGCACTGACGTTACAAAATCCCGAAGTGAAAGCCTGTTGAGTCGAGCTTGATGATGGAGTTCAGTGTGCAAAAATTCAGGAATCTGAATATGAAGCCATCTGCAATCGTCGGTACTTGAGCGACGTGAGCGAAGGTCATTTTGCAACTCATTCGCCGAAGAACGTTTAATGGACATGATTCCAGCTCCTTTGACTCGTTTCTTTACAATGCCCACAGATATCAACCTGCCCCCCGTAGGTCGTTCGATGGGCAGGTACAACGTCGTCCCGGCAAGACGATCGCCTTGCACTGTCGGCAAAACTCAAATGCATTCGTCGAAAATGCGAAAGGGACGACTTCGTTGTCAGGAGTTGATCGAGTGGCAGGCGTACGTCCACATAGGAGCCTGGGTCAACATCTAAAGCAGAAACGATCCTTGCCACGATCTTGTCGCCAAGTCGTAGTTCCGATGGGGGCTCCTCGCAGAGAGTGCCTTTCTCGGTCACCTCGAACGGGGATGATTCCTCCCCGGTGAAGGTTTGCACCCACTTCTCGATGGTGGCCTTTTGCCGCTTAGAGGTCAGGGTGATCGTGTTACGATCTGATCGCTTCACTACGCCCGCCACTGCTCCGAGGAGAAATGACCACGCTAACTCTCGGTCGGTGGGTTGTATTGGCTCGTTGGGTTGTATTGGCTCGTTGGGTTCGTGGGGATCATCGCTGATCGGTTGGGGGAGTGGATAGCCGAGATACTGTGCCAGATTGCCCTCGACCCTCGTGCCGATGGTGGAGAGTATCTGGTCGAGGGGGCGGATGTTCTGTAGAGCCGTCCACCGCAGATTACCCTCATCCGTGAGTACTAGTACTCTGTGATCAGGGGTACCACTGAGGTGTACGCTCTCTCGTGTCCACACTGTGATGGTGGGAGTTTTACCGGCAAAGAACACGCCATCGGCTCGTTCGTAGCCGCTGATTGATCCCACCTCTACGTCTTCGAGTTTGGCCTGGGTCTCGGCTATTAGGTTTTGTTCCTTGTCCCTCGGTAGATCTGCTGTCGCCACTATCTCGCGTAGCTTGATCAACCCTAGACCCTGAACCTCGACGAGTGTGTCGAGATCTACACATTTGCCGGAGGATTCTGGTCCGATGACCTCCATCAGTACGCCTTCGGGCACTCCGTTGTGTCCGAGGACGTAGTTTAGTGGTGGGCACCCTGTTGGAATTGTTGATCTCGGTGTCACGTTGTTGAGATCTTTTGCCATCCCCGCTTTGAGGAGGTACTGCATAAGACTATCTAGTTTACTGTTGTCTGCCATGTTTGATCTTCGTTTTCTTTGGTATCTTTAGTTTTATTATCTTTAGTATTGTTATCTTGATTTGTTTCGACTTCTTTTATTTTGTTAACTTCATTTGTTCCAGCATTGTTATCATTACTATTTTCGTTGTTTTCATTTTGGTGGTTGTTTTCATTTTTGTTTTAATTTTCGTTTTCTTAAATTTGTTTATTAATGTTTTCTTTGACGCTGAATTGCTCTCTCGAGTACCACTGCAGTTCCCAACTATCAACTTGCTCGATAAAGCGACTTGGTTTTTAGACCGAGTCGGAATCGACGCGTTGATACGTTAGGTAACCTAATATGTGGCAACAAAGAAGATCCGAATGCGGGGTTCCGCATCGCTTTCTTCTAAACTTGCTTACAATCGATTCGTTGTTTTCATTTGATTGATCACTTTGGTTTTGTTAAACATTGTAGTTCAACCTTTATAAGGCCTCATCGCAGGAACTGGATGAGTAGTTACCGTGTTGAATTGGTTCAAAAAGACAGAATTGCGAGCAATTCGATCAAGAGTCTGGAGCCGATGAGAGAAAGTCGCTATTACTCATCGGTCGGGCATCTATTGTTCGAATAGCTGGTTATATTCGTTATGCGGGAATCAAGACGTGTCAGTGAACCTCACGGCATTGAAGACGAAGTGTCTATGTGCCGCGTATTCCGTGAAGATGTCGAGGCGTCTGTTAGCATACAGGGCGGTCGCACCAAAACATGGTAGTAGCTTTGGTGCGGTTACCGACGACTTGCTCAGCCTGAGGAGGCCATCAGAGTGAGTCGAAGTCGAATTCACTTATCGCCTGTTGGGATACAATTCCGTCATGCAATTGGGCGACTTCGACAAAGAAGCTCAAGGCTGTATTGATCGAGTTATTGCATTTGACGGCAACTTCCCCTAAAAGGCCATCCTCGTCGAGTTTCAATCCGAATTCGATGAGTCGATGGGAAAGAAACCGAAGAGTCTCCTCGGTCGATGGTGCTTTCATGGTCAACTTGGTTCTGAATCGCCGTATGAAGGCCCTAGACAAGTCGGATGGAGAGGAAGTCACTGCGATCCAGCGTGCACGAACTTGATCCATAGTAACTAGGAGTCGATTTTCAATCCTTGTACGAGATAACTGTTGTACTTCATCCAAAACGATTATTAGTTCCGAAGTGATGCTTTCAGAGTCCCGGACACGCTCGGCGATCTCGTCGAAGCTGACATTGGCACAATCGAAGATGAGCGTCTGGAAGCTATTAACTCCTCCGGATCGCCCTTTCTTATGGATTTGAAAGAGCTGTGCATTACCTTCACGCAAGTCGATTTGTCGGCAGTTGGCACACGCCATACAGGGTTTTAACCTGACTCGGTCAATTCGCTCGCAAAGTAGAACCCGTAGCAGGAAACGAGCTGCCTCGGACTTGGCAGTACCCACATCCCCGGTTATGAGCAAGTTCGAATTGAGGGTTTCGGACTCTTCGATTGAACGTATAAGTCGGTGCAGGCGGTCGTTACCTGCGAAGTCACTAAGCTGCTGAGGGGACCATCTGTCAATGTTCTTGATTGTTGAATTCATGTTCGGTAGTTCCTTACTTTTGTTGTTCGTGAGATTGTTGTTGAGGTTGTTGTTGCAGGTAGACCTTCCACGGCCTAACGCTCTTTGTTCTTGGCAACTGCTCAACGATGACGCCGATCTGAGCCAATAGCGGTGCGAGCTCTTTGAGCTTCTGATTGAGCATCTTTGCGGAGCCTACGAGACCTTCTTTGCCCGCATGTTCATGGAGAAGCTTGCTCCGGCTGAGCTTTTCCAGCAGGTCGGTTATTGCACCCTTCCATGGGTGGTTGGCTGAGTATTTGGATGCGTACTCATGCAAGAGTCGAACAAGCAAATCGGTTTCCAGCAGATCGTGCCCGATGGCTTGTGAGTTACTTTTGTAAGCGTCGTCGAAATTCGCTTCGTCTAGGCCCAGTGCCCTTGTAACGCGACGTCCCCACCGAGCGAAAGAAGCCATGCGAAACGGACAATAGTTTTCTGGTGTTTCGGGAGTAGCGAGCGTCTTACTTACGAGCGTCAAGAGGCTACCTAGTAGCTGTGGCAACTGCTCTTTCTGCCTTTCAACTACATTTTCGATCGCATCATTATTGGTACGACGGGAGAGCGAAAAAACCAAACTGCGGTCCAGGAAGTCCGGTCGATTTGTCGGTAGCTCCACTCCATTCATTAGTATTGGCCTTCTAAAACGAAATAAGGCAAGTTCATCATTAGTGAAAAGCCGTCGGACAGCGATCGCACCACCGGTTGTCGCACGACAAAAATGGTCGGCAACTTTTCTAGAGATGCAACTAACGTTTTCGAAATTCGGTATAGCATGCTGTTGCAGAATCAACGGCAGATTTGAAACGTCCAAGTTTCCAATGTCCGGACTGAAACTCGGATCGACAAGATCCTTCAAAGAGCGGCAAAATGTGGACTTTCCGCTTCCAGGCGGGCCAATGACAACAACAATCGGGACCTCAATTCGATGATTAAAACAACTCGTCAACCAAGCCAGCAAAAGTAGTTTTTGCGGCACCTCAAATTCTGCAACTAAAGGATCAAATGAATTGATACTGAGGGCAGTCGGGTTCACGGGGATAGGCAGGGGAAGTTGATGATCGTGACGTGCAAAGTAGGCGGATTGTGGGACCACTTTCCGCCATCCTGTTTGGTCAATTTCAACTGCTTCATCCGAGTCATTGCAGAGGTCGAGGTAGAGCTTGCAATTTTTGTCTGCAAACCTCGGGTGGATATCAACTTTTTTGCACAGGCAAATGGCGATCCCCTCAAGTTCCTCTATAAGAGCTTTGACTTCTTGCTTCGAAATCCCCTGGGCAATTCCCATTCGGCGGATAAGATGTTCAAATGCTCTGCTTCGGACGCGATAGCATCGATGAATCCCCGAGGCATCGTCCTTCACAAATGCCACTGGTTGAGCGTGCTGATCCATCACCAGATCGACCTTTTTCAAGATCTGGGAAAGCAAGTCGATTTCTTTAGGCGGCTCGTCCGCATTGCATTCAGGCATTTGAGGTACTGGCATCATCAACACTGTGTCAACGGGCCCCGCAGGCTCGGTGAACTCTATACTTGGTTCTGTTATTGGCATGTCTCTGCTCCCTATTGCAAGCAACCGGTTTTGCGCGACCACGATTGGTCCCTACGCATTAGGTGGCCTTAATGCAGGGGCTGAGAATTCACACCCGAATTCATCGCGACCAAGCTTCGATTTCGCGGTAATAACGCAGTCCGTGCGGCGAACTCTTCCTGAAGACTGGCGTCAAAAATATTCAGGGGGCGTTTTGTGGTCGGTTGGAGCGTATCAGCAGCAACAAGTCATAGAGGAAAAGTGTCATAACCGTCACCCGACTGGATTATCGATCATTTCATTAGTAGGCTGGGTGACACTTGATGGTGACAGTTGCAGGCTGGGTGACAGATACATCCGTCACCATTCAAATCGACCAATTCGAGCGGCGAATGAGCTGCTGGCACACATGGGAAAACTGTGCCAGAAAATGGCGATTCTTGAAGCAGTGCCTCCAAAGAGCTTCTCTAGAATCGTTGAGAAAACGCGTATTCAGAAGGTTGCAGAAGGGCAAAGTAACGCTACGGAACCGAAGGTTTCTGGTTCGAACCCAGATAGGTGTATTGAACAAAAAACCTGCCGATTGCTTGGTAAAGTGGACCTTCCGAACGTCGGAAACGCGGCATCTTTCTGAAAGCGAAACCGGGAACACTTCCCGGATAGCTCATTTTGAGAGGTGCAAAATGCGAACTCCGTCCATGCGGAAACACTGTTCTGGTCAAGCTAGAGTCACCCTAAACGGGAAAGACTATCTCCTGGGAGTCTTCGGGACCCGCGAAGCAAAACAACGATACCATCGTATTTTGGCCGAATGGGAGGCTTCCGGCCGATCTCCCTCATTTCGATGCGATCCGAAGGTCATAACGATCGTCGAGCTGGTTGCAGCCTATTTGGAGCACGCGAAAACGTACTTCGGGGAAGAAGCCAATAGCGAATACTTTCGGATCCTGCCGGCGATGGCTGCAATCAAGAATCTATATGGCGAAGAACCGGCTTCCACATTTGGGCCGCTCCAATTCAAAGCGCTAAGGGTTCATCTGATGAAACCAATTCGCAAGAAAGCGAAGGACGGAAGAATTCTTGAACGGCCGCGATCAAGGCCATACGTCAATCGGCTTATGAAGCATGTTCGTCGGCTTTTCAAATGGTCTGCAAGCGAATCGATGATTTCAGGATCAATCTATGTTGATCTTGCTTCGGTCGAACCACTCAAGCGAGGCCGAACGACAGCGAAGGAAACCGAACCGATTCAGCCAGTCGCTGCGGATGTTGTGGACGAAACGATCAAACATCTATCGCCGATCATTGTCGCGATGGTTCGATTCCAACAACTCACTGGATGTCGACCGGGGGAAGTCTGTTCAATCAAGCCTAGCATGGTCAATCGATCGAGCGATGTTTGGGAAATAAAGTTCGCAAAGCACAAAACCGCCTACCGTGGGAAACAACGAACTGTCTATGTTGGTCCACTTGCGCAAAAAGTACTTGCACCATTTTTGCTTCGAGATGCCAATTCAAACTGTTTCTCACCCATTGAGGCGGAAGAAAAGCGACGCCAGCAAATGGCAGAGGAACGGACAACGCCATTGAGCTGCGGAAATCGTCGAGGTACCAACAAAGTGCGAAAGCCTCGAAAACAACCAGGGGAGTTCTACACTTCGCAGTCGTACTCTCGAGCGATTCGGAACGCGTGCGCCAAGGCTTTCCCTCCTGGCTGTGAACTCGATCGACCGTCTTTTCTCGCATGGAATCGCAAGCATGCATGGGCCCCAAATCAGCTTAGGCACTCGATGGCAACGAACGTTCGAAAGTCGCATGGCATTGAAGCTGCTCAAGTGCTTCTCGGTCATTCCGAAATTGCGGTCACACAGGTGTACGCCGAGGCCGATCGCGAGAAGGCAATCGACGTGATTCGAAAAATCGGTTGATCACCCATTGACGGATTTTCTCGAACTTCCCAAACTGAGACCTAGCACGCAGGTTTCAGTTGCTGTGACCGTTTTACCTTTTGCCTTTTACCTTTTTTGTGATGAGAACCTGCCCCCCGATCCTATTTCGGGAACGAGTGCGACTGGCAAGGACGCCTTCTCCGTCACAACTTCTTTCTAAACAGGCAATTCCACATGGCTATCGATCCTGAGCGGGATATTCTTATCTCGATTGCGCAATCGTCTAAACTTTTCCCGCCAATCAACGGGAAATCGAAGTCAATCAAGTCGATCTATCGTTACACGATTACCGGTGTACGTGGTGTAGTACTTGACTCATATGTCAATGGAAACGCCGTTTGCACAACAGAAGCGGCGGTCAAAGAGTTCCAGGCAAAAGTCGCTGCGAAGCGATCTGGGAATAGCCCAAGCGTTTCCCGACAAGAATCAGACTTGAGTCGCAAGCGATCGGTGGCAAAAGCAACTCAAAAAGCTGATCGACTTCTCAGCAAGCAATCGGCTTAGTTGCAATTAGTCAAGGCAATAAAAAACCTAGTTAGCGAGTTGAGGTCCGCCAACTAGGTTTCGATTGTTTTCGCGAGCACAGCCCAGCCAGGAGATGGTGTTCGCAATTTGTGTGTCTCATTTTTCACACGTCATGGATGTCATTATGTCCTCATTGCTTGAAAAATCAAGCCAATCAAAAAGAACTTATCACACTGCAAAAGAATGCAAGGTGTGTGGCGATCGAAGCCATTGCGCAGAATCTGATGATGGTTCAATTGCCCACTGCTGGAATGTAAGCAGCCCGTACACGACGTCGCTTGGGGCCTTTCGACATCGGCTGATCGACAATTTTCAGACTGGATTCATTCCGTCAAGTAAAGAGTCTCGACCGGCCAGCGTTCCCCGACCGACAAAAAAAGAGCATCGTTATCCGTTCTCTGTCGCGATCCTTAAATCAAGTCTTGCCTCTAGCAGTCTTGTGCGCTGGTCGGAAAAACGTTGCATTCCGATCGCGAATTACCAGGAACTCGGTTGTACGCTAACGAGTCGTGGGCTACTGATTCCAGAGCGAAAACCGCATGAACCAACCAATATTTGTGGCTATTCGGAGCGATTTTGGAATCCCATTTTTGAGGAAGACAGCGATAAGCCAAGACGGTTTGATTTTGTTGGTTCCCGAGGCTATCAGTATCCAGACAAATCCATCGATGAAAAATGCCTTGCTGTTCTGATCGTGGAAGGTTTTGCCGATGTGGGATCAGCCAACGCGGCCGGTTTTTACGCAATTGGACGATACACACGTGGCGCCGACTTAGTTCCTTTGGCGAAGATACTTTCTGGCATTTCGAAAAGCATTCGGATCATTGTAATTTGCGAAAACGATGAGCCTAAGCCGGGACTCGAGACACCAAGGGACCAAGTCGCACGAAGGGCAAATGAGCTATCAGTTGCGATTGATCGACCGGTTTTGGTTTGTTCCCCACCCACAGTCCATAAGGATTTCAACGACTGGTGGATTGTAGAAACCGCAAAAAATGGCCACTTGCTTTCGCCGTCGGAGCGTCGAAACGTTGGTCAACGAATCTATACTGAATTGCTTCGAGCCGAAGAAGTCAACGTCATCGCGGCCAATGTGCAAATCGCCCAGGAGATCAGCTCGAATCTTGAAATCGATGCGAACCTGTATCGATCGATCAGACAGCCGCAAAACGTCGACATGGATTACGACGTTTCGCATAGCTGCACCTATCGACATATTTTCAAAAAATCTACGGAGGATGGTGGGGTAAAATTTCTTGGCAGCAAGTTGGCATGCAAATCTTGGAAATGCAGTCCATGCCGAAAACGATTGCTGATACCAAATTGGTCAATCACGCTAATCACTGCTTTTTCGGAAGAACTCCAAGCTTTCACCAAATGCGTACCTCCCGCCGATTTTGAAGCCGTAAAAAAAAGTCTCCAACGCCAAAAGTCTAGGTGGGCCATTGTCAAATTGCGAGCCGATGAGGAATCCAACGAAAAATCCTGTCTCGTGATTTCAAACAAGCCAATTCGTGGCCTATGCATCTTCTATGATTTCTTTGGGGTCGATGCATTTCGAAGTTTTGCAAGCGTTATTCGATCGAACGTATCGATGGCGGACTATTCCGTCACCAGGCCAATCACAACATCGCATGGGATATCACCGTCTGTACGTCCAGAGCGATCGGATTGGATAAAAAAGATTTTTAAGATTTTGAAGAGCGATCAAAAAATTTTCGCTGGCATGATCGAAAAAAAAATTGCCTCAGTAATTCGAATTGATGCATACAAGTCAGCAACGACAGTTGGACGATCAAAAATTGAATGCCTGACCATCGACCAGCAGTCTGGCCCTACGCTCGTGATATCCACAAGTTCTTTCGATGGCGATGGCCTGTCCTTGGATGAACTGCGAGCTGTCGTAAAAAAACTAATTGACGATGAAACGTCGATTGTCAAAGCAACTTCATGCTGGAAAGCCACTGTCACGCGAGGCTGGTCCAGAACAGGCGTAAACAAAGGCCCAAGCGAAGTACGGAAAGTCGCCAATGAACACTCTCTGAAGTGTTTGGACATCGATTTCGGGCCTTTGGCGAGCACGGTAGACTCCGCGTCAATCCGGACAACGACTAGCAAGGCTGATTCATTACTTTTGGAGATCGCAAATGCTTAGTTTCAAAAGTCAATCATGTCGTAATTGCCCTGTATTATATTACTACTTATACAGGTCAATTACGACAATCGCGTTTTCCTCCCTCTTTCGGCTCAAGAGAAAAACGAAAAACGGCCCAAAGTTTCTGTTTCGAAAATTTTTGAATTCAATTTTTTCAGCCACTCTGATCGGCTGCGTTTTCATCCTAGACGAATCGTTTCAACCAATAAAATCGTTGGTTTGTCGATTTACGGTGATGAGCGATCAAGCCACAAATTGGATTCGTCAAGCGATCTTCAAAATCCTGTGCGTTGTATCGCCCTGCCTCGCAATTCGAACGTTTTCGCTCTCTATCCAAAATTTTTTCTTGTCGACTGCGGAACTGGTCGCCTTCCGATCAGTCATCAAAAAACTTGCTCAAGAAAAATTTTCTCACGCGAATCGATTCGAAAAATTTTTGTTCGTCGAATTTTTCTATTCGGTCGGACTAGTCGGGCTGATGGGTCGGTCGAGTTGTCCACCCCCCGGAAGTATCTCCCCAGCGTTTTGAAAGGTGTCGATTTATGCCAAGAACTATGCCAAGAAAAAATTTCCCGATAGTCTCCATCGGAAGCAAGAAATTTTCCGTTTCGCAGCGTGGATTGATTGATAGCGAGCCAAAGCCAATCGATCGACCACCAGAGCAATCCGAGGTCATGCAAGCGATGACAGTGCTACTTCACGTCAAACGATCGAGCCATCCAGTTGCGAAGCTCTCGGATTTGGCAATGGCCATCCGACGGCGATTCGGGTATGTCTCGCCTGGTTCGATGCTCCTGGCCTTGAATCGGCTCCAAATCGACGTGAGAGCCCTTTCCCGGCAAGAAATCTACGTTGGGATCGATGCCGGCTGGATTGAGGATCAGCGGCGTCTTGATCGTTCTTTGGTCCCAACCCTCCATCGATCCTTCGTCGGTCCAGTCCAGACGGATAAATATTCACATCGGTCGGTCTCCATGGCTCCCGAGCTGGGCCGCGGCGCGCGTGAAGTCTTTTGGTTCGAATGCTGGGAGGATGCATCGTGATTCATACCGAAATCAGGCCAACAAATCGGATCCCAAACAAACGATACAGTCGAATGGTTCAAGAGGGCGAGGCGATCGTGAAAGAGTTCGCCAATCGTCATGGATTGCCAATCGTTTTGATTGATGGGCTACCAAGACCGATTTTGGCATCAGGCATGTGGAACATGCGGCCGCTCTTGACTGGCGACAATGACGAAGAGTTTTACGAGCTCGATCCGTCGGTAGGATTCGGTCATGTCGTA
Source organism: Pirellula sp. (assembly GCA_031424235.1). Classification (GTDB taxonomy): domain Bacteria; phylum Planctomycetota; class Planctomycetia; order Pirellulales; family Pirellulaceae; genus JBKCUI01. The sequence goes on from JANPHB010000348.1 coordinate 10,572, forward strand.
GCGCCGTTCGAACGATCGATTCAAATTGCGATCGACTGGTTAACCAATGTCATGCGGATGGCATCCAAACCGACTTGGATTCACGCGCGCAACATTTCGTATAGTCTTCGTTGTCGCGATGGGGCGCTAATCGTGGCAGCCGATCGATTGCAAATCCCCATGAGGCATTTTGATTTCGCGATGGTAGATGTTGAGCTGCTTCTTCCAGTTACATATCGAGAACTGGCAAAAACGTTTGAAACCACAATTCCAGTAACAACTTTCAAAGGATAATTCCATGTCAGAACAAACGAATACGATCAAGTCCGACAAAACCCACGAATTCCCACCATCGATAGCAATCCATACGCTTCTGCCGTTCGATGTCGAATGTCGACTGTTCGTTGAGTCAGGCGAAAACGGAACCTTCATGAGCAAACAAGCTCATGCAAGAATTAGACTAACGACGATCAACAGCACATTTTGGTATGGTTATGCCGAGGTAGCTGTCGGACTTGACGTCTACTTTGCACTGGTGAAGCAAGCTTTTGATTCCAAAACAAATCGTATCATGATCAATTTCGAAAAGGATGACGAGCCTTGGACAGCAACAACGCTTCATTGTCGCGATGAGGATGGCATTATCACATTTGCCATTTCGGCTGCGAGCCCCATTGTTGGAGTCGCCCCACAATTCGAATGAACGATCAATTAGATACAGCTACTGAACAACCGCTTTCAATCTTTGATTTTGATCGACTTAGCAAAACGGACAAGTTCACTCCCCGGCCAGCATCACTTGCGACCGGTGCAATTCCGGGTTCGCTCGAGAAGTTGGAGATCCTCCGCGCTCGAGTTGCGAATGGTGAGGAACTTTGGCATCCGTCCGATCGAGTTGACTTTGCTGGAATCAACGGAGTCGTGCGAACTCCAACCACCCAAATACCTGCGTTTTTTGTCATTGTCACCATTGCATTCCATTGCTTGTACGAACGCCCAGAGTCACGGGGTTGCGGCGAGTTAATGTACAATCAAGTAGCTCGCGCCCTCAACTCCCGTACATTTGTTGTTTGTTCTTACTCCGGTTACTCAGGCTTGCCTTCAAATTTTCGAACGCGGTAACGCACTTCGAAGTTCGGCGCTGTTTTGCCGTTCGGTGCGGTCAGTTGTACTGTGTCTGTTTCGTCAAATCTAACTTCGCGATCGACTGTCCAAACCTGTTCATTCCAAGTTGCAACGCCGTTAGTCTTTTCAACATCGGTCGCATGCCCTACGGTAAGTTTAACTTGTGCAATATCATCGACGACCGAGACTACCTTGATTCTGCAGTAGACACTACTTGGAAGTTCGGCGTCATATTCGCCATCGGTTTTCATCGGTAGGCCAAAGTAAGACTCGATCCCCTTAGCTGCGACATTGCAATATTGGGGATGATCAGCGGTTGAATCGCCAAGACTAATATTCTCCCCACCTGTGGTAGAACGAATTGAGCATGCGTACTGATACGCATCTGATGCAACCAGGGAGGCCAGTATGTCTGGTGACGCGGGCTTCGCAAGTGGAACGATACGAGTTTTGTTGTCCTGCGCAACGGAAACGCTGGACTTCTGAATAGCAATCGTGGCAGCCGCAACTAAGAAGCAAGCTACGATTAAAAGCGTTCGTTTCATAATAGAGTCCCTTCAACTGGCATAAAACTAGGGAAAGTAATGCATCGCCGCCAAATTAGCGTCTTCTGGATTGCAAGTAAATACGAACCCGATGTACCAACAATCTCTTCGATTCATTCAGCAGCGGAATGAATCATTGATTTGTCGCCACACCTCCCCCGATTGGCTGCGAATGATAGCTAACCTATTTTTCAAATGGCTTTTTGTGGCTTCTGAATTGATTCCAACTCGCGACTTGGCTGATTGAAATGTTCGAATGACCAGACTTGGCCGATAACCTGATTATCCTGGTATGGATCACACAAATTCTCCGTCCATCAAACCAAAATCCGAAAGTAGCGACACCGTGGGTAGGCCAGCAAAACCAGTCGACGAATCAACGTATGCAGGGCGCTTCGCAGCGAGACTTCGCAAGCTTAGGGAAAATGCAGGCCTAACTGGTGAGGAAATGGCCGATGCGATAACCAAAGCCGGCTACGAATGCCCAAAGAATACGTACTACAATTGGGAAAGCGGCTCCAGGGACGTTGCGTTGAACGCAGTTCCAGCGATCGCAACTGCACTTGCAAAAAAAACTCGGACAATTTTTCCGAACGAATGAAAACTAGTATTCCCCAAAATGAAAACAACTATACAATCGTTCTAAGTCGAAAACAAAAGTGGCCCCGCGATGTTACAAGCATCCGAGGCCGTGACCAAAACTCAGTTGCGGAGTCTTAGTGATGGAGAGTCTAGTTTGTCCAGATTGGGAAACCAAGTCCATATCTCACAAATGGCAGGTTTCGTTCAAGTCCAAGCCCAAGAAGGGGCGGAAATTCAAAGTCTATCGGTCTGCAGACTCAGCAGCTCGAAAATCTGATGAGCTATACGCCCGCGGAATTACTTGCAAGATCGAACCTGTCTTGACTGATTTTTACGTAGTCAACCATTGCGGTATTGTCTTGTGTAAAGAAAGATTGCATCCGCTTTACGCTGCAAAAATTGCTAAGGATTATGCGACAATCGACCGAGTTGCGGGTGTCCTGCTCTGGCCACATGGACTTGCCCTCCCCAAGGCTTTGAAGAGTCGGATTGTGGAGGTGGTATCGTGATTGCCAACGCCAACACATCCTTTGCAGACCTCAAAACGAGCGCCATCACCACTTCGCCAAGCCAATCGACCGCGGGTACCGACGGTTCGAATGTCGAGCCGATCAAGCAAACGATCGAGGCTTACGTCTCCTGGTTGACTGAGTCGGGCAAGTCCGAACGAACGGTGGAGCATGTCAGGCGGTTGCTTACCGCAGTCGTGTTCGATGTCATGGGTTGCGATGTCGCCGAGGACTTGACTCTTGAAATCACGGAGCAATTCCTTGAACATAAGAAAGATCATGGCGACTATGCCGACAAGACGATCCGAACGCAACTTGCGGAACTAAAACGATTTTCGAAGTGGCTCGTTCACAGCGGTCGAATCAAGTTTGATCCGATCGCAAAATTGACGTTTGAAGTCGATGAAGCCGAGTCCGTCGATCGTGCTCAAGTTCGATTCCAACGACTGTTCAAGATGATCGAATACGTCGCGAATCATCGGTTTGGCGTGACTCCCACGGATATCAACAAACACTGTTGCGAGACAGCGCACGTATGCGAACGGACAACCAGGAGGGATATCGAATTGCTGATCGCCATTGGAGCATTTCGCAAGGAGGATAGGACTTCTCGATTGGATGCCATCGTGATCAGGTTGAATCAGTTCAGCCGGCTATCCCAATTGGCATCGAAGTAACACTTCCAGGGTGTGAGCCATTGGCCAACTCAAAAATCCACCTCCCGCTCGAGTTCTTTCGCAGCGGGAGGCTCTTTGGCATGTCGTCGACTGTCAAAACTTCTGTCCAAAATCACCACGGATTATGCGCTAACTTATGCGAGATCGAGGCCGAACCATGGCAATCAATGTTCAACCAGCAAGTGGAAGTGAATCGGAATCCGAACCAAACCTGCTTGCCATCGCACAACAGTCGATTAGTGAAAGTCGGCGAGCGGTCGAGAGGCTGATGGACTCCATTTCCCTGACTGACCATTTCGCATTGGGAGTGCTCGGGCCGATCTTGGCGGGGTTGAGGAACGCGGATCGTGGAATTTGCGACTTGGATTGAATCTTGGAAGGCTGGAAATCAATTAGTTTTTTGATTCCATATTCCGATCAACTTGCAAACTTCCGTGAGCTGGTATTCGAGGTCATCACGGTATATGTTGTCCAATGTTAATTTCGGAACGATCCGGTTTGCAAGGGCAGTTTTCCGCATTTGCCCCTTGGTCCCTCGTGCTTCACGAATAGCTTCGTAAAAGTCGGTGTATTTTGTAGTACCGACTAATTTTGCTTTTGCTTCGCTTGAAATCAGTTCCGCGGGCAGATAGTTTTCGATTTCCCGTCCATCAGTAATCCAACCAAATCCGCCCACCTTGCTAACCTCTGAAAAAACGCGCTCGGCGTCTTTATCAAGCTTTGAATCTTTTTCGCTACGATTACTATCGACAACAAAAATTGCGTGTCGACAAATCTTTATTGCCTGGACTAGCTTAGCGGCTGTGTCAGCATCGAAAGTCAGATGACTTCCAACTGATCCGCCGTAACACACGCATTGGTAGTCGATTCCTCGCCGAAGCTTACCGTCTGAGTGCAAGTCGATCCATCGTTCGATGTACATCGCATCCGTTGGCCCTTCGACCCAAATCACCACATTGGTTTGCAGTAAATCGCTTGCGCGAATGTCGAGGTCGTTGAGTACATTTACGCCTTCAATTCGCGATTTGATCGTTCGAATCGATGTTGCCAATCCGTCGTGTGTTACGTGAAGAACTTGTGCGTTTGTCTTTGCACTAAACATGTCGATAACAAGATGTGAATGCGTCGTAATGAAAAAATGGCACTTGTGCTCCTCGCTGTACCGTGAAATGTATTGAAACAGCCTGCGTAGGGTGGCCGGATGCAAATTGTTTTCAAGTTCTTCAAAAGCGAAAATGAATCGATGACGCTTTGTGGTGGTATACAATTCTGGCAAAATAAGCAAGTTGGCAAGAACTAAAAGTACTGTCTTGACACCGCTGCCCGTCGACGACAGCGGAACATGGCCTTTTGATTTCTCTTCAAGAAATATCTCCCACAAACCTCCATTTTCACGCATGACGATGCGTTCGTATCGATTGTCTGGCATTAAGATCTCATTCAATGCCGGTACAACGACATTCTCGATCAAGTCAAGGCGGTTCGATTCCGCCCGGTACATTAGTGCTTGGAAAAGCCTTGTTAGCCCAGCGCCATTTGAACCAAGTAAAGTTTGACTCGGGGCATTTGCTTCTGGGAGCACGTCGCGTTCAGATTTGAGTGACAGTACGATCCAATTCTTGAGTGACTCGACCGCCCGCCTTACGAGCGAATTTCCAATAAAACGAATCTTTTGAATATGCATTGGATCATCGCCTTCGATAGGTCCCAGGAATCTCGCTTCGTTTCCAAACAATGCAAACTCAATCTTCTTTCCTACCAAATTTTTGCCGTAACGAGATGGAGTAAACGATTCAGTTCGATTATCAACTCTTACCTCTTCGAGGGTGGAGGGAAGATTAGCAATATCTTCCTCAGCAGGAGACCACGCAAGAATCAATTCCCCACCGAATTCTTCTGCTTTTTTTTCGACCTTAAAAGCAAATAGAATCGACTCAAGAAATGCCGACTTGCCAGAATTATTTCGTCCGACAATGATGTTTACTGGCTTGATTTGGTGTAACCCCTGTGGACTCGCTGGAGAGTCTTTGAAGCACTTGAACCGCTTTACCTTCAAACTGCATGATTGCAACACAATCGATTCTGCTGGCCAGGGAGTTGATTCGATATTTGTCATGCTGTAGTTCTGTTAAAAGTGCTAATGCGAATTGATCTTGAGTTTTGGGTTCGTGAATGGCAATTCAACGTTTTTAGTTTTTGCCTTCGAAGTCCATGCTGTTTAGAATTTTTTCGAACTCATTCCGGAAGTTGTTCGGGTTCACATCTTTTTCTGGCTGGATAAGCAACTCAACGAGTTACTTCGGTGGCAAAAGGAACATTGCACAAACACCACACAAGAGAAGCGGAAGTGCTGAAAGGCCGATCAGAATCTGGGCAATGCCTAAGCACTTCATCACGGATCGATACTCGGTTTGGTTGTACTTCGACTGGCGAATCATTACCGCAATTTGCACCCCGGTCATTCCAATTAGCGTAATCATCGCCGAAGCCGACGAACCCTGTAGACGAAAACCATCTTTGTCATATTCTGCACCCATAAACAGGAAATGATAGAACGCTACACTCAAAATGCTCGACACAATCCCAGCGATAACCGTTCGGTTGCACAATCGAGAGAACTTAGTTGATGTCATGGCAACTGAGCCGATTGGCGATGGCGGCAATTCTGGCGGGAGAACCTGACCGGGGAACAATGCTGATGCTGGCTGCCAGTCGGTCAATGATGGATTCCATAAGAAATCTGCAGATGCAATCCTTCCGCCGGCGATGCCTTGGAGTACTTGCTCTCGGGTGAATGGTCCGAATCGTTCTTGGCCTCGAGCTACTTGCCAGTTGGGCTCGTCGATCGCAGTTTGAACCGGAGCCGCTTGCGTTATCGTTGCTTGGGCTGGCGCCGATTGAACTACAGACGTTTGAACGGGTGGTGAACCGATTGCTTCTTGAACGTCTCCCTCCTGGATGTTGTCTGGCACCGGAATGCTTTCACCGCAGCCTGGGCAGCTGACATACGGTTTCGTTCCTGAGTACTTCAATCGCTTTTGGCACTTGTGGCATTGGATTACTGTTGCGGTCTGGTTTTGATCGGGCATGTTTGTTTGATTGAAAGATGATGGGCTAAACGATGAGCGACAATCAGGTTGTTAACAATATCGACTAGCAAATTGCCAAAATCAAGTCTTGGGACTAGGTGACTAGCATTTTCAGTTTTTTCACGCTATGATTTTTCCGGGCTAGGGACGCTGAGGTGCAATCCAAATCCAACAAACAAGGAAACTATCATGGCAAAAGTCATCACCTCATCGTTCATTCTTGAGCGAGTCGCTCGCCTTCAAGCTGCTATTAAGCAATGGGAACTCGATGAGTCTCCCGAGACCATGGCCCAATGGGGAATGGCAACCGTCAAAGTTGTGTCCGCTAAACTTCGGAGCGAAATCGAGTTCTTTCTCGATGGCACTGCTGATCAAGATCGGGAGGTCCATGTCGAGGCTCGCCCGATGGTTTTGGCAATCGATAGTTTTGCTTTGGCCTTTGCTGAGTTCGTGCGTGAGTCGGATTCATGTAGTTCTCCCCCAAGGCTCGATCGACTCTGGATCGCATACAATCGAATCACGGAAGTTTCGATGCAAAAGTTTACGCCGAGCAAGCCTCAATCTGTTTCCTCACTGATTAAAGCCGGTGTGACGTTTTCGCAAATCGCGTCAATCTATGGGTGGAAGTGTGAGGACGGAACGCCCGACGGTGCTAAGGTTGCCGAGGAACTCGAGGCTCCGGGAACTCACTACAACCCAGAAACGTGGATATCTCCGGCGGTTGTATCGCGATTGAAGACAATTAACCAAGATTGGTCCCTTCGTCCAAGCAAACGAGCGATCGCATACGCTAAACCTGAGGCAGAAAAGCCAAATCCGAATTGGGTTCCTCCATCGATTTCCGTCATGATAATGGCCGGTGCGCCACCTGAGCAAATTGCCAACGTGCATGGAATCACGGTTGATGATGCGAGACAGCGGATTGACGCAGCGGCAGAGGCAGAAGAGGCTAAAAAAGCTCTAAGCATCGATGCCTCCAATAAGCACGAGTCGACAGTCTCTTCATCAAGCGGCCAGCTCTCTGCCGTCTAACTTTGGCGTTGATCGCGAAGCATCAAGACGGATTGCTTGATAATTGATGCTTCGCGATTGACCCGTTTTAATCAATCTTCAAAAATCCAAACTAGACCAGTCGACATCGGAAAAACCGAATCGGTTAGGCCAACAGCCTGAAAGATCTCGTTCCCATGTCTCGACCAAAATCCAACGCTAAGCCCGTCAATCTGATCATTGCCCACGAGGAACGATTGATTCCTATCTCGGCTGCAGTGAAGCTCTTCCCGGTTGTTGGTGGAAAGAGCAAGAGTCTCGTTTCCATCTATCGATACATCGCGAGGGGCTGCGGGGGCATCGTCTTGGAGTCGCTAGTCGACGGTGGCCGAATCTACGTTAGCCGGCCAGCTGTCAAACGATTCCTTGCGGCGATCGCAACCGCTCGTGCTGGCCGATACGCCACTTCCCGGGAGGAAAAGCCCGTAGCCATGCAAGCCAACTCATCCAAGCCAACGTCTAAACCTTCTACTAAATCACGCAAATCCTAAGGAGTTTTCCCATGTTCATCTTGAAGTTATCGTTAGCGCTCGCAGCAACTCAATTGGCGTTGTTGGCCATCATCTGGTGGAGAATGAAACATCGACGTAGAGACTCGCGAAATGGTCTGTTTCGATTCAACGATGGCATCAACAATCGATCAGTTGACCCGATTGCAACGTTGCTCGCGCTCGAGGGGCACAAGGAACTCAGGTTAGATATCCATCCCTATCAAGCGAGAGAAGGTATACAAAGCGGAATCCGAATTTGTGTGGATGCTGTTCAATCGTCCTTTGGTGTTTTGCCTTATACCGATCCCAAGCTTCCAGGCTTGACAGTAACCGAAATGCTCAACCTTTTGGATGCCTTCATCTACTATTGCAATACGCAAAAAAAAAGTTCCGACACTTCGCCGATGTTGCAGCCTGTTTCGGCGGATTCGATCTCGAGCACGTCCACCGATGCCACTACAGCCTCTTTGTTGGTCTCTGGCTTAACAGAAGTAGGGCAGCCGCTCGCCAATCCCTTGCTGTAAACCAGGGCGTTAGATCGGCAATGCCTGCTCTCCTCGGACCGATGCCAGAGGGATGGTTCTATGAAGCCTGCGATACGTCAGAAGAAGCGATTTACCAATTCGAAATGAACCGACAGTCGAAATAACCATGAACCTCGAAACCCAACGACTTTACTTGTTGTACAAATCTGGCTCCACGCGCGAAGGCCGCAACAATTCCAACCTGTTGCAGCTGGCAAAATCTATCGGTTCGGATTTGAGTGAATCAGAATTCGATTCGCTTGCAACTCAAGTCTTAACGATAGAAAAGCAGTTTGATCGGGTGACCCAAAGCAAGGAATTCCAGGCGGCACTTTGGAGCCTACCTGATGAGGCAAAAGCAAACCGGGAGTCGTTCTTTAGACCGATCCGAACGAAGGACAACCAGCCGATTTACAACGATCCCACCGAGACCCCTGAGCAGATCGCTGAGAAGTTGAAAAAAATGGGGCCTGGCGATGTGAAGCATAGCTCGCCACTTCGAAACGCTTGGCACGCTGCGCAGTCCGGTGAACTTGGATCGTTGATCGACCCGACAGATCCAGATGGAACGCAAGCCAGATTCAAAAACATTCCCTACGATTCGGTTGCGAACAATCCTATGACTCGGGATGCCTGGCATGCGGCCAAAAGCGGGAAACTTGCCGAGCTCTTACGGAATGGTGATCTTTGGCAAGCGTCGACCGATCCGCAAATCTTCCAGAGTGAGGCAAAGAAGTTTGGTTCCGATCGGTCGAATTTCAGCAGCCCGATCAAGTCGCTAATGGAATCGTCTGACCGTGGCGAGCTCGAGCAGCGAATGGAGCTGAGTCGAAAGAACTTCTCACGCAACGAGCCAACCCACCAAATCTATTCCGATCCGGTTGATACCGTAGTCAAACGGCTTTCATCGAGCGACAACGGCCAGTGGAAGCAACACTACTTCCATTCGCCTGGCGTTGATGCAAGCCACTTCCCGGAAAGCAATTCTCCCAATGATGTTCGAAAATACGTCAACGACATGCGAACTCGACATGAGAGAAACGTTGGCCAAAAGCTAGTCGACTACCAAGTGAAGAACTATTCGGCGCCCAAGCGATCGGCCGCTCCCTCGGTAAGCTCCACTGCATCTTCCGTCGCCTCGTTTTCCGATATGCGAAAGAACGTTGTGAGCGGTAAGCCATACGATGGCAAATCAGCCGCGGAAATCACGAAGGAATGGTCGAATCCGGATCCAGGTAGTTCACCGAACGGAGCATCAGGAAAGCAATCACCTGCCCCACTCACATCGATGGGCGGTTCTTTCATGGACCGGATTCAATTGGCTCTCGATGCGATCGGAGTTGTCGAACCGACTCCATTTGCTGATTTGACGAATACCGGAATATCACTGGTTCGGGCTGCCATGGATCCGGAGAACGCTGGCCAGCATCTAACAAACGCTGCTATCTCAGCAATCGGAGTTGTTCCATACGTTGGGGATGTTGCAAAGTTGGCAAAGGGCTATGACAAAGCCGGTAAGGCTGGAAAAACAATTGGCAAGTCGATGGGGGCCCCGGCTGATTCGTTCCTCTCGAAAAATGGTTCGAGTCTCCTTGACCATGCTTCATCCGCACTCGGTAACAAAGCGTACGGTGGAAACTCTAGCTCTGCCGGCGGGACAGGCGGAATCGGTGGCGGTGGCGCTGGGAATGGTGGCAATGGAGCTGGCGGTGTCGGAGGCGGTGGAAGCGGTGGCCTGATTCCATTTGGTCAACCTCCTGGCAGTCCTGTTTCGGGCAGTGGCTCGTCGATCGATTGGAGCAAGCTATTTGGTTCGCTTTCCTCAGTGGTCAAAACTTCGATCGATCGATTCAAGCAGCTCAATGATTGGGTTCACAAGTCGGCTGAACAAGGTCGGATTCTGGTTGAAACGAACCGCAAATACGCGATGTACTCGGGCGAACTGAGTTTGGCCTATATGAAGTACGATGCCAACTCGGAACGTCGAACGATGAACGAAGCTACGTATCTCGGCTCATCGGCGGCCGCTCTGGCAAAAGCTCGATCGAGGGTCGAGGATGCCGAGAGTTACGCGAACAAACCATCGCAAAGAACGGCTAACAACGTTCTGGCGAAACTAGGTGAAATAGACGCATTGATCACTGAAGCACGAGCATTTTTCAGCATAAGGCATCTAATCGAACGCTCGATTTATGACTGGATCGATGCGACCAGCAGGGATGACGACAAAGCAAAGAATCCTTTCGAGGTTTCATTGCGAGAAATGAACGTAGAAAACAAGCCTAAAGTCAAGAGATTACCAGCAGACGGAGACATGAAGAAATGAGCGGCACACACGTTTACTACAATGGCGTTTTGTTGAGAGAATGCGAGACGTTGGAATTCGATCAAGTGGTTGAAATGGACGATTCGCAAACGCACGAGCGATTCATGAAGACTCGAATAACGGTAGCGTCAACGCTGATCTCAATTTTCAGAAAGGGCGAAAGTACTCCGCTTTCGGTTTCACAGCAACATCGGTCGACAATTCGCATCCCTTCAATTTCCGATGAAACGATGGTTGGTCGAGCCGAAGAGATCATGCAACTGCTAAGCGAGCCAAGGAAGGACTTCTGGTACGCGGTAAATGGCGTTGCTGATCCATTGGGTAACCCAAACATGGTTGCCCCATCGGCTCCCCCAAAGGAGGATCGGACCGACAGTAGTAGTTATCGCCTCATACTGGTTGCGACCGGCATTTTGCCAACAGTTACTGGATCAGTTTACTCGAATGAATATGTCCAGTTGTTAGACCAAAGCTTGACCGTGAAGCGGGTGAACGTGCTTGACGCGAACAACGGGCCAAAGCCGTCTGGGATTGATATTCAAAAGGTTTATGGTGGAAACGTCTTACGTGTTCAAGCTACCTTTGAGATTTGCAGAGTACTTTCCAAACCAGTTACCGATGACAACGTTGATCCTGGGTACGATGCTCAGCAAGTCCGCGGCGTGATCAGCAACACTTGGAGCGTGGTCGACGGCCTGGATGATGATGGGGCGGTGACTCACACTGTTTCCGGCAGGCTGTGCGTTAAGGATCAACGGTACAAGGCCAACGCAATGAGAATGTTCGCGTTCCCATTGGCTTTCCCGTACGCTCGATTGACTAATCGGCAACACATCGTCGATGAGACAGGCCTAGTTCTTCAATACAACTACCAGTTCAAGCACGCTGGGGCAGCTCCACCAGCTGGGATACGGAAGTACGAAGCAACGTACGGTGAAAAAATTCGGGCGGGATCGAGTCCGGTACAAACCGCGTTCATGAATGTCAAAGTAATGGGATGGCATGACAGAAGTGTTTTAGATGCGGCCGGCGGCGAAGTGCCAGTGCTCAACCGGGAGCGGGTACAAAAGTTCATGTTGCTTCGAGGGCTCTACACAATCCTTTGGTCACGCATTCGAGGGATTAACAAACTTTGGGACCCACTTCCAGGCCACAAGCCAAACACGGTCAACCTAGTTCGCGCGATGGTTCTTGAACGCATTGGCCTTCCTCAACTTGAACTTCGAGTGGAAGTGAAATACACGGCTCAAGAAGATTCCGAGTTCCACAATCGACTGATCAACATGGGCCTACCGATCGATATTGCTGATTACGATCCAAGATGGTGGCCGGTGGATAACGAATGGGGCCGGTTGCCCAATGGAAATGGCACGGTCGGTAATCAAGGCGACAAAGATAATCCATACTTCACGATGCCTGCTTACCCATATGCCGAATCAGGCGACCCGACTAAATCAGATTACTTTACGGGTTACTTCCGATCGCCGGCGAGCAATCGACACACGTTGCCTCGAATTACTGGGGTAACGAAGAACGATTTTCCAGATACATCAATGGAATGGGCAAGGCCTGGCGGAAGTGTTCCGACTGATGCATCTGCTGCGCCGAGCTCGTCAACACGTCCAGACTCAATGAACCCAATTGCGGGTCCGTTGTTCTCCGCGATCGTTTCCAAGAACTTACTGGGAGAAGACATTTCAGGACCTAGGGCACCGGTTCTAAAAAACAATTCGGCTTATCCAACTTCCGAGTATTCCGGTGTCTCCAATCTCCAGAAAGGCGGCTACATGTATCTCCAGTGGGAATCGGAGGTCAAGAGCAACGCCAACGAAGGAAAGATCATGTTGCCACTCAGCAAGCCCAGGACTCTGACATCTGCACAAGCGGCCGCACTTAGCGTTTCCGGCGGCGTTGAGTCGTCGATAGCAGTTCGGCTGTCTGCAGCGCAGTCGGATCGCGTCTATTCTGTTACAGCAACTCGATTCGGCAAGTGGCCACAAATTCCCGAGCCAGCAAAGCAGATCGTTCGAAAGACTGGCTCGATCCTGAATTGTGTGGAAACGTTGTTGAGTAAAGAGATTCTTACCGAGACTCCAGAGTTAACGGCAAATCAAACCGATCGAGAGTTTACCTTGCATGCTCGATATCGATACGGGATGTCGAATCCTTGGGCCGGCGATTCGACCGAAGGTGGAAACGATTTCGAGATTCTTCCAGTTGGCGTGGACCCAACACAAAAAGCAACAGCCGCAAACAACGCTATTACCATCCGGGGAAGCGTGAGCACGGACTCGCCGTTGTTCCGATCTGACGCACAGTATGGTTGATTCGATTCGCCAAGCTGGGGGGCAGATTGCATCGTTTTGTTTCGACGTACTTGCTTTAACATTTTGCTCCGGCGTTCCGATAGGATGGATCGAGCACGTTTTCGATTTGCAACTAACGTCAGTTTTGAACAAAGGTGTTTTGTGAATGCCGATAAAAATCTGACTGAGCTCGTTCATTCCTATGGCCAAAATACGAATCTTATTCGGCAAGCGATCAAAGACTTGGAGATCCGCATTACCATTAAAACCGAACAACTTGAATTCGACAAAATTGTGCTCAATAAACTGACCGACAAACTGGCGGCACTCGACGGCGCCGACGGTAAATCCGGAACTTTCAACAGCAAATGATCCTCAAGCTGGGGGTTTTCGTATCTGGAAAATGCACCGCTTGAACAGCGAGGTATCCTTGCGACAACAATCAGCAAATTTTTCCGGAATAGTCAACTCGTATCTTTTCAGCCTATGGCAGCCAAGACAATTGATCCAACCGTTTATCTCATTGAGGATGATGAAGGATCTCGCGCGTCGACCGCATGCCTCCTGGGCGTATATCAAATTCACGCGAAGTGCTACGAATCCGCCGAGCATTTTCTCTCGGAGGTCGCGGAACCACCGGTTGGCTGCATCGTAACCGATCTAGCACTACCAGGAATGTCCGGCATAGAGCTGCTGCGAAAGAGTCGAGAATTTGGATGGACGATTCCAGTGATTGTTTTGACAGCCTTTGGCGATGTCGCAACCGTGGTCGACGCATTCAAAAGCGGAGTGCATGACTTTCTCGAAAAGCCATTTTTTGTCGCAACGACTGATCAAGAGTGTTTCCGAATGCATGTTACTTGGTCGACGTCCCAAGTGATCAGTTCTTCTAAAATACTTGCGTCAGACATACGCTACAACTAAGCTCAACTTCGAAGCCTCTCTTGGCAAGTGACTGGATATCGGGCGTGACCAGTCAAAAGTTGAAAGAGGCTTTTTTCGTAAAAATCCCGGCCGAAGAGCCCCCCATGAAAAACGCGCCAAAAATGTGCACGCATGCTACGCGGTCTACGCTAATTGGGGTGCGCAGGATTTTGCCGCCCCCGTTCGTCGACTAAGTCTCGATTGAATCTCGATGGGTTTTTGTAGAATTGTCCTTACTCTCGTAGTCGTCAGTTAACGCTGCCAATGTCTGAAGAATGTCCGAAATTCGAAACACCTCCATTGCCGTTGCGAACGTAAGCATCACTGCATAAATGAAGAGGAACCAGCTGATCCCGGAGAGTCCTTGGAATACCAGCGTGGGTCCACCGCCGTTAAATTCAAGATTTCCCGAAGCAGTCTTAGTGGCAACGAAGAATGCTGCGGACTTGTGGATAATCGCCGCCAATAAAGCGCTAGCCTGGACAACTACAAAATGCGTAAACGATGCCGTAAATCGAGACATGAAAGAAGCTGATGAATTCACTCCCTTCTTGCGTAGAATTTTGAACACGTTCGGCTGAATAACTCCGAACAATATTGCAGCACCGCCTATCGAGAAGCCCAAGAGGTTTGGGAGGACTGCAAGTGGAAGTTCCCACCATTCTGGCTCCAGCCAGAACCCAGATCCCAAGGCCGTAAAAGCGAGAGCGATCCTCGCATAATTTGAACTAGCGATCGCGTTCCAGCCGCCGTTAGCCTCCCAGTATCGTATCCAGATTGATTTCATCTCGTGAGTCATTGTCGTGGCACTAGAAATCCTTCAGAGCATTGAACAAGACGTCGTGGTCTGTGGTATTCAACGGCTCGAAACTCAAAATACGCGTTTTGGGGAATTTGTCTGTAGATCGATTCACTGTACCCTTCGCTGATTGAACCTTCGTTGTCACCTTGCCATATATTAATGCAAGCATACTTAATGCACGAGTCTTCGCGTTCGGCTTGAAACCATTTGTCGAATCTGCCTCGAAGGTTTGGGTAATACTTTTCGCGTTCTGCTGGCGAAGGCTTGCATACAGCTCCGCCTCGACTTCAGAGTTGTCATCCGGGTTAGGAAGATCGATTTCAATCACCATCTCTTTAATCCCAGAGTCATTGAGCATCGAGTCTAAGTTGTCTTTATCTTGGATGACTTTGATCACCAACTCATCACCCTCGTTGAGGACCTCACCGGTTTTGAACAATCCCTCAATGAGATTCCTTGCAGACGAAACACCAAGGCCCTTTGAGAAGTAGACCATACGGTGTCTCTTTGAATCAAAGACAAAAGAAATTTTTTGAAACTCGGGTTTGAGACCGGAAGGGATTTCGATCTTTGCAACTACATCCGCTTCGGCGGCTTCGCCAGTATCCTTGTTCAGCCATGCTCGATCAAAATTGACGTTTGAAAAAAGAGCCAGCACTCCGCGATAGAGATGTTCAGAACCCTGTTCTTTGCGAAAGCCCGTAATCGTTCCGGTTCTCGTTCCGTAAAAAGCAAATTCCGTTTTGTTCGACAAAACCTTACGAAACATATCGACATACCTACCGTCTGGGTGAGGATTGATTGCGATATTTAGTCCGTTGACTGCTCGCCGCACTGAGCGAATCTTACGTTCCCTATTTTTGGCCATATCAATTTGCGCCTTAATGCGTTTTCCTGTGGATGCGCCAGATTGGGGTACGCTGATCGCAAACACATCGGTAAGTGGTGAAGGGTGTTCCGTGTGAACAGTTGCCTAATTGTAATTGAGTAGCTCAACCTTCGAGTGCTATTCCGATGTATTCGCAGAAATTTGACGGCAATTGCCCTTCGCGCAGGAGATGCATTCAAATTTTTTTGTTGGAATCATCACTTTACATTGAATTGCCTTGGAAATGATAGCTGATTTGATTCACTGTGTTGCTCCAGAAGTGCCAAAGCGATTTCGCCGTGAGCCTTTGGCATTGTGGTTCTAATCTTTAGCTCCGACCACAGAGTCGTGAGTTGGTCAGTTGTGTGCCGCTGCAGCCAGACGTGCAGCAAGTCTCGTTGACGGCCTTTGGATAGCGCCGAACCCCAGTTGCGACCTGCGCAGAATATCAACGACGAAAAGGTCGGAGGTAACCAAAAGTATTGCCATCCCCGAACTGACGAGGCATTCGTTGCAAAAGTCGTCATCAAAAAGGGGGTTTGGCGTGTTTCGAGGTAAGTAGAAGAGAGATCGGGCGTGACCAGTCGAATGTTGAGCGAGGCTTTTTTCTTTGGCGGGTGATGGTTGAATCAAGTGAACTTGTCGGGCCTTTGAGCATCTCGGAGTTGTATTTCCTTCAAGGTATCTCGAATGTCTTCACTGTAGTCGTTGACTGTGTCAGTTGTTACGATGTCGTCCCAGTCAGGGAATTCGCTCAACGCCGATTCTAAACTTTGAGTTTTTGATGCAATATCTTGAAGATGGGATTCTAGATCCTGGCTTGCCGACTCAAGCTTATTGAATTGGTCCCAGCTATCCACCGTTCTCATCGCAGTGTTTTTTTCATTGTGATCGAATATGGTGGAAATGAACTGCCTACCGTATTCGGTAATACTGGAACGGTACTCTTCCTGCTTTCTGGATTCTCCTTTTTGCACAGGAACAAATTTTGATTGCTTTGACACATTGATCAGCCCAATCGATGAAAGCCTCGATAACGATGAAAATAGCTCGGCTTCGTGACAACCAAGCAAGCTAAGCAAGTCCGTATTCGTTTCCAGGTCTTTTCGCCGAATCAGCTTGACCGCTTTATTTGTCCGTTCGCGATCAAACAATTTCATGTACACTAGTCGGCCTTCAGATATGACTTTCAAAACACGAGCCTCAGTGACGGACATTTCGCGAAGCCGCTCAATGAAAGATCGCTTGGCGAGGTTCTTATCCTTTATAGCTCCTGCAAGCAACTGAGCCCATAACTCTTTTAGTTCAATTTCTTCGACATCGCCAGCGGCTTCAAATAGCGGTACAAGAAACCCTGGGGCAACAATCCTGCTGAGCGATGGAGTGTCTTTTAGCTTTTTCGCAGCAGCCGTCGCGATATCGAGTCGATTCCCATAACGCCAAGCGGACACTGTGTCTTTCAAAGTGCCGACCATTTCATGCCCCACCCCGACCATTTCATGCCCCACCCCAAAGAGCTCGGTCAGCAAGGATGCTCCCTCCGAAGGCTTAGTTATCAAAACCTGAGGCGAAATGAGATCGCTCGTAACGATTGCTTTCAGCATGGCTGCCGCCGTTTCGCATGCGTAGCTTGTCCATTCTGGTGATCGCTTATACCCAACAATATCGCTAAGCCCACGAATTGACATTATTGGTCTATCGCGAGCTGCCATCATTGCCCCGCCAATTTCCATTTCTGCAAACGCACTGTCTCTGGCGTTTTCCTTAAACGTGGCCGCCAAACTGGCGTCCTTTATCAACGCATTGCCGTCAAGTACGGGGGCAGCATAGAAAGTCGGATCTCGCGGAACAGTGTGATGCTTGCGAAGTGAGTCGACTACCTTTTTTCTCCACTCGTTACTTCCGTAAAGTGTTTCATCTGAAATATCGCTGGGGATTTGGAGAGCTGGCCGCGGAACTCCAATTTCCGCTTGGGTGAGCCCCTTACCAAGCGTTTTTGTATGACCAAAGATTGATTCTAAAAACCGCTCCGCGTCGGCGTGAATTCGATCACCTCGTAATGCCCATTCTGGTTGACTGTCTTGAATTGCTGCCCAGACTGCAAAACTCTGTAGTCTGCTCGACAAAAGGACGTCCCCTAACCCAAATTCGAAGTCGGGAAATCCACCTCCTATTCCAACCAAAAAAATCCAAGAGGGATTCAAGTCAAAAATTAGGTTGGTGGTCGTTTGCTGTGCTCGACTGTTGCCTGATTCCAAGGTTCTAACGAGCGCCAAACTTCGCCCATTAGCAATTTTCGTCACGAAATAATTGTGCCGTCCTTTTTGTTCTTCCCAGTTTTGAAATCGTTTATGAACAGCCCGGAATTCATCGGGTCGGATTGTCAAAACTGCAAAGTCAATTTTCTTCATTAGGGCGTACTCGGAATGCGTTCAGTTTTCAGGTCTTCGAGATGGAGGAATCCAAAAATCCTCTGCCGGGAACTCTTCCCGGGAAGGTTCCCAAGACTAGCGGGAAAAGTGAGAAAACGCAATAATTCGATTTAGCTGGGAAATCGTGCGATTCGCGAGTCGAAACGCTTGTTTTCCTGGTGAAAGATGCCGTTTTAGACGGTCCATTTTCTTGCCTACGGAACCGAAGGTTTCTGGTTCGAACCCAGATAGGTGTATTCTTACTGCGTAAGGACTTGCGTCAATCTCGTCGCCGCTCCAATCGTGAATGTGTACCTAGGTACACATTCTACCCATCGGGGGGATTCTTCCGCCTTTCGAACAGGTCTTACGCGAAGTACTAGGAGGACGATGACCTTTGACTGTCAATCGAGACAACATCTTGCTATTTTTCTGGCGTTAGCAGACAAGGGTTCTTTCCAGAAGAGGCCGGAGTCGAGTGCGACGGACGGTCCAGCAACGACGAGAATCAGTTCTAATCTCGTTCGCGAACCTGCTGAGGTATTAGGGATTGCCGGTGCGATTGTTCAAATTGTCGGCGGCGGTCGGAAGTACATCGAGAGACCATTCCAGTAAACAAAGAATCCGCTATCAATGCAAAGTCAACGCTTCACATGATCACATCGACCGAATGTCCCAATATCCGCGAAAAGCTCGAACAATTCGGGGTCATGACCTCCGATGGTATTGTTCTATTGCCTATAAATCTTGAGGATGCGGCTGCGGTCGACGACTGCATCTTCCTGCCTTCGGTCCGAAATGTAAGAAAACTGCTTCGCAACCACGACGTCGCGGAAGTTCCGATCGTTTCGGGAACATTCAAGGCTCTTGACAATCGCGATAATTCATTCTTGCTCCCGACGATCTTTGTGGCATATAGCTATTGGACGCAAAATCCCGATGCCGTTAGTGTCGCGCTAAACGTAGTTGCTAGTTACCTTTTCGATTTCTTTAAAGGTTCTGAGAAAACGCAAGTTGTTGAATTTGGAGTTATAGTTGAACAGGAAAAAACGCAGACAAAAACAAAAACGACGGAACGGACCACTACCCAAATTTCCTTTAAAGGAACCCTCGAAGAATTTGAACCGTTCAAAGATGTCGTCGAGCATGCTCTTAAGCGAGAGTAAGAGGCTCGATGCGGAATTCAACGAGATTATGAATAGCTCCATGAGGTACCTATTCCCCGTTCGAGATCTCGACCTTCAAATTGATAAGGCTAATGCACTTGGCGAATTCATCAGTAAACTGATCCAAGCAAAGTTTACATTAATCGGGACTGGTAATCCCGATTTCGCGAACAAACTACTCGCAATGGAGTACTTCGCAATAAGTATGCACCTGTGTTTGGTGATGTGGATTGACCTGAGAATTGGCAAACCAGAATCGGCTTGGCTTTCGTTGGTAGATGCTCAACGATCTGCAAAACTTGCTCTGCGGGTCCATGAAAGTTGCTCCAATGCGAGAAACTTGCTAGACATTATGGATGGATATGAGGCCATTCTTTTCCCAAAGAGAATGTTCTGTAGCCACTCCGCAATCTTTGAAAGTTGTACTTGTTCGATCTGTGATGCTCCATTCGACAATTGCGACCACATTTCAGGAATGGCCTATGATGGTCAATTATGCTCTGAAATTTCAGGTCCCATTGCGCATTTAGACCACGTTGCAATTGTTGAATTGCCATACGATAAAGGTTGCGTCGTTCACGCTCGTGTCGAGGGCGACATAGAAACAGATCTACTTACGTTGGTTGAGACCAAGATTGAGGACGAAGCAAAGAAGGGCACCTATTTTAAGTTTACAATTTTACGAGCGAACTGACGACAAGATGGAATTTAGTTCTTCGAGTTGGGGAAGGCGAAGGAGTTGTTCTTCGTAGGATGTTGATGATAGTGGTCATAGAAGCGATTGAAAGCTCAGACGAGAGGAAGTTGCCAAAAGGGCAGCGGTCTGCTAAACTCAGGCTCAGTTGTGGCGAGTGTTGTCAACCTTAAATCGGTTTACTTGCCTCGCTTTCATTGAGCGATCAGAAAAATCGTCGCTCGGAAGTCGAATTCTTGACGTTATTGACATGTTTGTATACGTGGCCAATTTTACGGTGATCGTGATCGTTCCGGCACTACTTATGAAATGAGTTTGATTTTGTGTTTCAACCCACATGAAGAAGGCTTCCAATGGCCAAATCCGACAGAAGTCGTCAACTCTGTCGGGAACTTTCTTGCAATTGCCCCTGCATTTTTGCGTCCCGGTATTGCCAATGCCGCGAATGATCGAGAACGCGAGTGTTTCCGACTGTACGATACGTCAATCGGCATCTTGACGGAACTGGAGGTCAAATATTGGGTCGTCGGGGGTATGGATGCGACAAGGGCGTTGCTTGACGCATACAACGGACTTTTTATTGAAAATCAGTCAAAAATGCGGGTTCAGGATGTAGTTAAAAGACTTCAAGATCAAGGCTTTGCGGTTATGCAGATACAAATTGCCATTGGATGGCTAATCCGAGGGGGCTACGTCCCCTTCGACAGAAATACTCTCATGATAGGCGCTTCAAACTAATTCCTGCAACTCTGCGTCTAGCAGAACAAAGCCGATCATAGGGGCCCGGATAGCTCCCGGGCCTCACACACCGTACGGATGCGGGACCGCACCTCGCGGTTCAATTTCTAGAAGCAAGTCTTTCGCCAGATCTCGTAGAGACTTACCAAACCACTCTCGGCTAGATAGTCGTTTGCCAATACGCGTTCTACGCTCCGCCACTTCGAATAAACCAAGGGCCATGGGAGCTAGACCGCGTTGGCTACCCCCCCAGGGCAATCGCACGTTAGCAGCATGAATAACCTGCGAGTAGCTTCTCAATCGCAGAGTTATCCCAGCCACATCGCTTACGCTTGCCTCGAATTGCATCTTTAATCGTAGTGTCCTTTTGCAGAATGTTTAACGC
>JANPHB010000349.1:0-8432 GCA_031424235.1 Pirellula sp.
ACCGAAAAACCCTGAGGAAAAACGACAAAAGCCGAGGGGTTGAATCCTCGGCTTTTGAGTTAACTGTTGTGGCGGATCAGTTCCGCTGTAAAAGTTGAGCTCCCCCGGGTGGGCTCGAACCACCGACACACGGATTAACAGAACGGCTTGGATTCTCAAAAAAAACGCTGTTTCCCTGGAGATTATCGTATTATTCGCCAAGAAAACAGTCAACGCATATGTTGCAATTTAGTGCGAAGTTTGCAGGACTTTCCGGTATTTACCGGAATCAACACGGTAATTACCGGATTGCCTTTTTCGTCCTTTCGAAGGTCGCATTTTGCCAAATTCTTGTCTAACTTCGCATCGGGTTGCGACCGAGAGTGTCGAGCTTTGTCCACCTGTAGTCTCGACTTGGATGGGCGGAGATAAGGCCGACCGACCAACAATACCGCAGGCAACAACCCCCATGGAAAAGGGTTCTCGTTTTATGATGAGGCAGCATCGCGATGGCATGCTGCTTGCGACTCGCAAGCTCCAACCGATAGCTCGGTAGGTTACTGCAAAAGTTCAGACTGTGTTGCGAGTATGCGATAGCAACCTAGCCGTAGACAACTGCAAGCCTTCGTCGGCGGGAGCTGAATTGGAGGACGCCAAAGTGATCGTAGCGAGAGTTAAGCGTTGTTAGCATCGCGAGAAGGGTGCGTGTCTCGCGGGGAGCAGAAGACACTTCGAAAGACTCGCAAAAGGTAGAGCGACCGAAACGCATTTTCGTCTCATAGTCGGTATTTGCCGAAAATGTTTGCCGCAGGTCCGTCGTTTCCAATTTGATGCACAACTAGAACTGCTTTTTTAGACGAATCCTCCAAGACCAAGCTATACGGCCACAAGAACGTTCTTCGCATTTAGCCAAGGCAAGGTCGGCAGTTTGATTTCAGCCAACTCTCCGGTTCGTTCCAAGCAATGACGCGCCAGCTTCGTAAGCAAAACTCGCAATGAACGTGCTCAACGTGAAAGACGATCGCTTTTCATGTTTGTTTGCAAAGAAACCGAAGTGGTTTACTAACCACTAGTTCCTCCAGTTAGTTTTTAGTTCGATTGAGCGCTTGCTCGTTGTTCTTCAGCGCACGCACTATCCTTTCTAAGGAGCCGAATTGATGCCAAATGATTTAGTAGCGCCAAATCGTCGATCTAGCCAGACCGCTCCGTCAAACAATGATGCAACCAGTGGGGAAGTCGAAAGGAGTTTTGCGTTAACTTCCGATGCCGGAGTCGTCTAAGGTTCTGTCTAGAAGCTCAATCTTGAACCACAAGCGTTTAAGCAACCAAGCTAGCAAGATCGAAAAGGTGCTGAAGTCAAACTCAATCGAAAAAAGGGAAATCACCCAATGGAAGAATCGCATTATTGAAATGTGGCGCTTTCTTAAGTGGTGCGGCAAATGCTCTACAATTCGTAAACCTCATGACAGTAGCTATTTACGTGCGTTTCGGCTATTTGTCTATTAGTGTGGCGCGTTTTGGTGCATCTAATCTGACAAGAGCTCTGTGTCTCTGTGAAGGGACTACTTTTGAGATATAGTATTATTTAAAATAATAATAAATCCCTGTTGGTTCACTTTTAAAGCATCGAATGCATATATGTCCGAAGCATAGATGCTTGAGGCGCCACACTTTCCTAGCCTCAGGTTTTCAACGGCTTAAGTCCTTTCTGCGAAGCAACTTAGACGCCTTTCCTTCTGTTTTTAGCAGAACAAATTAGGCGCCACGGTTGGCTTGTTTCTTTACAAAACATTTCCGCTTCTAGATTTCGAACTGGCTTCCGAATTACATTCTGCAGGTTTTATGTTTAAGATTGAACTGGACGGCTTTCGCATGGCCCTGTCTTGCTCGGTGGCTCGTTAGTTCTTCGTTCTGTATGTCATGACTTGGTTCTCGCCGTTTACCAGACAAAACCTTTCCGCTTCATTTGAAATGACCTTTGTAGTGTCTGAATTTCTGGCGCAGCAAAATGGGATTCCGTTGGTCTGCCGAATGGGGCGTGGTTTGGATTCGAAAGTGGAGGCTAAATCCGTCGCTTCCTTGCTTCTAAGAACCGAACTTTGGTGTAGCGCGGAAAGCCTCAAACCAAACGCCGACCTAGAGCCAGCAACAAAGACTTTTGTGTACCAAGTTGCAGACTCAAGGAATTCACTCCAGTTGTATTCAGGCATTGGGGCTTAAAAAGGGCAAGCTCATCCAACTGTCCGACGGCAGCCGAAAAAGATTTTTCCCGTTCGGCACGCTGGTCTTTGCTTGAAATTGCAACAAACGCAATGTTTTTACCGTTTGCCCACATTAGGCGCACCTGCTGGGGCAAACGGTTTACCGATAACTTGCATGCCGTCACTGTGCACTTAGAATCCTGAGTAACGGATCGCTCGCTCCCTAAGAGCACTGGCCGGCGAATAGATATGACATTGCAACGATTACGTGATTAAGTCCTTAAATCGATTTCCGGCTGTTCCAAGGATCAAAAAAAAGGAGGTAGAAGAATCGAATTCCCGTTACTCAGGTGAGTTGTACGGAGTGAATAACTGTCACCGCAGACTTTGGGTGAGTAAGCGATGGGATTTAGGTGGAGAGAAAAACATGATGGTCTTGCACCATTCAGTTAGCCCGGGGAGCGCACTTCCGTCGTTCACTGGGGCACTGGTGGGTTTTCATTTGGAAAGCCGGCCAAAAAAGAGTTGCGAAAGTGGATCTAGTATGGGCTTCTGCCAAGGAGGGCCTAGCCATGTCGGATGATCCACTGCTTCCGCTTCTTAAAGCGATAAATCAAGTCACTGGTACCCGTCCTCATTACAGCACTGCCATACGCTGGATCAGGGATGGCGTTCGTGTTGGTGATCTAAGGATACGGCTCGAGTCCAGTCGTGTTGGTTCCCGACACTTCGCTCGAGCCTCGGCCATCAGAGCCTTTGTCGATGCGACCACCGAAGGTCTTAACCACGTGCCGACAGCGGTACCGATTAACAAGCCTATGCGGTCAGACTCGCAACGTCGAAAGGCGATTGAGCAAGCCAACGCGAAGCTCGATGAGTTGGGCATCTAGCTGATCGGAATGTTTTGCAAACGGCTTTCCAGGTCGGTGCTATCCAGAAATTTGGATAGCACCGACTCGTATCGGCTACCCGTTCGGTTGCGCGAAATTTAGGAGCGCCAATTCGCGACGCTAGAATTAAGAAAGCCCTCGACGTCACAAAACCAAGTGGTCTTGTATACGCGAGGGCTATTAGACGAGAGGAGTTGTGCAAGTTGCCAGACCGCCAACCCCGCTACATGCTACAGATTCCTATTTTAGCATGTTCCTCGATTCGAAACTGCGGTCGCATCAATCAGGAGCAATTAAATGCAAGGCCAAAAACCGTCCTCTTTCACCTATGACTATTCAACAAAAAAGGACAGCAAACCAAAGGACCGACCCGTAACTATAGGGGAACAACTGGAGCTGGATGAACGCAAACGGATTGACCGATTGGATGAAGATGCAAGGAAGCGAAAGGCTTACGTTGCCGAAGGCGCAGGTACTGAGAGCAGTATCCATGGTGACACTTTCGAAGGCCGGCAAGAGTACATACCGCTACAACAACGATCAAACAGCCCTTATCCCATTCAATCCTTGCCTGCTCCTGCTCAGCGTTATGTTCGCAATCTTGCTAACTATACAGATACAGACCCAGCAATGCCTGCACAGTTTTTGCTTGGTTTTGTTTCTGGCTGCAATCGAAAGCAACTGGTAGCGAGAGTCGGAAGTTACACTAGGCCCGTAAATCTTGGCATCTGCAATTTTGCAGCGTCTACGACTGGAAAATCATTTGTACTTCGAGAGATTCAGCGGGAGTTCTTGAGCGCACAAAAACAGATTTCGCAGGATATGCAGTCGGTGATCCTCGATCGAAAGCGACAAAGGAAAACCCTGCAAAACACAATCGACAAAACGCAAAGTCGACTGACTGATGCGATTAGTAGGGGAATCGCCGAAGAAACCGGACTAGATCGAGACCCAATAGCGGCTCTCACCGTTAACTCGACGGCCACTCACTCAGGTCAAGAAGGGTCCCAAGCGGCAGGGTCAATGCTTTCCGTCGTTCAGACCGACGACCCGAAAACGCAAACGCAACTGACCGCGAACAACCCAGCGATCGCTAGAACGATGATTCGTATTCGAGAAATGGAGGATTCTCTCGCTAAATTGCCCGAGCTCCACGGTCCAGACCTGTTCTTCACCCAAATCTCGCCGGAGGACATGATTTCGAAGATGGTCCGGCAAAACGGTTGTTGCGTGATTGCTGGCTCAGAGCTAAAGGTCATCTCAGAGCATATTGGGTGTTCTGCAGGTTTCAAGTCACGAGCTTACAACGGAGACAACCTAGCCAGTGGACTGACAAATGAAGACATGCGATCAAACCACAAGTGTGATAAGGAAAGCATGGATACCTTGGCTGCAGGAAACATTTCCATGATCGTTGCGGTACAGGATGACGTTCGCAAGACGTTTACCGATGAGATTTACGGTCAAGGGCTATTCGGCCGAATCTTGTGGGCTTGGATCACCAAGCCGTCTCCTGAGGCCGTGACCGCAAACAGAGTTTTTTCGGATGACGACAGAGCTTGGGTGAACGATCTTGCTTTGAGGGCACTAAGGTTTTCTGCCGTTGAATACTGTAATCGGGATACCGTTGAAGTCACCGGTTCGGAAGATGCGATATCGGCTTGGGAGGTCTTTGCGAACGCAGCACGAAATCGAGCAGCTCAATACGAAATGACTGAGCCACGAATGGCGACAATCGCGGCAAGAGCACAAGAGCAGGTTATGCGGATTGCGGGGACGCTTCGATTTTTGGAGTGTCTATGTGACAAAGAACAAGACTTGAATACTCTGCCCCTCAGCACACTCAACAACGCGATCGCAATCTTTAATTGGCATGAGGAGCAAGCTAAGCTTCTTCTCGAGTCAGAAGAGTCGGTCGCAACAAACAATTTCGATGCGATGTTGGCAAGGTACGTTGCTAACGAGATCACAAAACTCCACCTCGTGTTTTCTAAGTTGGACTACTCTACGCATCGACACGAACCAAGTTACAGCCTTTTCGACAAGAATTTCTCCAGCAATGAACTGAAAATTGTTTTTGGAAAACGCGAGCTAACCAATTACTCGAGGCAATTCAGGATGGAAAACAAGGAGTTTGACGACGCAATTGCATCTTTGGAAGGTCGGTATGCGATTATCCGGATAACAGGGGCCAGACGCGACCAATGGTGTGTGACGGGGACTTATTTCAATTGGTTGTGCGAAAACAAGCTGAAGGACGATGTAGACACAGCGAAGCAACTGAATGAACTGAACAATTGGCGCGATCTTGAACGAGAACATAGACAGAGACTTGCATGATCTGCCAGCTAGACGCCGAAATGCGGTGCTTGAGCACCGCTTACCTGGCTTTAATAGTCTAGCTGCAAATAACGCAGTAAGTACTTGCATTGCGAGTTCCGCTAGAACATGCCCCGGTGGCTGGGCCAGGATAACAACGTCGCGAATTGATCACTTTCGAATTTGATTCAACACCACCCTTAACTGCAAAATCGACGGGCACAAATCAATGATTTCCTTAAGGAAAATAGCTGCGGCGACAGCGAGCATACGTGGTCGATGGATT
The DNA here is from genome assembly GCA_031424235.1 of Pirellula sp. Taxonomy (GTDB): domain Bacteria; phylum Planctomycetota; class Planctomycetia; order Pirellulales; family Pirellulaceae; genus JBKCUI01. The sequence goes on from JANPHB010000349.1 coordinate 5,676, forward strand.
GATTGATCGAAAAAAGCCATGGAAATAAAAAGCCATAGTTTGAGTTGATAGATTGGTATTCAACGACCATCTTTCGCAACAGCACTGGTATGTCCCTTTGTTTAGACTTGGAGCCGATTGCAATATGCCAAGAAAAAAGTACTATGCACCTGACTTCGAATCGACTAGCGTGGACTGGTCACCGAATTGGCGTATCCGACGAGCCTCGCTGCTATTTGAGCAATACCTCGATCAAACAGACCAGCCAAAACGCTTTCAAGTATCGCGGTGGCAAGAGGGCAAGGCAGTAGTTCGATATTTCCGGTACCTAAAAGCTAAACGATTGGGACACGTTCAAGAGCGACGCCAAGCAAGATTTCTCCAAGCATTCGCTGACATTGCATCAGCGGCGGAGATCGATCGTAGTCCCAGAGACGTTCGGCTTGAACTCCGGCTACGCATCTTGGCTAGACAGCCCTTGGAGCAAATTTCCAAAAAGCTACTTCTGGATTTGCGAATCGTACGAACGTACTGTTGCTACCACTTCGACGTTCAACATGTCGGTCACAAGAATCGCTACCTATTAGATTTACCGCGTCCGGACTGTGTCACCCCAATGATCGCTACTGGCGTTGGCCGCTTAGCATGCCTGAAACACTTCGAATACTACCTAGTTCGATATCTGCGATCGGCAGGCCCTGCGCCGATTGACGCCTGCTTAGACGCGTATAGACACTATGGTGAGCCTCATGACCTTACTACTCCAGACGGCCGCAATCGTGAATCCATGGAACTGCGATTCCTGGCTCATGTGTTACCTGCCGCCCACAGCCCAAGCGATCTTTGCAACATACTTGCTTTCGCCGAACATATAAAACAATCAAGTTCGTACGGGGATGGATACTACTGCTCATCATTCCGTCGCTATTTGGTTGAAAAAATGTTCAAGAACGCGGTGCAAAGCTCGCACCAGCCAGAAGATTTCGATTCGGTACAGCCTCGCCAGACGACAAGGCAGATGGAAACTTCCAGCATGAGCAGGAATCCAGCCCTAAGCCAAAAACCGGCCCAAACCAATTGGGAGCTAAATCATTTTTCTGGGCGGAAGGGGTAATCGTGGGAGACTTCAAAATACGGCTTGGCACCAGCCAAAAACAAATATCCATCGGCAAACAATCGAGTCCTCTTGTGAAGCTACACAAACGATTCGGCAAGCTAAATCAAGCGTTTGAAGACGTCTATAAAGCAAACGAAGGAATCGAGCAGAGCGACTACAAGCGGTTCAACGCAACGTGGGCGATTGCGACTATGCACCTAAACATCAAATACGACGCGACCCTTTCGGAATACGGTTTTACTCACAACTCTCTTGGAGAAATTTTACGCATGAATACGACCCAACCCAGCACTTCAGCCGACACTGCACCTAAGATGAAAGTCGAAGACATGACTGAACTTTTGGAACGACTAAAAAAAGACGAGCCTGGAGCGATCAAAGAGCTAGAATCGCTGATCAAGGCGTCACCTGACGACTGGCTCTCAGATGTCAATCTGCTTGAGATCGCACAGTCGGAGTTCTTCAACTGCCTAGCAAAGGCAGATCCTATGTCGAAAACGGTGATCCGCCACAATGTGCAGCAGTCGCTCGAGCTTCTTGCCGCTGAGGGACAGAATCCACTTGAGCGGCTACTTTTGGAGCACATCCAACTTGCAGTATTGGCTGCCCAGTACAACAATCTCTTGCTAATCGACAATCGCCGATCAATGCGTGAACGAAGCTCTCTCGAGAAGCGGGCTAATGAGGCCACAAAGAGAGTAAAGGAAGACTTATGGATGTTCTCCCAGTTCAAGATGCTGGCTAATTCGAACTGGGGTATCGCCACTTCCGATCCAATCGAGCCCCGCTCGCAGCCAGTCGAATGGGCAACAACTCGTGACACAATAGAGCGTTGCGAGTCGGACAACCAATTTGACGAGCATTTAACCTCTATGGTCATTTGATTGCAGCCAACACTTGGGGGGGCAAGAAGTACTGAAGTACGAGAGTCGCCATGCTCGGTTCGCAACGTAGTCATGACAGATCATCAAAGTAGAAATCAGGTACCGCGGTACGGGAGTAATAATGCTCAACTTCGGTGCCATGTTTTGGAGGGGCAATTTCTTGCAGAAGCAGTAATCGTTCGGCACATCAGTAGTACACGGTGCTGGAGCACCGCATGGTGCCTAGGTACCCCCAAAAACAAATTCGGATAAAGTGATGACTAAACATTCACCCTGCACTCCTTCAGCGCTACAATAGTTTTGATAACATTATTTCTGTTGCCCATGCTAGAGGCGAGTAGCCTTTTTCGTTGCAACAACACATTTTGGATTAACTATGTATACACAAGAACTAAAACGGATAGTGGATCAGCTGGACCAAAGAATCCTCGATGCGGAGGCACACCTCACTGCTCACGATGCAGACGGACTGGAGGTCGATGTCTCCCTTGTTGATATCCGTAGTCACATACCTGACCACTTGTTAGAAGTTGAGGAAGTATCGCTTATTTTCTTTGGGGGCAGCATTCAAATGTTCGTGTACCGAGTCGGCACCACCGAAGCGCTAGGAGAGCCGATTATAGATCTGCCCATTAACAGCCCGTTGAACAAATGAGAATTTTGGAGCAACGCATTTCTTTTCTCGAGACGCGTGCGTTTCGTTGCCAAAGGCCGATTTTATTCTCCGAGATGACTCGAAACCGATTGTAGTGCGTTCTGGTGAGGTTTCGAAGCAAT
>JANPHB010000350.1:0-20027 GCA_031424235.1 Pirellula sp.
TTTGGGGCTTGTGGAGTAAATACGATCTATGTGGCTGCGTTGACAAGCTGCTGCAGGCAACTTGACAACATCAACGTCCTAAGCTTCTAAATTCGCTTAAAACTGTCAACGGAACAGATACTAGGAGGCTGGCGGATACTAAATAATCGCAATCCCAGGTTGTCTTTCTACGCGACGATGAACCCGTGCGGCGAAGCACGCTAAGTGCTTAATGCGGCGAATTGTGAGGAACCCACACTACATTGGCGTTCTCATTGGGCGCGAAGTGAAAATTGCTGCCCAATGCGATGAACTTCTCAAACCGGTCACACCTCCTCATCCCCAACCCCTTCTCCTCCCGAGGAGGAGAAGGGGAGAACAACCGGGTGGGGAATAAAAGTTGAATTCAACTTCGCTTCTTTGTCCCACCAGCAAACCGTTGCAAAGTCTCACGAACTGAATCGCTGCTTAGCAAAGTGTAAAACAACTCACGTTCCGCCTGAAATCCAGCTTCGCGCGAATGCAAGATGCCCGTTTCGACCGCTTTGCAAATGGTCAGTTGCGAAGGTGACAAATCGACCAAATGACTGGTTCGCCATGCCTCTAACTTTTTAAGGGCATCGAGAGGCATTCGTTTGCTTCGCGAATCGGCATCCGTTTGCCTGGGCAACTGGCCGGTAAAATTGGAAATATCAGTTTCGTTTTGGTTTGCGTGCAGCAACGCATCGACCAACTTGATTTCTAGTGCACGCGTGCAAGATATAGGTTCGCCATCGATCAACATCGGCAAGCCATTCTCGACTCCGGCGATTTCAATAATTCGCTGCGTGCCTCCCCAGCCGGGCATCAACCCTAATTTTGATTCGGGCATCCCAAGCTGCGTCTCTGGCGTATCGACCGCAATGCGATATCTGCAAGCCATCGCCAATTCAAGTCCACCGCCCAGACAGGGACCATTGATCAGGGCGATCGTATCGCCCGGATACTCTTCTAGTCGAGTGAGTGCTTGTTGGCCATGGAGAAGAAATGCCTGAATTTCGGAATCACTTCCGATGGCGAGGATTCTTCGCAAATCTGCGCCGACGACAAACCCCTTTTGCTTAGCGCTTCGAAAAAGCAAAGGTCGCGACGAACCGAGTTGAGGCAAATACTCGATAATCAGAAGCAGTTCGTCGAAAACAGCTTCAAACAACACATTCACCGAGCGATCCGCCACATCGATCCAAATCGTGATGTGACCGTCGTGAGAGGTGTCGATTCGAAAGTGGTTCAGAGCTGGAATCATCGCTGAGTCATCGGTAGCCAATTGCGAGTCGGTGGGCCAATGTAGTCGGCAGCTGGTCGAATGAGTCGGTTGTCGGCCCTTTGTTCAAAAATGTGAGCAGACCAACCCGTGATACGAGATAACACGAACAAAGGAGTGAACATCTGGGTCGGAATACCTAGACATCTATATGCCGAAGCGCTATAAAAATCGAGGTTGGGAAACATCTTCTTTTCGCGGCGCATCACTTGTTCGATCCGTTCGGAAACGGCATAAAGCCGTTGTTCGCCTGCCTCATCGCAAAGCTTTTTTGACCAGCGTTGAATGATATCCGAACGCGGATCGCAGTCTTTGTAGACACGGTGGCCGAAGCCCATGATTTTCACCTTGCGGCCGAGCATCTCCATTAAACTCGCTTCGGCCGAATTGGGATCGGCAAATCGCTCGATCAATTCCATGGCCGCTTCGTTGGCGCCGCCGTGGAGCGGGCCACGCAACGCACCAATTCCGGCCGTAATAGCGGAATGAAAATCTGAAAGAGTAGAAGCCACGATTCGTGCAGTAAAGGTCGATGCGTTGAATTCGTGTTCGGCATAGAGGATCAAAGAAACATCCAAGGCTCGGCGGTGTGTTTCGCTAGGTGGCTTTCCATGAAGCATGGTTAGGAAATGGCCCGCTATCGAATCTGCGTCCAGCTCAACGTCGATTCGTTCACCTCGGGTTTGAAATTGATGCCAGTAAGCCAAGATAGAAGGCATGCAGGAGAGGAGTCGCTCTGCGGCTTGGACTTGATTTGCAAACGAGCCTTCTGGTTCCAAGGTCCCCAACGCGGAACAACCGGTCCGCAATACATCCATCGGATGCGATTGCGCAGGCAATTGCTCAAGGATCGTTTTTACAGCAGCCGGGATTCCTCGATGCTTCTTTAGCCTGTCAACAAACTCCGCTAGTTGGCTCCCTGACGGTAACTCGCCAAAGAAAAGTAGATGCGCAACTTCCTCAAAACTGGCGTGTTCGGTCAAATCTTCGATAGTGTATCCAAGATAATTAAGACCGACCCCGTCGATGCCAACAGTGCAGAGGCGTGTTTGCCCCGCAACGATGCCTTCTAAGCCGCCTCGGTTTGGTTTGTTCATGGGCTGGACCTTGTTTGATCGACACGTTCTTCGGCTTTGAGGTAGTTTAAGACTTCGTAAAGCTCATCGCGTGTTTGGAGAGAATGAAGAATAGATGCCTGCGAACCGTACTTTCGAATTGTATCGTAGGTTGTTCGGGCAGCCGCGTTCATGGCCCGAAAAGCAGTTAATGGATACAAGGCCATTTGCACGCCAACCGAATGGAGCTCCTCCAACGTGAAGCTTGGAGTTCGTCCAAACTCGGTCAGATTGGCCAATACGGGAACTTGAACGGCCTCAACAAATTTCTGGAAGTCCGCGAGCGTCTCGACGGCCTCTGCGAAAATCATATCGGCTCCGGCAGTAACGTAAGCTTTCGCACGCTCGATGGCGGCGTCAACACCTTCGACACTCACGGCGTCGGTTCGGGCCATGACTACGAAATTTGGGTCGACGCGACTAGCGACGGCAGCTCGAACTCTGGCTTGCATTTCAGCTATGTCGACGAGTTCTTTGCCGGGCCGATGGCCACAGCGTTTCGCTGCGACTTGATCTTCCATATGGACAGCGGCAACGCCAGCTCGCTCCAGCTCACGGATCGCACGCTGAATCGTAAACTCAGTTCCCCAGCCCGTATCGATGTCGACCAACAGAGGCAACGAACATGCGGCTGTGATTCTGGCTGCATCCTCAACGACATCGTTCATGCTGGTGATGCCAAGATCGGGTAAGCCGTGCGACGCGTTGGCGACCCCAGCTCCCGATAGGTAAAGTGCACGGAATCCAGCCCTGGCCGCTTGCATCGCACAGAGTGCATTGATCGCCCCCACGATTTGAAGCGGCCTCTCCGTTTTCAGGAGATTTCGAAACTGAGTTCCTGGACTAGGTGCAAGCATTTAGGTGTTCCAAAGTGTCGAAAAGAGCGGCTCAGCGGTAAGTGTTTCTCCGCCGACTCAATATCGTCGCCTACTTTTACTATACCACAGTTGGACGACCGCCATATCCGGTTCGTCGATGAGCCGTTGGGCGCTAGCCTTGCCATTACCCATAACCTTTTGACTTTTTTCGTACTCGTACTCTAGTATTGGTATTAGGTGTTCTCGATGGCACAAATAGCATCCTGGTCGCGTGTACGCAATCGTCGCGGAGCGACGAGCGACAATGTCGCCCTTCGCTCCGCGAAGGTAGCGTGCGTCAAGCTCGACTATCTAAATCACATTGCGATGTGCTTAGATAAGAAACCAAATCAAACCAACGAGCAGTAGCACAAATACAAACGCATAGATGACCGCCATATTCGGGTTGTCGATCCCATAACCATTCCGAGAAGGTTTGCAATTGTCGAGGAGTGCTGAACGAAACGGTTCAATTCTTTTCCACTGCGCAAAGACTCTTGCGTTCCCCTGTCGCGTGTAGACAAAGATGGATCGCAAATCTGCGGTTCCATGAGCATGGAAAAACATAAGGCCTCGAAATAGAAAGCCCTTATTCTCTCCCACCAAAAAATCAGTGACCTTCACAATTTCGTCGAAACGGCACATGGAAATCGCTTCGCCACCCATCGACAAAAACTTTTTGGAAAGGTGGCAATTTTCGAAGGTCACCGTTTGCTCGGTTTTGTCCAAAACGACGCACCGTCGACCAGGTCCTGCATAGGAGAGGTCTTGGCAAATAATCAACTCGTTGGCGTTATTGCTTGGCATTTATGCATCCTGTAGCGAAACTCGTCAAGAGTTTCGGTGGTCAAGGCAATGCAGCCGAAAGTCTTGACGACTTTCGCTACACCTTTTGGGGCGAGCAGGAGGAAATTGAATCAGTTCCTTTTCTCAAACATTTCGTAAAACAATCGCTTGCTGCGTTCGAGTCCTTCTGGAGTCAGGGAAACAGACTTGGCCTTGCCGACCGGGTCGCCAATCATATTCTTTTCATGCAATCGTCCAAGTACATCCCAGTCATGTCCCTTCCATGAGCGGTTTTCACCGCACATCGTCAGCCAGAGCAGTGCAAGGACCGTGTCGTCGATTTTGTCATTGTCGATTTCAGATTCGTCGTTCAAGTTCGAAGCCCTCGGTTTTTATGAAAGTGAACCAAAAATAGAATGAAAATAAGCGAGAGGACAATGATACTGCCTAAGACGCAACAACGCAAAACGGCACAAGCTGGTGAACATCGCTCGGCATCAAGTTCAGTTCGTTACGATCGAAATTAGGCAGAAAGATCGAACGCAGAAAAATGAATGCGACTCATCTTTCTGCGTTCGATCTTTCTGCCCTATCTGTTTTGGGATCGGCCTGGGGGAGCATTCAGTCATGCATCCACCCGGAACGCTTGCTAAGCAGTATCCAATATAAGAACGAAAAGGTGGAAGAAGACGTAGATCTGGAAGCTACAAATCTGTAAGGTACCGTGTTGTTCGCACTGTTCGCAGCCCAAACGGAGTATGCCATGCGAGGCTTTCGATTTTCACTGACTATTCTCTTTCGGCTCGTTGTGCTGTTGCTGTTCGTATCGAATATTGGTCGATTGCTCGCCGACGATGGCCAATTTCCATCGATATCAATTGCTGGAAACCAGCGATTCTCGACCCCCGAGATCCTTTTGGCGTTGCAGGTCGATTCACGACTGATCTCCGAGTTGGCTCAAACAACGGAAATCAACGTGCGAAACGAGGCGATAGCTCGCACTATTCAATCTGGATATGTCCGATGTGGCAACCTCGATGCGAAGGTGTCCGGCGAATACTCTGAAAAGAACAGCCTTTACGAAATTCGTATCGATGAAGGTCTAGCGATTCAAAAACAAGAACTTGAGTTTACGGGCGTGGAGCCCGACTTGATCAACCGTCTTCGCAGCGATTTGCAAAAGCCGCCGCGGAACCACAACGAAGAGTGGATTCCTTCATTGGATGCACTATCCCTCAGAGTTCGTGAGACTGGCAAAGAGGATATGGTCGGGAGAGATGCTGCATCTCCAGGTCTTGGTGGTGACAAGTATTCGTGCCCGGATGACTTTCTGCAAATCGAGTGGATCGCACGCGATGCGTTTGCAAGAAATGGTTACTCTCGCCCTAGTTTCACTATCGAAGAGCGGATTGATAGCTCGGACCGAAAGCAAACCCTTTTGTTTCGCGTGTCAGAACTTGGCTCGCAAACCAAAATTCAAGAAGTGCGTTTCTCTGGAATTCAACGCCATGATGCCGACAAGCTATCGGATGCACTTGGATTGCGTGTGGGGCAAAATTGGACCAGTCAAGAAATGTTGCGGGTTCAGCGCGCACTCTATGAATCGGGGCGATTTCAATATCACAGTGTTTACACACTCCCCCCATTGCTCGAACCAAGCCAGGCCATCGTCGTTGTGCAAGTCATCGAGTCAGAACGATTGCCTCTGTTTTTCGAGTCACTTTCCGATGGACAAGAAAAGCTGAGACGAGCCGCACTCGATCTGACCGAAGCTCGTTCAGGGGACTCAGTACTCAGTGAGTTCATCCCAAATGCAAGGGAAAAAGAATTGAGCTTGATACAGCGAAGGATAACATCGCTCACCAGTGAAAATGAGTTTATTTTCCGATTCGGCTCTCACCTCGATTCGATTTCCTTTGGATATATCTCGCTGTCAGGAATGCCCAAACCGGACAAAACCGGCAAGACTACGCAATTATCAATGAATGGAAAATCGCAAGCATCCGAAGGCCCGGTGTTTCGCGTTTCACCGTTTGCGACTTTAGTTGTTGAAGGCGAGTTCACGACGGACGAAGATGGGCGTTCTGTCTTTAAATCCCCCCAAGGAACAATGACATGGAAAAAAGACGGAAGTCATGTCGAAAAACTCGAGATGATTTTTACCGATCAGCCAAAAATGCCGAATGTCCTTCTAACTCGCCTTGATGCAGTCGAGACAAAAGAATGCAAAGATGTCCTGATGAACACAGGGGTGCAAACTTCCTTTGTTATACGCGATACCTTCTTGAAAATCTCAAGGCTATTCAACGGAAGCAAAGGAATTCAATGTTTTAGGACGGAACACAACGCCTCACTCCAAAAGAAATTGTTCGCGGCCCGTATCGTTGAGGGACTTCTAGGTGCTGAATCAGATCAATACGCTTTGATTCGAGAATGCATTTTGGACCAGTCCCGTTTCGCGTCGGAATTCGAACTGAAGCTAACGAGATTTGCGGATTCGAAATCGCTTGGGCCTATTTCGCTTGCATTGGCGATCTATTTCTCGAAGGACAATCAACATCAATGTATTGCACTCTCGCAAATGGCAACAAAGCGACTCGACCCGGTCTATGTCAAAGCCGAACTCGAAGAGTTCTTTGATCGCTCAGTCCTGCTTCGCGAGGTGACGCAAGCGTTGGGAAGTATGATTGCGCACATTCCTGAGGAGGTGATCTCTTTTGCAAGAGAAGCTACTCCTGAAGATCCATTCTTGTCCACAATCGAACCGCTCTTCGGAAACCCATCCGCCGATTTGAAATCGCTTGTGATTGAACAGATTTGCGAGTCGATTGAAGACAATAAGGAGTACTTCGGCCAATGGTTGGTAGGCTTCAGACCAACTTTGACTTTGCCTTCTGCTTCACCCTCCGCTTCGACTTCTGCTCCTGCTCCTAATCCTGCTCCTTTTTCGACTTCGGCTTGGACGGTGCCAGTGCAACGGGCTGCAAGTGCGAAGCCTCAAGTTGGTATGACACTTGGCAAAGAATCATCCATTAAACTGCCGCGTTGAGTGAACGCAAAATGTGTTTAACTGCGGAGCAGTGGCATTTTATAGCCACGGATGCAATCCGTGGTTAGCGATACAAAATATATCGGGAATCGCAACGCGATGGCACTCCACCGAATGGCCAGAGGCAAATAATAGTCAATCATACGGTGGGCGGGCGAATCACATGCCGCTCATGGCGATCCTTCAGAGCTCTGAATGGATGTGGCTGCAAACCTGGGGGTTCGTTCGCAAAGCGAACTTCACTTCAGGCTTTCAAATGCCGTCCTTTCAGGACTAAATCGCAATTTGTAGTGAACCTGAAACTGTGGCTCTAAAACGGACTTTCTCAGAAGGGCTTCATCCTCTCGTCCATTGAGGACTACGATGCAAGTAATTGACTTGCCGTTTTTAAACCGCTTTGGATCGCACCTTCGATGCTGCCGGTTTCACAATAATCTCCGCACCGCCAAACTCGGTCGCTGATCTTGGGCTCATTGTCTGTCACCGCTAGCGAGGCTGGCGATTGGTTGGGTAATGCGTATGGGACGCGATACGTTCTTAAGTGCCGCCAGTCATTTGCTCGTGGACCAAACCAATCGACAAGCTGCTCGCAGACCATCGCCAAGAGATCACTTCCCGGTGACTCGGTCTGCCCGATGGTACTCACGCTGAGCAACGCCTTGCCCGGCGGAGCATAGGTTGGCTGCGCAAAGCTGGGGAAGCATAGATTGTTGATGACGCCTTGCTTCTCGCCGTTGAGCAATAACGTCGCCTCGTGAATGGGCGGATCGAGTACTTCGAAATATAGGCAACTTGTTGCCATGGGGGAGGGCTGGATGGCAACATTCGGAGGGGCAACAATTGAGGACAATTGTGTGACACTACCCGTTGCGCGAGCACCATTGGCCAAAATTCGTTTCGCTGCCGTCTCCTCTGTTGCAATGATGATGTGATCCGCGCTGAGTGTTTCGCCGTCTGACAATTTGAGACTACCATTGCTGACACTCTCGACTGTGGTTTTCAGTCGGATTGATCCGCTTGGCAGATCCGCGGCGATCTGCATCGGGATGGCATGCATACCTAGTGTCGGCAACGCCGCTTGCCCTAGACTAAACGTCCGGAAAACAAACTCCATAACCCCCGCTGAAACCGAAAGAGAGTCATCAAGGAATATGCCGCCAAAGAAAGGGCGAAAGAACCGATCGATGATGGTTTCCGAAAAACCCATCTGGCGAAGGCGTTCCTTTGCGGAAACGTTTCTCACCCCAAGCAATTCCGCTGGGCTCGATTTGCAGACTCGGTTGCGAAAAGCCGCAATTCGGAGCTTATCCGCGATGCTTCCAACCGGCGCTAAGAGCGTTTCGATCGCGTGCAAGGGGGCCATGTACCAAGTCGAACGCAACGGGTCGCAAACGCGATACCGTTTTCCTTCCAGTTGAACAAACGCGCCAGCTGGAAACGCTCCCAATTGAAGCTTCGCAAGGTCCAATTCTTGTCCTGCCGTTTCATAGCCTGTCAAGTAAACTTGAAAGCCATGGTCGAGCATAAAACCATCGACGCAATCGGTCTGAATGCGACCTCCGACTCGATCGCGTGCTTCCAACACTGTGACTGTCCAATGCGCTCGATGCAAATGTCGAGCTGCAATCAATCCCGAAAGCCCCGCGCCGACAACGATTGCGCTCGGCATCTACTCTGACTCCGTTCCAGTCGCCGCCTGGGTCGCCAAGGTCGTTTCGGCTTTGTTGGAACGTGAAAGCTTTGGATTCTCAATGTAGGCCAACACGAGAGCGATGTCGGCTGGCGTGATACCGCTGATCCGCCCCGCTTGATCGAGATTGATCGGCCGGATGCGGCTGAATTTCTGTTTCGCTTCGGTTCGCATGCTGGTGATCGAATCGTAACTAAAATTTGTTGGAATGACTTTATCCGCCATGCGATTTTGCCGATCGACTTGAACTTGCTGCCGAGCGATATAACCCGAATACTTGGTATCGAACTCCACTTGCTGTGCAACTTCTGCATCGAATTGGCCAAGCGATTCCGGGAATATTTCCACGAGGCTTGCCCATGTCACTTCGGGACGACGCAGATGCTTGTCGGCCGGTGTGTTTTCCACGCGTAGCTGGGCCAGGATTTTGGTCGCCGATTCGATCGCAGACATTTTCTTGGTAAAGCGACTGTAGCGAGTTTCATCGACGAGCCCGAGCGAGTGCCCCAACTCGGTAAGTCGACGGTCGGCGTTGTCCTGACGAAGCATCATGCGATACTCAGCGCGACTTGTGAACATGCGATACGGTTCATCGACTCCACACGTAACCAAGTCATCCGCCAGAACGCCCATGTAGGCGGCTTCTCGGCCCAAAACCAGTCCCGGCTTGCCTTGCAATCGCAATGCAGCACTCGCACCCGCGATCAGACCTTGCGCTCCCGCTTCTTCGTAGCCGGTTGTGCCATTGAGCTGACCAGCAAAGAATAACCCCTCGACACTCTTGGTTTCAAACCAAGGTTGAAGCTGGTCCGGAGGACAGAAATCGTATTCAACCGCATAGCCATAACGCATGATTTGAGCCTTTTCGAGGCCAGGAATCAGACGCATCATTTTGTCTTGCACATCGCGAGGCAATGAGGTTGAGATACCGTTGACATAGACCTCGAGCGTGTTGCGACCTTCCGGTTCCAGAAAGAGTTGATGGCGATCTCTGGATGCGAACCGAACGACTTTGTCTTCGATCGAGGGGCAATAGCGAGGCCCGGTCGATTGGATTTGGCCGGTATACATGGGAGCCCGATGGAGATTTTCACGAATCAGTTGGTGGACCGCTTCGTTCGTGTAAGTGATCCAACAGGGGACTTGTGGACCGGGCAGCGATTCGGTCATGTACGAAAAAGGCTGCGGAGGATCATCGCCAGGTTGGATGTCGGTCTTGGAATAGTCGATCGTTCGGCTATTCAATCGAGCTGGCGTACCAGTCTTAAAACGTTGTACGCGGAAGCCCAATCGCAAGAGGGCGTTGCTGATACCTGAGGTGGTCCCTTCGCCAGCACGGCCGCCCGCAGTCTTGGCTTCACCGGTGTGCATGATGGCTTGGAGGAAGGTACCTGTGGTGAGCACAACCGCTTTGGCATGGTAGTCTGCATCACCGCGCACCCGAACGCCCACGATACGTTCTTGGCCGTCGATGGTCTCGGTCAGTATGTCCTCAACCAATTCTTGTCGAAGATCGAGGTTCGGCGTTTCTTCGATGCGGCGTTTGATTTCGAATTGATAGGCTTTTTTGTCGGCTTGGGCGCGAGGGGAATGCATCGCGGCTCCCTTGCGACTGTTGAGCGTTCGAAACTGGATACCAGTCCGATCGATCGTTTCGCCCATGAGACCACCGAGCGCGTCGATTTCTCGGACGATTTGTCCTTTGGCCACGCCACCGATAGCTGGGTTGCAGCTCATTTGTCCGACTGTGTCGAGATTGCCGGTTAGCAATGCGACGCGGGCACCCAATCGAGCTGCAGCAGCGGCAGCCTCCGTCCCGGCATGGCCTGCTCCAACGACAATGACGTCGTAGTCGTATCGATTCATTTCGTTCCTTCTTTGCGTGCCACAACATACTGCACAAGTTCATCTACCGAATCGACGTCCAAAATATCATCGTCTATCTTGATGGCGAAACGATTTTCAAGCTCGAACGTCAATTCCGCCATCGCGACGGAATCGATGCCGATCATGGCTAACGAATCGTTTCCTTGTGGCGAGCCACCGCAGACTTTCCTGAGATACTCAACGATTTGTGTTTGGACGGATTGGAAGTCTACGCTATCCATGCTGTCGGATCCTGGTGTTATTGGACGTGAGGTGGTTTCGGGTCGGTATCCGTGCCCATGGCGGTCGGACGTGAGGAATTGCTTTTGCTTGGTCCAGCGGTTTTCAACGCATCGACCAACTGGGATTCGGTAATGAGATCGCGTAGCAAAATCGGGCGCTCCGCATCTCCACCGTGGTATATGGCAAGCAATGGTATCGAAGTGCTGTTCAGTTCGCTCAGCTTTGCCTTCAAAGCAGGTGGATAATTCGTAAAATCGGCGACCATTGGAACGATTTTATCGGTCTCAACCAGCTCTTTTACCTTTTGGGTTTCGATGGCGGTGATCAAATTGACTTTGCAGTTTTGGTCCCATTGGGCGGTGAAATCGATCATGACGGTTTTGCCTTCCGCAACCAAAGTGTCCAACTTCGACTCGTCGTACTCTTGCCAGTCAAGTTGGTGCATGGCGGTCGGACGTGAGGCATCGCTTTTGCTCGGTCCAGCGATCTTCAACGCCTCGATCAACTGGGATTCGGTAATGAGATCGCGTAGCACAATCGGGTGCTCCGAATCCCCTCCGTGGTATATGGCCAGCAATGGTATCGAAGCGCTGTTCAATTCGGTCAGCTTTGCTTTCAATGCGGGTGGATAATTCGTGAAATCAGCGACCATTGGAACGATTTTATCGGTCTCAACCAACTCTTTTACCTTTTGGGTTTCGATGGCGGTGATCAAGTTGGTTTTACAAACTTGGCACCAGTTGGCGGTGAAATCGATCATGACGGTTTTCCCTTCCGCAACCAAAGCGTCCAGCTTCGCCTCGTCGTAGGCTTGCCAAGCGAGTTGGTGCTGCGAAGGCTGTAGATAGTAAAACGAGCCAAAAGTACCGAGACCAGCGACTAACGCCGCGATCGCCCAGTTTCTAAATTTCACACTCGGATCGGACCAAATAGGCACTTTGCCAACCAACCAACAGCCAAACCACACAAACATCAACGACGACAACATCGCCATTCGATCTTTGTCAAGAAATCCGCTAACCAGAAATACAACCGAAAGAAGCATAGGAAAGGCCAACGCCTCTTTAAACGTTTCCATCCAGGCGCCAGGCTTGGGCAAAAACGACAGCAACGACGGGTTCAGCGCGACAGCCAGATAAGGGATTGCCATCCCAATCCCTACTCCAGCGAAGATCAATAATACGACCCAAGCTGGTTGTGTGAGTGCCACAACGAATACGCCTCCTAAAAACGGAGCGCTACATGGTGTCGCAAGCAAGGTCGTGATCAGTCCCTTGAAGAAGGCTCCCATGTACCCTTCTCGATTGGAAAGCTCCGTGCTGGTCTTGCTCATCGCAAAACCAGGAATTGGAATTTCCCAAACGCCGAGGAAACTCAAGGCAAGCGAGAACATGAACGCCGTGATCAAAATCCGAAATTGAACGGCGCCAAATTGTTCGCCCCATCCGAAGGCTTGACCTGTGTATTGTCTTACTACAACGCTGAGCACCCCGAGCCCAAGGATCAAGGACACGATCCCTGCTGCGTACGTTAGAGTCAGCAGTGAAGCAGTTCGGCGATCGCCGCCTGCTTCGCTCACAAACCCTAGCACCTTGAGGCCAATCACCGGTAAAACGCAAGGCATGAAGTTCAAAATAAAGCCACCTAACATGGCGAGGCAGAATTTTGAGAAGAGTTCGAACGGGGACAGCGTGAGTTTGATCTTTTGCCCGTCGATCCATTGCGACATACCTGGATAGTCGACAACCTCTTTATATGGAACAGCAGCCAACGTTGCCGATACCGGTTCGGCAACGGATTTGGCACCTACCATCACCTCAACTTGAAATCGAATGCCACGCGGCTGATCGCAAGAACCATTCGTGCAACCCTGGTAACCTATCAAGCCTTTGAGAAGGTAAGAGCCCTCGATCGCTTGCTCGGGCACCGTTAACGGGATGCGCCAAGACACAGGCCCGTCATAGAAGTCCACTTCTTCGCCGCCGCCCAAGTCCTTATGAACGATCTTGCTTTTGGTTTCGGGAATTCCGGCGAGCAACCCAGCCTTGTTGGTTACGGCGATGAGAGTGCGAGAGTCCGTGCTTGGATCCATCGAATCATACTTGTAGATATGAAATGCGGCGTCTGGTTTGGCATTGAGCATTAGGTTCAATTGGTCACCAGGTTTCACGGTAGACTTGTCTAGACTTACTGTCCATTCGATCGGGCTCTCCGGTTCGCGAAAAGGTCCGTTACTAGCAGCTGCCTTGGCAGAGGCATAAAACCCTTTGAATGTCGCTTGAACCGCTTCGCCCCGGACGGGAATGCAAGACTCACGACAAACTTGGCCGTCGATCTTGAGACCGATCGGGCCTGGGGTTGCTCCTAGAGGTGTGCTGAAATTGACTGGTGCCGTCCATACCACTGAATCATGGTGTTGTTCGATTCGAAAGCCTTCAAATCCGATTTCGTTCAAAGAGACTTCAAAGGAAGAGTCTGGTGAAAAGGGACCAGCCAGTGTGATGCCCGGCGTGGTGAAAGAAATGACGGTTGCGGTTGGCCCCCCGGGTGGCTGCGTCGTCGAAAAAATGTGGTGTCCATCCTCGAGCTTCACGTCGACAGTCACACGTCCACGTTGGCCTCCCTCTTCTGCTTCATAGGTAGCTGTAAATGTCCATGGATTTCCACCTAACGTCCCTCCGCCCGAACCTCCCAAATCCAAGCCAAGCCCGCCGAGACCTTTCGGCTTGGCAGTCTTCCCTTTTCCGTCGTCAGCCAATGCCAACAAAGAAACGCAGGTGACCAGTAGAAACGTCGCAGCGAATTGCAGAAATTTTGGAATATGCATTTTTTGCTTTCAAAAGTGGACCCAGTATTTTACTAAGTCGGACAAGCAGTGGTCAACGCTGATCCAGGGTTGACTTTGCCCGTCAAATCCGCTCTGCGCCGAGCCCTGATTGGAGCCAAGAAACCGTTGCATTTCCACCAAAACACAGGTCCACATCGCTTCCGGGAACGCGCGGCCTCGCTTGGTAATTGCTCTTGTACAGTACGGTCCGCAATGCCGTCGGATCGACTTCAATCAGCGATTTTCCAACGATTTCACTGTTTTCCTGGATCTCCTCCATGGAATACGACAGCGACTGAGATTCCGGATCGCAACGAGAGACGGGGAATTCCAAGCTGGTTACGTTGATAGGCAACGCGGGCAAATTGACGTTCCAAAATCCAGCCCCGGGCAGTTCCCAGGCAAGAATTTTTTGAAAAACAGTTTCCGCCCGTCTGGCATTTAGCCCCCAGTCTCGTTCCACATCGCGACGCATATACTGGGAAATCGCAACCGACGGAACGCCGAACAAACTCGCTTCGCGAGCCCCAGCAGCAGTTCCGCTATACAGAATATCCACCCCCAGATTCCCGCCGTGATTGACGCCCGAAACGACCCAATCCGGCTTGAGATTCAGATAGAGCAACCCCACTCGCACGCAGTCCGCTGGCGTCCCCGAAACCGTCCACTGATTGCCACCACGCGAAACAACATCGAGCGACGAGCCTGTCGTCACTCCGTGGCTGCAACAGCTTCGCCCTTGGTCCGGTGCAACGACATAGCACTCCGCGTTCTTCGCAAGCACTTCGACGAGGCATTGCAGTCCCTCGGCATCGATGCCGTCATCGTTCGTGATCAAGATCTTCAACGCGATATCTCCAAGTTGAGGGTGTCGAACGCGGCTAGAACGCGATCGATCGTGGACTCGCCCGTTTGCGGATCCAAAAGGTAACTGTGATGAATGACGATAGTGGCATCGGCAGCCAAGCGACTGTTTTCCAAGACGTCCACTTTGCGACAACGATTTGACGACCGTCGCATAAAACCATGAAAGCCCGCACCGCAATCCACTTGCCGACGCTCCAGTTGTTGCAAAACATACTCTCTCGCTAACGTCATCGGCGAAGCAGCCCCGCTGGATCGGGTTTGAACAAACGATTGCACCGGAGTTAATTGCAAAAGCGAGTCACGCAACAGGATCCCGACTTTGTAGTATGCTGACTGCATGTTCTCGGCCAACGGCACGGCCGATAACCATTCGTACTTTGTTAGGCCTCGGATCAAATCGTCAGCCGCCAGCAGTCGCCGCGAATGATCCGAATTCAAATGTTCGTATTGAGGCACAAGTACGGCCGCCTGCAATTCGGACAGTGCATACGAATCATTGCCCCGTTCGCAAAAGACGGTCATCCTTTGCGCGAACCTCGCATCGTTGGTGACGACCGCTCCACCGCGTCCCGCCGCAATCAGCTTGCTGCCGCCAAAACTGAAAACGCCAAGATCTCCCCAAGCTCCTGCGGGCCTACCATCGATGCTCGCCCCATGCACTTGGCAGGCATCTTCGACCACAAAAAGTCCGTGTTCGAGTGCCCATCGGCAAACGGCAGCCATCGGGGCAAGACTGCCGTGCAAATGCGAAACCACAATGGCTTTTGTGTTTGGCCCAAGTGCTTGCTCCAGCTGAGCCACATGCGGGACCCAGTCATTCTCAGCCACATCGCACAAGACAACGCTTGCCCCAGCATCTTGAATGGCGCGGAAATTTCCCGGAAAATCGTAGCCAGCCAAGATCACTTCTGCATTCGGCGGCAAACGAAGAGACCGCACAGCCAGCTCTACCCCAAAAGTCCCCGAACAACAAAGCCGGACATGCTCCCGATTCACCGCCTTGGACATAATAGATCGAAGAAGTCGTAGATTTGGTCCTTCATAGGTTTGCCAAGCACCCTCTATCGCGGCCTGCTCTAGGGCTTTACGTACTGCTTGTGCTGTCGTTTGGTTGGACGCCACTTTGTTCGTCGCGGCCCCGCTGTCTCGGTCAAATGCGGCCGAAATCTTCCCCATGCCGCCACCACCTGGCGTTTCAATGCGAATGCAATCGCCCGCATGGATGGAGAGCTGTTCGGAACTCTTCAAACGAACGTGCTCGCCGTTTTTGCGAATTAACCAGTTCTCGCCCGACTTGCCAGGTTCACCACCGTTCAAACCAAATGGCAAGGTATTGCGTCGGCTCGTCACAAGCGAAACTTCCAACGGTTTCAGCGCAAGTATTTGTCGTATTAGCCCGTTTCCGCCCGAGTGCAGCCCGCGACCTCCGCTTCCTTTGCGAATTTCAAATCGAACGAGCCTAACTGGATATCGCTTTTCAAGCACCTCGACATCGGTCAATCGCGTATTGGTCATGTGCGAATGAACCGCATCCTCTCCTGACGCGTCGGAGGTTGCTCCTGTGCCTCCGCCGATCGTCTCGTAGTAGCCAAAGCTAGAATCGCCAAATAGAAAGTTGTTCATGGTGCCTTGACTCGCTGCCGCTAACCCCAAGGCCCCAAGCAAGCAATCGACAATACGTTGGCTTGTCTCAACGTTGCCCCCAGCAACAGCTGGCCAATCTTCTCGATTTCCTATTTGCTCTGGATTGAGAATGCTTGGCGGGATCGTCAACTGAACACATCGCATCACTCCGGAATTGAGCGGTAGCGAATCCGCAACTGCGCAGCGTATGACGTACATGACTGCGGCTGTCACGATTGCTGGATTCGCATTCAAATTGCCTGCAGAGACGGGGCCGGTTCCATTGAAATCAATGCCGAGAGTCGCTCGGCCTGACGCATCGACTTCTTTTTGAATTCGAACGGAAATTCGAGTGCCATCGTCCATACTATCGCTAAAACTGCGTGGCGTCTCCGGCAACGTCTCAATCCAAGCACGCGTTTTCGTTTCGCAAGCTTGCTGAATGAACTCAAGATATCGCGTTAACACTTCCACTCCATAGATGTCTGCCAATTCCGACATGGCGTGCAGTCCACGTTGATTGGCGGCTTGTTGGGCAGAAAGGTCAGCCATATTTTCAGCGATAGCTCTCGACGGGTAGGGACCACTACGAAGCAATTGCTCAACATCCGACGATCGATCGACGCCCTGCTTAGCGAGATACATTGGCGGGATGACGACTCCTTCTTCACCGAGACGCGTCGAAGTCGGAGCCATGGAGCCGGGTGAAACGCCGCCGATTTCAGCGTGATGAGCCCGGCAAGCGACAAAGAAATCCGCTTGTCGTTTCGCGGTCGAACTGTTCGCGCTCGCGCCACCGACGAAAACAGGAGTGACCACGGTAATGTCAGGGAGATGCGAACCACCTTGGTAAGGATCGTTGGTTACAAAGCAATCGCCGGGTTGCATCGCGGGAAACAATTGGAGCAAACAACGAATGGTTTGGCTCATCGCGCCCAAATGGACAGGAACATGCGGAGCGTTCGCAATCAAATCGCCGTTCGCGGCGAATACGGCGCAGCTAAAGTCGCGTCGGTCTTTGACATTCACACTGACAGCCGTCTGTTCGAGAACGATCCCCATTTGGTCCGCGATGGCGGCGATCCGTTGAGCGATCACTTCTCGGGTTACTGGATCGACTTCGTTTGTGTGCCACCCCTTAGACGCGATGGCAGCGCTCACGTTTTTTTGATTTTCTCGGTTGCGACGAATGGAAAGTGTTTTGTCGGAAAGAACATGGACAGTCCATTTGACAGGCACAGCCGTCGTGCTCCCGCTCGAAACGATAAGAGCGGGCCCGGTCACAGACTGTCCCGACAACAAATCTTGTCGCATGAACACTGAGCCGACGAAATCGCGTACGGGCTTTGCCGAAACCGTCGGCGGATCTACCGATACGATCGTTGGCATTCGGTTTTGAGATGGCGAACGAAATTCCCCTTTGAGCGAAACCAATTCGATTGGTTTGCCGGGACAATCGTAGCCAAAACGTTGCGAGTGTATTTCCGCAAAACGATTCTTCGACATTTCCGCAAAACCACTTTTAATCGCTGTCAGTGGAAAAGCGATCGGAACCATAATCGTGCCTTCGCTGCCAACATAACGCAGCTCTAGCTCATACGAATCTTCAACTTGATCGAATGTGACAACTTCGCGTTGAAATTCAAGCTTAGCCAAGTTTTGCAATTCCGCATGCACAAGCATGATTTTAGAAGTGTCGCAGCGATCTAGCAATTCATAGATTGGTCTCGAAAGGGTGCGTTGAATCGATGCCAAGCCCATTCCAAGTGCACTCAGCAATCCGGCCTCGGGTGGGTCGATTACGTGATGGATATCGAGTAGTTCCGCCAATTCACAAATGTGCTGGCCTGCAGCACCACCGAATCCGACGAGCGCGTGTTGTCGAGGGTCCGCCCCCTGGGCGATGGACATACTGCGAACTGCCGCTGCCATGTGCTCATTGGCGATACGCCGAAACCCATCGATGAGTCGCTCCGCGGTGAATTCGGTCAGAATTGAGTTTGCTTTGTTGTTCAGCTCGGCCAGCGCCTCATTGAGCCGTTGCCTTGCCGCTTGCACGTCCAAACGAAAAGGGAAAGTGTCTTGATCGATCCGATTCGATAGCAAGTTCAAGTCGGTGATCGTAAGAGGACCGCCGCGGCCATAGCATGCTGGCCCTGGATCGGCTCCTGCGCTTTGAGGTCCGACACGGAGAGAAACACCGTCGAACCAGCATACACTGCCACCTCCTGCCGCAACCGTATGAATCGCAAGCGTCGGAACCATCATTCGGACTCCGGCTTTGATCGTTTCGTGTTCGAGTTGAAGCTTGCCATCGATTCGGCAGACATCGGTGCTGGTTCCCCCCATGTCCAGACCGATGCATTTAGGCTCGTTCATGGCGTGTGCCAGGGCCTCGATTGCCACTGCACCACCGGCTGGCCCGGAGAGGACAGTGTCTTTGCCACGCACCAAATCCGCAGCCACAAGCCCTCCACTGCTCGTCATGACTCGCATCCGCAAGTCTTGATCGGCATCTGGGTTTACTTGCTGGTTCGATCCGAATTGACGTGAAGCCAAAGACAAGTATCTTCGGACGATCGGTGTTAAGTAGGCGTCCACAAGCGACGTTTCAGCGCGAAACACCGCCTTGATTTTCGATGAGACCTGGCTGCTAACACAAACACATTGGAAACCGATCTCGTCTGCAATGCGTTCAACGGCGAGCTCGTGAGCTGGATTGCTGTACGAATGAAGGAGGCAAATCGCAATGGATCGGATGCCTGTTTGGAAAAGTTCGCGGAGGGATCGTTCGGCGGCCTGCAAGTCGATAGGACGAAAGACGGAGCCGTCGGCGGATAATCGTTCGTCGATTTCAACGACGCAATGATGAAGCGGAATGCGTTTGCGAACGGCCAATGCAAACAGTTCTGGTCGCTCTTGATATCCAATAGGCACCAAATCCCCAAAGCCCTTTGTCGTGACCAAGGCACAGGCTTCGCCGTTGCGCGTTAGAAGTGCATTGGTGCCTCGCGTCGTTCCTAGTCGTACATCCAATGGAGGCAATGGTTCCGACAGGGTGCAGCCAAGAAGCAGTCTTGCAGCCAAAACGGGAGCTTCGATGCCCGAGACCAATTCGAAACGAACCCGCGATTCCCTAAGAAATGCCCCATCGGCATTGTCGACACCATCTTTTCTCTCGATGGAGAATGCTCCTGAGTTCGCGACGAATCCAGCGCAACGATGGGTAGCAAGAACCGCCCCCTTGTCATCAAGCCATCGCACGTCCGCTCCGATCCAAAATCCCTCGGGGTCATTGCAACGCGTTGAGTCAATAAACGTATTTTCATTGAGCCAACTTTCCGCCGTTCCTTTCACAACGCCGCTGCTCAAAACTTTCGTATTAAGCCGTTGGCCAGAGGGAAGAACTACGAAACAATCCGTAAACGTCCCACCGACGTCACACCAAACTTGAGCCAATTTCGAACTCACAAATATTCGCTCCAAATTGGATCGCCAATAAAAAAGCCCTCACGGCTTAGCTGGATTTCGGTTTGGTTCACTGGTTGCATAGATCCATTTAAGTGGGCAATTTTGGATGCGATTGTAGCCTGGAACCGATTCCGGACGAATCCGGCGTTACTTAATTTCGTGGGCTCTGGCTTTGCGGTGAACTTTGAGTCATCATAATGCTGAGCGTTAAGTAGCTCGGAGAGCATTTTCTAATGCAACTCTTCTTCTGCGAAAACGCCAACAATCGGAGTGTTTTCCTCCCCCTCGCCCCGTTTCGGGGAGAGGGGGGCGGGGGGTGAGGGGGGAATCGCTAGTTCCAATACTTTTGTC
>JANPHB010000351.1:0-10394 GCA_031424235.1 Pirellula sp.
CAGGAGCCTCGCCCTCCCGTTGAAATTGCAAGCAATTCCAAAAAGAAAGTGAGCCGGCTGAAGCCGATACACCAACTATGCCTGAAGCCTTTTCGTAATCTCTTGGATGCAATCTGGCGAGAGTTTCATGTACATGGCTTGCGCCGATTCGGTGATTTGCTCTGGGCGTTTTGCTCCCAACAGTGCCACGCTAACGCTAGGCCGAGTCAGTGACCAAGCGACCACGAGTTGAGAGACCGTGATGTCGAGTTCGTTCGCAATGCGTCGAAGATGATCAAGAACATCTTGTGCGTCTTGCCACGCTTGTCCTTGGTAGATTTGGTAAGTAAGTCGCCGGTCCGCGGGATCAAAGACATGGTCGCGGGCCATATGGCCAGACAATAGTCCCTTCATCAATACCCAGTAGCAGACCATCGCGATATTGTTGTGTGTGGCGAAGGACTTCAACTCCTCCACGGCTTCCTGTTGAAACATGTTGAAGTAGGGTTGGATTGCTACGATGGGGCACACGGACGCGAACTTGGTCGCTTGCTCGAGCGTCACATTCGAAACGGCAGCGTAACGAGACCAACCGCGCCGGCAAATTTCTTGGATTGCTCCAGCAGATTCCTCAATCGGAACTTTGGGGTCAGGACAATGCAAATACATGACATCGACATAGTCCGTCCCTAACCGTTCTAAGCATTCTTGCGCATGTTGGATCAGAGTTTCTGGCCGACCGTCTACCACTCGCTGTTTCTGAGCATCCCAATGCGTCCCTACCTTGTGTGCGATAATCGCTCGACTACGCTTTTGGCCTAACGCTTGACTTAAGACTCGGTCGCTACGGCCGTCGTACCCGTAGGAGTAGGCTGTATCAAAGAAATTGATCCCCTGATCCAAAGCGGCACGAATGGTGGCCACCGATTGCTCGTCGGTTACCCCTATTGAACTAATTCCGGACATCGGCCAGCAGCCCAACCCAATCCGACTCACGTACAAGTCGGATGTTCCTAAGCGGATTAAGTGCGCACTGTCAATTTGGTTCGGCATAAATGGCTCAAAGGGACGAAACGAAGGCGAACTTTACTCAATGCACTAAGCACATCGTCACAAGTTATTGGGGCAAATGAACAAATTAGTAGAACGGCGTTAACCGCGGTTCTCGACGAAAGTCGAGCGATCTTGGAAACCGGGGCTAACGCCCGCTAACGCCCACCGGCTAATTGACCGGTAGAATACATGTCAATGTGCTTATTTACGCTTCTTAGCTGGTTGGTTCGCACCATTTTGATGGAGGATCAACTGAGTGACAGCACCTCGCTTGTCTTTCTCAAAGGTAACTTGAGCGTCTACTTCTTTCAGAAAGAACTTCACCTCAGACTCAGGGAAGATCTCGAACTTGGGTTGTGCTGTCGCTTGAAGAAAAAGTCGATCTTTTTCTTTCGTGATCGAAATAACGAAAGTCGGGGCAAGTACATAGTCACCGACGTAGCCATCTAGAATCTTTGAATTGACAGGAATAGCAACTCGCTCTTTCTTCTGCGCAATCGATTTTAGTGGATTCCGAGTGTCGATTAAGTGGAATCCAATATCGTCGATATCTGCCGCAGTGTTGGCCAGCACGACCACTCCTACGCCACGTTTCTTGTCGAAGCCGATGAAGGAATGGTATCCTCCCGTTTGCCCATTGTGCCAGACTACGTCTTCATTGTTCTTCGTTAAGATATGCCATCCTAGAGCTATGGACATGCCCGGCGAGCCGGCTGGTCTCCGCTTTTCTTGTTGTAACGCCATCGCTTCGGAGAGCGGGGACTTTGTTTTTCCCATGTTGGCTTCGAGAAAAAGCAGCATGTCGCTTAGGCTCGAACGAATCGCCCCTGCACCTGCAAGTGTTGGGAAATCCCAGTTCTTGACTTCGGTCAGTGTTTCATTGTGCCCGGTAGCAAGACGCTTGAGCATGTCTGGCGAAAAAGCAATCGACGTACTTCCCATCCCGAGCGGCTTAGAGATTCGTGCGGCAAGAAGCGTCTCGAAATCTGTACCAGTCCGCAAGGCGAGAATATGACCTAGCAGGCCTGCTCCCAAATTCGAATATTCGTACGTTGAGCCGATGTCCTTCGTCAGTGTGTACTTCGATAGGAAGTCGTACATATTCTGCACCGAATAATCAGCATACGGGTTCTCAGCGTCGGCGGGCATGAGGTTGTTTGGCAATCGTGGCAGGGCCGATGTGTGCGTTGCCAAATCCAACAGAGTGATTTCCCGACCACCTCGCGTGGGTAGAGTCACGGTTTTTGGTAGATACTTCGAGGCTGGAGCTTCGAGAGCTACTTCGCCTCGGTGAACCATGTCCGCGAGAAGCAGCGAAGTGAAAGCTTTCGAAACCGATCCAATTTCGAAAACGGTATTCCGATCCGGCTTGTTGGAAGGCTCGCTTTTGCGGAGTGAGCCGTAGCTAACCACTTGACTGCCTTTCGGGTTAACGAGTCCTACGATAATACCCACGGCTTGCTTGTTCGTTTCGATTCGCTTTTTGAGGATCTCTTGGACCTGGCCCGAAGTCCAAGGAGCAGGGACCTGCTGGGCCTGCAGCGAACAAGGTACAAGGCAAAAAACGACGATCGCGATTGTGTGGATAGACTTCAGAAGCACCGAATTTCCCCTTGCAGCTATGATTTTGCGAAAAGAAGCTTTTGTAATCATAGCAGAACGAAACCCGATTAAATCATCCGGCAATGAGCGGCAATAAACCGGGACAATGGCAATCAATTTCGACTGTTTTTGTTGGGGGCAGGGCGCGAGCCCTCCGGTTTCGCGGCACTTCATCTGACGGCTTACGACTTGTTGATTTAGTCGTTTAACAGTCAGCCGTAGGCGTACTGCCTTAAGAACGCGGTACGACTACTACGGCTGACCGTTAAACGAAGTCACTCACCGGACGGCTTGCGCCGTTCCGCTATCGATGTGAGGCTGGCGGACGGCACGACGGAGCGTGCCTGCTACTTTTGTCGGCTAAGTCCTTATGCGCAAGCTGTGCATCGGCTGGTCCATGGGAGCGCGCGCAATCGCTCAACCGGAATATGCTTTCCACATGATTCACACGTCATATATTCGCCGGATTCAATTCTCTGAAGGGCAAATTTGATATCACGAATCTCTTCGTTTGTAATTTCGCCGATTGCGGTGGCAGTTTGTTCCCCTTCTAGCTCAACAGCCCGCTCTTCCGAATCCGCGTTTTTCGGAGCGCTAAGGGTGTCTTCGATTTCGGTTGCGCGATCCTTCAAGTTATTCAATTTTGCTTCCAAGGAAGTCTTGATGGCATTCAAGTCAAGCATATTGCGATCTCGATTCTGTTACGGGGAGATGATCCTTGGCAAACGGCCTGCATATCCGAAAGCCAAACTTCGAAGACGTTTCTATTGAGCGAAACTCGTGCCAATCGGGAACGAGAGGCTGAAACTAACGATTTTTGGCTAACGCCAAACGGCAATCGCTTTGTGAGCGGAACGGCGCGAGCCGTCCGGTGAGTGACTTCGTTTACGGTCAGCCGTAGGCGTACCGCGTTCTTTTGGCAGTACGCCTAGGGCTGACTGTTAAACGACTAAATCAAAAAGCCGTAAGGCGTCTGGTGAAATGCCGCAAAACCGGAGGGCTCGCGCCCTGCCGCTACAAAAACACAATTGCCTGCAACACAAAACTCCCGACATCAAAGTGTGCCAGAGGGGACAAATCGTGTCACGCCGGCTCATTTTTCGTGCATCTACCGAACCACATATAGCCACTTTGGCTCGCGACCAACTCGTCACGCACGCTAAGCCGTCATGAACGCCTACCCAACTTGGCCCCTCTGCCAAACTGGCATCGACCCCGGGTAGGCGAAATAGATATAGTGACCGACCATGTTTCCCTCGAAATTCACACGCTATATCCTTTGGGACGTTCTTAAGCTATTCGGTTTGTCGCTTACCGCGATGACCTCTTTGATTTCGTTAGTTTTTGTTGGCCAACAGCTTATCGCGTCCGATTTGAGTTACCTTTCGGTGGCCAAATTGATGCCGTACCTCTTTCTTATGGGACTTCAGTATTCCGTCCCACCCACGATTTTGTTTTCCGTTTGTTGCGTCTATGGACGGATTTCTGCGGACAACGAGATTGTTGCATTGAAAAGCGGCGGAATATCGCCCATGTGCGTTTTTCGGCCAGCGGTAGTTCTTGGCTTCTTGCTGAGCGTCCCGTCGGTTTGGATCAACGATATGGCAGGCTCATGGGCCAAACCCACCATTGAACTTGTTATTCTGCGATCCCTCGAAGAGATCATTTACAGAGGACTTAGTTCAAAAAAGGCATACAATTCCGAGAAAGGGTTTGCAATCCATGTTCAGGAGGTCAAGGACCGATGGCTCATCAAACCCAACATTTGGATGCAGAGCGAAAACCAGTTGACGACGATTATCGCTGAGCGGGCTAAAATTTCGATCGACCCTGAAAAGGACAAGATGATCATCGAGTTGGTCGATTCGCTCATAATTCTTGTGGATAGCAGCGGCCAAAAGGAAATTCGAACACCTAGCTCTGAGCCCTTTGAGATTCCTCTGAACCTGGCCAATAAAAACGGGACGAGTACTGTTCGCCCGACTCAGATTTCGATAGGTCAGATTCCAGCCGAGCTTGCTCGTCAAAATGGCTTCAATGACCGTCGTCGCGAGAAACTTGCGACCCGCCAAGCGATCGCCTTGGCGTCAGGCCGTTATGTCAGCTTGAACGATGACACGGCCAGGAAGATTGCCGATGAAATGGCTAATACCGAAAACAGGTTGGCACGTCTCAAGACAGAGCCAATGCGGCGTTGGTCGCAAGGGTTCAGCTGTCTCGCGTTTGTTTGGATAGGAGTTCCAATGGCGGTATTGATTCGAAGTGCTGACTATTGGTGGACATTTGGCGTTTGTTTTGTTCCGATTTTGTTGATCTACTATCCAATCTTTGGATTGACATTAGAATTTTCAAAGGATGGAACTTGGCCGGCAGCTACTCTATGGCTGAGTAACATCACGCTAATCCTGATTGGGACTTGGCAAATGCGAAAAGTCATTCGAACCTGAACCAAGCGCTAGCTTCTGTGAGAATCCCAAATTACCGTGGATCGAAAGGTGTCACAATCAACATGACACCCATGATTGACGTGACATTCTTACTCATCATTTTCTTCTTGGTAAGTAGCCACTTGGCCAAGCAGGAGAACTTCCTAAAGCTCGATTTGCCAATCGCAGATGCAGGCTTGCTTGATGCGGTGGATCGACCAACGGTAACCGTGCAGGTCTTACCTTCAGGAGAATACCAAGTTTCCAACGTCGCAATGCCTCTGGAACAAGTTGCACGAGCAATCTTAAGTCGCATGCGTACTGAGCAAGAAGCGTTGCGAATTCGAATTCGAACGGACCGCGCGACTCCATACAAGTACATTGCATCACTACTCAAAGTGTGTTCGCAAACAGGAAATTCGGATGTGGTGTTTGCGGTGTATGAGGAGAAAGGCTGATGAGAACCGCCTATTCCGATCCTTCCAAGAGTGCGTCGGTCGACAGCATGATGACCCCGATGATCGATGTCGTATTCTTGCTTCTGGTTTTCTTTCTATCAACGTCGTCGTTTCAAAAGCTCGAAAAAGCATTGCCAAGCGCAACGGCTGCGGCACCGGATGCGCAAAAACAGGGAAATGCGACCGAGGAAGAGCTTCAAAAAAACCTAAGCGATCTAAGTGATGTTGTGATTCGCATTCGTATTCCAAAGGAAGCGGCCGCTCAAGCAGTAGAGTACACGTTAAACGGTGACACTGTCGCTTCTTCAGAGGAACTGACCAATAGAATGAGTCAGCTTATCCGAGTCCAACCCAATGTGCCGATTGTCATTGATCCAGAGGACAATGTTCCGGCCGGCGAAGCGATTCGCGTATATGATATCGCCCGAGCCAACGGTTCGCTCGCTGTATTTTTAGTGGCTCGCTAGCGCATCTCTGCCTTGGAGTGAGCGTTGGCGGGTGCAGACTGAATGTACTTGGGTGCTGTGATGCGTCGATGGGATTGGTGAGTCACCTCGAGATCCTCGGACGTATCCTTAATCTTCGACAGGGACTTGACCCCATCCTTGCGCATCATCTGAAGACCGTTCACAACGGCTCTTGGAACAGGCCAGTGTTCCTCAAGCTTTCGGCCCCAATCGTGCAAGCGTTGCAACAATTGCTGGTCGATTCTTCGGACACGAGTGGCAGCCCGTGCAATCACCAATTGCTCATCTTTTCTCAGTTGCCACAGTTGCAGAATTTCCTCGAAATCAATAGCTTCGTAGGACTGATGCAGAAAAATGAAATCGCCGCGAGCCAAACAGAGTACCGATTCGACCGCTTGTGCCGGCCCTACCGAAGTCATGTTGCGAACCACATTAACCTGGGGGTATCTCCTTCGCATCTCATCGAGTACTTCTGGAGTTGCATCCTCCGATTGATCATCGACGACAATCAATTGAACGTCGCTACACAGCTCGCAAAGCAATTCGAGCAGCTTCTCCACGCGCTCCTCGATTTGCGATTGGCGATCACGAACCGGGAAAATTATGCTGAGTGATTCAGGCATGCGTTGACTCGACGAAGGATGAGGAGGGACAAACCGTCCTCGACAGTACTCAATTAAAATACGTTTATTCGATATCGGGCGTTTAGCTCGCAAAGCTCGATTGTCGTCACGGAATTAGGTTTTTTGGGGACGTAGCGGTTATTGGGGAGCCGCTGCACATGCTTCAGGGCTTTTCAGAGTGATTTCCTGGAAACGCTTGCCGGGTGACTTACCGTTCTTCGTCGATCGGATCAGACGCTTCCAAACGTAGCGATTGGATCGATTGAGCTAATTTTTCATGCCATACCCCCGTTGAAGCCCAAAAGACATGTCCACGACCAACATTCGGACCACACGCTCGTTTCTGCCGACTCTACTGCATGCCGTCGACTCCATCATGCTCTGCATGTCGCTGCCGCTCGTGCAGTGGCTCACCCAGCAGCCCCTGAACCAAGCGACCACCATATCGAGTTTAGTCGCGTGCATGTCGCTATTTTTCGTAGGCGAGTTGTTTGGAATTTATAAGCCGGGCCGCGGGCGATCGGCAGACAATGAAGTCGGCTTGGCAGCTGCCGCCTGGACCGTGACATTCGTACTGCTCATGCTCATCGGATTATTTACAAGAAGTATCGATACCTTTGCGCGATCGTCGCTCATTGCCTGGTTCTTTGTTGGCGGACTTTTCGTGCTGACAACGCACATGTGCCTGCGAAGCATCCTGGAACTTCTCGGCCGTCGCGGGTATGGGGTCAGCAAGACCGCGATTGTAGGCTCGAATCGACTTGGGCTCGAAGTAGCTCGTAACGCACAAGAATCATCCGATAGTGGACTGAAAATTGTCGGTTTCTTCGATGATCGAGGCGACGGACGACGGGCCGACCCCACAGAGAACATGCCTCCGTTTATTGGAGACAGCAACAAACTGCTTGAGATGGTTGAGGCTGGCGAGATCGACACAGTACTCATTACACTTCCGATGCGAGCGGAGAAGCGGATTCAATCGGTACTGGATCGCTTAGCCAACACCACCGCGTCGGCGTACATCGTCCCCGATTTTTTCGTGTTCGAATTGCTTCATTCACGTTGGACCCACGTCGGGGGACTGCCCGTGGTTAGCGTTTTCGAAACACCGATGTATGGGGTTGATGGTTGGATAAAACGAGCTTTGGATTTATCCATAAGCTTGGTTGGAGTAGTCATGGTTTCGCCCATACTCTTGGCATGTGGTCTACTCGTTAAGATCACTTCGCCGGGGCCGGTCTTCTTTCGACAAAAGCGATACGGACTGGACGGGAAAGAGATCTTGGTCTGGAAGTTTCGGTCGATGCATACGTGTGACAATGGTCCTGTCGTAAAGCAAGCGACCAAGAACGATCCTCGAATAACGCCAGTCGGCGCAATTCTCCGAAAGACCTCGATGGACGAATTGCCACAATTGTTCAACGTGATCATGGGCTCCATGTCGTTGGTAGGTCCTCGCCCGCATGCGAACGCGCACAACGAACACTTTAGGAAACTGATACGAGGATACATGATGCGTCACAAAGTCAAACCCGGCATTACTGGACTGGCGCAAGTCGACGGTAGCCGAGGAGAAACAGACACGGTTGAAAAAATGGAAGCACGCATCTCATTGGATCACAGATACATTCGCGATTGGTCGATCTGGATGGACATCAAAATCCTGTTCAAAACGTTTTTTGTTGTTCTAAAACGAGACGCGTACTAGACTCGAGGCACGGCCTTAGCCTTGGTTTTCAATGAACACCCATACGTTTCCTCCGCGCAGCGAAGGGCGACAATGTCGCTCGTCGCTCCGCAACGAAAGCGTGAATCGTCACGTCCGATTGGAAAGAGTCGAGTTCTTGCTGGCCATTTCAAAATTACTTCCCTTCCGGCAACGAATATTGGAAGTCATAAAAGTGTTTTCGTTCTTCGATTCGAATTTGCATTTCCCCCTCGAGTCCCAAAAGGTCACCGGTGCCAGAATCAGGAATGACACCGATTAGCAGCGATTGCTTTCCCTTGGCCATCGTCCCGGAATGCTGAATGAGAAAGCTGCCGCGTTTTCCGCTTAATTCCCCTTCAATGCGCTCGATGGCAACGTAGCCAGCGGAATCCTTGACGGCAGTCATGCCAGTCAGCATTCGACCTTTGCCGGTCCCGTTTAGTTCGCCGTGATACGTCTTGTCCAAGAGCATCATTCCTATTTGCGAATCGCCCGTATCGGCAGGAATTATTTTGACATCAAATTCACCAGTAATCTTCTTCATGTACTTTTTCTTAGTTGAAGTTTGTGGAAGTGTTGGTTCATCGGCATTCAAATGATTGCCACGGTGAGTAACATGCACTTGGGTCGCAAGCGCGGCGAAGAGTATAACGGCTAGCATAGGTGCACGCATTTTGAACATGTTTAGATTTGGTCCTTTTGTTATAGTGGATTGTTTAGTTCGAAATACTGCGCCGCAGGAGCAATCCGCGTTTCGGTTTCCCTGTTAGATACCGTTGTCACGTCTATGGCCCGCGACTCAGGTACAAGCAACCTCGGATGGCATCTTAAAGGACTTCCCTGAATCAGGTATTGAAGAAACACGACATGTTGACTCGGAAAACGATTCCGCCCAAAGGTATTTTGCACGTCTCCGTCAATGAACCGATGATGGGTCTGGAGCGATTCGAGCCCAGCAACCCTCTCACTCCGTTCATCGAGCACTATTGGTCAGTGACTTGGGAACAACAACCGAGAGTTCTTCGTGAAACCGTCCCTCATCCGTCGGTTCACATGGTTTTCGAGCCCGGCAATTCCCAGTTACATGGTATTCACTTGAAGCGATTCTCGCGTTGGATCGAAGGGTCGGGCCGTGTTTACGGCGTGAAGTTTCGTCCCGGCGGGTTTCGCCCATTTTATCAGAATGATGTTCGTATTTTGACGAACACGATAATCCACCCTGCAACCGTATTTAACTCGGCAATCGACGAATTGGAAACGGAAATCGCCGAATTGAATTCAGCTGAGGCCGCCTTCGATCGCATTGATACCTTTCTTACTCGACTTAGACCGAAAGCAACCGAAGAAGTGAACTTGGCGAATCAAATCGTGCAAGTGATTTCATCAGATCGGGCTATAACGCGTGTCGAGATGATTTCGGAGGAATTTGGAATCGGATTGCGCAAGTTGCAAAGGCTGTTCCTTGGGTATGTGGGCGTCAGTCCCAAGTGGGTGATTCAACGCTTTCGATTGATAGAGGCCGCTGAACGAATGCGAGAAACCGCGGCGCAGGTAGATTTTGCCATGCTGGCACTGGAGTTAGGCTACTCCGACCAGTCTCACTTCATACGCGACTTCAAGGTTATGGTTGGAATGACACCAGCCCAGTATCGCGCGTCACTAGCAACTTAGGTGAGCGGCGAATTCCAATCTATCTAGCACGACGCGCAAGCTAGTGATTCCACCATTAATTTCACTAGCACGACGCGAAAGATTTGAAGTTGCACAAATTAGGCCTGAAAGGCCGACATACCCCTAGCCGTGGCTGACAAGCCACGGTGCGAAGACCAATCGAGAGTCGAGCCCTGAAGGGCAACGCTGTGAAGCATTTCAGGACGGCTGGGGCTTGACCCCACCGTCCGCAGCTTTGGAGTTCTAGATTCACTTCGCCCGATCGCATGTCTCCGGATTCGTGGGGGGGGGCCGGGGGCGGGGGGGGGGAGCGGGGAGGGGTATGGGACAATGGGGGGGGAAGTAGAAACAAAAGGAGTGCGGTCGGGGGGACGCCGCCCCCAACAAAACGGAACGCTGTGTGTGGT
>JANPHB010000352.1:0-15781 GCA_031424235.1 Pirellula sp.
CGAAACATCAACGCTGCGGGCGCTTGTTTTGCGAACTGCCCTACGATTTTTGCTATCATTGCCAGTCTCCTCGTGCGATGGAAAGGTTACCCTTTTCATCATACGCACCGATGGAATGACGGCTTTACAGGATTCGTTGTCGCGTGGTGCTCACCCCGATGCGAAACCGAGGAATTGTTTTGGTAACCCGAAGCGTGAGCGAGGACAACAATCCGATTCCTCGCTTACGCGTCGGGTTACCAAGAGCAAACGCGAATTCATTTGTCATTTCACACCGTTCGGATTGCGGGAAAGTCTTTCAAAAAAGTCTTTCAATTTGGAGATGTCGACTGGCTTGACCATGTGCTCGTTGAACCCGGACTCTTTCGATAATCTTCGATCAGACAATTGCCCGTAACCCGACATCGCAACCAAATACGTATCCGAAATATTCGGTAGACTGCGTATTTTCTTGGCTAGGTCATAACCGGTCATTCCCGGCATTGAGATGTCGGAAAAGATTACATCGGGGATTACCTGCGTCATCGATTCCAACGCTGATAAACCGTCTTCGGCGACTTGTACCCGATGGCCCAATTTCTCAAGAAGCCGTGCCAAAATGGTGCGTAATGCCCTCATGTCTTCGACCACTAGCACCTGGAACGTTCGATCGCAAATTGGCCATTCCTTTACAGGTTCATCAGGCGATGCTTCGGTAGCAGGATTTGCTAAGGGAATATCAACCGTGAATTCGCTCCCCTTTCCAACTCCGTCGCTGCGGGCGACGACCGTTCCACGGTGCAGTTCAACGAGGGTCTTAACCAGCGTCAATCCGATTCCCAACCCCGCTTGGCCCCGCCCAAGAGAATCGTCTACCTGTGCGAACATTTGAAAGATCTCGCTCAGTCGATCACGGGAAATACCTATTCCGTTGTCTTCGATGGTCATTCTTGCAGTCCCCTCATCCCCTTCCGTCTGGTTTCTACTGAGGGAGAGTTTGATGACGCAACCAGCATCGCTATACCGCGATGCATTGTTGAGAAGATTCGAAGCGACCTGAGTGATCCGCGCCGGGTCAACGTTTACCCACACGTCCTCCTGACAGAATTCAAGCTTGAGTTCCTGTCCCTTTTCATGAATGTGGGCACCAGAAGCTTCTATCGCGGATTCAACAACCGACTTGAGGTCCACAACTTTGCGATGCAATACGATCTTCCCCCGGCCAATTCGAGAGATATCCAGAAGATCATCTATCAGGCGTATCAGTTGCGAAACTTGGCGGTCCATCAAAACTCGCAATTCCTCCTCGTCGGCACCGAGCTTCGACATCCCCATCAAGTCTAATGCGTTCCTTATCGGCGCAAGTGGGTTGCGCAGTTCGTGTGCTAGCGTCGCCATGAACTCACTCATGCGTCGATTGGACTCGGAATATTTCGACGCAAGCTCCGCTAACTCATCTTCGTCGCGCTTCTTTTCGGTTAAGTCACGCATGACTTTGCTATAGCCTACGACGTTCCCTTGATCGTCCCTGACAGCACTCGTAATCCCCGAGGCCCAGAATCTCTTTCCATCCTTTCGCATCATCCAACGATCATCGCTCGCACTCCCCAGCTTGGCTGCAGAATCAAATTCCGCTTCAGGAATCCCAAGCTCGATCGCCTCAGGAACGAAGATCAGTCGGCGGATATCTTGACCCAAGAATTCATTCTCCTCAAATCCGAGTACTTGACGTACGCCATGGTTCCAGGTTGTCGCTTGGCACTGCGCATTCATTGCAAAGATCGCGTAGTCCTCTACTTGCTCGACGTAGGTACGTATGGATTGGTCCAATTTGAAATTGTCGGTCTCCAATCTTTGAATTCGATCCAAGCTAGCTTGCAGTCTTGCATGCTCTACTCGAATCGTCTCCGCAGCCTTTTCCGCTCTTCGACGATTGTGTTGGAGCAGATAAAGAATGCTTATCACTAAAACGAGTCCAGCCAAAGTCGAGACAATTCCGACGACTAGCGACGTGACATAAGTTGACGCGGCCGCCATCTCGCGTTGCCCCATGGAGCTTCTTTCCATCGTCCGCAGTGACTTGAGCGATGAGCGAATAGCATCCATCGTGCTCTTGCCAGAGTGATTTAGCACAATCTCTTTGGCTGCATCGAACCCGGAAACGCGTCGCGCTGAAATCGTTGAGGCTAATTCCGCCATTTTCTGTTGAATCAACGCATCGAGCAGTGCGACCTGTTCCTTTGCAGAAGAGTTTGCTGGAACCAAGTGCCCGAGATCCTTCACGAGAGCCTCTACATTTGACGATACTCGTTCATAGGTCTCAAGATATTCCTCTTCCCCCGTAATCAAAAAACCGCGTTGTCCAGATTCGGCCGCTTGAATTTGGCATTCTAAGTAATCAAGCGATCCGAGAACGCTATGCGATTCTTCTACCAAATTGGTATGGGATCGCAAGCGTTGGGTGTATTGAGAGCCAGCAATACCATTGACAACCAGTAGCAACATCACCGACGCCAAAGCGATCCGATCGCGAAGAGCTTGATAGCGGGTAGTCGTCGGCGCCCGCTCTCGCTTCGGATCATCACTTTTTAACGGATCGAGATTGGGGGTGAATTCAAACATGCGGCGATAGATTTTCCAGCCCGAAATCAAGCTTTCTGGGATTCCGATGCACACGATTTGGCTCGCGAGTTTTGATTTTGTCGAGGTGTGGCATAGGCAAGGAAAGTGAAGCTGGAAAAGGACGAAACGCACGGCATGGACGATGCGCGACCATGCTGGTTGATTTCCAACCATCGTGACTGACTGCTCGCATGAAGTAGTATGGTTGTCGCAGTAAAGCAATTAACGTGCCGCACTCTCGATCTGAAACGGTTAAGAATTGAGCGAAAGATTGCCTAGAGCTAGACTTCTGCCTAGATTGGAAAAGATCATTCGGTCAAACCGGTACGAATCCATCGTGGACAATACGGTTAGCTTGCCTTCATGTGCAGAAACTTCTTCTTACGGTGTTTGAAACCAAATCGCGAAGATCAATCATTCTACGCTCAATCGCTGTTGCGTGCTGGGCACTTGCCGGCTGCTCCCAAACGAAGGAAGAAACCGGTTCAAAACCTTTAACGGCAGTCGTCGTCGCAAAGCCTGTTGTTCTCCCTATCGTCGAGTGGGATGAGTTTGTTGGGAGACTGGCTCCCATCGAATCGGTCCAAGTTCGAGCGAGAGTCAGTGGTTACCTAGCTTCGACAAGTTTCGAAGAGGGGCAACTGGTCAAAGCTGGCGATATCATCGCAGTGATCGATCAACGCCCGTTTCTCGCGGAAGTGACTCGAAACGAAGCAAACATGGATGCAGCAAATGCATTGCTCATCCAAGCGAAAGCGGCAGTGGCGCAATCGATGGCGGAAAGGGAACGAGCAAAAATCCGTCGCGACCTCACCAAGAAGCAGCTTGATCGCAACGAAGAGCTTCGAAAAAAGAATGCAACTGCGATTCAAGACTTTGAAATCAGCGAAGCGGAGTACGAGCAAGCCGAAGCGGAATTGCTGGTGGCAGGCAGTCGCGTCGACTCGGCGGAAGCGACGATTGTGGCTGCTGAGGCTGCTATGAACATTGCTCAGGCGAATCGCGATCTCGCGAAACTCAATCTTCAATACACCGAGGTTCGCTCGCCGATCGACGGTCGTATTAGCAATCGAAGGGTTACGGAAGGCAATCTCGTTAGCGGCGGCACCAATGATTCTACCTTGTTGACCACCATTGTTTCACTTGATCCGATTCACTGCTACTTCGATGCGGACGAAAGAACTTTCTTAAAGTACGTTCAATTAGCTAGGGAAGGAAAACGACCTAGCAGTCGCGAAGTTCGCAATCCGGTGTTTGTCGCGCTTGCCAACGAACAAGTGGGCTTTCCGCATCAAGGGCATATGGACTTTGTTGAGAATAGACTGGACGAAGAGACAGGGACCATTCGCGGAAGAGCGATTCTGCCAAACAAAAATCTAGACTTGACTCCAGGCCTCTTTGCTCGAGTGCGTTTGCCTGGTAGCCCACGCTACGATGCGATCCTCATTCCCGACAAAGCCATTGGAACCGATCAAGCCGATAAGTTCATTTTGACGGTCAATGAAAGCAACAAGGTTGTACGAAAAGTCGTTACGCTCGGCCCAATATCTCATGGTTTGAGAATCATTCGCTCAGGGCTTGATGGAACAGAGCGAGTTATCCTTCGTGGTCAACAGCGAGCAAGACCAGGCAACGAAGTTGCTGTGACGGTCGAAGCGGTAAACCCTGGTAAGGAGCTACTTCCCGACGAATACGAACCGGTATCACAGGAGAACTGGCTGACGCCAAAGCGTACAACCGCGGGGAACGTTGCGATCCCCACTGTTTCTGACGGGGCCACCAACAGTCAAGCACCAGCGATTGAGACTAAACCTTGAGGATCGCACATTTCTTTATCGACAGGCCAATTTTTGCTTCGGTTTTGTCGATTGCCATTATCATCCTGGGATCGATTGCATACGTTTCGTTGCCCGTATCGCAGTATCCCGATGTTGTTCCTCCAACAATCATTGTTCGCGCGAGTTATCCCGGCGCTTCACCGCAAGTCATCGCGGACTCGGTAGCGACTCCTATTGAACAGGAGGTAAATGGGGTCGAGGACATGCTCTACATGTCATCTCAATGCACGACCGATGGAGCCATGACACTGACGATTACGTTTCGGCTAGGGACCGATTTGAACAAGGCTCAGGTGCTTGTGCAAAATCGCGTTGCCATCGCAGTGCCCCGATTACCGGAAGATGTTCGTCGCCTAGGTGTTACGACCATCAAATCCTCTCCCGACCTTCTGCTGGTAATTCACCTCACTTCACCGGAAGGCAAATACAATCAACTTTACGTAGGCAATTACGGCTTCATTCAATTGAGAGACACGCTGTCCCGAATCGAAGGTGTTGGCGATATCAGCATTATCGGACTTCGCGAATACAGCATGCGAATTTGGCTCGACCCCGAGCGGTTAGCATTTCTATCGATGACGGCAGGTGATGTCGTAAACAGTCTCCGCGAACAGAACATTCAGGTCGCATCCGGTGTCATAGGTCAACGTCCGGTTCCGGATGGAAACGCTTTTCAGCTCACCGTCAACACTCTGGGGCGTCTCACTGAACCCTCTCAGTTCGAAGACATCATCATTCGGACCGGGGAAAATGGTCGCGTCGTACGAGTCAAAGACGTATCGCGCATCGAACTGGCGGCACGCGATTACGCCGCCGATAGCAATCTAGATAACAGCCCAGCCGTTTCCATCATCGTTGCTCAGCGGCCCGGTTCGAACGCACTCGCAACCGCAGAACTCGTTGAGAAGTCGATTGCGACACTATCGAAAGATTTCCCAAGCGGCATCGAGTATCGGATCATTTACAATCCGACGGTTTTCGTGCGGGAATCGATCGCGTCTGTGATTCATACGCTTTATGAAGCCATTGCGCTCGTCGTTTTGGTCGTGCTGGTCTTCTTGCAAAACTGGCGTGCTAGTTTGATCCCGTTGCTCGCCATCCCCGTTTCGCTTGTCGGGACCTTTGCTGCGATGTATGCCTTCGGCTTTTCATTGAACATCCTATCGTTGTTTGGGCTGGTTCTGGCCATTGGGATCGTTGTCGATGATGCGATTGTGGTTGTCGAAAACGTGGAACGCCATATCGCGTTGGGGCTATCACCTCGCGACGCAAGCTACAAGGCAATGGATGAAGTCACGCCGGCGGTCATCGCGATCGCCGTTGGACTATCCGCTGTGTTCATTCCAACAGCATTTCTATCGGGACTAACTGGGCAATTTTATCGACAGTTCGCCCTGACTATTGCCGTTTCGACTCTCATTTCGGCCTTCAATTCACTCACCTTGGCACCGGCCTTGTGTGCACTGCTTCTCCAGCCACATGGCGCAAAAAAGGACTGGTTTACAAAGCTCTGGGATTTTATGTTAGGTTGGTTCTTTCGGATTTTCAATCGAAGTTTTGACTATACAGCGAACACATATGGGCGAGCAGTCCGCTGGACCTTGCGTCGCACGATTCTTCCTTTGGGCATTTATGTTGGACTGATCGTGCTGGCAGCGATTGGCTTCATAAGAATACCGACTGGTTTTATTCCCAAGCAGGACATGGGCTATTTGATTACGATGGTCCAACTCCCTGACGGTGCTTCGGTGGAACGGACGGCCGCGGTGGTTAGCAATGCCGTAGAGATCATTCGCAAGCATCCCGGCGTTTCGCACGCGATATCCTATTCCGGCTATTCCGGCACGACCCGCAGCAACAGCCCCAATTACGGATCGATCTTCATCATCCCGAAGCCGTTTCACGAACGGGTTGCACATGGACCGACCGCAAACCAGATCCAACGCGATCTTCAGGCCTCTCTCGATTCGGTGCCAGACGCGATGATCTTTGTTATTGCGCCTCCACCAGTTCGAGGCCTCGGTACTGCAGGTGGCTTTAAATTCCTCGTCCAAGATCGCGCTGCGTACGGCTATCAAGAGTTGCAGAATGCGACAGACAAACTCATCGCAGAGTGCGGGAAAGATCCGGACCTCGCAAAAGTTTTTACAACCTACCGAGCAACAACTCCTCAATTGTACGCCAATGTCGATCGCGTCAAAGCGAGCATGTTGAATCTGCCCATCGCAAATATCTTTGAATCGCTCCAAATCAACCTCGGTTCAGCATACGTCAACGATCTGAATTTGTTCGGACGCACGTTTCAAGTTCGCGTGCAATCGGAGGGAGAATTCCGACGCACCGCGGAAGATATCGCTCAGCTCAAAGCTCGCAATAAGAACGGCATGATGGTTCCTCTGGGGGCAGTGGTCGACGTTGAGTGGCGGAGCGGTCCAGACCGAGTCGTTCGATACAACATGTATCCATCCGCTGAAGTTCAGGGGGATACAGCAATCGGCCGGAGTTCGAGTCAAGCCATCGCAGCGGTCGAGCGTCTTGCGGCAGAGCATCTGCCACCTGGCATGACTATCGACTGGACAGACATCGCCTATCAAGAACAGCTCGCAGGCAACACAGCGATCTTCATTTTCCCATTGTGTATTCTTTTTGTGTTTCTCGTTCACTCAGCGGAATACGAAAGTTGGATTTTGCCGCTTGCCATTATCCTCATTGCACCTGTTTGCCTACCCTTTGCCTTAGGCGGAGTTGTCCTGCGAGGAATGGATAATAATTTGATTTCGCAGATTGGGTTCATCGTCTTGATTGGGCTGGCTGCAAAAAATGCGGTGCTGATCGTCGAGTTTTCCAAGCAACTGGAGGAGGAAGGAAAGAGCCCATTCGATGCAGCAGTGGAAGCTTGTCGACTGCGGCTTCGCCCTATCCTAATGACATCCTTTGCCTTTATTCTAGGTGTGTTACCGATGGCGAGGGCGGTAGGACCGGGTTCTGAGATTCGGCAGGTCTTAGGGACGGCCGTCTTTGCGGGCATGCTGGGCGTAACTATTTTTGGATTGTTTTTGACCCCGACGTTTTATGTTGTATTGCGAGGATTGGCCCAGCGAGTCTGGCCGAAAAAGAGTCATGGGGAAAGCTGATGAAATAAAAAGCGGAAATTGAGCCGCGGGCGGCGGAGGGTGAGTCGTCGGCGCTAGCGCTGATTATTCACAACCGCAGCATGAGCGGGATTGGTTTGGTAACTCGATGCGTGAGTATTGACGTTGCACTATTTGATTTAGGGGCAAAGCCCCGGTCGTTTACATAGCCCAGCCTGAAGGGCTGGGTCAAATCAAGCACAGGAGTTGATAGGGCCAACGGCCCGGCAGTTTGCTTCGGCTAGAGACGTTTGTCAACAAACTGTCGGACCTTTGGCCCTTAAGAGCAATTGGAACGAATACCCAGCCCGTTGGGCTGGGCTATGTAAATTGCTGGGCCGTTGGCCCGGAAGCACAGAAAACGCGCAACTTCAAAAAGCTTAAGCGAAGAATTGTTTTGGTAACCCGCAGTCTGAGCGAAAATGTAAAATCAAAATCCTCGCTTACGCGTCGGGTTTCCAAAAGCAGACTCACTTTCACTTCGTTGCTGCTAGCCCACGCAGTACTCTGGGCAGCGGGAAGTAAACTTGCTCCTCACGAACAACTTGCTCATCCACACACGCATCGAATCGGTCCTTAAGCCACTGAATGGTGTTTTGGACAACCAATTCAGGCGCGCTCGCTCCCGCCGTAATGAGGACCGTTTCCAAGCCGCGAAAGTTCTCTTCCTTTAAGTCATGGGGACCATCCACCAGATACGCAGGACGACCGAATTCCTCCGCTAACTCCCTCAGTCGCTGCGAATTACTGCTGTTCTGGCTGCCCAAGACAATGACAGCGTCAGCCTTTTGACAAAGTAGCTTTACGGCTTCCTGTCGGTTCTGAGTTGCGTAACAGATGTCTTCTTTCGGGGGGCCGATGATCCAGGGAAAGCGTTGTTTGAGTCTCGAAATGATCCGGTTGGCATCATCCACGCTCAAGGTCGTTTGCGTCAAAAATGCCAACTTGGTTTCCTCAGAAAACTCAAGCGCATCTACATCTTCGGTGTTTTCGACCAAGACAATCGCTTCAGGCGCCTCCCCCATCGTTCCGATGACTTCATCATGCCCCTCATGCCCAATCAGAACAATCGTGTAGTGCTCTTTGGCAAACTTAATCGCCTCCAAGTGGACTTTGGTAACGAGTGGACAAGTCGCATCGATTGCGGTCAGTTCGCGTTCCTTAGCTACCCGTCGAATCTCCGGAGAAACTCCATGTGCCGAAAAGAGAACGGTAGAGCCGTTTGGGATTTCCTCAAGGAAATTGACAAAAACCGCTCCTTTGCCCTGAAAGGTTTGGACGACATGCTGGTTGTGAACGATTTCGTGATAAACATAAATGGGCGAACCAAAGTGTGTTAACGCTAAATCGAGACTTTGGACGGCCATATTGACGCCGGCACAAAAACCGCGTGGGGCAGCGAGAATTATTTTCATAGGGCACAAATGTCAGTAAAGGCGAATGGAATTTCACGTTATCATAGCGACATGTCACCCCCAAGCGAAGCCTCAACCATGTCAGAACAGCCTGAGCGAACCGGCAAGAAAATCGTTGTCGAGGACTTGCAAAGGTTCGGGCCAAACGTGCCTTTCGAACCGATGGCGCTCGAGCTGGCTCAAAAATACTGCAAATCGTTAGCCAAACGACATTACGAGAATTTTTCCATCGCCAGCCTTCTCGTTCCAACCGCAATTCGCCAAGATTTTTACAACGTTTATTCATATTGCCGCTGGTCCGATGACTTGGCCGACGAAATAGGAAACGCCACAAATTCAATCCAGTTGTTGGAATGGTGGCGATCGGAGTTGCGGTCCTGTTTTTCCGGGAATGCCAAACATCCCGTTTTCGTAGCTCTCAAGCAAACAATCCTCAATCATTCACTGACGATTGATAACTTCGAACACTTGCTGGACGCATTTGTTCAGGATCAAACCGTAACACGTTACCGTTCCCAACTTGACATCTTTGAATACTGCCGCGGAAGTGCCAATCCGGTTGGACGGATCCTCTTGCAATTGGCTCGTGTAATGAACCCGGCGGCCCTGACCTTGAGTGATCGCGTCTGTTCTGGACTGCAGATCGCCAACTTTTGCCAAGACCTACGTCAAGACTCGCTGATGGGGAGAGTTTATTTGCCAAGAGATTTGTGGGGGAGATTTCAAATCACAGAATCGGAGGTGCTTGCCGGAAAGCGAACGGACAATCTTTGCTTGGCGCTGAAAGTTTGGGTCGAATTGGCTCGAACGTCCTTGGTGAGCGGACTACCATTGGTCAAACTCACTCCCCTTTGGCTGGCCCGGGACATTCAATTGTTTGTACGCGGTGGCTTGTCCATCCTCGACAACATCGCTCGCGCGGATTTCAACGTCTGGGACCAGCCAATTACCGTTTCCAAAAAACAGAAGTTAGCTTTGCTCGTGCGCGCTGTCATTTCACCTCGCTCCACTGAAGTCTCCGAGCTCGCCCGCCCGCGAGGTCCGAAGTCCATATGAAGCTCTCGCTTTCCAAATCCTACCGGCATTGCAAGAAAATCGCGATCCAAAGTGGCTCCAGCTTTTATCGGTCATTCGCTCTTTTAAGAGATGATCGTCGCAAGGCCATGACTGCACTTTACGCATTCGCTAGACTTGCGGACGATGCAACAGATGGCGATGGTGTCATCGCTCCAAACACCAACCCTTGGTCCGCAGCTGCTTGGCACCAATGGCTTGATGAACTTGGCAGAGGCGAAGCAGGTCGCCATGACTCAACGAGGAGTCTTGAGCCTATTCAGCAGGCACTGTCCGATTCCGTGGCTCGGTTTTCGATACCGTTAAATACGCTGCATGACATTGTTCGTGGCGTCGATTCGGATATCGCGACCTCGAGTGTACACGACCCCACGGAGGCCGAATCCGGGAAACAGATAGCCCAACCTATTCGAATGAAAAGTTGGAAAGAAACTTCGCAGTACTGCCATCGCGTGGCATCGAGCGTAGGCATCGCATGTCTATCTATCTGGTCCGAAACGATTGGCCAAACACCTTGTTCGGCCAATGTACAAGCCGCGCTGGACTGCGGTGTCGCGTTTCAAATGACCAACATCTTAAGAGACATCGTTGAAGATAGTGGTCGCAATCGAATTTATCTCCCGGAAGACGAACTCGCTCGGTTTAAGATCGATTCCGCGAAATGGCTTGCTTTGAACAAGGAGCCGACTACGTTTGCGCTCAATGAGCTTGGTGACTGGCGCGGGTTGATTCGATTGCAAATCGAGCGAACCAAGGCCATGTATGAGAGCGGTTGGCAAGTCGCAGACAGCATCGCATTAGACGGCCAACGCATGTTCTCGCTGATGTGGCATTCTTACCGCGAGATTCTGCTTGCGATTGAGAAGAGTCCCGAGCGGATTTGGCAAGAAAGAATACGACTGTCCAAGGGGCAGAAACTGCGGCTGGCTGGTCAACATTGGTTTACGCCACTGTTTAATGCGTTGATGGAACGCAAGAGGAGCGCGTTGGTTGTGAAATCTCGCACTGAGCCGCGAGTGTGGCCAACGGATGGACCTCGCGTCGCAGTGATCGGTGCAGGCTTGGCTGGCATCCAATCGGCCATGCACTTGTCCCGCCACGGCTGCCGAGTAACTCTGTTGG
This sequence comes from Pirellula sp., assembly GCA_031424235.1. GTDB lineage: Bacteria > Planctomycetota > Planctomycetia > Pirellulales > Pirellulaceae > JBKCUI01. The sequence continues at coordinate 11,182 of JANPHB010000352.1, forward strand.
AATCAAAGCATCGCATCGGAGGAAGAGTCGGATCCTTTTATGATTCCGAATCGGACAAATCGATCGACTATTGCCAGCACGTCGGCATGAACTGCTGCACGACATTGAAGCAATGGATCAAAGATACCGATCAGGAACCGTTCTGGACCGAACAGGATTCGCTTTATTTTGCTTCCACGAATGGCAAACGGATTCGTGTTTCGGCATGGCCCTTGCCCGCCCCCTTCCATTTGTCGGGCCTCTTGTTTCGCTGGCCGCAACTCGGCATTTTGGATCGCCTGCGCGTTGCAATCGGATTGCTGAAATTGAAACGCCTAAAGCAGGATGGGGCGATGGCATCGCAGCTGGCTATCGCATGGCTGCGAGAGAATGGTCAAAACGAACGCTGCATCCAAAATTTCTGGTCGACGATCTTAGTCAGCGCACTCGGGGAGCAGATCGATCGTGTGACGCTAGAGGCGACGCACAAAGTACTCATTGATGGCTTTGCGCTGACACGCAACGGATTTCACTTGCTGGTGCCCAATCGTCCACTGTCGGAACTGCTGGACTGCAACGTCGCTAAGCACCTCAATATGTCAAGCGTGGCAGTTCGTTTAGGGAGCATCGTAAGAGGAATTCAAAATGATTCTGTTGGACAATTGCAAATATGGCTTCAGAGTCAAAAAGAAGTTGCAAACGACTCTTATGATGCCGTCGTTATTGCATTGCCATGGCACAAGATAGCGGACATCCTCCCGGATGACATCCAGTCAAAAGTTCGAACCGCTGAGGCGTTACAGCCTTCGCCGATTACCGGTATCCACACTTGGTGGGATAGACCTTGGCTCAAAGAGCCGCACGCCATTATGATCGATCGATTGAGTCAATGGGTATTTCCTGCACCGCAATCGACAGATTTGGCGAACTCGGATGATGTGGCCAAAAAAACGAAGGAGTACTATTACCAAGTTGTCATCAGCGCGTCACGCAGTCTGCCGACCGGCGATTCGGAATCTATTTTAAAAATGGTCAAGCAGGATCTTTCAGAGATTTTCCCAGAGGCCTCGGTCGCCACGATGTTGCGTGGACGAGTCGTTACGGATCCGAACGCCGTCTTCTCCGTTTCGGTAGGGCACGAATCGAGCAGGCTCAAAAGTGACGTGTTGAGTGCCGAAAGGATTTGGCTAGCGGGTGATTGGACCGACACAAAGTGGCCAGCAACGATGGAAGGAGCGCTGCGTTCAGGAACGACGGCTGCTCAAGGTTTGCTAGAAGCCTTTGGACGGGCTGCCCACTTGATCGAATCCGAATGATTGTTCTATGAATGGGTGTTTCCCGCCTCAAGAACTCTATCCCCCCTTCTCCTCGATTTGAGGAGAAGGGGCAGGGGGATGAGGAGCCGGACGATTGCCATCACGAACATCCCTCACCTTACCAAACATAAACGAAAACACGGATGCAAAAAGCAATCGAATCCCGCTGGGCTTCGTATCCCAAGTTGCTGTATCGGCTTCAACCGGATCCGCTAGGGTTGGCGTACCGGCATCAGCCTGCCTCGCCAAAGTTGGTGTACCGGTCTCAACCGGCCTCACCGAACAGTCTTGCGATAAGCCTTCTAAAGCCTGGACACCAGCGTCGACCTTCGTCACGACCTCAACCCTCGGCACTTTTGTACTTGGCAACTCGGCACACAATCGATCCAACGGACTAACGATACGAATATCGGGTCGGGCCAACACATGCGTGTATATCATCGTCGTCGAAATATCGCTATGCCCGAGCAACTCCTGAATCGCTCGAATGTCAGTCAAATCCTGCAGCAAGTGAGTAGCAAACGAATGACGAAACGTGTGCGAAGTCACATACTTGTTCAGCTTTGCCTCTTGAACGGCGCGTCTCAGATGCACGGGAAAAGTATCCGCGTGCATGTGATGTCGATGCCGTTTACCGGACCTTGGGTCTCGCGAAAACTTTGCCGATGCAAATAGAAACTGCCACTTAAACTCCTTATGTGCGTTAGGAAATTTGCGATCCAAAGCATGCGGCAACCAAACCGAAGCCTCTCCATTTGCCAAATCCCTTTCGTGTAGTGCCTGTCGCCTATCAACCAAGAGTCGAAGTGGTTCGACCAACTGCTCAGGGAGTGGAACGAATCGACTCTTGTCTCCCTTTGAATTGTGGATTTCGATCAGCATCCGATCGAAATCGATGTCCTTCACACGCAGCCGCAAGCACTCGCTGATCCGCATCCCACAGCCATAAAGCAACTGACCAATGAGCAAATAAATGCCAGTCAAGAATGACAAAACCCCAGTCACCTCCGGTTTGCTCATCACCGTCGGAATTCGAGCAGCCTTGGTCGACCGAGTCGCGTCGATCACGCCAAAGCTGCGTTTAAGCACATTCTCAAAAAAGAATTTTAAAGCGTAGTATGCTTGGTTTTGCGTGGAGGGAGCCACATCACCATCAACGGCCAGATCGGTCAAATGGGCTTCTACTTCCGCGGCTCCGATGTCATCAAAATCAGCGAGCGTTTTTAGCCCAAAATCCTCCATAAACGCCCGGAGCTTGCCGCAATATGCCTTCTCCGTGTTCTCTAACTTTCGCTGGAGTCGCATAGTGCGTTTCATTGCTTGAATCGCCTCAGGAAGCCGAGGATTGATTTTGCGGACTACATCTTCAATCACTGCTTCTGACTGAGAAACTGCAGCTTCACGTTCCCTCTCACTGGCAATTTTATCCCGCAATCGTTGTCGGATATGCTCAAGCTGAGGTTTGGCAGTTTTGCGAATATTGTTCCGATACCAGATCACCCCCTGGACGATTTTAAGCCGCTTCCAAGTTGGCATTTTCTCAGAGAGTTTGGACTTGAGAAACTCGATAACATGATTTTCATCGAAGTCCCAAGAATGCGGGTTCCTGATTTTATGGAACCTAGCGAGAGCAGCAAACCAAACGCGTCCGTACTTTTCGTCCGTTTCTTGTTTCCCTGGGCTTTCAACAAAGCTCATTGCAAGACTCCTCAACCAAAGAACATCATTCCGTTCCAGGCTCCGCCCGTAGAAATATTTCTTTTGAAAGCAATTTATAAACGGCTCGTTATTCAATTCTCAATTGGGGAACGGAAAATTCCAGAAAGTGGGTCGCTCTTGCCGAGAGCGACCTTACCCCTCTGCGGCCAAAGATGCACAGAGCCGCACTCTATGCTGATCAACCCGAGATGACCTCGCCTACCTTACCCAAAGAGGCTATTTCGTATGAGTGGCTTTGTACAAAATAAGGGGGAAAACCCAATAAGGGCGTCAGGGTTAATTAATTGTCCCTGAAAGTTCGCCAACTTTTCCCAAAATGAGAAACCGGGATAATTCGGGGCGTGTCAGGGATAATTGCGTTGACAAACCAGGGATAATTCCGGAAGATCCGGTTATCAACCCCCTAAACCGGGATAAAAACAAGTTCTCTGGCGGGAGCGTGCGTGGCTCATTGGGATTGAGTAATCGCATCGCTTTAGCAACACTCACATAAGGCACGCAGATGTTCCATGGGCAGCCTTACTGCGAACAGTGCGGATACGCTGGCCCAAACTTCATGTGGTCGCATCATCACTATATGGGCCTTTCCGTCCTGCTTCGTGACAGGAAATCGAATGCATTGCGAACTATTCGGATTGAGGATCGCGATGAGTTCAACGATTGCGCAAAAACAGAATCCGAATTGGAGTTGGCCCTTGAGCAACACATCGACGCTGTTGTAGCACAATGTGCGGACGAAAATGAAGAGCGTGTCGATGTCATCAAATTCGCCTTCAACGACGACAATCCTACAACGCTTAAATGCCCAGAATGCTCAGAGATGCTATACTGGAGATCAACTGGTATTTCTTGACCGAACTCACAAAAACGCCAGAAAACAATCGGATGCACCAAAGTTCGCGATGCAGTCCTAACTTACCGTCAAATTCACCGCGCGAACTTGGTGATCCGTGTCGTTGAACTAAACCGCTTCGCCAATCGCATTCAGTGACGGTCCGCTACCCTCGGATTCAACTTCAGCACATGCATCCCTGCTTAGCTGCGTCGCACCTTCCGTGGTGCGATCATTCTTCTCTGCTTCGTTTCTTTCCAGTGCCAATCGATGCTTCGGCGCAACTACTTGTTTAAGGAAAAGCAAAGGGACACTGCTCTTTTTCGAGTGGTGTCTTCAAACTGCAGGACCCAAATGCGCTGAAAGGCACCCAATTTCAGCTGCATCGGTAGAGTGTTCGCCGAAAAAGTTCTTTAAGCTGGCTTTTCGGCGCAGCGGCCAACACACTCGCGTTGGAGCAAGTCAAAAGATGATTCGATTTTACGCACCACAACGAGCTAAATGCGGCTGACGTAGAATCTGCGTCGCGACTTGAGACTGCGAGCTTGCTCGATGCTGATTGGCTTTCCAGCCACGTTCTTAAATGTCCGGCCAAAATCCTTGGCCATTCTTAACCACTCTTGAGCGTCTATACCGAGTCGTTCAAAGACCGGAGGGGCTTGTGTTGGAGTTCGTCCTCGTTTGCCAGCAACTGTGTTGCGGGCTAGCCAATCGAGGATCGTTAAGTAATCCGCCTCGGACAACGCGAGAAATC
>JANPHB010000353.1:0-15173 GCA_031424235.1 Pirellula sp.
GAACGGCTACGAGACGGCGACCCGCATTCGGAAACAGCCGTGGGGCAGAAGCGTGGTGTTGGTGGCCCTGACCGGCTGGGGTCAAGAAGAGGATCGGCGTAAGTCTGAAGAGGCCGGATTTGACTTTCATATGGTTAAACCCATCGAGCCTGCGGCGCTGGAGAAGCTGTTGTCGAATCTTCAGGCAAACACGGCTTGATCGAGATCGACTTCTACCCGGAATTGACGCCACCGAAATGACCCTCACCGTTGACGTGATCTCTGACGTAATCTGTCCGTGGTGCTTTATCGGAAAGCGACGGCTGGAGAAAGCTATTGCCGCTCATGGCGAGCCGGTGACAATGCAATGGCACGCATTTCAACTGAACCCAACGATGCCGAGAGAAGGCATCAGCCGCAGGGAGTACCGGATCAGAAAGTTCGGGAGTTGGGAACGCTCAATGCAACTCGACGCCGACATTGTTGCCACTGGCAAAGATGAAGGCATCCTCTTCCACTTCGACCGGATGGAGCGAACTCCGAACACTGTTGATGCTCATCGACTCATCTGGGTGGCCGAAAAGGAAGGCGTTCAAGATGCGGTTGTGGAAGCGTTGTTCCGAGCCTATTTCACTGAAGGCCGTGACATCACCAATCGGCAGACACTAATCGACGTGGTTTCCGATGCTGGGCTGGATCGGGGAAAGGCCGAAGCCGTGCTGAAGGGTGATGAGGGGATGGAAGCGATCAAGGAGGCTGGCGAGCAAGCACAGCGGCTTCGAGTAGACAGTGTGCCGTTCTTCGTCGTCAACGACCAGATCACTCTTTCCGGTGCGCAGCAGTCGGACACGTTCCTTGAGGCATTCAGGCAGGCGGTTCAGCCTCAGTAGGCATGTCGCTCATTCACTTTTCGCTTTCTTAACGGAGCCAGTTCCCAGACAGAGGATCATAAGTATCAGTACCATGACCGGGACGGATGCGATCATCCCCGCAACCAAGCCGAGCAGCCCACCGACAATAGCTCCGACCAGACCGTAGTAAGAGAAGCCCCGCACGATTCCCTCGAATAATCCGGTGATCGCTCCGATTGTCAACATCGTGTCGGGGATCGACACGCCCGCCACAAGGCTAACGAACAGGCCGAGCGAACCACCAAGGATAATTGCGGCGCAGATGAGAAACACGTCCCCATAGTGAAAAGCCCAAACTGAGCATCCACAAACCAAGGCGATTACGACTAGGGCACTGGGCCTCAAAGGGGCCAGGACATCGGGACGATTCCCGCCCGGATCGGGTCCAGAGTCAGCGTTCATTGCGGCCCCCATACCGAACACCCAGCCACACAGTCGGTTCACCAGGCGTCGTCCAATCGACTCGATGCTTCTTGAATGCCGGGATGTTTATGAAGTCGCCGACCTTCATCTCGACCATGCCATCCTCGAACTGCAACCTCGCTGCCCCCTTCAAGACAATCACCCACTCGTGCTGAGGTTGGTCGTACCAGAAATCGGCAGGCGAGGCGTGGCCGTGCGAGATGATTCGCTCGATGCGCACGTCGTCAGCTTGGTGGAGCGTCTGGACGACTTCCTTGGGCATGTTGTGCGGGATGTCATCGAAGATGTTGGCCGTCATGACTACTTCTCTTTCGGAGCAGTCACGAGACTGTATGGGTACTTCGTCACGGTTTCCCACGCCAGTTCTTGCAGCGAGCGATTGAACTTTTCGTCCCACGCTTCCCGCTTGGCGTTCTTCATCATGGTGGGTATCGGCAGGCCCACTGGACTTCGGCCATAAAGCACTGCAAAGTGCAAATAAGTATTAAGAGCTTCCATTGGTGCCGATGGGTGAACGGCATCCACAAAAAGTTCGCTCTGTTTTGTCAGGCCCGGCCATTCTTTGTTGGCGATCTTTGTTCGTAGCGCCACCATCGCTTGGTCGCTTGGAACCAGTGCGACGATTTTCTTACCCTTGCCGTACTTTTCGTTGAGTTCGTTCGCTTGGGCTTCCCCTGCCTTGATGTTCCTCTCGTTGAGGCCCTTGTGTTGGTCCGGTGTTTTTTCTTTGTCTACGTTGTCGAACGCACCCTTGGGAAAATCCTGATTGTCGATATCCCCGCCGCCCCAAGAAAGCTGGATGATGAACCGCATGTTTGGATTGTGTTCGAGTCCCAGCTTGACGTAGTTCTCGATTCCCTCATCGGGAAAGGAAATCGGTGACATGATGAACACATCGACTTGGCCTGTCTTGAGAGCCTTCTTCGCCTCATTCTTATCATCCGGGAGGTTCCAATGCTGAAGAGTTTTGGAAGCACCGAGAGACTGAAGGCCGACAAGTTTATGTCCTTTGATCCCTGCGGCTTCGGCCATCTCGCCAAGTGGCTTTGGGGCATACCACATGAGGCTATGAGAAGCGAAAAAGACTCGCAGGCCCGGTGGTGCAGAAGTCTGGTCGGGCTTCTGCTCCTGCGCTGAGGAAGACCCAGCCAAGCACCCGAAAACCAGAAGCAAAGTAAGTATCAATCGTGCCATCGTACACCTTCTTGAGCCGAAGTTATCCATCTCATTAACTTCCATAAGAGTTCACGCCTATTTCACCACTTTCCATCCATCGGTTGGCTTTACTGTAGCACAACTCGGCCCACCATCTTTGGCGGTTCCAGGAATCGTTGCTTGTAACAATCGCTTTGGCTTTTCCAGCACCGAGTCGATCATCTCCCAGGTGATACCCGCCAAGGGAATCTTGATGCGTCGTTGCCATTCGCTGTTGATCTGACCTGCGGATTTGCCAATGTCAATATAAATGAGTTGTCCGAATGGCGGTCCTTGAACGATGTTGCCGACAAAATTGGGTGGGCCATCATCTCTGTTCGCCTTAACGCTTACGTTGCACGCAAATTGGAGGTCGGAGTCTTTGGACCTTTGCACCTGAATCGTTTTGTAGTTACTTCCTTTTCCCTCTTGGATACCAAAATCTACGCCTGCGGGTGGTGCGACCAAAATGATTCGTAGGGAGAGCAGTTTCTCGGTGTTTGATTGCTTTTTCATTTCTGGGTAATCCTCGGAATGAATCGTCCGGTGCGAGCCATATAAGCCGACATGCAAGACCGCCTTTGCCGGGCATTGCTCCATGTCGGCTTTTTTGTTTTAAGGATCACCAATTCCTGAACACTTCGGTGATTTGATCGAACGGGAAGACTGAGGCCAACAGTTTTGCCAAATCAAGTTGATCGTCGACCATGTAACAATGAGCGTATCCAACAGAGCGTATCCAACAGACAACGCTTCTGCTGCTGGTTTCGTTATAAAATGGTATGGGGGAAGAGTGTGAAGTTTGAATCACAACCAAGGACAACTGGAAATGCGAGAGGAGTGGTTCGCTGCAATGTTAAGAACGTGCTAGAAATGCCATTTGGTCTCGGCTAAAATCAGACCGCTTACACAACCCATTTTAAGGAATCCCAACAATGAACCCGACCAAGAACGATCTTTCCGAAGAGCAACGGACTTCCCTGGCCCAGCTTCTCAACGAACGACTGGCAGACCTGATCGACCTGGGCCTTCAGGCAAAGCAAGCTCACTGGAACGTCAAGGGACCGACCTTTATCGCCCTTCACGAGTTGTTCGACAGCGTGGCTGAGGAAATTGAAGAGTTCGTGGATGACGTGGCCGAACGGGTCGTTGCGCTTGGCGGGATCGCCGAAGGAACCATCGGTATCGTGGGCAAACGCACGAAGTTGGCTGCTTATCCGCCGAACATCACGAGCGGGAGAGATCACGTCGAGGCGCTGTCCACGGCATTGGCGACGGTTGGTAAGGCTGTGCGAGCCGCAATAGATCGGGCGACTGAACTTGGTGATGCGGACACCGCAGACCTTTTCACGGGAATCTCACGAGACATCGACAAGAAGCTCTGGTTTGTTGAGGCTCACCTGCAAGGCGACAAGTGATAACAAGCGAGCAACTGCGGTTGCCATGGTGAGGCAATTGTCCAATGCCACCATCAGATGAAGTAAGAACTCAACAAATGCACATGTCACGCCTTTTTCTGGCGATTGTCGGCAAAGTGTAAATCTTATTGGCTGGATGGTGCGCCGTCTTGCCAGCACAAACATCCAAGGCGATTAGTACCGCCAACGGTTTGAGTTGAAGAAATCTATCATTGCTGCGACCGGATAATGTAAGTAGACACGATCACAAAACCTGACCTTATGGCCCGTCACAATTGAAGCAATTTAGAACGAGAAAAACAATTTTGAGTCTGATTGAGAAGCTCGAAGAACGGCTGGCACCGTTTAGAGACGAATTGTTGAACCACCGCATCTACGGCGAAATTGATCGCCTTGAAGCATTGCAGCAATTTATGGAGCAGCACGTCTTTGCTGTCTGGGACTTCATGTCTCTGCTCAAGGCGTTGCAAAGACGTATCTGCTGTATTGAAGTACCGTGGCTACCTCCAGTTGATGCCCAAGCGTGCCGCTTCATTAACGAGATCGTGCTTGCTGAAGAATCTGATGGCGATAGCCAAGTCGGGTTCGCCAGTCATTTTGACATTTACCACCGTTCGATGAAGCAGTGCGGAGCCAACTCCGCAGCCATCGACTCATTTATTTGTGAACTTCGCCGGGGTGTCCCTGTTCGCACAGCACTCGAACTTCCAATTATTCCCACTGCTGCTCGGCTCTTCGTGGAGCATACATTTTCTGTCATCGATAGTGGCAACCTATGCGCAATTGCTTCAGCCTTTACTTATGGACGGGAAGATTTGCTGCCGGATGTGTTTCAACGAATTGTGGACAAGCTAAATGTGGAGGCGGGCGGGCAATTGGCGGACTTCAAGTATTACCTTGAACGGCATATTGGTTTGGACGGTGATGAACATGGACCGATGGCAAGAAGGCTCGTGCAGTCGCTATGTGGTTCAGATGAGTCCAATTGGAAGTTGGCAGAAGATACTGCTGTGAATTGCCTGATCGCTCGGCGAAAGTTTTGGGATGGAATCTACGATTCGGTCAACGAACTACGAGTAACGAATCGTCAATGACACACAAGAAGCCACATCTACCTGAAAAGATTTGCATTGTTTGCAAGAAGCCATTCAAGTGGCGAAAAAAGTGGGAGAAGGTCTGGGAGCAAGTCAAGTATTGCAGCGAGAAATGCAGGAAGGCTAGTTCTAAGTAATGATCTCGCTTTTCTTGGATGTTTCCTGCCCTATATGAGCCGTCTTCCCGTGACGCTCAATTCACTCTAATTCACTCAATCGCATCTTGTAAGCGATCTCAGCCCAATCGCTGAATTGTTCAGGTATCGTATCTCCAGAGGTAATGGTGACGTACTTGGTAAGCCCCTTATAAAACATCCCTTTCAGTGCGTTAGTGAACAATGGATGTGCGCAATGTTCAGGTAGTGCAAAACCGATGGTGAATGACTTCGAGTTTTTGACAAAAATTGCAGCATAGACTCGACTGATGTGCGTGTTGCCAATCGTGAACTTTACGCAGGTCGTTGTTAGCTCTCCATATGCGTCAGGAGATACGTCGAGCAACAGTCCGCAAACGACCAGGAAGTTCAATCTGAGTTCATCCCAAGCCTTTCCGCTAATCTTTGCGATTGCTTTTGGTCCTAATTGGTCAATTCCAAATTTATTCGTAGCAAACTCCAAAGCTCAACTCCATTGAATGCGGTCATTCCAAACTGTTTCTGGCGGTCGGCGAGTATGGCAAATTGGCAATTCCATCGAAAGTCCAGGATGCAGCATCAGTACTTTGTAATGGGACACAATTCCTGAACGCATTGCGTTTTGTGAGGTTAACTTCACAACGGTTGCACAAAAAAATTGATTCAAAGCCACGTGCTTACTCAAATCTCCATTTCCTCCGTGTAACGCTTCAATATTGGCAGAATTCCTCAAGAATTGAACCGAGGGTGTATTGCGATGGCAGCATGACACCGTTGGCAGGTGCAGGAACGACTGAAACCGACTGGAAATATGGAACCAACACTTTACCCAAGAATTAAGATTTGCTGCATCAGCAGCGTAATAGAAGCTCAACAGGCGAACAAAATGTCCAATCGATCATCGACCAACAACGCCGACGCCGAGAAGATGCTGCTCAGTGGCTATGCAGGGCTAAAGCAGCGCGAGGCGGCGATCTCCAAGTCAGGCAAAATTCGTATCCCCGAAGCGCTCGAACGACTCGTAAAGCTCTACACGGACTGGCATGCAGCGGAGCCTGACAAAGACTATGAAACGAAAGCCGCCGAGTGGCAAACGAAATTGAACGAACACGGAGCCGCATCGAAGTAGAACACAGAGCCGCATCGAATTAACTGCGGAGCATTTGTCGCGTTGTGTCCCAGTCAAAAAGATGCGAACTGGTAAGATCAATAGATCATTTCCGTTGTCCTGGCGCTGGATAATTTTTGGCGGCATCATCGAGGACCAATACCCAATCGAGCATCTCGCCTGGATTTGGCGGTACGAATTCTCTTTCGCCTGTGTTCGGAAACTCGCCGATGAGCGTAGATTTACCGTCACGAGGATTGAACCACCAAGCTTTCACGTTCGGCCCTTCGATTGCGGATTCTTTGACATTAAAAGCACGCCCCACTGGAGCATACACCATCGCGAAGCTACGTTCTATATCGCGAGTTGCAACGAACTGATAGCGACCTGCTCCTGGGACGTTCGTTGAAACTCGATGAGCAACCAGGATGTCTTGATCAGGAATGCGGCTAACGAAGGGTCGTGATTCGATAAGCCACCTGCCATACTTCATTTGCAAACCTCCATTCTGCAAAATCGCTTCGGACCAAGGTAACAATGGATTGTTGATGCCAGGTTGATCACTTTTCCACATTTGCCATACCGAGTGGTGACCATACGTATGGCCAAACGCACCGGAAAAGAGATTCCAGTAAAGTGGCCGTCGCACATCCGAAGCAATGGAATGACCAAATTTCTTCGCGTCAAACGACACCGGATGGTCTTCGTAAATCGGTTCTCCATCCAACACTGGTTTAGTGGGAGTTCGGTCGTAGTCGGTTTTGGTCGCATCATAGCGGCCGGTGAATTCGGCCGCATGACCGTTCTGACGCATGTTGAAGTCCAGCCAATCTTCGTTATGAAAGTACTGAGCAGACCCGGCGCCACCCGCTGGATGAAAGGTAATAAGATGCCGACCTTGATCTCCTGCACGAACTCCCCTCGCCATCGAGCGTATGATTTCTTTGTGTGTGTCGTTTTCGATGGGCCGATCGCCTCCGAGTATCCAAACGACCCCCGCATTTTTGTATCGTTTGCCTAGCCATTCACCGTAGGAAAATGCGTTTGCGGGCGTAAATATTTCAGGCCCTTCTCCCCACTTCTTATTCCACTTGTCGCCCCAGGTGGGTAGGAATCCAATGTACATTCCGCGCTTGTTGGCTTCCGCAACGATAAAGTCAACATGATCCCAATAGTCATTGTCGGGGCCGTCTTGCACGGATGGATTGGTCGGGTCGTTATCGATTAGTGGCAAGTGTCCGTAGGGATTCGGTGCTTTTAAACCATCGAGCTCGGCCAACGCAACCGCTTGAATTACGGTATAGCCATTAGCAGCACGATTGTCCAAATAGCGAACCGCTTCTTCCCGATTGAGTCGATGAAAGAGCTCCCATGCAGTATCGCCCATCCAAAAGAATGGCTTCGCATCTTCCGTTTGAAGATACCGACGATTTTCACTTACCATCAATCGCGGCAGCTCTTCTGCCGCAAGTGGTTGGCCCATGTAAGTGAAAAGAACTATGATGGAAAGCAATCTCAATGAACTCATGGTGTCGACTCCGAGAGGCAGGAGGAAATAAGGACAGTGCACACTGTAGCGACAAAAACGCTTTGGAGCGAGTCGAGCGACTGCTGATTCACTCTCTAAAAAGATTTGATGTGTTCGCGGATAAACGTTTCAAGCGTTATCGGAGCTCTTCGACCAACTCGCTGAACTAGATAAATTCGAGAATTGAGTTGTTCTTTCCCGTTGTTGGGCAATCCGGAGCTAGATACATTGAGTCTGGGCCAAGATAAAGAGCTTTGTTATGCCCAGGTGAAACTCAACGGAGAGGTTCAGGTTATGCGGTGGTTCAACTATTTTTCGATCGTGTCGCTGATGAGTGTCTTGTTGGTCGCAAATGTTCAAGCCCAACGTCAAATGGAGAAACTCGATCGCGGATTGATTGCGTTGAACCAAGGCAAAGTAGCGGGCGTTTTTATAAGTTGGAGACTATTAGGAACGGAACCTCGGGATCTTAGATTCAACATTTACCGGCAATCAGGGATTTCTGCACCGCAAAAGCTGAATGACCAGCCGTTGATAGCCGGAACGAACTTCATCGATCGCAATGCGTTGCTTGATGATGTAACGCTTTATTTCGTTCGCGCTGTGCGGCAAGACCACGAGGAAGAAGCCAGCAAGCCGTTCAAACTAACATCGACTCTGCCACCAAAGGACTACTTGTCAATCCCACTGCAGACTCCGAAAGGTTACACTGCGGGCGATTCCTCGCCTGCGGATCTCGATGGCGATGGTGAGTACGAAATCATCATTCACATGACAGGCCGTGGTCGCGACAACTCGCAAGGTGGATTCACAGACGAGCCGATCCTCCATGCCTATAAGCTAGATGGGACTTTGCTTTGGGCTATCAATCTTGGAAAGAATATTCGAGAGGGTGCGCACTATACGCAGTTCATTGTGTACGACTTAGACGGCGACGGCAAAGCTGAGTTGGTGTGCAAGACGGCAGACGGAACCATTGATGGAGTTGGCAAAGTGATCGGCGATGCGACAGCTGACCATCGACAACAGCCATCGCCCGCGACTGCAGAGAGCATTAGTCGAATGCCAACGGACGACACACGTCGAGCGACAGGGCGACAAAGAGCGCCGGAACCGCGTGGCCGATTTGGCTACATTCTCAAAGGCCCCGAATATCTAACGGTATTCAACGGTCTAACAGGAGCAGCTATGTCGACTGTTCCTTACGAACCTCAACGGCACCCAGATACCCATAGCCCTACTCCAGAACAAATGAATGCCGTTTGGGGCGATAGCTACGGCAATCGCATCGACCGGTTCCTGGCGTGTGTCGCATACCTTGATGGAAATCGTCCCAGCGTGGTCTTGTGCCGAGGCTACTATACACGCACAGTACTGGCCGCCTGGGATTGGAGAGACGGAAAGCTGTCACAACGCTGGGTGTTTGACAGCGACAAAGTCGCGTTCGACGGTGACAAGAATCCTTGGCGTGGCCAAGGGGCTCACAGCTTGATTGTGGGCGATGTGGACGAGGATTGCAAAGACGAAATCGTTTATGGAGCTATGGTTGTCGACGACAATGGAACAGGTCTCTATTCGACACGTCTCGGACATGGCGACGCGCAGCATATGAGCGATCTCGATCCAAGTCGCCCAGGAATGGAAATATGGAGCATTCATGAAAAACCGCCCTCGGAACGAGCTGGCGTTGAGTTGCGAGACGCTAGAACCGGTGAAATCTACTTTGCCGCCGCTCATGGTGTTGATGTTGGGCGAGGCATGGCTGCTGACATTGATCCTCGTCATCCCGGATACGAAATGTGGGGTGGTACGCGGAACTTGTTCAATACCAAGGGAGAAGACATTGGACCGCGACCTAACTCGCAGAATATGGCCATTTGGTGGGATGGCGATTTATTGAGAGAATTGCTCGACGGTGTCACTATTTTCAAGTGGGACTACGAAGCTGGCCGACAAAAGACCTTGTTTGACGGTCGGGCGCTCGGACTTGCGTCAAATAATGGCAGCAAATCAAATCCATGCCTTTCCGCTGATATTCTCGGCGATTGGCGCGAAGAATTGGTCGCCCGTACGTCGGACAGTCGCGAATTGCGAATTTACTCGACTACAATACCATCACCGTTTCGAATGCCGACCTTAATGCACGATTCGCAGTACCGATTGTCGATCGCTTGGCAGAATGTCGGTTACAATCAACCACCCCACCCCGGTTTTTTCCTTGGCCATGGAATGGCCAATCCCACTAAACCTTAGAATAGGCTGCTGGCCCACCGTTTTCAACTTGTTCTCTTCGACTTCACCCAAGCAATTTGTTGCTCGGGAGGGTGAGGCTCCCGCCGAACCGTGACTTCGCAAGCTCGGCAGGAGCCTCGCCCTCCCATGGGTTCTTTAGGGAGCGGGCAAAGCAAAGATGTTGAAAGCAGTGGGCTGCTGGCCCATAAAAGACTGTGATTTCGCAGCAGGCCAATAACCCGTGGCAACGTTCCTTCCCTTTGAGCACTATCGAATGCGAAGTCATTTTGAAATCGTACTAATTCTAGTTCTAGTTGGCTTTGCCTCGTCGTCGCAACGTTCTGACGCGGTCGCTTTGGGTGATCCTGCGGATGCCTTGTTCCAAAAAGAGGTTCTTCCTTTTCTGGCCAAGAACTGTTTCGCTTGCCATGGCAAAGGTGAGTCCAACGCGGATCTTGCGCTGGACAAGTACACGGACGATCTTTCTTTGATCAAGGATCGCAGAATTTGGGACAACGTCGTCAACGTCCTCGAAAAGCATGAAATGCCTCCTAAGGAAAATCCGCAACCCTCCGCCGAAGAGATCGAACACGTTATCAAAGCAATCGACACCATTTTGTCGAATCTCGATTGTGGTAAGCCGGGCAGCACGCCCAACGCTGGCCGCGTAACCATCCGTCGACTCAATCGAACCGAATACAACAACACAATCCGTGATCTCGTTGGCATCGATTTCCGAACTGCTGATGACTTTCCAGCAGATGATGTTGGTTATGGCTTCGACAATATCGGCGACGTCTTGAGCTTCTCACCGTTATTGGCTGAGAAGTATCTGATCGCCGCAGAAACGATCCTCGAGGAAGCGATCGTCATTTTGGATCCGCCCAAAACAACATCTTCGCGGGTCGGTCAATTGCGCCCAACTTCAGCGACGACCATGATCGAGCAATCGGGTTTCATCGCCTTCGAAGAAGGTGACTATGAGATTCGTGCAAACGCTTATGCGGACCAAGCCGGCGACGAACTTGCGAAAGCCAAATTGCGGATTACCTTCCAGGCGACGAACGATGTGATCGAATCCGAGGAGTTTCCGATTTCCGGAACCAAGGAAGTGCCCACCGTCATCCCTTTGCAGTCACGACTTCGAAAGGGAAGCTATCGAGTTGGTGTGCTCTTTCTGAACCCACACGATTCTTACCCGACCAACATCGAAAACGAGGAAACGAAAGCGGAAATCGATTCGCTCATCAAGTTAAAACATGAGCAAGAGGATATCGCGAATTCGAGGACCTTGCAAAACGGCCAAGGCAATCGGGAGTTTCGCCAAGCGGCACGCGAGGCAGCCGACAAGGCCGCAGCTTCGCTAAAAGCATTTGGTGTTTCGACGCGGACACTCTATGTTAAAACTATCGATACAGATGGCCCAATAGACCCACCACCGCCGATTAAGCCTGAAGCACACAATCGCTTGATGTCTCACACCGATGGACTTGAGCCTCGCGAAGCGGCCAAGGAAATAGTCGTGCGATTTGCATCGAAAGCATTTCGAAGGCCGGTCAAGTCCACGGAAGTAGTTGACTGCTTGTCGCTTTATGATGCCTGTGCAAAACACCATAATCGCTTCGAGATTTGTGTCCGCGCGGCGCTTCTGCGCGTATTGGTATCGCCTTATTTTCTGTATCGCGTGGAAATGGATCCCACCGATGTGGAACCGGGGGCTACTTACGCCATCAGCGAATACGACTTGGCCAGTCGGCTATCCTATTTTCTTTGGAACAGCATGCCGGATGACGAATTGATGGCGTTGGCTGCAAAAGGGGAGTTGCGGATCAATTTGAATGCCCAGGTTCAACGAATGGTCAAAGATTCGAAATCGGTTTCGTTTATCGAGAACTTTGCCGAGCAGTGGTTGGTTTTGCGCAAACTGGACATCGCATCGCCGGATCCAAAGCTGTTTCCTGAATTTACGGTTGAATTGAAGCAGGCAATGGCCCGAGAGAGCTTGCTCTTCTTCCAAGCGATGATTCGCGAAGATCACAGTATCCTCGATTTGCTCAATGCGGACTTCACATATCTCAACGAACCACTGGCCAAGCTTTATGGCATTGCGAATATCAAAGGAAAGGAATATGTCCGCGTTCCGTCGCCAGCCCATCGTGGCGGAATCTTGACGCAAGCGAGCATTTTGACATTAACTTCGAATGCAACTCGGACTTCGCCGGTGAAACGAGGCAAGTTTGTGTTAGACCAAATCCTCAATACACCGCCGCCACCGGCACCTGCCGATGTACCTGCCCTTGAAGAGGAGAAAATCCTCACCGGTAGCGTTCGACAAGTGATGGAACAGCATCGAGAGAATGCGATGTGCGCATCGTGCCACGCCAAAATGGATCCGCTAGGCTTTGCATTCGAGAATTTCAATGCGATTGGCGCTTGGCGAGACAAGGACGGCGATTTTGCGGTGGACCCGTCGGGTGTGTTGCCGAGCGGCCAATCGTTCACCGGTCCAGACGAACTGAAGCGGATCATGAGGGAACAAAAGGAATTGTTTGTTCGTTGTGTTGTTGAAAAAATGCTTACCTATGCGATTGGCAGAGGTTTAGAATACTACGATCGCTGTACGGTCGATAACATATTAGTGGCTTTGGAAGCCAATGATTACAAGTTTTCGACGCTGTTGACGGAAATCGTCAACAGCGATCCCTTTCAGAAGCGAACCAAAGCAAGCTTGACTTTGACAGGAGAAACAAGGTGAGAAATCCACTTTCGAGGCGTACGATTTTGCGGGGTTTGGGTGTAAGCATGGCTCTGCCAATGTTGGACATCATGCAACCAAGAACGATCGCGGAGGTCGGACAGGCGGCTTTTCCAAAGCGAATGGCATGGGTCTACATCCCTCAGGGGGCTTACATGCCCAATTGGATGCCGACCACGGAAGGTGAGAACTTTGAGCTGACGCCCAGCCTGGAGCCGATGGCCGAGCACCGAAAGGAAATGATCGTGTTCGGGGGGCTCACTTGCGATAAAGGTCGAGCGAATGGCGATGGCGGAGGAGACCATGCTCGAGCCGGTGGAGCGTTCCTCACCGGTGCACAGCCTAAAAAGACTGCCGGGGTCAATTTCCAAGCTGGACAGTCCGCAGACCAATTTGCCGCTCTGCGACTTGGGGACAAAACGCGACTGCCATCGTTAGAACTGGCCATTGAAGCTTATCGCGGGGCAGGCGATTGCGACAGCGGTTACTCCTGTGTCTACGAACACACCCTTGCGTGGCGTAATGCCACGTCTCCATTGCCCACCGAGGCCAATCCCAAAGGCGTATTCGATCGTCTCTTTTCGGACCAAGCCAATGATGCGGTGACTCAATCGCGTCGCGAGCTGAGAGCCAGCGTTTTGGACTTAGTGCTGGCCGATGCCAAAGACCTACAACGCTCACTGGGTGGTGCCGACAAGCAGAAGATGGATCAGTATCTGACAGGGGTGCGAGAAGTCGAGCAGCGGATCGTGCGAGCGGACAAGCTCTCATCGGTTATCCTGCCCGACGATGTTTCTCGCCCGAGCGGTGTACCAGCAGACTTAACAGAACATATTCGATTGATGTGCGACTTGATGGTACTTGCATTTCAGACGGACGTCACTCGAATCTGCACCTTCATGTTTGCGAGGGAGGGCAGCGAGCAGAAGTACCGAATGGTGGGCGTGAACGAAGGGCACCACTCCATCTCACACCATCAGAACAAGCAGGAGAATATCGACAAACTCAATGCGATTAGCGTGTATCACATGCAGCAGTTCGCGTATCTCGTTGGCAAGCTGAAGAGCATCAAGGAGGGAGACGCGACTCTGCTGGACAACTGCATGGTTGCGTATGGCAGTGCCATTTCGGACCCGAACCGGCACAACCATCATGACTTGCCAATCATCATGGCTGGCAGCGGTGGAGGAACGATCAAGTCAGGCAGGTATATTCGTTACCCAGAGGAAACTCCGCTAAACAATTTGTGGCTGGCGATGCTCGATCGCTTTGGTGCACCTGCTCAGAAACTAGGAGACAGCACAGGTGTTCTCGGTGGACTTTCGTAGGGATCGACAAATCGCCCAATCCGTAACCAGGCGCAGGCGGCTGTAAACGAAATTTTGATAGTATCCCATTTAGAGGGTCGAATGGGCTAACGGCATTCCTGATAGATGTAAGTTCATTGCTGCGGCTCGACGTATGTCGCATGTATCGCATTTCCCACTTTTGAAGTTGCGATATTCAATTTAGGGGCAAAGCCCCGGTAGTTTACATAGCCCAGCCTGCAGGGTAGCCGGTGGCTTGAGCGAAGCGAACACCACCGGATCCGTGCGTGCCGTCGTGCAACGACCGTGAAGCGGTCGCATACTGATCTTCGACCCGTCTCGGTCGCGTCGTGTTGGGGCACGTAAACCGGGGGTGCGCCGCTGCACGGCAGCCCCCGGCTACCATATGCGACCCGTCCTGGGTCAAACGCAGACAAACTTCCGATGGAAGACAATAGAATGTGGGTAAAGATAAGGCTTCTAGCCTGTGTATGAGTATTTACACAGGCTGGAACCGTGGTTCGACCGCCTCCCGAACGGCAAAGACATCACACTCCGGTCCCTGCTCAACCACACCAGCGGGCTGCCCGAGTACTTTGAAACGAATGGGTTCGTCGAGGCGATGAAGGCTAACACCGACAGGGAGTGGACCCCATCGGAGCGGATGGCGTTCGTGTTGGATGCCAAGCCACTTTTTGCGGTCGGTAAAGGGTGGTCGTACGCCGACACGAACTACATCCTCGTCGGAATGGTGGCTGAACTGGCTGCCGGCATGCCACTCTTTGATGAAATCGATCGGAGGTTGCTCAAGCCTCTGAAACTTTCGGGGATTGTTCCTTCGGACCGTCAACAGATCGCAGGGTTGGTGACTGGGTACGCTGATCAACGGAACCCGCTGGGGTTCAATGGAAGGATGCTGGTCGGGACGAAACTGGTTGTAAACCCACAACTTGACGCGACGAACAATGTCGCAGCCCCCCCCCGGTTAGCGGGGGGAAGGAGAAAAGGGTTTGGGGGTACCTTATATACAATTCGGATTTCATCCACGTGAACTTCAATTTGCTTTACCAGGAGCTTCACAAGTGTCCGT
>JANPHB010000354.1:0-4799 GCA_031424235.1 Pirellula sp.
AGGTTGGACCGCTCTAATGGTCTTTTCGATGTGCTGGCGAGCAGAAACGGGAGAGCGACGCGAGCGACGCTCCTGCGGAGCTTCTTTTTGCTGGGATTGAACGTTTACAAGCAATGAGGTCGCTCCGGCGTGTCAAACCGGTGCGTCGAAATTTGGTGGATTGTGAATCGCTGGCATGTCGAGCTTGCCCCGGTAATCCGTGGTTCTTGTCCTGAAACATTGAACCATTTTTTTACGCCTAGACTCTGGACAATTCGCGTTCGCGTGACTGTTGTCACAATTGTATACGCAACCAAAGTATTCTTCCTACTCGTGGGTTACAATGACTTACGTTTGGCATCGCATTTTGATTGCTATGCGCGAGTGCGTACATCCCTGTAAATCGGCTGAATCTTTATGAAAAAAGAATTCCTCTCCAAGACACCGATTGCGTTCCCGTCAAATTCCAATCGTAGAGAACTCCTTCGCGGACTGGGCCTGATGATCGGAGCATCATCGCTTGTCGGAATAAATACTCAATCAGTCTTGGCAGCGCCCACAACACGCAGAATGACGGTTGCATTGACTCCTGGAAGCATAGGAGTGTCGGTAAGATCGCAGCTAGAACTTAACGAGCTGGCTCATCGACACAAATTCGAATCGGTGGAGCCTCGAACCGAAGAGATTGCGGCCTCTTCGACAGACCAATTGAATGAAACTCTTGCCGATTTGAAGTCAAAGAATCTGGTTTGGGCAGCGGCAGGGTTGCCATTGGAGTTTCGCAAGGATGAAGCAACCTTCCGCGAAGGGATCGAGAAACTACCCCGCCTTGCCGCTGGCTTGCAGCGAGCAGGAGTCACACGAGTAGGGACTTGGCTTTCTCCCAGCCACAACGAGCTCACCTACAAACAGAATATGACGCAGCATGCTGCGAGGCTTCGGGCGGCGGCGAGTATACTCAAGGACCATGGCATGCGATTGGGGTTGGAGTATGTTGGTACGCAGTTATTGCTGGTCGGAAAGCGATATCCTTTCGTACATACGATGGCTGAGACCAAAGACCTGATTGCTGAAATCGGGACCGGCAACGTCGGATTCGTGCTCGATTCGTGGCACTGGTGGACCGCGCGCGACAATGAATCGGATCTGTTGTCGCTAACCGCCGCCGATATTGTTAGTGTGGATTTGAACGACGCTCCCAAAGGGGTTCCTCAAGAGCAGCAAAAAGACAACGAGCGCGAGCTACCGGCTGCGACTGGGATCATTGATGCAGGAGTATTCTTGTCCGCCCTTCACAAACTGGGTTATGACGGTCCAGTGCGATGCGAACCCTTCAATGCAGCGTTGAACAAATTAGAGAACGACCCAGCCTGCGCCGCCGTTTCTGCCGCGATGCATAAAGCCATGAGCCTCATTCACTGAATCCTTACGCAGCGTGAAAATTGGCCACACGATTAGCGATCAATCGATTGGTAACATTCTTAAACGGCATGGTATCGAACGCCGGTTCGTGAAGCGAGCTGATCGTGTTAGCTTTAAGGAGCTACAGCGAAAGCGGCAAGCTTGAAAATGGGATGAAAGTGCGTCAGTTAGTGTGACAGACACGAGTTTGGGCATCTCGGCGCTCCGGCGTGTCAAACCGGAGCTAGTTGCGATCTTGTTAGCTATAGGGGGGACAGGCGTCCAGCGAAATCGGGCCCATATGCTGATTTTTGTTGGCAGGGGCAGCAAGGCATTAAGGAATCTTCGCTTTTGAGTTCATTTCGATGCCGCGGATCTCTTCCTGCTTACTGGAGGGAGTAGGCGGAAAGTATTGAACTTCACCATCGCCGAATACACAGCCTCTACTCATGGGATCCCAATCCTTGTTTGCCCATCGAAGTTGGCAGCCTAGCTGCGGGATGGAAAGCAGGGCCAGCAGTATCCAGATGTAGAAACGCTCAGGTTTCATTTCGATCACAGTATCCTTCAGTGGGTTTATTCTCATCCATGCGAACTAGTAATTCTCAAGCGAGTGCGACTGTAAACAAAAACACGGTTGTAGCCTCAATGATGCAAAGCATTGCGGCGGCCCGAAGTATGTCGTGTAGCAAATTTCGGCAACGGAAGCCAGATCGGTGTACTGTGTCACGAACTCTACGGCGCTGTAGGTTGACCTCCAATACTACTGTTTTCGGAGGAGTCCAGGCCGGGGCAACGCCGATCCTCAACCCGGTGTGTCAAACGTGTGTCAAACCGGAGCGGGTTAGGGGCACCACATGAACTTGCGGTGGTGTGGAGCGTGTGCCGAAAACGGGCGTCCCGACTCGATTTCGCTGCCATCTAAATGGAACCAGTTGGCTTTCGCGAAAGTAAGGTGTCGATCTCTCGCACGGTGTTTTCGGTGGCGGAAGAATGTCCCGCAAATCGTGCACGGCCATCTTCAAGGTCTCCCAGGGTTCGCAGTCCAAGATCGCGACAAATCATCCTGGAGCGAACTGACAGGCCAATTAATGATAGTGGTGCGATTCGAAATTCAGCGAGGGAGATATGTGCAACTGTCTTCGGTTCATCGCGAGGAGGATACCCGAAAATCGCTCGACACTTACAGCCACATCTCGGGCATTGGGGACTAGGTGTGACGTTTACGTCGAATCCGTCGGCATCATTTGAAGAGAACTGGGGTACACCTACGGTCAGGTTATCCGAAGACATAGAAGCCGCGAATGCTAAAAGAAGGTCGCGATCAGATTCCATAGAGAGTCGTTGCTCTGTATCGAGTCCCGCATCCAAGGAGCACCAGCACTTATGCGTGATGCTCCAAGCTGGAAGTGAAATGTCGGAACGAAAAATATCGGGAAAGACGTAAAGAGAGTAATCATCGCTCAAGGCATCACAAGAGTCGCAATGGAAGTAGAAGACAAAGCCTGGCATCGACATGTTTTGGTTACCGATTGGGTTTGCCAGTGAACTAGTAATTTCACCGGCGCATGCGTCTGAAAGCGAAAGTCTCATTGTAGCTCAACTAGGCCGGATCATCCCGTTAGCGACGCACCGGCGTGTCAAACCGGAGCGAGTTGGGGCAAACGCTTAGTCACTTCAGTTGTTGGGGCCTTGACCCAATCTTGCGGCCATTTGCTCAACCGCCCGGTGCGGTCCCGCATGCCAGGTGGTATGGGAAGGGCACCAGCGAAATCCAGGTCCCTATCCCGATTGCGATGGTTATGCCCGCGTTTCTGGATGTTTTGTGAAGAAATGTCCGTGGGCCAATCGTCCATCTTCATCTTTATGGTAATTGTAAACGAAGCAGCGATGATCAGTGCAGCGTAGATCGAAGGTTAGTGAATCATCAACGCCAGTTAAGGTGCCATTGCATATTGGGCATCTTAATCCTTCGTCATGAGTTCGCCGGAAGTCCTCAACGACGACTCGAATCGTTTCCTGTTCGAGCTCCCGGTTGCGTTTTCGTGAAGGCGTCCAAAGATAAAAGTGGTGCCCATATCCTGATCGCGGCGAAAACGTTTGTGTGTCGGGATGAAACTCTATGTCTGCTTTGAGGTCGGATTTACCATCGGCTCCAATCAGCTCGATTTCGAGCGAAAATAGGTTTCGGACCAAGCTGTTCGGTCCACAATAGCGATCATTCGCGAAAGTTGACGTCAACTTGCCGTTGGCGTCGCAAGCGGGTTCATCAAGCTGATTCAGGAGATTGGTGTTTAGAAATGTTGCAAGCGACAACTTGAATTGGTTGGTAACAATCGCAGAGTGGTATTGCGTTGAGAACGGACCAAATTGGATGCGGTCAACGATTTGCATTTCAAGATTTCAGGGCATAACGGGTCGATTCACCCAGCGGCGGGATGATTCATCGATTTGTCAGTGCACCTGATCGCCACTTGGGTGCGATCATTGGTTATCCGACCGTTGTCAACTCTGTATCGATATTGGCCAGCAAGGTGCGTTTATACGTTCGTGAAGTAACATAGCAGATTGTTCCGTAGCCAATAGCCAAAAGTGGCGTCCAGAGAATCATTTGGACGGTATCCCTCCAAGCGGTTGAATAGATCGCAAGATCGCTGGGGAGTTTGGAGACTGTTTCTGAGGCAAAATGGCCGTTGAGAGCCGCATTCCGCCCAATCCAGTGCAAGAAGATCCAAATCATCGTAGTTACGCAGTGAACGGCAACAGCCGAAATGATTCTAAGCCGAAAACGAAAGTGCAGCATGGATGCGACTGCAGCTGGGGTCAAATAAATCGCAATCGTCCAATGGTCAAATGGGCTGCGAATTTGAGCGAGGAATGCGGTAAGGACAATCGCAAACAGTCCTGCTGAAAAGAGCAGGTCTATTAGTCGAAATTGTCTTGGGAAACGAAACATTGTGTCCTCCTCAAAAACAGGTCGGCGAGCCGGTCGAGGTGACTCACGAAGCACACTAAGCTGCGGTATATGAATTTGATTGCCACACTCACACGATCGGAACGTGCCAGCATCACCAGCAAGAACACTTAAGGAGCGTCCACAGGCACAGGGTACGTTGTATTCCATCTGTCTTGTTTCGGATAACTCGTAATTCTCAGTGGCGGCGCCGGAAAACTCATTCCTAATGTAACCCATTTGGCTGTTGCATGCGCAGGCGAGCGTCTTGGAAGTGAAGGTTTGGCTTGGAGCAGAGTTAATACCCACGCACCGGCGTGTCAAACCGGAGCAAGTTGGGGGCAAGCTACCGCTGGCCAGCCGACCCGCATGCTAGGTGGTGTGGCAGGGGGCAGCGAAATCCGGCCCCTGTGCCGATTTTTGTTCGACGCACTCTATTTCCGACTCGAGTCGCGATTTTGCTTTG
>JANPHB010000355.1:0-2780 GCA_031424235.1 Pirellula sp.
CCTACGAGCTGGTCTCGTCGGAGCCTAAGGCTCGCGGATATAATTAAACTCATCCCCCACCGCCCCCAGCCCCTCCCGACCAACCCCACCCCAAAACGCGTTGGGCTTGGACGGGAGGGGATGCGGAAAACGCTTGATTCGGTTGCTTCTAGCCGCAAACCTTTACGTCCGATGGGACAAGCCCATCGGGGCGTTTAAAAAGTGAGACGGCCTTCAAGGCCGCTGGGCCCACGGAACAAGAATCTCGAAATCACTAGGGTCGCGATGCTTTCAGTGCCCACTTTTCATCGAAGAAGTCAGCATTCGCGATCTTGCCAGGGAATCTTGAGTCGGGGGGCGTTGTGATGTCGACGATCGCCCAGTCTGGAAGTTTTGGAATCTGCCGAGCGTTGTTCAGATAATCGTACTCGCGGTAGGTAAAACTGCTGTTGAGCACGACATACCGATCGGGATTCAGCGGATTTGGGAAAATCATGACAGGAACGTGCGTTGCCGATGGATATTGGGTTGAGCCGACGGAAACGTTTTCTTGGTTCCATTGAATAGGCAATTTGTCGGCAAGCTTTGAGAGAGTCGGATTGCTCTTGGTGTCTCCCCACAAAACCAAATGGTAGTTTTCGATGTCTTCTGGTTTGAGCTCTTCCGATGTTTTGATGATGGCGTCACCTCGCATTTGGCGATGCCACTCCCGGACGGCCCGATTGAACTCCGACTCTACCCATTGGTCCACCTTAGGATGATTGCCGGTGGCTGTCGGCTTCACAAAAAGAAACGGTCCCATGAAAGCGTCGTCGATCGGCCCTTGCAGGCCATGCTTCTTAACAAGTTCCTTCGCCGGTGGTTCAATCGGAGACACTTGCTCCCAATTGCTGCCGAATTTCCTTAGTCGAATTCCCCACGAAAGATCAGACCGTTTGGCGGCGTAGAACTTCTTTCCTTGCAAGTCGACCGATAGCCCCGAGACACTGCTACTTACGGTATTGGCATCCAGGTTTAAGCTAAGGTCTGTTATGTTGTCCACTAAGAGTCGGATGTTGTCTGCGCTGGAAAATTCCGTGGAGATCGTTGCAGGAACCCAGTGTTCTTTCAACGCATTGATGGTCACCCAATGGGCTTGATTGTATTTTAGGGTCGTCGTGGTGAAGGAAAGTTGCTTGGGCAATTCGGACGAACGCATCTTATCTAGGATCGCTAGTCGACGTTCGATTTCGACGCGGGCCGTTGGGTCGACTTTGTGGGCCGTCTTCGGTGCAATGATGTGAGTCAGTTCGAAACGCACATCCGCGGGCAGTGACAGGCACGCTTCGGCCATCACGTCGGCTGCTTGTTTCTGCTTGTCGATTTCTCCGCTGTATGCGATCGTTGGCAGCATTCGCAAATTGCGAGCCCATACGGGGCAGTCGTACATCTGCCATAATTTCTGCTCGAACCAAGTTGGCTTCAATTCTTCGGACTGAAACACTTTTAGGAACTGCGGCGTTTCCGAGAAGCCCGCACCTGGATTGGCCGCTAGCCATTTGTCTGGATAGTGGACAGCCAAATGCCAAGCGGCTGCTCCCCCCATCGAGAAACCTCGAATCACAACTCGCTTTGGATCGAGGTTGTACTCTTTGATGGCATGTTCGAGCACTTCCAACGTGTCGACTTCTCCGGCCAGTTTGTTGGCGTTGCAGTAGCGGCCAAAAGGATGGATCATGATCGTGCCTGGCTCGGGAGCCGGGTCGGAGTTTGTCAAGCGTGTCGCGATGAATTGCAATTCGAGACCCTTTTCGGCACGGCCACGACACCAGATGTCGGCACGCGGGGGTTTTGTGCGGTCAACGCTTTGCGAGGTGACGACACCATACGGCTGTACGGTTCCGTCCAACTTGGAGCGAAACCCCCTTACTGTCTGGAAAGAGTTTAAGAGTTCGCTCCAAGTGGCCACTCCAAGTTTTAATGCCTCGGCCCTTCTGATACCTTCTTGCAAGACCTGCTTGGCTCGCTCCGCATCCTTGGGTTCAAAAAATCCGTCTTCGTTGAGGGCCAGCTCAACGGCTCTCGCGAAAATCTCGACATCGGGTAAGTATCTCTGCGTGAACGCGTTTTTCGATTTCCGCAGTTCGCTGATTTGCGACTGAAGCGTTGAGAGCTCCTTTTTCAAATTACTGCGCACTTCGTCGTCGATTGCGATTCCAGGTGGCGGAACAGGGCGAACCGATGCCGCTTGATTGTCGGCTGGTCCGTCGGCCAAAAGACTTGAGGCAATAGTAAAGAGAAACAGGGCAACCGAGAACCGAGAAATAGTCATGGGGTAGGCCACTTTGGAGGGAGGGATTCGAAGTGCGGGTTCTAATTCTCAATGGTTGGCAATTCTTTGTCCACCGTTTTTTGGAGTTTTCGTGCTTGGCCGCACCTTCCTTGAATTCTAATTCCCCTTCTCCTCCTCGGGAGGAGAAGGGGTTGGGGGATGAGGAGGTGTGCCCGGGTTAGGACGTCCGTTGGATTGGGCAGAAAGCATTGCTTCTATCCAAAGAGGACTTCGATGAGGTCTGGGGTCCTGGAAATTCGCGCAAAAAGCACTTAGCGCACTTCGCCGAATTGGTTCTTCGTCGCTTGGCAAAGAAAACCCCGGACGGCCTTTCAACATAAAATATCCGCCTGCCTCCTAGTATCTGTTCCGTTGACAGTTTTAAGCGAATTTAGAAGCTTAGGACGTTGATGTTGTCAAGTTGCCTGCAGCAGCTTGTCAACGCAGCCACATAGATCGTATTTACTCCACAAGCCCCAAACGGGAGTTT
>JANPHB010000356.1:0-47977 GCA_031424235.1 Pirellula sp.
CGATATCGAAAGCATGTTCGTGGGCCAACAAAACCCAGGCCAAAACGCAAGTTCAACGGCTCAAGACACGTCGCAACTCAAGCTCTACTCAATGCAAGGTAATGACGGCTTTACAGGATTCATTGTCCTCAATCGCTTGGCGGGCACTTTAGGTCCGTTTTGACAATCTAGGTTTGAAGGAAAGTTAGAGAGTCAACCGTCTGGCGACGGTGGCTACTAGGCATCGCAAAGATGTTTGGAGCGGTGAGGCGAGTCTCTGCCGATCTTGCGACGCTACGGTTCGGCAGGAGCCTCACCCTCCCTAGTAACAAATTGCTTGGGTAAAGGCGATGAGAACCTGGATTACCCCTCGGGTTGTGCTATGCCTTGTCGACTTTGCGTTATCAGGGCCCATACTTGGCAAGACAGGTAGCTTAGGTAGAATTTGCGACACGACCCTCGGAGAGTCGGAATGCCAGCCTTCGAATCTCAATTGAGCCACTATTTTAGTTCGATTGAATGAACGCGGCTGACTCTTCCGATAGACAAACGTCTACGGTCGTAACCGACAGTCAAATGGTCGGTAAAACGAAACATATTTAAGCAAAACGCGCGCTGACTAGACAACTGTGAGGCTCGCCTTGTCTGCCTTTGGCAGCTAGGAAGGAGTCGCTGTGTCTATCTATCTCGACAATTCTCAATCCATTGGGAACACGCCCCTAATTCAGATCAATCGCCTCGCCAGCGGGCTGCGCGTGAGGTTGCTCGCCAAGGTTGAGGGGCGAAATCCTGCCTACAGTGTCAAGTGTAGGATTGGCGCGGCCATGATCTGGGATGCGGAGAAGCGAGGTCTGCTCCATGAGGGAAAACGCGTTGTCGAGCCATCTAGCAGCAACACCGGAATCGCTCTCGCCTTTGTCTGCGCCGCCAAAGGTTATCCGCTAACGTTGACCATGCCTGAGTCGATGTCGATCGAGCGTCGGCAATTGTTGAAAGGACTCGGTGCCAAGCTTGTACTCACCCCTGCGACCGATGGCATGCGAGGAGCTATTCGAGAGGCGGAGAAGATCGCCGAAGACCCTTCGATCTTTATGCCCCAGCAATTCAAAAATCCAGCGAATCCAGAGATTCACTTTCGGACAATGTTGCCAAGCGACCCGAAATGGAAAACAAAACCATCGTCGTTATCCTGCCCGACTCTGGAGAACGTTATCTATCAACCGGTTTGTTTCAAGATGTTTAGTCATTTGCCTTAACCTTATCCCCTCAGATCCATTGGCCTCCATCCAACAGAACGTTTGAAAACATGTCCGATAATTTGCTACAACGAAGCGTAACGACCGCCGTTGCCAGAAATCTGACCGACACGACCAAGACATCACCAATGATGATGTCGATCACTCCAAGGTGGTTGCTTGAATTGCTCCCATGGGTCCAAGTCGATAGCGGCACGTATCGGGTTAACCGAACGAAAGTCGAATTGCCTAGCGCCGCTCGAATCGGGCTGGAGCTCAATGACCTCAATGGATCGCTGCAAGCAGACGCGCTGCGAAGTGTTCCACTTTTTTCCGGTTTGTCGGCCGCAGTGCTTGCTCGTATCATCACTCGATTCCGCGTCGAAGAAGTCTCACTCGGAAACAACCTGCTTCTCGAAGGGGAAGACATTTCCAAATTTTTCATCTTGGCTCAGGGGCAAGTTGAGGTGCTGAGCAAAGGGGTCCATGGAAGCGACTTGAGATTGGCTCTGCTTTCCGAAGGAGAGTTCTTTGGTGAGACCGATTTGGTTTCGGATCAACCATCCGAAGTTTCCGTTCGTACGCTGACTCCCTGTGTGCTGCTGACTCTTTCGCGAAAAGATCTGGACGCAAGTCTCAGTGAGCAACCCAATTTGTACGAAGAGTTTCGGCGTGCAGTCGATGAACATTTGAAGCTTAGGTCGACCTTGAATCGTTACGGCGAACGCAATATCGACTTGGTCTCTGGCTTTGCGGAAAATGTTGAGATTCCAGAGACCTACGTGGACTATTCGTCTGAGCCGCGTGAATACAGTCTTTCCTCCATTCAAACGGTAGTGCGAGTCCATACGCGGGTTTCGGACCTTTACAATGGCCCATACGATCAATTGCAAGAGCAAATGCGATTGACGATCGAAGGCATTCGCGAACGGCAAGAGTGGGAGTTGATCAACAGCAAGCGATTTGGCCTGGTCCATTCCGCAGCCCCGAGCATGCGAATCAGTACTCGCTACGGCGCTCCTACACCGGACGACTTGGACGAGTTGCTTTCGATCGTGTGGAAAAAGCCTGCATTCTTCTTAGCACACCCCAAAGCAATTGCGGCTTTCCTTCGCGAGTGTACTTGGCGCGGCGTGCCACCGGTCACCAGCCAAATGTTCGGTGTCCCGGTCATCATGTGGCGAGGCGTCCCCATCATTCCATGTGACAAGCTGGAAATGAAAAGCCGCTACCAGTCCAATCGTTGGACAGGCACAACTAGCATTTTGTTGGTCCGCGTCGGTGAAGAAAACCAAGGCGTAGTGGGACTTCATCAGTCAGGTATCCCTGGGGAAATCGACCCTAGCTTGTCGGCTCGCTTGATGGGGCTGGATAGCCTCGGTGTCGCTTCTTATCTGCTAACTCTCTACTTCTCATGTGCAGTGCTCACGGATGATGCACTCGGGGTGCTCGAAAATGTCGAAGTGGGATACTACCACGACTACAACATGCGAGCCTCTCACGGTTTCGAGTATGGACTCGGTATTTAGATATAACGCAACTTCCCAGCACCCAACTTCCCAGCACCCAACTTCCCAGCACCCAACTTCCCAGCACCCAACTTCCCAGCACTCAACTTCCCAGCACTCAACTTCCCAGCACTCAGTGCACAACCAAACTCAGCCAAGGAAACATCGAACATGACGGACAGCCTGCTCCAACGGAGTGTAACCACAGCAGTGGCCAGGAACTTGGCCAGCACCACCAAGACATCGCCCAAGATGATGTCGATCACCCCGCGGTACTTGCTCAGCATGTTGCCATGGGTCCAAGTGGATGGCGGTACCTATCGAGTCAATCGCACGAAGGTCGAGCTCAGTAAAGCCGAGCGGATCGGCGTCGACATGTCCGCTGGCAACGCGTCTTTGTCCGCCGAGTCGCTTCGAAGTGTTCCATTGTTTTCGAAGCTTCCCGAGTCAATCATTTCGCGGATGACGACCGGCTTCAAAATCGAAGAGGTCTCGCTTGGCAATCAACTCATCGTTGAGGGTGAGGACCGCAGTAAGTTCTTTATCATCGCCCAGGGACAAGTCGAAGTCCTCAGCAAAGGCGTTCACGGCAGCAACCTACGCATCGCTTTGCTGACCGAAGGAGAGTTTTTTGGCGAGACGGATCTCGTTTCGGATAAGCCTTCGGATGTTTCGGTACGTACGATCACGCCGTGCGTTCTGCTGACTCTTTCAAGAAAAGACTTGGATAGTATCCTCAGTGGCCTACCGAACTTCTCGGAGGAGTTTCGCAAGGCGATCGATGAGCATTTGGAGCTGAGATCAACGGTGAATCGATACGGCGAACGGAATATCGATCTCGTCTCAGGATTCGCAGAGAACGTCGAAATCCCAGAAACGTTCGTGGACTATTCGTCGACGCCACGCGAATACTCATTGTCGAGCGTTCAGACCGTGGTTCGTGTGCACACTCGCGTGTCCGATCTTTACAATGGACCTTACGATCAGCTCGAGGAGCAGATGCGTTTGACGATCGAGGGGATCAAAGAGCGACAAGAATGGGAATTGGTCAACAGCAAAAAGTTCGGCTTGCTCCACTCAGTCGACCCCTCCATGCGAATCAGCACACGCTACGGAGCCCCCACACCAGACGATCTCGATGAGTTGCTGGCGCTTGTTTGGAAGAAACCAGCCTTCTTCTTGGCCCACCCCAAGGCCATCGCTGCCTTCGAGCGCGAATGCACCTGGCGCGGTGTGCCGCCCGTGACGATGGACCTGTTCGGATCGCCGATCATCTCTTGGCGTGGTGTACCGTTGGTACCATGCGACAAACTGGAATTGAAGGGACGCTTCCAATCCAATCAATGGCTAGGCACGACCAACATTATTTTGGTGCGAGTTGGCGAAGCGGACCAAGGAGTCGTTGGCTTGCATCAATCGGGAATTCCTGGTGAAATCAGCCCTAGCTTGTCTGCCAGGCTGATGGGACTCGATAGTCTTGGGGTCGCTTCGTATCTATTGACGTCGTACTTCTCCTGCGCGGTATTGACGGACGATGCGTTAGGTGTTCTCGAAAACGTCGAAGTTGGGTTCTACCATGACTACGATCACAAACCTGCGAAAGTGAAATAGGTAGTCATCATGGAACCCTTTTCATCAGATCTGATCGCGCAGATTGCGACGAAGCTGTTTCGCGAAGGGGCACATTCGCCGGAACCAAGTCCGCCGAATATGCCCTCGTCCCCGGGTGCTCCTATGGGCTCAATCCGGGAACGATTGCCAACGCAGCCTGGAATGCCTTCAGCGCCAGCATTACCTAGTGGTATACAATCGTTGCATGGCGTTAAGGCCATGCCCCTGCCAACCAACGCGAACGTACCGCATTCGTTGGTATCCGAGGCGCCAGTTGCAAGTCCTCATTCGGTGCCAAATTCCGCTGGTTCCATTGGCAATTTGAACACAGCTCCAAGTACTCAACAGTACGCCGCATCGTCGAGTTCCTCGCCAGCGTCGCAATTTGCGACACCTCGCCGAGCAACTCCGATGACGCAAGATGGGTTGCAACGCTTTGTCCACGGTGTTCGCACTCAGGCTCCCGTTCGACGCGACGATTGCCTCGGCGGAGAGCCGAATCGATTTGCAACTGCTCCAAACGGTACGAGCGTTGTGCCTTTGGCCAAATCTGGATCGCTCAACGTCCAGTCCGTTCGCAAAGACTTTCCGGTTCTCAATCAACGCGTTCATGGATTCCCGCTCGCTTGGCTGGACAACGCTGCCACTACGCAGAAACCACAAGTCGTAATCGATGCCATCAGCCACTTCTACGCGACGGACAATTCAAACATTCATCGTGCAGCCCATTCGCTGGCCGCTCGCGCAACAGAAGCGTACGAACTGTCTCGCCAAACGGTTGCCGCGTTTCTTGGCGCACGAAGCGACAAAGACATTGTGTTTGCGAGGGGAACGACCGAGGCGATTAATTTGGTCGCCAACACCTACGGGGCACGCTATCTGAAAAAGGGTGATGAAATCCTACTTTCGATGGTTGAGCATCACGCCAACATCGTTCCATGGCAAATGATCGCTAAACGCAAAGGGGCTGAAATTCGAGTCATTCCAGTCAATGACCGGGGCGAGATCATCATGGACGAATACATTCGGCTGCTCAATCCACGGACTCGCATCGTTTCTCTGACGCACGCTTCCAACAGCCTAGGCACCATTTTGCCTGTCGTGGAAATGACGGCATTAGCCAAACGCTACGGCGCTCGAGTTTTAATCGACGGTGCACAGTCGGTATCTCACATGCCCATCAACGTTCAAGCGATGGGGTGTGACTTCTTTGTTTTTTCCGGGCACAAGATTTTTGCGCCGACGGGAATTGGTGCTCTCTACATTTCCGAAGAGCTTCACGATGTTCTACCGCCATGGCAAGGTGGAGGGAACATGATCAAGAACGTTACGTTTGAGAAGACAACTTACTCGGATGCGCCCGCAAAATTTGAGGCTGGCACCCCCAACATCGCTGACGCCGTTGGATTAAGGGCTGCGCTCGAGTATGTTCAGCGAATTGGACTGGGCAACATCGCAGCCCATGAACATGCCTTGACCGAAAACGCAACTCAAAAGCTCGCGGCCATACCAGGGCTCCGAATCATCGGTACGGCCAAGGAAAAGGTCAGCGTTATCTCGTTCGTATTGGATAGACACTCGACCGAAGAGATTGGCAAAGCTCTCGACCAGGCAGGGATCGCGGTGCGTTCCGGCCATCACTGCGCTCAGCCATCGCTTCGCCGATTTGGAGTGGAGACGACGGTTCGTCCTTCGTTCTCAATCTACAACACGCATGAAGAAGTCGACCGACTGGTCGAAGTTGTCAAGCGAATAGCACTGGGTAATTCGACGGCGAAAAGATCGTTTTTCTAGTGGGTCACTCGTGCCGAGAGTGACATTCAAACCTGGACTCGTAGCTGAATTCGTGAGAATTCAGAAACTTCCTGGACAGGTAAGAATTCAGTAACTTCTGAATTCTTACATGTCCAGCTATATCAAGTTGGCTAAATTCCCGCCAAGGTATTTGGAGTCGCAAGAGAGAATGGTATCCGCGGTAGGTCATGACGAGTATACTGTGCAGCACGAAATAGCGAAGCCACGCATTTCAACTGATGATTTATAAATCCGCTTCCCTTCAGTTGGTGTAAATCATTATTCGCTACAACTTTGGTTTCGAACTGAACTCGCGATAGCTTTGTGGAGATAAACGATGACGCGCGCACTGTTGGTGATTGACGTACAACGGGAGTACTTCGACGGGGCATTGCCAATCACACACCCTGTTGGGCATTTGGAATCGATTTTAGCGGCTATGGATGACGCATCGAAATGGAATGTGCCCACGGTGGTCGTTCGTCATCACCAACCCGACCCCGAATCTCCGTTATTCAGGAAAGGAAGTGAGATGTGGCAATTGCATTCGGAGGTAGAAAATCGCCCTCGTGATATTTTGATCGACAAGCAGTTGCCTGGCTCGTTTACCAACACACCGTTGGACTCTTTCCTGAAGAGTCTTGGGATCGAAACGGTAAGCATTGCGGGCTACATGACTCAAGTATGCTGCGATACGACAGCACGGCAGGCATTCCACAGTGGGTACAAAGTCGAATTCTTAAGCGATGCAACGGGGACGCTTGACGTCAGCAATAAAGCTGGTTCGGTGACCGCTGAGCAACTGCATCGTTCGATTTTGGTTTCTCAACAGATGTTTTTCAGTGACGTTATCGACCGAGCTGAATGGACTTCTAGACTTGCAAAGCGTTAGAGGGCGTCCTTGGTCAATCAGCATGCCGATTGTATGAGGTTGTCAAAGCGGGCGACCGTAAATCGGACAAGGAAGAAGCCAAAAAAGTAGACGAACAAAATCGACTTACATTGCCAGACGGACGCAATTCAATGCCGAAAGCTCCAGATCCCTATACAGTTTCATCGACCACAACTCAAACCACGACGAAGATTCGCGGTCGCAGATGGTTTGTCGTTTCGGCCATAATCGGGTTTCTTGGACTGCTCTTTACCAATCAGTACTACTATACCGGAAGAG
Organism: Pirellula sp.; assembly: GCA_031424235.1. Classification (GTDB taxonomy): domain Bacteria; phylum Planctomycetota; class Planctomycetia; order Pirellulales; family Pirellulaceae; genus JBKCUI01. Next base: position 7,299 of record JANPHB010000356.1, read on the forward strand.
GCGTCATAGCATGCTCACTCTGGCAGTACTACCTGATGGAAGCTCGCAATGGATTCCCCACTTTGATGGGAGCAGAACTGGGAGGACCACAGAATGCGATCTGTACAACTGTTGTAATCCATTTGGGCCTTTCCATTTTGCTTGGTTTGATCGTGTATGGTGTAGATCGTTTTACGTTAGGATCAAGGCGAAGGAGAAAGGCACGATGAATATTGGTTCCAATGCATCGGAGCGTTTGGTAGAAGCGACGGCTGAGTACGGTTCAGTTTCTAGCAGTGATTGCGTTGTGTTCGTTGAGAGGCTTGGGATCAACGTACGGGTAAAGGAAATACAGACAATTGAAGGCAATGGAACGATGGTCTTTATATCCGAGTTCATAACATCGCTCGCCTTGTCCGATCCCGGAATGAATGTAACGTGCGTTGGAATTGGCGAAAACGCGCAGTCGGCGAGCGGAAACGCTGTCGCACAATGGGTACTCGGCGTATTGCCTGTTGTTGCAACATGGCGAGGAGATCATTCCTGCCTCTCCTCTTCGGAAAATCCAACGGTCTTCAAGGGGCAATTCAATGTCATATCTGGCCCGATAGTTTCCAGGGGCTCTGAATCCAAAGATCAGACTCCTGATCCACATGTTGTTCACTTTGCAGACAAGTTACTTGACGCTTTGGGTAAAAAGAAGCTGGCCAAACGAATACACTGGCTTGAGACATTCGCGGTGCGACATAGAGACGGAGCGGTCGATGCAACGTGTCGATTAAACAATCATGATTGGAGTACAGGACAAAGAATTCTAATCGAGATGGCAAGTGCTTGGCCAGTTCCCATGTCGCCAATGAATTCATGTAGGCAATTTACAATGTTGGTTCCTAAAGATGGAAAACTGTGTAAGCTGGAGGCTCCATCTCTTTGGAACCGCATCATGGGTTCTGCCTAGATTTTATTCGAACTGCTTCTGCCCAAAACTCAGGGCCTACATGGATACTTTCGCCTAACGACAAAAAGGTTGCAAAATGGGAGCGACTCGTCTCAACAACAGCGCACCACGATGTCCAGATTGTGGAGGTTACGTCACGGCGACATCACGGCTCAGTGTGTCTCTCGTGAATCCAATCCCACATATACAAGCTGAACTTGGCGAATGCGATTCATGCCATCTCCGAGTCCAAAGGAGTGACGATGGTCCATGGCGTGTGAATCTCACTCCAATCGATGATCGACTTGACGAACCAATGGATTCCGACATCGAATCTCGGATCCGAGCCAAAAACGGACGCGATTGGTTAGGTTTTGTCGATCGGATGCGTGCGGGCGATGAACTTTGGACCCTGACACCGTCATTCCCTGACTATGTATTGATTGCAATCGTAAGCAGGGGTATGGTGAAGGAAATCAAACGCTTCAGACGATGACTTTTCTACCACGAAAGCATCCACGAAAATTATGCCCGCTGACTTCCAAACGAGACCGACTTCCAACCGAGCCAAGGCGAGACACGTCAAAGCGAGATTGATCGCTTTAGTGGTTCTGGTCGGTATCTGCATTCTTGTAAGTCTAGTAATCCTCATTGGCAGAGTTCCAATTAGCGGTCATATTGCTGTCAGCCAAGACCAATCCGATCGCTTTGGGCAAATCATGAAGGAAAACGGAATTATTTTCTGGACAGGAATAGGTGGCATGGGAATGATGGGCGTGCAATTCGACAATCCCCTTGCTCTTTCCACAATAGATGATGTCATCATTGACGATGCTCGCCACAACAAGTACAAAGCGATCGTCAGATACAGATGCTTGATTCCCTTTTTTGATCATACTATCACTGTAAACGGATAGGATCAAAGTGTGGTGATGCGGTGTTTTCTTGCTGAGTGTTTACGCTAAATGAAAATCGAGACTTTCGACGTTGATTACGTCCCAAATCCAAACATAAAGAGCAAATCCGGAGCTACCTCCTTCCAAGCGTTTTGGAAGGTTCGAGACTCGGTGCTTAAAGCGTCTCAGTTCCATGGACCTACTGGCCCAGAAGACGATGGTAAGACCAAGCCATCGTTTTGGATCGTCGAGGACCAATACAACGATGACCTCTATCAAATCATGGAAGTCTATGACGTCGAGAAGTTCAGCGAAAGGTACATTCAAGACATCGCCGCTTCACTCAAGAAACACAAGGGATGGGCAGTCGCCATAGGAAATTTTGACAAGTCCAAATTCCTGATTTTCGAAGACCGGATTTTAGTTCGTGAGGATAAGTTCGGAGATTGCACTACACTGACTGAACTGGTCCGCAAAGCTCAGGCAAAAGCAGACTTCAAAGCTTAATCGTTCGTCCGCTTAAAGGAGCATTAATTGCTGACGTATCATGAGCTCAAGTTGTCGCTAAAATTCTGCGATGAAGAACCATCACTTAAACCGCTTTGGGCATGCGTTCATGACGAGGATCGGGACGCTGCAAAGGAACTCATCTGGAAACTGCTCGAAGACGTGGAAACTTCGGAAATCGTTCGATCGGCGTGTACGATATACCTTGGATACATGGGTGATTCGCGGGTGATGCAAAGATTGAGACTTGGCTACACCGCCCCAATGTCGATTCAAAACTTGGGATACGTTGTTGCGTTAGCCAATCTGAATGAACTCGATGCCTTGTTGTTATTGCGAGATGAACTCGTGAGCTCAAAAGACGAATACTCAACTCTGCGTATATTGGGATGCACGCGAAACTGCAGCGAGTTTGAAGATTGCGATAACACTTCCGAACTGGTATCGAGGATCAGCGGGCTTATCTCAAATCGAAAGAAAACTTGAGAGTCGGAGTGTGCTACAATAAAAACTGCTCCTTAGGTTTGGGACGGAAGTTCTGGTTAGTAACCTCGGGGCAAGATCACGTGTCAAAGCCGCAAGATTTTATTCGGATGGCCGCCCAAAACCAGAACTCAATTGGATTTTTTCGTCAAGGAGAGATGCGTGACAGAAGATAACCTGAAAATCGTCGCAACTCTGCCGCCCTATTCCCTTTGGTCTCGCAACTGCGTCTTTACGTTGTATGGTCTAGCGGCAATTTGGGGCGCGATTTTTTATTGCTCAGGCCGCTCTAAAGCAAAGCCAGGATGTGAGCAGACTTGGAATCGAAATTGTCGAACCCGAGATCCCTCATCACTGAGCGACAAAAAATGACTAACCAAGCGATGGAGCAGTTCATGAAATCTAGACTAGTGACCCTTGTCATTGTGTGCATGCTGTTTGTTGGAACAACTTGGTCCAATCAACAGACAGCCCCTCGGTCTGAAAAATTGACGGAAGTTCCGCAAGTAAACGGGAAGGTAACCTCGCGAATTGTGGCGGGTATTACAATTGGTTCAGCACTCTCAATCCTCGACGACGCGGGATTCAAGTCAGAGGGTGGATGGCAATGGGGCAGTAAAGATCCCGATGCACAAGTTACTTGGCGAAAAATCAGCAAGGGAATCGAGATCGCAATTTTCTACAGCAAGAAAACGCAATTGGTAACTGGGATGTCGATGATGTACATTCCGCCTACTTACGATCATAGGGGAAACTACGTGGTCGTGCCAACCGACTCAGTGGACTTTCATTCAGATGGTACTTACGTCGTCACGTTTCTGAAACCGAAACCACTCGATGGCGGATAGCATCGCGAATGGCTTTGAATTACGTCTATCCCCGTAGCGGAAGTTGTAAAACTTCCTGGAGCTTAGGGGACTTCAGGAACTCTTACGAGATTCCACTACTTGCTAATTCGACAAGGAGAGATGCGTGAAAGAAGATAGCCCGAAAATCGTCTCAACTCTGCCGCCCTATTCCCTTTGGTCGCGCAACTGCGGCTTTACGTTGTATGGTCTAGCGGCAATTTGGGGCGCAATCCAGATTGCATTTCCCGACAGCGCCGGGTTGTATTTGCTTTTCACGCTCATGTTCGCACTCACAGCAACGTTTTGGGCCCGATTCGATGCTCTTGGTCGCTCAAAGCCGATAGCCCCAATTCTCCAAATGCTCTATTTCCTGGTTTGGCCGATTGGTGCGATGGTTTACCTAATCTCACGATCGGGATGGCGTGGGCTGGGCATTGCAATGAGGCATGGAGTTGGGCTACTTGTTACACTTGCGATCTCGTTTTACTTGACTTTTTTCGGCCTTCATTTCGCTGGATTGTTGGACCAACGATTCTATTAGCAACCTTCGTTTTTTCGCGGTTCGAAAGCAAACAAAGACGAACAAAATCCCATCGACTGCTTTTTACGTAACATTGACGCTCTCGAATCCTGGTCGCGTATAGGCATTCGTCGCGGAGCGACGAGCGACAATGGCGCCCATCGCTCCGCGAAGGTAGCGTGCGGCAAGACCGATTATCTTTGAGCAACACAATACCGCTTACCTATCGTAGCTCGCCAAGCATGTTGCGAAATTGGGCACGAGGCCAGCGTTCGCTTTGTTTACGTCTCGCTGGATTGGTGTTGGCGTGGGCCCATGCGATACGAGAGGTCGTGCGCATCGGCAGGAGCTTTTAGCTATACCTCGTTACACCTGGAACTGCCACTTCCGGAGACGGGAGTTCGCCCCATTCGTAGCGTGGAGGGCTGAGATCTTCCTTGGAATTCCAGGCCAAGTCCCAGGTGATTTCTTGGCCACTGTAGGTCGCCATTCGCCCCATGATCGCTAGTAAAGTACTCCTTGCCATGTACTCGCCGTTGTTGATCGGCTTGCCGGCTCGGATGCTTGCGAAGAGTTCGTCGTGCTCAACTTGATACAAGTTCTTTTCTTCGCCGCTGTAGCTCCAATCTCGTTCGGCACTGATTCGAACTCCGTTGCGTCGTTCGGTAAGAATCGCTGAGCCCTTTGTGCCGAGGACATTAACGCTGATGTCCCCTTTACAGCCCTCGATCTGGCGAGTGTTACTGATGAGTCTAGCACCGCTGGCATACTCATATACGACGCTGTGGTGATCAAAGATGTTTCCGTACTCTGGGCCTTTTCGTACTTCTCGTCCGCCCATTCCGATCGCTTTGATAGGATACTGATCTCCCATGGCCCAGGCACAGAGATCTAAATTGTGAACGTGTTGCTCCACGTTGAAGTCACCGGAGAGCCAAGTGAAGTAGTACCAGTTTTGCATCTGCCAGTGCATATCGCTCCAATCGGGTTGTCGGGGCTTAACCCAAATCGGTCCGCGATAATCGTTCGCAAGCAATGCTCGGACTTCGCCGATCTCACCCTCTTGGATGCGATGCACCGCTTCGCGATAGGGATAGTGGTATCGCAGGCATAAACCGGAGACGACGGCTAGGTTTTTTTTCTTGGCCTCTTCACAACTTCGCAAAACCGAATGGACGCCAAGAGCATCGACGGCACAGGGCTTCTCGGCAAAGACATGTTTACCAGCTGCCACCGCCGCTTGCAGGTGTATCGGTCGAAAATGCGGTGGAGTGGTTAGGAGCACAACGTCCACTCCGCTTGACAACAATTGCTTGTACGCGTCAAAACCAACAAACTGCCTTTCTGGCGGAACGTCGATTTTGGATGAAAGCCCTTCGGTCTTGCTAAGGCTCTTTAGGCTTTGCACTAGCCGATCTTCAAATACGTCAGCCATCGCAACCAGTTTGACCTGATAGTCCGCCATCAAGGCTTGCGTTGCAGCACCGGTGCCACGTCCTCCACAACCGATCAATCCAACTTTGAGAACGTCGTCGCCTGCGACGTGTACGCCGTAGGTTGGGGCCACCGTATTTGCGATTGCCCCTCCGGCGAGAATGGCTGAGTTTTTGACGAAGAGCCTTCGCGAGGGCTGAGGAGGAGTGTTTTGAGAAGTCATCTAAGTCTCAATGGTTTTGATTTTTATTGCTGGTCTGGATGCAAGCAAACTGATCTCGGTGCTTGGATATCGTATCAAATCCCTTAGGAATGATGTCGCGATTTTAGAATTTGCTCCCGAGACACAACCGACAAAAGTCAAAGTAGTAGGCACATTCCATGTGCCGTTCACCAGGAATCTTCACCAGGAATCTTCACCAGGAATCATTGTCAATTCACTCCAGCGGACGGCACGACGGAGCGTGCCTGCTACTTTGGCTGGCTTTGTCCCACGAGGAAACGAAAAGAGCGGGATGAACGATTCGGTTCATCCCGCTCTTATGAATTTCTAGTTTCGAATTTGCGGCGTTGCCTGACTATGCACTCTCTTTGCGTTGCGGAACACTCTTGAAGTGTCGGAGCTTGCCGTCGGTGGCATCGACATCGATCGTGTAAACCGTTCCCGCTTCTTGATCCGGCAGTTCGAACATGATGTCCATCATCACGTCTTCGATGATTCCTCGAAGACCTCGGGCACCGACGTTTTTGATGTGCGCTTTTTGAGCAACGCCCTTCAGTGCGGCCTCGGTCAAGTGCAGTTCGCAATTCTCCATTCCAAAAAGGGCTTGGTACTGCTTGAGCAATGCGTTCTTGGGTTCGCTGAGTACTTTGATCAAGCCGGGAACATCAAGCGGCAACAGCGACGTGACGACAGGCAAACGTCCTACCAATTCTGGAATCATACCGAATTCCAAAATATCATCCGATTGCACTTGAGCGAGTAGCGATGCGACGTCTCCCTCTTCACGTGTGCTGGAGCCAGGTCCGAAACCGAGTGATTTCTTGCCCAGCCGCTTGCGGATAATGTCGTCGATGCCGACAAACGTACCGCCGCAGATAAAGAGAATGTTGGTTGTGTCAAGCTGAATGTACTGCTGTTCTGGGTGCTTTCGGCCGCCTTGTGGAGGCACGTTTGCAACGGTCCCTTCGAGCATTTTGAGCAGAGCTTGCTGGACACCTTCGCCGGAGACGTCACGTGTGATCGAGACGTTTTGGCTAGTTTTGCCAATCTTGTCGATTTCGTCGATGTAGAGGATTCCACGTTGAGCAGACTCGATGTCGAAATCGGCTGCATGCAGCAGTTTCAGCAGCAAGTTCTCGACGTCCTCACCTACGTAGCCGGCCTCGGTTAGAGTCGTAGCGTCACCGATGGCGAACGGCACGTTGAGCATCTTGGCCAATGTCCTGGCCATCAAAGTTTTGCCGCTGCCGGTTGGTCCAACCAACAGAATATTGGACTTCTCAATTTCGATGTCTGAACCATTCCAACCAGCGGTTAGGCGTTTGTAATGATTGTGGACAGCAACGGCCAAAGCTCGCTTTGTTGGCACTTGGCCAATAACATATTGGTCGAGATGCTCGACGATGTCGCGTGGTGTTGGCGTTTCACTGAACAATTTCTTGGATGAAGGACGGCGTCGTTGCTCTTGATCCAAAATCGATTGGCAAAGTTCGATGCACTCGCCACAAATGTAGACGTCTCCTGGGCCTTCAACGAGAGGTCCAACGTCTCGGTAGCTCTTGCGACAGAACGAACAAAATGCGTTCTTTTTGGTAGTACTACCGCTGGTTCCGCCGGCGCTATTTCGACGGCTAGCCATGACATCCTTACTCGAGGGCATATTCGACTCCTTAAACTTATTGGCCAAACGTCGTGCCTTTGGAGAAAGTCTCCGACACTCTTGGATGGCTGCGGGTTGGACATTTACTATGTGGAAGCTCGATTGGTTTTTCTCAAAACCTCTCAAAAGTCGAGGGTTTTGAATCGAACCGGGCATCCTTGTCCACAGTTTCGAGCCGATTGGTTATCTTTTCATTTTGCAAGGTGGATTACCCCCTTGCCTGCTCGGCCTCCCAGACCGACTGATTCATGCATTTATTAAAGTCTAGCACACTCGAACGACAGATTCAGGTGTTTTTTTCGTCACTCTTGGCCACGTTTGAGTCACTAGCTGGATTTTCAATTGAGGAAGAGTTCCGACGAGGCTTCTCTTCTAACAACGAAGTAATGTTTCGGAATTCTGTTTCGCTGATCTCACCCCCACTTCGCATTTCCTCGAAATTCTTTCGTAGCAGATCGTCTAGTGGCACGCCTTGCTTGTTGGAATCGCGCAATCTTGCCATGACATAAACTGCCAGCCAACACACAGCCAACACAATCAGAACGCCAAGTGCAGCCTGGAAGGTTGAACTGGATAGCAATTTCCAAATCCCAACCGGAGGATTTTGTGCAGTATTCATTGCGGTGAAAAATCAAGCAGGAGAAGTGATTTCCAAAGTGACGTAATGTCTGGCTTGCTTGATTCGTCCCGAGATCCCTTCTCGCTTGCACGGACGTATCGTATGCATCAGACATCCTCTGAGTCTAGGTTTTTTAACTTGAAATTTCAATATTTTCCAGTCACCTTAGCATGCAATGGCTCTTTCGATGTGAATAAGCCGTCCTAGCCTTTCCTTATCTTGTTCATTCGGGAGGGCGGGGCTCCTGCCGAGACATTGCGTCCCCAGCTCGGCAGGAGCCTCGCGCTCCCAATACTTTACAAGCGATTTGGCATGGCAAAGGCGCCCACGCGAGCGACGGATTCAAAAATACGTAGCATGACGCGCGCGCTAGTGAAATGGCTAGTAGATTCACTAGCTTGCGCCTCGTGCTACGGTAGGATTTTGTTCAGCGCGTCCTTGAGAAGGCCAGACCAAATGGCATAGCCATCCTTGTTTTGATGCAACATGTCTTTGACAAACAACTCTGGCATTGGCTGTCCCTTTGCATCCAGGTATTTGGATTGGGTAGCGACAAAGTAAGTTTTGGACTCCGGTGTGCAGAGTTTTTCGAGCGATTGGTTGGCCATCGCTATGGTTGGCCAAGTCGGGAAGCGCGAAGGACATGGCGTGATCGCAATGAGAAAAACAGGAGCCGACGGATTCTCTTTTCGAACGGCATCGATCACGATTTTTGCAAGTCGAGCCACTTCCTCTGGACTCTTGTCTTTTTCTTTGCCCACGATGTCGTTCGCCACAAAAATCATGGCCGCACGAAATTGAAGCCCTTCGATCAATTGCGGTGCATGGATCGCAAGATCGCAGAACTTCGCACCGCCGTAAGCCCGACGAACTACTTTGTATGGGGCCATGTCGTCCGATATCGAATCCCAAAGTCGGAAGCTGGAGCTGCCCATGCAAAGGATCGTTTCTGGACCTCCCTGGGTTGCATTTCCGCCGGACAATTTAGCTACGTCTTGATCCCATTTGGCCGCATCCTCGGCGTATTTTGTTAGATCAAGTTTTGCGATACGGTCGGTTGACGCGTTCGCGTTGGCTGGTTTTTCCTGTGCATTTGCTGGACTAAGGCTCCCGAGACCAAAAAGGAGCAGCACTCCCAAAAAATGTCGGGGAACAAGTCGAAACTTCTGCGACAAACGGATTCTCATGGTGTGATTACTTTTCTTTCAAGGAGCATCTGAACAACTTGCTCGGCCAAAACATCCGGCGAGTGGGAAGCACCAGCGAGCTCAAGTTCCGCCGATTCTGGCGGTTCGTATGGATCGCTAATTCCGGTGAAGTTCTTGATTTTACCTTGGAGTGCAAGCTGATATAGCCCCTTAGGATCGCGCTCAATGCACGTCTCAAGAGGTGTATTGACGAAGACCTCCAAGAAGTCCCCTTTCTCGCCCTGCGATTCGACCCATTGGCGAACACGATTTCGGTCGATTCGGTAGGGGCTGACGAAGGCGGTCAAGCAAATCAACCCAGCCGAAGCGAAAAGCTCCGTGATCGCCCCAACTCGGCGAATATTTTCTTCGCGATCCTGCTGTCCAAATCCGAGCCCAAAGCGATTCGCAAACTCGCTGCCGTGGACTGGCTCTAGTAGGTTGGGGCCAGCGCACAATCCGTGACGAACGTTGTCGCCATCCAGCAAAAAGGTGTACGCACCTCGCTCAAACAACTTTTGCTCGACGATGTTCGCAACCGTGCTTTTCCCGGAACCGCTTAGGCCAGTGAACCAAACGACACAACCACGGTGCCGATGGCGTTCTGTGCGTTGCTGCTTAGTAATCGACTGTTCATGCCAAACAACATGCGGGTTTTGAGTCATAGAAGATTCTCGAAAAGCGCTAAGAATGCAGGGAAGCATTCTATGCGAAAGTTTTGGGAATGGACGAAACCTTTGCCATCCTAACTAACTATCGCAGAAACGAAATAGCCGGAATCACTCTCCACGCGAGAAACTTTTTGGAGACGTCGTGTAACGACACAGTGACGCACTCATCGGATGGCTTCCGACTTGTTGATTTAGTCGTATAACGGTCAGCCGTAGGCGTACCGCGTTCTTTTGGCAGTACGCCTACGGCTGACTGTTAAACGAAGCCCCTGCACCGGACGGCTTGCGCCGTTCCATTAACAAACGAATGTGATTTGAAGACAGGGCCCGCTGCGGCACAATGGAATGTGCCTGCTGCTTTAGACGCTTGAGGCCAAAAACAATCGCTTGGAGAATATTGGCACGCCGGTGTGGTTGCTCGGATCGGTATCTGTTGGGGCCGTTAGACCGACGATAGTCGTACCTGTCGCGTCGACCGGAGTTCCCGTAACCGTGGATATATTGGTGTACAAACCTGTCGTGACCGTTCGAGTCGCTTGGTAAGTCCACGTTTCATTGGTGTCTAGCCGGCCGTTGCTGTTTGCATCACCACTGACAAACGTCGCATTGAAATCGTCTGCGGTGTTGTTCGTCGTGCCGTTGTCATCTCGCACTGAAACAGTACCAAGAGCCGAATTGCCGGTATTGGTTACAGCATAAGTAAAGGTTGCTACGCTACCCACCGTCAACGATGGACCAGGACCTGTGTTCGCATCGACTCCATTGGTCGATTTGACAACATTAATTCCAGTCGTAGCACCGAAGTGATTGCTTGGGTCGGTGTCTGTGACGGCTGTCGCACCCGCGATTGCTGTACCCGTTGAGTCAACCGGGTTGGCGGACACTCGACCGATGTTGGAATACTGCCCTGCGGTCACTACACGCGTAGCTTGGTAGGTCCAAGTTTCATTGGTGTCCAATCGACCATTGCTGTTCGCGTCGCCACTTTGCAAGGTCGGAACAAGGTCATCTGTGGTTACTGTTGGGGTCCCGTTATCATCACCGACCACGACTGTCCCAAGTGGAGTTGAACCGGTGTTCGTCACAACATACGTGAAAGTCGCATTTGCTCCAACGGCAAGCACTGGCCCAGTGGCAGTGTTCGCGTCTTGTCCGTTCGTGGACTTCACAATGTTTATTCCCGCCGTAATACCAAAGTAATTGGCTGGGTCGGTGTCGGTAACTGCGGTAAGCCCTACGATGGCAGTGCCCGTACTGTCAACTGGCGTACCTGTCACAGTTCCGATATTGGAGTATTGCCCCGCAACAACGGTTCGTGTCGCCTGGAAAGTCCAAGTTTCGGTGGTCTCCATTCGACCGTTGTTATTCGCATCGCCGCTTTGGAGTGTCGCTGTGAAGTCATCAGCTGTGTTTCCCGTCGTGCCGTTATCATCGCTGATTCCGACTGTGCCTAGTGTTGCGCCACCGGTATTGGTTACCACATACGTGAAGGTCGCGGTCGCACCAACCACTAGACTTGGCCCCGTAGTTGTATTGGCATCCTGTCCATTTACGGACTTCACCACGTTGACTGCTGCCGTCACACCGATATAGTTTGCTGGGTCCGTATCGGTCAGTTGTTGGAAGCCGGCGATTGCAGTCCCGGTGGAATCAACGGCAGTACCGGTGACAGAGCCGATATTCGTGTATTGTCCAGCGGTTACGGTTCGAATCGCTTGGTATGTCCATGTTTCGCCAGTATCGAGACGATTGTTAGAATTGGCGTCTCCGGACTGAATCGTCGGGCTAAAGTCGTCCGCCGTATTTCCCGTCGTACCGTTGTCGTCACGAACGACGACCGTTCCAACAGCCACGTTACCCGTATTGGTCAACACATAAGTAAAGGTGGCATTGGCTCCGACGCCCAACGTAGGACCAGTTGTCGAGTTGGCATCCAGAGTATTCACGGACTTGACCAAGTTGATGCCGGTTGTGACACCAAAATGATTGCTTGGATCCGTGCCCGTTGGGGCTGTAATCGAAGGAATCGCAGTCCCGGTGGAATCCACTGGAGTTCCGGTGACCGTGGCAATATTGGTGTACTGACCGGCGGTAACGACTCGAGTCGCTTGATAGGTCCAAGTTTCCGTTGTCTCTAAACGACCGTTTAAGTTGGCGTCGCCAGATTGAAGGGTTGCATTAAAATCGTCCGCAGTGGTACCGGTGGTACCGTTATCATCTCGAACGACCACCGTACCCAAGGCGACGTTTCCTGTGTTGGTAACAACGTAGGTAAATGTCGCTGTAGCGCCAACAGCCAGTAATGGGCCTGTCGCCGTGTTAGCGTCCTGGCCATTGGTTGACTTAACAACATTGACGCCTGCAGTAACCCCAAAATGATTGCTAGGATCGGTATCGGTAACTGTATTGGTAGATGGGTCTAAAGCGGTTACCGTTCCGATGTTGGTGTACTGCCCTGCTGTTACAACGCGAGTTGCAGAATAGGTCCACGTTTCCGTGGTTTCTAGAATGTTATTCACATTGGCGTCCCCACTTGTCAATGTGGGCGTAATATCGTCTGCAGTATTGCCCGTCGTTCCATTGTCGTCTCGAACGACTACGGTATTAAGCGAAACTCCACCAGTGTTGGTCACAACATAGGTAAAGGTCGCGGTCGCCCCCACTGCCAACAATGGTCCCGTCGTTGTGTTGGCATCTTGGCCGTTCGTTGACTTAACTATCTGAATACTTGCCGTTGTGTTTTGCAAGTTTGAGGTGATAACGGTTGGGCGCAAGCTTTGAACGACAGTGACTGTCGCTTGAAGTTCAACGACGCCGTTGATGAGAACCTCGATGGCACCTACCGAATTAAAATCAGCTCCCGCACCACCGCCTGTCGTGAATGACGAGAATGCAACAAAGATTGGCTCTGGGGTGGTTTGCCCCGGTATATTTACAGTCGAGGTCGAAAAATCTGTTGCGTTGGAATAAACCCTCACAACAGCAGTACCGCCGGCGTTGTCACCACGTGTCGAAAGTTGGATCCCCGCGTTGGCATCGGTCGCGTTTAGCGTTATGCCACCAAGACCAGTCGCGTCCAGAGTGCTCGTTCCATCTACACCGTCATATTGCAAAAGTGCATTCCCTAGAACTTGCAAATTGGAGCTAAACGACAACGTCGAAATCCCAGGGATAATATCGAGTTGTACGTCTTGGATTCCACTTGTATAGGTGAGCTGGATATCTCGTTCACCACCAACAATCGACGCATCCGCCGCGGATCCGTTGACAACGGGGGTGCCGCTGTCCGCAGAAAGAGTCTGGGCTCCGCCGCTAAACGGATCGATGACTTGAACTGGAGTTCCGTTTCGATCTCCCGCAGAAATGGTTACGAGTGTTGGAGTCGTCGGCGGGTTAAAGCTGGCAATCGGCAACTGCTTTACGAAATAGTTGCCTGCCGTGAGCGTGTTTGCGGCCAACGTGCCACCAGCGTTCGTGCTTGCGAAGCTGTACACGCCGGTCGTTGCGTTGGTCGTTGCCGTGCCTAGCAATACGTCTGTTCCCGATTCAAACGTGCCGTTTGTGTTGGAATCGCGGAACAACTGTACTGTAGCTCCACCCACGCGAGTGTCATCGCCAGTGAGGCCGTTGCTTGTCAGGTCCACGAACGAAGTACCGCTGATGACAGCCAGGTCGATGGCCATCAAGGAGCGACCTTCGAGTGTTTCGAGTTGGAGAGCGCGGCGATTGCGTTCGCGGGTACGTTCGCTGGTTCTCTTGTTGAGTCTTAGACTATCCAACACACTCTTTAGAAAGTTCGCCATGTTCCCCACTCCATCAAATTGTTAGCATAGCCAGTCTCAAAGATTCTGGCTCTATCCAATTGATCGGTCTTTCTGACTTGAATCTTGGATCAAGTAGACAGACAAAATGGATTGTGTTTGAATCTCTTGGTAAGCCAGGTAAGCTCTTACTCCTGAGCAGACCAAGCAACTCGTGTTCAAAATAGCAGCAAACGAGTCCACCAAAAAAGAAAAGCGGCACTGATGCGTACCGCTTTAATCGAAACACTGTCTGGCCGTGTTTGCCAGCGTTTACCATCGATACTCGCCACCAAGGCTCAAGCCTTGTACCCAATAATCCGAATCTTGGAACGCGAAGCGAGGATTCAAGTGCGATGTTTGAACTGGATTCTCTGGCGGTAGCAAGTTTGGATTGACTGTAGTATCAATTTGATCTCCTGGACGAACAACGTTGCTCCAGTAGATAAAGGAGTAGCCAGCCGTCAGACGCATGCGTTGGGTCCATTGATAGCCAAGTGTTGCGCCCAACTCAGGCACGACTCCAAATTGATTGCGTACAAAGGTTCCGCTATTAGTTCGTTGAGCTAGCAATCCGCCATTGTTGTTGGTAGTCACTCCGTTCTGAGTGATCAGCGTCGTTCCGTTAATGCCCACTTCTTGACGAGTGGTACCCAGGCCCAATCTCATCAGCGTATCGAGCGACCAGTATCCTCTTCGGCCCATCCAATGTACTCCGAGTTCGGCACCATTGAATTGATTGCGAGTTCGGAAGTTGTCGTTGATGACAAAGTTCCCTTGATTGTTCGTGAGCGAGGTAAGGTCTTCTTGAATTCCGAGAGTTTCTTTGAGTTGCAGAAATCGCCAGCCCAAGGTCGCATCGATGCGTGATTGGGAGGGGACTGGGCCACAGGTGAGTGGCGAGAATCCGCAACCGCTGCTGCAGCATAACAATCTGCGGAATCGAACTGCCGCACCATCCAATTTGGAAGTCGCGGTGGATCGAATTCGTCCCGACACAACCCCTGGATACGAGACCAATTCTGAATCTTCTAGGCCAGTGATATCATTGTAAAAGGGCCGAGCCAAAATCGAGGCTCCGTTGGATTGTCGGTCAAAGCTCTCGGTCTTTGTCCCGAAACCGAAGTACTCACCTTCGATGCCCAGGTTTGGATTGTTGGCAAACCACCAACCGAATCGGACTCGCGTGCCGCTCATGCGATCATCGAGGATGTTGTTGTTGCCGCCGTAAAGTGTGCTCGTAGTCGAAAGCCCTAGCACACCTGTTTGGGCCTGTGGTGTCGTAGCTGGCGTGGATGTGGTTACCAAAGCAGGAGTGTTCATCCCGTTCTGATACCAGCTAAGATACTCGACGCTCACCCAACCGTGCGAAGGAAGTCCGATGCACAATTGTCGTCCACCCAAACCCGCTGGATTGCAGAGATCGAATCCCATGCCAGGACCACAAAGATCGCCACATGTGTCGTTGCAACTGCTGCAACCGCCGCCTCCACAGGTCGCACAACCTCCGCCTATCTCTGCAAGCCCGTCGTTGGGATCATAAGATTCTCCCAGTACGACGCTTTCCGGCGCTTCTTCGTAAATCTTTTCGTCAGCGTCTTGAATTACGTTTTGCTGCGATACGAGTTTAACCGGCCGCGATGGTCGTGGAACTGCAGATGATCTTGCAGGCACCACTGGCGATTGCGCTACCCGAACGGCGGGATTGCCCGAACGTCCTTGGTTTTGGCCGAAGGCGTTGCTACCTGCGACGGAAGTCCCAATGAGTAAGAGGAGGGTGAAGCGGTTCACGACTGTATCTTCCATGTTTTGAGGCCGGATACTCACGCCAGACGTGCCTGTCGACGCAAGTGAAAATCTTTACCTAAGCGGAAAACTTTCCCGCCTGATCAGGTATCGAACCGCTGGCGCCGAATATTTAGCCTGTTCCGAAAATTTCCCCAAGAAAGAAAAGTTGACGCAAACTGCCTGTTTTAACTGGGCTGCCAGTCTTTCCACTTTGGCTTATCTTCGTGTAGCGAAAGTCGTCAAGACTTTCGGCGGCGTCGCCTAAATGACCGAAACTCTTGACGAGTTTCGCTACAAAATGCTTTACAGCGTTGGGCTCCGCGGCTCCGCCTGGGAACGCAATGCATCGGAGGCTCCCGCCTTCTGAGTCGCAAAAACGTGAGGCGGAGCCTCGAAAGCATCGCGTTCCAAGGCAGAGCCCTGGAACGAGAGCGATTTACCTAGCACGACGCGCAAGCTAGTGAACCTGCTGTCCAATTCACTAGCTTGCGCGTCGTGCTAAAGTAGGCCTAACTCGATCGCTTCGTCGGCCAGGAGCACCGCAATTTCATCGTTGACAACGAAGAACCAACGGCCGTCCTCATTAACTAGACCTTGCGTTGGAACTTGGGAAATAGTACGACCCAATACTGTAACGAGTGTGCCGTTGCGCGCACGCTCCGCAACTGCATCCAAAACCGCTTGAGAAGCTTGCAAAAGCTTCTCTCCCGACTGCGGGCAACGCAAATATCCAAGGATCCAATCCGGCAAGACTATGTCTCCCAAAAGCTTCGCTGAATTTTCCATTTGCTTTGCCACTAGCCTATGCCTTCTCAATTCCATTGCGTTTGGAGTCCAGGACCCCGCCCAAGGGTTAAATGCTAATCCGGGCCTCAACCCAAATCCAGTACCGAACAACGGCGACGGGTTTACGGCGGTAGCCCCCGTCATGCCTTTTGTCGATCCCAACAGCGGCCAAGCGTACCAACGTTACGTCACAACCGAAACCGTTCAGGACGTCGCCTATTCTTACCAATGGGTGAAGGATCGAGTTCACCGTCCCACGCAAGTCACCGAAAACAGGACCGTGACGGAAGTCAAATATACTCCGATTCAGTCGTATCAATGGCAGCTTCAAAATGTACCTGGTTGGAATCCTTTTGCTTCACCGCAGCAAGTTTGGCAGTATGTTCCCATTGTTCAATTCCAGCCCAACTATGAAACGGTATCTCGGCCAGTTA
Organism: Pirellula sp.; assembly: GCA_031424235.1. Lineage (GTDB taxonomy): Bacteria > Planctomycetota > Planctomycetia > Pirellulales > Pirellulaceae > JBKCUI01. The sequence continues at coordinate 24,071 of JANPHB010000356.1, forward strand.
CGTTCGTAAAATACGTGGAGGAGGAAGTCCCTGTTCGGATCCCTGTCTTGGAGGCGGTGCCGAAACAAGTCAAAAAATTTGCGGATCGACCGCTTGGTCTAACCCCGAACGGTGGGAACACGATTGCGGCTGCGGCCCCGAACAACATGGGCCTCCCAAATTTCAATAATCAAAATGTCATTCAGAACGCGGCTCAGATCGCAGAAGCAAATCGAAATACACCTCGTTATGCAACGCGACCTATCGACTATCCCGCCAATTACAACTACCCAGGCTTTCCAAACAGAAACATGGTCGCCCCTGCTCCTTATTACCCCAATTCCGCGATTGCACCTGGCACCAACCCAGCCAATCCAATGCTTGCCAGTACAGGGGCTAGCGTTCCGCCGCCAAGCAACATCAGCCCTGCGACTCCGTTGCGTCCGAACATGTTACCGGTACCGAATACCATGGCGAGCAATAACGGCTACCCTGCAGGAGCGTACTCATCGGCCAACAACCCGTACTACGCCTCAACGCCCTATCAAGCAAGTCCTTATCAACCGAATCCCTACGTGAGTACCGCCTCTCGGCCGTTAATCAAATTGCCCTCGTTTGCGACGGGAACTGGTAGCCTTTTTGGGAACAGTTTGTTTACCAACAATCGCAACACCAATTATGTGGCTTCGAACACTCCGGTTGCTCAGCCGTACTTATGGGGCAACAGCACCTCAAACGGACCGACCTTTCGACCCGTATCAAGCCCGTACACGACGTCACAACCAAGTTGGGGTGTTTCTCCAGGCAACAGCAGCCGAGATCCAATGCAGGGCGGAATGCCTGCTACTGTGCTTCGATGAGATAAACGGCTTGTCTGAATCGCTTTTTGGTACTTTGCGGTGCGGGAAACGATTGAGGACAATCGTTTTACACTCCATCGGCTGCTTTCTTTATGTGACACTTTGGTCATACTAGGATTCCGCTTTTGAAGTTGACCATCCACGTTTAGGGCCAAACATGCACATTTTACCAATCATTGCGTTGGTACTGTTCGTCGGTATGTTGACTGGCGCTAATCTGTTCGCCCTGGGAGCTTGCTCGCTCTTAATCATATTTCAGCTCGCGCGATTCTTCGCCGATCGATGGGCAGGAAGTCTAACGGTCGAAAGGCAAGTTACCCGTTCGGAGCTTGAAATCGGCGAGAGCTTGGCTGTCGGGCTTCGGCTCAACAACAAATCCGGTTACTTTATCCCGTGGCTCTTTGCCGAGGACCTTCTCTCTAAACGAGTAACATCACAACCGAATCGTGCACTGGAGATAACTGGCTATCCTGCCAAGCTCTATTTCTTTCGGTCCAAGCAGAACTCGTTGATGACCTATCAGATCAAAGCGGTTCGAAGAGGCTACTTTCAGTTGGGACCGACTATTCTTGAAACGGGTGATCTGCTCGGTTTGCATCGCAATTATCGTGTCGCTTCGGAACCGCAGTTTATTCTCGTCCTGCCAAAGCTAATCGCGCTTCAAGGAATGAATATTGCGAGTCGACGTCCCATGGGGGACTTGCATGTTAATGATCGAGTGATGGAGGACCCGACCCAAATGGTTGGCATCCGCGAGTATCGCGCTGGCGACTCCCTCAATCGGATTCATTGGCGCGCAACCGCACGTACGGGAAAACTACACACGCGTGTCTTCCAACCGACTTGCATTCAAGGCGCGATGCTCGTTCTGGATATGCATACCGCGACCAATCCCGATCGCAATGAACCGGTGCGGACAGACCTTGCGGTTACCATGGCAGCTTCTTTGGCCCACACCTTGTACCTCATGAACCAACCCTTCGGACTGATCAGCAATGGACGGGATGCAGCAGATCGCGTTAGGCAAATGCGGCTAGAGAAGGATTTCTCCGACCGCGACTCGGTACGAGCTGATGTGGAGATGAATGCCAAGAGCACTCGGTTACGGCCTGTGGTGGTCGAGGCGAGAAGCGGGCCAGAACAATTTGCCGAATTGCACCGAACCCTTGCGAGACTTGAGCGGACCGATGGTCTTCGCTTGGCGGACCTCTTGATGGAGACTCAAAATCGACTCTCCAGGCAACTCTCCGTGCTTGTTTTCGTGCAGCAGGTCGACGACGAGATGGCATTGACGTTGGGGTTGCTGCGGCGGCGAGGCTATGCTGTTTCCGCCATCGTAAACCAACATGATTTGGACGGTTTGCAAGATTCCGCCGCAAAGCTTGTCGCCTATCATATTCCTGTTTTTGCATTGCCGAATGAGCAAGCCATTCCGACTGTTTGCCGAGATATGCTGCTTGCGGGTTGATCAAGACGTTGGAATGACATAGGATCGAAGTCTAACTTTTCGTCCAATTTCGCGGGCTCAACAAATTGAACTAACTTTGACTTCCCAATTATCCCCCAATAGCAGCACCGCCTCAAACTCGACAAGCGGTATCGAAACGGCACCACTCTATCGTCCGCTGAAGATAGGAAATGTGGCCATCGGGTTTCCTGTCGTTCAAGCGGCGCTCAGTGGCTACAGCGACTGGCCCATGCGATTGATCGCACGACGTCACGGAGCGTCGTATAGTTTGTGCGAGGTGATGCTAGACAAATTTTTGGTTGAACTCAAAGATCGAAAGCGGACGCAGCACTTCTTGCACAATACGGCAGAAGAGCAACCGGTCGCCGGTCAGCTTATGGGGGCTGAGCCAGAGCAGTTTGCTTTGGGGGCAAAGAAACTTGTCGAAGCCGGCTTCGCGGTCATCGATATCAATTTTGGATGTCCCGTGAAAAAAGTGCTTGGCCGATGTCGAGGCGGATTTCACCTGAGTCAACCATCAATCGCACTTGAAATTGTCCGACAGACGCGAGACATCGTCCCTTCGCATATTCCAGTTACGATCAAAATGCGCCGCGGACTCGACGACTCGCAGGAGAGTCGCGATCGTTTTTTTGAGATTCTCGATGGGGCATTCGGGTACGGAATCGACGCCATCACCGTTCACGGTCGAACCGTTGTCCAACGCTATATCGGCCCAAGCCGTTGGTCCTTTTTGAAGGAAGTCAAACAACATGTTGGCCCCAATCGAATGATCCTCGGTAGTGGAGATCTCTTTACTGCAGATGACTGCTTAAGGATGATGCAGGAAACGGGAATTGACGGCGTTACTGTCGCGCGAGGCTGCATTGGCAACCCCTGGATTTTTGAGCAATGCCAAGCGATTTTTCACGGACAACCGCTTCCACCTCCCCCGTCCCTCTACCGGCAAAGGGACGTCATTTTGGAGCATTTCAAACTTGCAGAAGAACTTTACGGTCAAGACAAAGCCGGTGTGCCGATGCGCAAGTTTGGCATCAAATATTCAGCGCTGCATCCTCAATCGCTTGAGGTTCGTGAAAGTTTCGCACGGGTCAAAAATTTGCAGGAGTGGTCTGCGGCCTTAGATCGCTGGTACAGCGTAGACGGTCCTGGCGTCTACCCAAGTGTGGCGTTTAGCGAGCAAGAATGTGAGTAGTCCACACCGAATTTCGCTCCGATCCCAATGGAAAGTGGAGCAAAGAATCCCGTCAGCCCCCTCTCTTGACGCCGAGTTTTTGGCGGTTCGAGCATTCCACTGCCCTACAGGTATTTCGCGTTTGCAGCATGTTTGCTTCTGTTTTGAGCCATTCGAGGTGAAGCAGGCTTTTTTCTTGAACGGAACCGAACTTTCCTTGAATATAATTGATGGTCTGGCGACGGTGCCGATCACCAGTATGATGGAACCAACGAATCGCGTGGAACTCCGATGGCGCGGCGTCCCACAGGAAACTCCTCATCTACCTGAGCATTTCAAAGCATGGCTGGAAATTTCGAACGACTCTCAAATCGATCCTTAGCGGTCCTCACGTTGCTACTAGTCGGGTCGGTTTATGCATTTGCATCGGGTTGCGACGGCTCTACCCCGTCGGCGACGGAGCAAAAACCGAAATCCAATCCCCCGGACAATGCCACGCAGGCTGAGGACACGAAACCGATCGAAAACGCGTCTTCGAAACCTGTGGCCCCCGCGGCCGACGCCAACCCCAAAGAACTGCCGCTCGATCCGTCGGTTGATGTCGACAAACTCTTGGCCGCTCGACTGGCGTCGGACGAACTGAGCGTAGGCTGGATTCGACTGTTTGACGGCCAGTCCATGGCGGGTTGGCGAAACGCAGGAAATGCCAATTGGAAAGTCGAAGACGGAGTTCTGGTCGCTACCGAAGGTGAAGCTTGTCTGCTTTGTACTTCGGTTCGATTCTCGGACTTTGAGTTGATGCTTGAGTTCAAGGGAACGGACAAAACGAATAGCGGCGTGTTTCTTAGAACACCAGCAATTCCGACCGACCCTGCCAAAGATTGCTTCGAACTTAATATTGCGCCACCTGACAATCCGTTCCCAACGGGCTCACTGGTCGGACGGGCCAAGGTAAACGAACAAGTAGATGAACCCGAGGCGGGCGAATGGCATACCATGCATGCCATGGTGGACCGAGAGCATGTCCAAACTTGGGTCAATGGACAACTATCCACAGACTACATGGACACGACGGGTTTGACCGCTGGTTTGATTGGGTTGCAATTCCGTGAGGGGACCATTCGATTTCGAAACATCAAAGTCCGACCTATTACTTACGCCGTTCTTCCTGCGAAAGATCTCAAGGATTTCAATACCCCTGCCGGGAATGTCAAAGCGGAGCTCACCAGCGAGGGAGCCTTGACACTGACCGGTGGCAAAGGTCATATCGAATTGCTCCAGCCACATGCCAATTGTTGCTTGCAGTTTGCCGCGCAGACACTCGCTGAGAATGTCAATTCAGGCTTGTTTTTTCGGTGTATTCCGGGCGAAGACATGAATGGCTATGAATGCCAGGTACATCACGGCTTCAAGGAAGATCGTCGCAGGCCGGTAGATGCAGGCATGGGCGCTATTTTCCGTCGCCAAAACGCCAAGGCAGTTCTATCGGATGCCGCCGAGAAAACGTTTGTCACCGTGATCGCCGATGGGCCGCTGATTAGCACTTGGGTTAATGGTGTCCAAGTCGTTGATTTCAAGGATACGCGCGAACCGAACGAGAACCCTCGCAAAGGACTGCGGACCGAAGCGGGAACGATCATGTTGCAAGCTCACGATCCAGAATGCAAGATTCGATTCGACAGTTTGAGCATCTGCCCACTGCCGTAGGGCGGATGCCGTTACTGCGTGAGGCAATGCGTGTCTCATCAGCTTCAACCAAACATTTTGTTATTTGGGAGGGTGAGGCTCCTGCCGAACCGTGGCGCCGCACTGTTGATTTAATACTTGCCCGAATGCATTTCGTTTAACAGTCAGCCGTAGGCATACTGCCAAGGAACCGAGTACGCCTTCGGCTAACTGTCAAACGACTAAACAACAAACGCCAAGCTCGCCCCTCCCGTCCTACCCACCTGGAGTTCTAAATGACAAACGATTGGAACAGCGTGTTCTCTCAACCAGCACGACGAGATTTTTTGAGACGAGCTGGTGGCGGCTTTGGCATGCTGGGGCTGGCTTCTCTGCTGGAGGAAGCCGGACTGTTAACCTCAAGTCTCCGAGCGAACTCAAACGATGGCCTCTTGGATCGTTCGCTCGCGCCGATGGCCCCGCGTCCACCGCATTTTCCGGCCAAAGCCAAAAGCGTCATTTGGCTGTTCATGAACGGTGGGCAAAGCCAAGTCGATACGTGGGACTACAAACCTGAACTCGAAAAGCGAGACGGAAAGACGCTTGAGGGATTCGACAACAAAACGGGGTTCTTTGTGGATGCGGTCGGTGGGTTGATGAAGTCGCCGTTTCAATTCAAACAGCATGGCCAAAGCGGTACTTGGGTTAGTGAAATTTTCCCGGCGTTGTCCAAGCATGTGGACGAAATGGCTTTTATTCACAGTTGTTTCACCGAAACGAACAACCACGCACCTGCCTTGTTTCAAATGAACACCGGAATGAGCCGTATGGGCTTTCCAGGAGTCGGCTCTTGGGTAACCTACGGTCTGGGCAGCGAAAGCCAGAATTTGCCCGGATACGTGGTCATGTGCGATACCAAAGGTCGAGGCTTGCCCAAGGGTCACGCAACCAATTGGGGTGCCGGCTTTTTACCCGGTGTCTATCAAGGAACATTCTTAGCCGCTCAAGGGGACCCAATCGCCAATCTCTCGCGATTGCCTCACATGACAACGGCCGCCCAACGTCGCCAGTTGGACCTGATCGCTCGGCTCAATCAAAAGCATCAAGAGCAAAGCCCAGAGGAAGCAGAGTTGGCTGCTCGCATTGAGAGCTTCGAGCTCGCCTATCGCATGCAAACCGCTGCCCCAGAGGCATTTGATATCGAAAGCGAATCGGCCGACACGAAGAAACTCTATGGACTCGACAATGACAAGTGCTCGCATTTTGGCAAGCAAGCGTTGATGGCACGGCGATTGGTGGAACGCGGTACACGATACGTCCAAATATTCTCAGGTGGCATGGACAATCAGTTGTCATGGGATGGCCACGTCGACATCGACGGCAACCACCGCCAGTTCGCGGAGGAGACCGATGTACCGATCGCGGGACTTATTGCCGACCTCAAGCAACGCGGACTGCTAGAAAGCACCCTCATTATTTGCGCGGGAGAGTTCGGGCGATTGCCGCTTGCGCAGAAAGGCGCAAAGCCAGGTCGCGATCACAATCCAAACGCGTTTACGGCATGGTTCGCTGGAGGCGGAGTCAAAGGTGGAACGCACTACGGTGAGACAGACGAAATCGGACACAAAGCAAGCGTGAATCGAGTCAGCATCAACGACCTGCACGCCACTATTTTGGCCCTGCTGGGCATGGACCATACGAAGCTCACCTACTTTTTCAACGGCCGTAATTTCCGGCTAACCGACGTCGCAGGTGAAGTCGTAAATGGAATCATCGCCTAAGAAGTATCTCAAAAAAAGAACCTGGGCTTGCAGATAGATCTGCAAGCCCAGGCTGGGACTAAAAACCGCTCGCCAATTCCGAGGAGAAACTCCGTCGGGTTGATGCGAGTAGGGTTGAGGCTGCTTGTCCTACGCAGCCCGCCGGCATGCTAGGACGCCTCACCCCTTTGGCCAGTACAGAATGATTTCACTGATTCACCTCCTTTCGATAAAAGCCAGACCGTTGCCACCGCTCAGCCAAGAACAGGGCGGCATCGATACTGAAACAGTCGCCACGACGCGTTTCGCAGCACTCCTTTAGTTTACGCAGACGTCAACCAGAAAATCAATCGGGGGATCTCGTGTGCAGCTTAAGAATTCAAAAATATGTGCAAGGCTCTCTTTTTTGCAAAAAAATTGGGTGGCAAAAAAATTAATCGCAGTGATGAAGTAATTTTTTACCCTTTTCGCCAAGTCGCTTTCGGCACGTTGCAACACCTGGCTTGTCTCACACGACAGGGCAGTTCGCCAAATCCCTCACTCACGTTTAAACTCGTTCCAAGGCTCCGCCTTGGAACACAATGCATCGGAGGCTCCTGCCTGTCAAAATGCCCAAAAAACGCGACGGAAAAATGGATGACAGAAAAAGTTGAGATTTGGCAGTTGTTATTCATCAACTAGTGACGCATCGAAAGATCGCTTCCATCTCACGCGTGATTAGCTCGCAATCGCAAACGGGACTTGCTAGAAGCCGCTCGCGCATCGTACCTCTTAGCGTCGCCAGGTGCGGCCAGGTCGATTGGTTCGTTGCCCAGCCAACCGCTTGCTCGATGTATTCAGAAACATCCGAGGCCACGAAATCAGAAAGGTGACATTCTCGCAAAAGTGACTGGCTGGTCCTGGCGGCCCAGCGGTCCCCGTTGATCGTCAGTACGGGTACCCCTTGCCAGATTGCCTCCATCGTCGTCGTTCCGCCGTTGTAGGGGAAAGCGTCCAGGGCCAAGTCAATTTGGTCGTAGTATCGCAAAAACGAATCGTGATCGGTCGGAGGTAGGAATCGCAGTTGATGGGTAGTGACTCCATGTGATTGAAATTGATCCTGAAGATAAGTGCGATTGTGCGGGGACTTCAAATCCACATTGGCCAGAATCAACTGCGAGTCGGGGCATTCTTTCAAGATATTAGACCAGGCGTTGATGACGGGTGGCGTCATCTTGTATTGCGACACCAGGCTTCCAAAGGTAAAGCGACCTGACTTGAGACAGGGCGGTGCAGCGACATCGGGTACTGGGTAGTCGACTTGAAAGGTAAGGTAACTGCAAGGCAATCGCAGGACGCGCTCTACGTAGTGCTGCTCTTCTTCGGGTAACACCACATGCTTGTCACCAATGATGTAATCGAATCCTGGGAAGCCTGAGGTTGCATACATATTGAACCAAGCGATCGTGACGGGAGCTGCTTTTTGAAGAAAAAAACTCATTCGACGTTGATGGCTATAAGCGCTTAGATCGACGAGAATATCTATTTCTCGCTCTTCCACCAGCGCAGCGAGTTGCTCGTCGTCCAGACCGCTCACATCCGTCACCGTATCACTTGAACGGGGTTGATATCCAGGGAATAGTGATTCGGATTTTTTGTCGCTGAGCAAATCGATTCGAAAGGCTTCGCGATTGTGTCGATTGATCAAACCCCAAACTGGTTTCATGTAGTTTCGTCCACGGAAGTGTGCGGACAAATAGGCAACGTGAATCGGCCTATTGCCCTTGCGTTCGCGAACGCTCTTATACCGCTCCTTTTCGGAACTCGAGGATTTGGAACTCGAAGTTTTCAAAGCAAGTCGCGCTGCCCATTCACAGCGTGCGGCCAGAATGTCGGCGTTGGTCGACATTGGCGCGTTCGGTACCAGGTTGGCAAGTCCCTGCCACGGTTCAAGCAGGTCGGTAAATTGGGTCGCTTGACGCAGAGATGTGAGTGATCTGTCAGCTTCTCCTAGTGCAAATAGGGCTCTCGCTAGATTGTGATGTGAGGCAGAGTTGTCGGCCTCCAGTTCAATTCCCTGCTCAAATGCTCCGATTGCCTGTGCGAACTCACCGATGAGTGACAACAGTTCTCCTATCTTGTTCCAAATCGATGCGGTGGCACCGCCAAGTCCGATGAGTAAGTCGTAAGCTCGCAAAGCATCGATGTTCCTACCCTCAGCCGCAGCCTTATCCCCCGTCGCTTCAAGCGACCGTCTTTGCTCCTGTGGGGCAAGCGATTTGGTCCCATGGGCCATTTTTTGCGGTTGCATTCGTCGCCGTTTCAAAGCGGACTCCGGTCAAGTTATTTGAAATAAGATCGTCAAATGGCATTTCGAATCTAGAAAGGTGTTTCCATGGAGGCTCTAAACTCGACTCAAGTATGAGGCCTAATAATTCTAGCGGAGGTCGACGTCCCAAGCCGTAAGATTTCGTTCCATTGTTTCCGCGTTTTCGGGGTCGCAGCTTGAAAAAGCCCTGTGTGGTTTTTGGCGACCCAAACAGCGCGCAATGATGGTTGAAATCGCCTTGATGGGGGCGACGCTCAAAACGTGTGCGATTGTGCGTAGATTGCGTATTCTCCAAGCAAACTCGCTGATGGTCACGGTCCGAACATCGCTTCGCGAAAACCAAATGATTTTTTGATCAATTAATAATATGGAATTCGTTGGACATTTAGTTAACCGGGAAATCCAGGCGCCCCCTTGGCCTAGTATTTGCTAGCGGATCAATCGTGGGTCACGGTGCGCAATCTCTCCGCACTGCAGCTCACAGACATCTACTAACCAAGGTTTGAGAGAAAGAACTTCGAGGCGGAGTTGGATATGATTAGAACGGCGTGTTATTCGTTTTTCTTATTGGCCTTAATGTGTACGGGGTTGATAGCCCAAGAGGACGCGGCGGTGGTTGCACCGCCACCTGGCGCCATGTCGGCGCCCGGAGGCGAGGTGGCTGCAGCCCCACCGCCATCCACACTCATACCTGCTGACCAAGCTTGGCTGTTGATGAGCGCGGCTTTGGTTTTGTTTATGACGCCTGGATTGGCTTTCTTCTACGGTGGCTTGGTTGGGCGGAAAAACGTTTTGAGCATTCTGATGCAGTGCTTTATGTGCATGGCATTGGTTTCTCTGATTTGGGTGACGGTTGGCTACAGTTTGGCCTTCTCTGGTGCGAATCCGAGTACAGCCGTTGCAGGTGCACCAGCGGATGAGATTCTTGGTGGATTCGCAGGCAACCCGATGAAGCACTTCATGCTCAATGGAATTGGGTTTGACGATTCGTTCGAACCTGTAAAGGATGTCAAGCTGGGAATTAGTCAGCAATTGTTTATGGTGTTTCAGATGATGTTCGCGATCATCACGCCTGCTTTGATCATTGGGGCCTTTGCGGAACGCATGAAGTTCCTGGCTTTCCTTGTGTTTATTGGCTTGTGGAGCTTGCTTGTCTACAGCCCGATTTGTCACTGGGTGTGGTATGGTCCCGTACACCCGATATTCGGTCTTGGAGCGTTCGACGAAAAGAACAATCCGGTAGGTGCGCTTGACTTCGCAGGCGGTACAGTTGTTCACATCAATGCAGGTATCGCAGCTCTCGTTTGCTGTCTAGTCATTGGTCCTCGGCGAGGATTCCCAAAGCAAATTATGCCTCCTCACAATCTTCCGTTTGCTGTTCTCGGGGCGGGGATTTTGTGGTTCGGATGGTTTGGATTTAACGGTGGTAGCGCGTTTGGTGCAACTTCACAAGCTGTTCGAGCTTTCGTTACTACGCAAGTTGCTGCGGCAACAGCGGGCCTGCTTTGGTCGTTGATTGAAATCCTTCGCAACGGCAAGCCAACTGCGTTAGGGATGATTACAGGAGCGGTTGCCGGCTTGGTTGGTATTACGCCTGCTGCAGGCTTCGTGGAGGTTTGGGCAGCGATTGTTATCGGTGCTGGTGCGACCATCGTGAGCTATATTTTCGTCGCCTTCGTTAAACCAGCGTTAAAATACGACGACTCCCTGGACGTGTTTGGCGTTCACGGTATGGCAGGGATTTGGGGAGCTTTGGCCACTGGGGTTTTTGCGATTCCAAATTATGGCTTCGAATTAAAGGGTGGGGCATTTTACGGGAACACTGCTCAGCTCATGCTTCAATTCAAAGCGGTTGGGGTTACGCTTCTTTACTCAGGTATCGTTTCCTTCATTTTGCTTAAGCTGATTGATTTCACGATTGGTCTCCGAGCAAGTGAAGACGGCGAAAAGATGGGGCTGGACCTTAGCGATCACGCTGAAACAGCTTACACCGTTTCTTAATCCATATTGAGAAGCTTTGTGCATTGAAAGAGAGCCTCGACTTGTGTCGGGGCTCTTTTCGTTTTCAGACGAAAGTGCTTGGTAGCCGCGATTGGCGACGTTTACCAGCCGTGGCCTGGGCTGGTCCGCGGTTCTTTGTCCAAGATCAGTGCCAGAGCCCTGAAACGGCACCACGGGGTGGTGGCGCCGTTTCACGGCTCTTCGATGAATTGGGCACTCTGACTGCGGGGCGAGCCCCGCAGCTACGAACTGTCGCCGTTACACGGCTCAACGCAACACACATCAACGAGGTAAAGATGCGTTGAAAATTCGTTTAACAGTCAGCCGTAGGCGTACTTCCAAAGGTGCCCAGTACGCCTTCGGCTAACTGTTAAACGAATAATTGAAAGGCGTTTCCATTACGCGACCGTCGATGTTACCCCGCTGAGCACGGCTAAGCGACCATAAATCGCCGTGCTAAACTCGAAACAGCCTGCAAAGTCCACGGCAATGAGCAAGGTTTTCCCAGGCCAACGCTCTGGCCCCAATATGGTACAATTCTCGGTCTTTCCATCACCTTCCATTCCAGTTTTTGACTTTTAGCGTGCTAAGGTTGGGCTGCCTAGTCAACTAACCCGCCCATCCTGGACTGGAAAGGACACTCACCGTCACATGCTCATGCGGCATCCGCTACCTGAATTACAATTTGCTTATCGATTGCCCTACGGAGCCAACGTTACCGAACGGGGCGTTCAATTTACGATCTTTAGTCGGTCCGCTACCGCCATGCGTCTCTTGCTCTACAAGCACGTAGACGATCGCGAACCCTCCGAAGTCATCGAATTTGACCGACGCAATGATCGCTGGGGAGACGTGTGGAGCATTTGTGTTCCTCACCTACAACCCGGCCAACTTTATCACCTTCAAGCCAACGGGCCATTCGACCCTGAAGCCGGTCAGTGGTTTGATAGCAACGCTCGCTTGGTCGACCCCTACGCCAAAGCTCTGGCTGGTTGCTGTCAGCACACGACCGACGGTGTGATTCGTCCACCCAAGTGCGTCGTCGTCGATGATGCATTTGATTGGGAAGGTGATCGGCATGTCCGTCGCTCCCTCAGCGATAGCATCATCTATGAAATGCACGTCAAAGGCTTCACCCAAAGCAAGACGTCCAACGTACAAAACCCAGGTACCTACTTGGGCGTGATCGAGAAGATACCTTACCTCAAAAGTCTCGGTGTAACCGCCGTCGAGTTGATGCCGGTTCACGAGTTTCCGATTTTGGACGTTCATGGCAATTCGCCTGAGCGACCGAACTACTGGGGTTACGACCCGATGGCTTTCTTCGCGCCGCACCGAGGATACGCTTCGTCGAAAGAACCTGGCGCTCAGGTTCTTGAGTTCAAGCAAATGGTCAAGGCGTTGCATCAAGCCGGCATCGAAGTCATCCTCGATGTGGTCTTTAACCACACTTGTGAAGGCAACGAGCGCGGTCCTGTGCTCACGTTCAAGGGGCTTGAGAATCAAGTCTACTACATACTCAATTCAGGCGGAGCACACTACAGCAACTACACCGGCTGCGGCAACACGTTTAACGGCAACCATCCGATTTGTCGTGAGCTTATTTTCCATTGCCTGCGACATTGGGTGCACAACTACCACATCGATGGCTTCCGTTTCGATTTGGCGAGTATTCTCTCACGAGATCGTTACGGCAACCTCATGCCACACCCACCATTGGTGGATTTGATCGCTGAGGATCCAATGTTGGCCGATACCAAAATTATTGCAGAAGCCTGGGATGCGGCTGGTGCTTATCAAGTCGGTTCGTTCGGTGATTTGCGTTGGGCAGAATGGAACGGTCGCTATCGCGATGACGTTCGACGCTATTGGCGCGGCGATCCAGGCATGGTTGGTGCGATGGCGACGCGACTCAGCGGATCCTCGGACTTGTATGAGCAATCGGGTCGTGCTCCCTACTGCAGCATCAACTTTGTAACGTCGCACGATGGCTTCACCATGAACGACTTGGTGAGCTTCAAAGACAAACACAATGATGCGAACGGCGAAGGGAACCGGGACGGGGACAACAACAACTGTAGCGACAACTACGGAGTCGAAGGTCCCACGAAAAAGAAGGGCATCGAGGCGATCCGTGTTCGCCAGGTAAAGAACATGCTTTCGTCGTTGCTCCTTAGCCAAGGAGTGCCGATGCTGTTGATGGGGGACGAAGTGCGTCGGACGCAGCGGGGCAACAACAATGCTTACTGCCAAGACAACGACATCTCTTGGTTCAATTGGTCGAATTTGGAAGCTCATCCTGATATCTTCCGGTTCACACAGGCGTTGATCGAGTTTCGAAAGCTGCAACCGTCATTGAGGCGCGATCGGTTTCTAACCGGACGCCCCCAAGACCATCGCGGAGTGCCAGACGTCAGCTGGTTTGAATCGACAGGCAAGCCGATCCACTGGGACGCGCCTGACGGTACGTTGATCTGTTGGTTAGGCAGGCCAGCTTTGGTTGACGATCCAGACGGTTTCGGACGGGACATCCTGATCATGCTCAATGGAACGCCTGAGTCCAAGGTGTTTGCGATCCCGCCTCAGACTCGCGGAATCCGATGGCGAATGTTTTTGGATACATCCAAAGAGTCGCCCAAGGATGTCTACCCAGATTTAGACGGGCCATTTGCGCCGGCGAATCGACAGATTGAGTTGATGTACCGATCGACTGTGGTTTGGGTTGGCGAAGATAAATAGTTCAATTGGTCATCGATGACGAAATGCACGAAGCGGGGTGAGCAATCACCCCGCTTTTTTCGTGATCTAATTTGGTAACCCGAAGCTTGAGCGAGGAACCATTGGTGCAACCTCGCTTACGCGTTTTGAAGTTGCGCGTTTTCTGTGCTTCCGGGCCAACGGCCCAGCAATTTACATAGCCCAGCCCAACGGGCTGGGTATTCGTTGCAATTGCTCTTAAGGGCCAATGGTCCGACCGTTTGTCTGCTAACGCCTCGAACTGAGGCAAACTGTCGGGCCGTTGGCCCTATCCATTTCCTTTGCTTTTTTTGACCCAGCCCTTCAGGCTGGGCTATGTAAACGACCGGGGCTTTGCCCCTAAACCCAAAACCGCAGCTCTAAAATTCACACCTCGTTTGGCTCCACCAAACTCAAGAGCCCTGAAACTTTTTGAGTTTTCGATCGAGCGTTGAGCGTTCGATACCGAGGATGGATGCGGCGCGGTTCTTCTGGCCTTGTGTGTATTCAAGTGTGGCTTCGATGTGTTGTTGTTCTAGTTCCTCGATGGTTTTCTCTTGGTATGGGCCGGCAAAGCAATGGGCAAACGTGGTGGTTGCTTGTCCAGGTAATTGCAGGTGCGAGAGAGCTAGATCGTCTGGTTCAGCTAGCGGGCCATTGGCTAGTACGAAGGCTCGTTCTACGCAATTGCGAAGCTCACGGACATTGCCGGGCCACTGGTATTTTTGCATCGCATATTTGGCTCGTTCGCTGAAACCGGTTGGGCCATATCCGGACCGAGAGACAAACTGGTTCAAAAAGTATTCTGCGAGCGGCATGATATCGTCGGGCCGTTGTCGAAGCGGTGGTACGATCAATTCGATAACACGAAGTCGGAAGTAAAGATCGGATCGAAATTGACCGTCCCGGACAGCTTGTTCCAAATCGCGATTGGTTGCCGCGATGACGCGCACATCGACTTGGATTGGTTTGCTGCCCCCGACCCGTTCGAAAGCTTTGCCTTCCAAGACACGTAGAAACTTGGCTTGGATTTCCGAGCTCATTTCACCGAGTTCGTCGAGCATGATCGTTCCTCCGCTAGCCTGTTCGAATTTCCCAAGCTTGCGGTCGGTTGCTCCGGTGAAGGCACCTTTTTCGTGGCCGAACAATTCGCTTTCGAGAAGGGTGGGAGTGAGGGCAGCGCAGTTGATTGCAACAAAGGGGCCGGTGACGCGTTGGCTCATGTCGTGGATGGCACGTGCGACCAGTTCTTTGCCAGCGCCGCTTTCGCCGCGGATGAGGACTGTTGCATTCGTTGGGCCAACGCGCTGCGCTTGCTCGCGAAGTTGCTTTAATGCAGCAGATGGGCCGATCCATTCGGCAGCTTTACCGAGTTGTTGTTCCAGCTCGGAAATGCGGTTGCGCGATGACTTGAGTTTCTGCTCAAGCGATTGTTGACGCAGGAGGTTGTCGATCGATACAGCAAGCACATCGGCTACGGCCAAGGTTATTTCTAGGTGGTCTGGGGTTAAGTCCGGTTCGTCGTGGCGCGAGTAAAGGTGTATCAAACCTAGCAATTGATCACCAATCCGCATTGGGGCGACGATGAGGCTATTGGTGGTCAATACATGACTCGCTTGAGTCGACATCGAAGATGTCGCAGGCTTGCCACCGACGAGATGGCCATCGGCGCTGATGTTCCTAGCAAGGATTGCGGTATTGTCGCGACGTACACTGGCAACGAGTGTATCGGAGACGGGGTGGTAGGCTTTGCTCTGTCGTTGCAACGCCGCCAAGACGGTCAGTTGTGACTCCGAGGATCTGTTCGGTTCCTTGCCGTTCGGCTCTAATTTCAAAACTCCTCCGGATTGGCAACCGGTTGCTAGCATCAGCCGATTCAAGGCGAGTTCACACGCAGATGCGACGGACTGTTCGCGTGCTAGGTCGAAGGCCAACTGGAGAAGCTCGGTGGCGATGACAGGAACGGGATGATGTTGGGCAGGCAGGGCGTTTCGAGGAGTTTTGGAATCGAGCTTGAGCGATTCGGGATCCAAAATGGAGGATTTGGATTGTCGGTGGGTGATCGAGGGGATTTCGGACTGGGTATGGGCAGTGGATTGAGGGGAGCTTTCCTCGAATTCCAGAGGCGGGACGACTTCATCGAGAGAGCTTGCGAAAGTCAACCGGCAAGAGCCGACGGTGATTTGATTGCCAGGGACAAGGGATTTGGCTTGATCCAGTTTCTGTCCATCGAGGAAAGTACCATTTCTGGACCCCAGGTCGCGGACTTTCCATTCTCCAGATTCGAAAAAAATTTCGGCGTGTCGGCGGCTCGATCTTTCGTCGGCAACAGGAATTTCGTTGGAGGAAGCCCGACCAATGACGAGTGGATGGCCAGGTTCCAGGCGAAAAACGTCCGTCCAGCGGTGTCCCTGGCGAATAATGAGGTATGCCGAAGAATTGTTTGGTTGCATCGCGGGGTCGCAGAAATTACTCTTAGAGGTGAGATTTTGTCTGATTGGATGGTTATAGACTAGAATTCCAGTTCAAGTATCCCAACAATAGGATACAGTTGGGTTGGTGGGTATTCATCCGATCGCGTTTGTTTCTCGTCAAAAATGTCACCTCTTTCTTTTGGAGTTTCGATTATGGTTTTTCGAAGTTTGAGCAAGCACGGATCGATGGCGTACTGTGCCCGACTAAAACTGTCGATCGGCCTGATCGTAGCGGCTGGAACGCTGGGGTTTTGTACGCAAGTTTCAGCCCAAGGCGGCGGTGGCGGCGGTAATAACGGTGGCGGTAACAATAACAACAACGGATTCGGATTCACGACACGCGTTGTGGGTGGTGTGACCATTCGGCCTGACGGCGTGCTTCAGACAGCCACGGAAGTTGAGCAAACGCAAGCTCTCGCGGACCTTCGTGCCAGATTGGTCGGGCCAAAAGGCGAACTCAATCAAGCAAGCGATCGTCGGCTGATTTCGCTCAAGAATCTCAAAAAGGTGGTTCTCGCCAGCCTTGAACAAAATCAACCGCTTCCCGAGGAAGTTCTTTATCTTGGCGGTTTGACTCGTGTTGAAAACGTCTTTGTCTATCCTGAGCGACAGGACATTGTTCTTTCGGGACCAGCTGAACCGTGGAAGATTGGTGTGAATGGTACAGTGGTGGGTGCGAAGAGCGGTCGGCCAGTACTCTACCTCGATGACTTGCTTTGTGCGTTCCGAACAGTTCAAGATGCCCGAAAGTCCGGCATTTCTGTTTCCATCGAACCGACCAAAGAAGGAGTGATGAAGCTGGAGCAACTTCTAAAGAGGTCCTTGCAAAGTTACAGCAACAACCCCAAGGCTCTCGAACCCAAAATGGTCGAAGCCTTTGGTCCACAACAAATCAAATTGGATGGCCTGCCAGCAGACAGCCACATGGCTCGGGTGATTTTAGCTGCTGATTACCGAATGAAGCTTTACGGGATGAACCTTGCTAAAGCTCCTGTTACCGGATTGCCAAGTTACATCGAAATGGTCAGCCAACAATCCAACATGGGCCAATTGCAGTCGCGATGGTGGATGGCTTGCGATTATTCCGCAATCGAACACAGCAAAGATCGAATGGCTTGGAAGATTTCTGGGCAAGGGATTAAGACGCTTACCGAAGAAGAGCAAGTTGCCGCAGATGGCTCGTTCAAGCAATCAGGCAAAGCCGATCGCGTCGCCAAGAAATGGGCTGATCTGTTTACCAAGAAGTTGGACGAACTTGCAACGAAGGATACTGTGTTTGGGGATCTTCGAAACGTTATGGACATGTGCATCGTGGCGGCGTTGATCGAATCGCAGGAGCTTCAATCCTTGTCCCATTGCGATCTTACGGGATTGATGGGCAAGACTGCGAATGTCGAATTGGCGAAATTCGAGGTTCCTTCATCGATCGATCCTCAGTGCAGTTTTATTCAGACCGTCCAGGGATGGGTGGTAACAGCAAGCGGTGGCGTGATGGTCGACTCATGGCAAATCGTGAGCCACCTCAAAGCCAACGATGCAGTTGCAAGTGGATTGTCCTCCGGTGCAACTTGGAATAAAGCAGACAGCGTTTGGCAGTAATCAATGCCCTCTATGTCAAAAGAAAAACCAGCTCCTTTCCAACTGTTCCACCTAAGTGAAGAAGACAACGGTCAAACACTGGGTGCCGCTATCAAAAAGCGGATGAATGGTTGGAGCTGGGGGCAAACACGCGAAGCGATTCTCAAACGCCGCGTTCAAGTCAACGGAAACCTTTGTCTCGATCAGGCTCGCAAGGTCACGCAAAAAGACGTGATCAAACTCTGGAACGAGTCGCTGCCAAAACCGGTTCAGCCGTCCAACGTAAAAATCGTTTACGTGGATGATTTCATTGTCGTCGTCGAAAAGCCACCTGGGATCACTTCGACAAGACACTTTGAAGAGCGATTGCTGAAGGAAAAGCGAAAGCAATTGCAACCCACTTTGGAAGAGCTATTGCCGTTGTCTTTGGAGGCTCATTTCCAATCTAAATCTCTGCCCTCAAAACGGGACGATGGAAAGAGTTCGGAACGTCCCAAAAAGGGTCGACTATCTGCGCACGATGAGCAGCGGCAGCGAATGCTCCAACTAAAAAAGTTCACTGTGATTGCGGTGCACCGACTCGACCGAGACACGAGTGGCTTAATGGTGTTCGCAAGAACTCCATCGATTGCGCAAATACTGGGCGTGGTTTTTCGAAAGCACGAAGTGATCCGCAAGTACCATGCGGTAGTGCACGGCCACCCCAAGGCACAGACCTTCGACAGCATTTTGGTTCGAGACCGTGGTGATGGTCGACGCGGCACAAAACCAGCGGACCGCCAAGAGGATCCGACTGCACAGCGTGCCGTGACACACATTCGCCCGGTGGAGACCATCGGCGAATTCTCGATGATCGAGTGCGAACTGGAAACGGGAAGAACGCACCAAATTCGAATTCATTTGTCAGAAGCTGGGCACAGCTTGTGTGGGGATCCAATTTACAATCGCTCTGCGAGTGGCGAAGTACTTGAGGACCGCAGTAAAGCACCGCGACAAGCACTGCATTCAGCGAGCCTAGAGCTAAAGCACCCCATGACAGACGAGCCGCTTGCCTTTCGAATGCCATGGCCAGCCGATCTTTTCAAATGGCTGAAAGAGCTTCGAAGTCAGTCGACTACGGGCTAGTCTCTTAATTCTTTGTCCCCGACGCGGCAATCGGCTTGTGGCCTGTTGGTTTAGTCGTTTAACAGTCAGCCGTAGGCGTACTCGATTCCTATCAAAGTACGCCTACGGCTGACTGTTAAACGCAATAGCTTTGGGCGAGGGGCAGCATTTGAGAATATTTCCGCAAAGCCCGAAAAATTTTGTACGGATCGTAACGCTCGATGTCACTACCATTTCGACGTCGCGGATTATCGCGACAGTTAAGGTAACTTTTATCTGGCAGAAACGATGAGACTGACATTACGAACTTTACTGGCTTACCGCGACGGAGTGCTGGATCCCAAGGATGCTGCGGTCTTGGAAGCCAAGATCTTGGACAGCTCAACTGCTAAGCAGATATCGCAGCGTATCACGGATGAAATGAAGAACCGTAAACTCGCTCCGATTCCGGTCGATGCTCGTGAGTTTGGTTTTGAAGCGAACATGGTCGCGGAGTTTTTGGATGATACGATCCCGATGGAGACGTTGCCCGAAATGGAACGCAAGTGTTTGGAGAACAATACGCTACTGAGTGAAATCGGCAGTTGCCACCAAATCCTTTCACGCGCGTTGTCGATTCCTGCTCCAATTTCGTCAGCTCTTCGGCAACGTATTCACGATCTGCCCAATAACCCAAATTCGAGAAGCATTTCGGAGGCAGGTGGACGCATTCGACGCTTCGATGCGGGAAGTCCGACAGCACAAAGCTCAACGTCGCGAAACGGAGCTGACTCGCTGAGATCATCGCTGGCGATTCCAGCCAACAAGACCGTCCGCAAGTCAAACGGAGAGCTCCGTGGATCGGGTATTGAGCTGAATGATGGATTGGGACGGCAAGTACCCGAATATTTGATTGGAAATGATCGTGGCTGGATAAAGACAGCCGCGTTGGGACTCATTCTGTTAACCTCCTTGGTCGTTGTCGGAGCGATCGCGATTGGACCGCTTGATCGCGTTCAAAATTTGCTTCGAAAGTCGAATATGGCAAAAGGAGTTCCAGAGGAAAAGGCGACAGAAGCCGTCACTATGGAGAAGGAACTAGCATCGAAACTACCGCCTCAAAAGGAACAGGCAGCCGTTGAAAGTGATACCGCGGAAAAGGACTTAGATATTGTTGAATCGTCGGTGGGTCCACCAGCTCCTTCTTCCACCTCACCCAGCGTTCCGGACAAGATCAAGCCGAATCTGGCAGATGCGTCTAAGAGTACGAAGCCTATTGTTTCCGAATCGAATGCACCACCGCCAATTCCTGTAGCCAACAATCGTATTCAATGGTTGCCTGAAACGAAGGAATCTTCGGAAATGATTGTAATGAAACTTGGGGCTGCGGAGAGCGGTGCAGCACCTTTTTGGCGAAGAATGCATGCTGGTGAGTACGTTACGGTTGGTGAGCGTATCGTAGTCCCGCCGACTCAACGCACCGAGTTGAGAGTTGAACCAGGGATTCGATTTCTGTGCGCAGGCGAAAACGATTTTGTGCAATCCAAGGGCGGTGTAATTCCAAACGTATCGATACGCTCCGGTTTGTACTTTTTGTTTGCGACTCCAGATGCAAAAGAGATCAACCTGGATTGCAATGGATTGATGCTTACGATCCGGTTTGCTTCGACTGACGGCGGCTGCGCGTTGGAAGTTCAAAACGAATGGTCATCGTCTACAGACGAAATGTCAAAGACCGGAGAGCTTGCAAGCTCATCGGTGGTTCGGCTGATTGGCGTACAGGGTGAGATCGAGCACTCCTGTAAGGAAGTAGGTGGCGCGGAGAGCAAAGGGACTTTGGGTGTGGGACAAATCACTCGCTGGAAGGATGGGAAATCGAGCGGAGCATCTGAGCTTACAGAAGAAATTTGGTGGTTTAGGACAAGTGTCACGCGTCCCATTGACCAACTCGCATCGAAAGCACTCCAACGTGCCCTTATCGGTAGGGAACCGGGGGTGATTGAAACAGAACTGACAGAACACATGAGTCCTCTTCGGATATATGAACTAACGGTCTCGCTCGCAGTCCGAACACGAATCATGCTCGGGCGATACGACGGACTTTTTGAATCGGATGGCGTTTTCAATCGTGGGAATTTACACATTCATTGGGCCTCTTTGTTTTCCCAGGTCGCTCAATCGATGGGGCGTGACGAAAATCGATTAGCCCTTGCGAACGCAATTCGCCAGGCTGCCCCAAACCGAGCGAATACCCTTTTTTCGCTTTTGGCGTTGCCGACACAAGAGCAATTGGCGGCTGGTTCGGATAAACTATTGGTTGATTCGCTATCGAGTCCACAAATGGATGAGCGAGTTATTGCGTTTCAACAATTGAATCGGATTACCGGAAAAACGCTCATGTATCATCCTGACAAGAACCCTGCAGAGGGTGCCCAACAGTGGCGTAAGCTGCTTGTCAAGAATGAAATCCGATACCCTGAACCCTCCAAGCCCTAGTCCTAATTTGGAAACATCACAATGAGAACGCCCGCTTCTCCTATTTATTTGAATAGCTTTGTATTGGCTTTGTCATGTTTGTTTGGTCTGACACCCGATTGTCTTTGCCAAGAGCCGGAGGTTCAAAGCCGCAAGGAAAAACCGCCAGGCGCGAAAGCAGCCGCTCCGCCCGTTGCCCCCGGCACAATTGCTCCATCTGCTCCAGGCGCTCCAGGTGAGGCAAAGCCAGACGTGAAGCCTGGCGAAGAAAAACCAGCAGCGACCCTCCCAGCAGAGCCCGTCAAACGTAAAAGCGAACCACCCGAAGCGCCGAACAAACGGGAATTTGACATTCGTCCCGATGACCAAGGAATGGTGCAATTCCAGTTTCGCAATCAAGCTTGGCCTGATCTGATGCGTTGGCTGTCCGAAGTATCGGGTATGTCGTTGGACTGGCAAGAGTTACCCGGTGACTACATCAATCTCTCTACCCAGCGAAAATACTCGCTTGAAGAAACGCGAGACATTGTCAATCGACATCTGCTGGCCCGCGGTTTTACGATGCTGGAGTCCGACGGAATCATTCAGGTCGTGAAGACCAAAGGAATCAATACCGCGCAAGTTCCTAAAGTCGATGCCTCGAAACTTGAATCGCTACCGCCGCATCGGTTCGTTCGCGTCTCATTTTCCTTGAGCACTTTGGTCGCCACGGAAGTAGTGACAGAACTCAAGTCGTTGATCAGCGTAAACGGGGAGCTAAATGCCCTGGCTGCCACAAATCGACTAGAGGCGATGGACACCGTTGCGAATCTGTCGGAACTGAATCGAGTCCTGAACGACGAGCAATCGCAAGCGACACTCGAAGGCCTCGCACGCGAGTTTGTATTGGAGTTTGTTCGTGCCAATGACGCCAAAGACCAATTGAGGCAGTTTTTGGGACTCGAAGCTCCAAAACGAACGGCGCCGATGTCCCCTGAAGAACAGCAGGCCGCTGCCATGCAACAACAAATGATGATGCAACAACAGCAACAAAGGCAGCAACAGGGATTGCCTGCGCCACCAAAATCCAAAGACAAAGGGGATATCTATCTCGTCGCCAATTTGAGGCGCAATAGCGTTATCGCTTCGGCGCCACCCGACAAGATGGCCATTATCGCTGCGTTCGTAAAACGTATCGATGTTCCCAACGATAACGCTGATTCAATGCAGATGCTTGAGTCTCGGATCAAAGTCTATCGTCTTAGCTCATTGGACCCCAAGCAGTTGGTTGCGTCTCTTCTGTCCATGGATATTCTCGAACCGACGACGAGACTGGAAGTGGACGAAAAGAACAAGTCGATTATCGCCCACGCATCCATCGCGGATCAATACGCGATTCAGCAAACGATTAAGCGATTGGATGGTTCCGCACGCGATGTTGACGTGATCCAACTCCGGCGTCTGCGAGCGGAGGATGTGGTGGGGACGATTAAGTTTTTGATGGGGAATGAAGAAAAGAAAGACGACAGCAATTCACGTCGCAATTGGGGGTACGATCCTTGGGGAAACAATACCAAGAAAGAAACTTCTTCAGATGCATTCCGGGTTGCAGCCAACTCGCAGGACAACCAAGTTCTGATCTGGGCGAACGAGATTGAGCGTTCCGAAGTGCAGAAGCTCTTGATCAAATTAGGGGAATTGCCGCCGACGGGCGGTAATGCAAGCCGCGTTCGGGTCATCGATGCAAACCGCTCGAGGGACACGAAAGAGTACTTGGAACGTTTGCAAAAAGCTTGGAGCAAGGTTTCGCCGACACCACTGGTTCTCCCAAGCGAAGAACAATTTGAACCTGCAGACGCAAAAAAATCACCTGCTGCGGACGCTCCAAACAAGGATGCCGAAAAAGCAAAATCCCCGCGCGATCCGAAAGTGAACGCAAAGGATGTGACGATGCAAGACACGTCCTTGGAAATCGGAGTTCCGTCTGGTTACTTGTCGGGTATCTTTCAAATTCCTGCAGATCAAACTCCTGCAGATGACGAAAAAACAATAGTAAATACGGCAAGGCAATCCAACGGGAAGACGGTGGTCAATCCGGAAGCCACAGATGTTCAGGCAACAGCCACTCCACAGGGTTCCGGTTCGCCAATTCAAATTTCGTTCGACGAACGAGGAAATCTCGTGCTCACAGGAGACGACACCGAAGCGTTGAGCCGGCTCGAGCAAATGATGATCACCAATCAACCTCCTCAGAGGAGTCACGAGGTCTATTACATTAAAAACACACGACCTAGCTGGATCGAAATGAATCTTCGAGACTACTACAAAGAGGAAAAAAAGAACGACTCCAACGATGCCTTCCGCTGG
>JANPHB010000357.1:0-11115 GCA_031424235.1 Pirellula sp.
CCCCGGTTACAACCCCATCAATAACCCCCCCGCCTTCACGCCGCCACCGGTGGGGGGGCCCCCGTACCACGGCTCTTGCATTCAAATTATGAATCTGTCTGCGGGGCGAGCCCCGCAGCTACGAACTGTCGCCGTTACACGGCTAAACACATTTCCTCAACAAAGTTCGCTTTGGCATACGATGCGTCGGTGCGCTGATTTCGCGTTGCGTCGGGGAGCTGATTTCGCATTGCATCGGGGCACTGATTTCGCTTTTTTGGTGAAATTTATTGGAAGAAGTCACAGTTGCGGCCACTGTATCGGATTGATTGTGCTGCAGGTACGAATCAAGATGCTACGAGCCTAGGCGAAAATCCAGACAACAGCCAAAACCCAGGATTCATTATGAAACACCCAACCCGCCTTTCGTTGACGTTATCGTCGTTGTTACTAGAAGCCTTGCTGGGTAGCCTTTGCATCGCTCAAGAACGTCCGATTGGGGGCATGATGCGGTTTCCAGACGTCAGCGCCGACAAAATCGTTTTCGTTTACGGTGAAGATCTCTGGACGGCTCCCCGAGCAGGTGGCGTCGCTTCGCCACTCGCTTCCCCGACAGGCGAGGAAGCGTTGCCTCGTTTCAGCTTAGATGGGAAAACCATCGCGTTCGTCGGAAACTATGAGGGGAACGAAGATATCTACACCATCCCAACCGAAGGTGGTCCGGCCAAACGAATCACGTACCACCCGAGCGCTGAATTGCTCTGTGATTGGACCTTTGACGGTAAGCTTCTCTACTCCTCGGATGCTAATGCGGGGCTTGGGCGCCAAGCTCAGTTGTTTGTACGCGGCTTGAACGATCCTCTACCGCAGAAGCTGGCCGTTCCCTACGGCACCAATGGAGCCATCAATGGCGACGGCACCTTTTTGGCCTATACCCCACACAGCCATGACTATCGAACTTGGAAACGCTACCGAGGTGGAATGGCTTCTGACGTTTGGTTGTTGAATCTGAAGTCGAATGAGTCCAAACAAATCACCGACTTCGAAGGTACAGATAGTCTGCCGATGTGGAATGGCTCCACGGTCTTTTACATTACCGACGCAGGCCCAGAGCACCGACTCAACATTTGGGCATACGACACCAAAACAACCGAGCGACGACAGCTAACCACGTTCAAAGATGATGATTGCAAATTCCCTTCGATGGGTCCTGGTGTTGATGGCAAGGGGGAGATCATCGTTCAAAACGGAACTGGACTGCACCTCGTGAACATCGAAAACGGCACAACGACTCCGGTGCAGACTGTTGTTCCTGGCGACCGGCCTAAGTTGCGGCCACGCAATATCGATGCGGCCGATTTTATTACTTCGCATGCGGTTTCCCCTAACGCCAAACGCGTCGCTGTGGAAGCTCGCGGAGACATCTGGACTCTGCCAGCTAAAAATGGTTCACCGAGAAACCTCACACGAAGCAATGGCGCTGCCGAACGCAGCCCAATTTGGAGCCCGGACGGGAAGTGGGTCGCGTACTTCTCCGATACAACGGGTGAGTATGAATTGTTTGTCACCCAGTCCGATGGTGCTGGCGAAACCAAACAACTGACGAAAGACGGAAAGTGCTTCCGATTTGACCCTATCTGGTCGCCCGATGGAAAGTGGCTCTACTTTTGCGACAAGACAGGTGCGATGTTCTTGCACTCGCTCGAGTCGAACGAAACCAAGAACATCGATCGGGATCCAACTGCCGGCCGAACCACGGTCAATTGGTCCCATAACAGCGAATGGATCGCTTATGCAAGGAGCGAAGACGAACGCGTCGCGAAGAGTGTGATCTGGGTTTACAACGTGCTCAATGGGACCAAACGCAAACTGACCAGCGGCTTTTTCAATGATGACTCTCCCGTGTTTGATCGGAAGGGTGACTTTCTTTATTTCGCTTCGTCGCGAGCATTTAATACCCCTAAGTACGAAGACGTCGGAACCACGTTTATTTACGCTGGTACTCAAGTGCTAATGGCTATGCCGCTGCGATCGGATGTCAAGCGACCGCTGCTCGCAGAAAGTGACGAAGAATCTGCTTGGAAAAAAGAAGACACGGAAAAGAAGCCCGACGCAGACAAGTCCAAAGAAAAAGAGGGTGAAAAAGGCCCCGACAAGAAGGCTGAATTCAAACCGATTGCGATCGACGCGGATGGAATTGAGGCCAGGGCATTTCTCGTTCCTGTCAAACAAGGGACGTTCGGACAAGTGGCGGTCAATGACAAAGACCAACTCGTATACGCTCGTACCACGGGAAGAGCAAGCGATGAGGACGCACAAGGTGGCATCAAACTGTTCGACTTCGCCGGAAAGGACAAGAAAGAACAATCTGTCGTTGATGGTAAAACCCAATTCGATATCACCGATGATGGCAAGAAGCTTCTCGTCCTCGAAGGTGGAAAGAGTGCTTGGATCGTCGACGCGGCTCCAGCTCAGAAGCTTGAAGACGCGGTCAGTTTTTCAGGTATGAATGTCACTGTCGACCCGCGAACTGAGTGGAAACAGGTGCTTCGCGATGCTTGGCGAGTGGAACGCGACTTCTTTTATGACCCGACCATGCATGGAGTCGATTGGCAAGCGGTATACAACCACTACTCTCCGATGGTGGAGGACTGCGTTTCCCGACGCGATGTCAGTTTCTTGATTCGCGAGATGATCTCGGAGCTCAACGTTGGCCATGCCTACTACAACGAAGGTGACGTTGAGAAAGCTCCACGTGCAGCAGCAGGACTACTGGGCTGTCGCTTTGAGCTTGCTGATGGTGCGTTCAAAATCGCAGAGCTTTATCAAGGTTCTGCTTGGGATTACGATGCTCGAAATCCGCTCGTGGCTGTTGGGGTGAAGGCCGGTGAGTATTTGCTCGCGGTCAATGGCATTCCGATGGACGCCAAGTCCGATCCGTACCTCGCGTTTCAACGAATGGCTGGAAGCGTCGTTTCGTTGACGATTAGCAGCGACGGGAAACTCGACGACGCGGATCGCAAGGTGGCGGTCAAATTGCTCGCATCCGATGCCGAGCTGCGATTTCGCGGCTGGATCGAGGCAAAACGCAAATATGTCGAGGAGAAGACGAATGGCAAAGTTGGTTACATCTACGTAGTCAACACTGGTGTGCCGGGGCAAAACGATTTGGTGCGGCAATTCTATGGGCAGATCAACAAGGAAGCCTTGATCGTGGACGATCGCTGGAATGGTGGTGGGCAGATACCCACACGATTCATCGAGTTGCTCAATCGCCCGGCCACGAACTATTGGGCGCTGCGAGACGGTCGAGATTGGGTTTGGTCACCTGATTCGCATCAAGGTCCGAAGTGCATGCTGATCAATGGAATGGCTGGTTCGGGCGGCGACATGTTTCCTGCGTTGTTCAAACAGAATAAACTCGGCAAGTTGATCGGTACGCGAACTTGGGGAGGACTGGTCGGGATCACTGGTTATCCAGGAATGGTGGACGGTTCCAGCGTAACTGCTCCATCGTTTGCGTATTATGACCTGGATGGTACTTGGGGAATCGAGGGGCATGGTGTTGATCCTGACATGAAGGTTGTCGACGACCCAGCATTGATGACTAGCGGCGGTGATCCACAACTGGATGCTGCGATCGGGCTTATGAAAGAAGAGTCCGAAAAGAATGGGTTCAAGCAGCCACCGCGGCCTGCGTATCCGGATCGCAAGGGATTCGGTATCAAGCCTGAAGATAAATGATTGGAATCGTAAAGGGGCGAGGCCACAATCGATTCGTCAGCAAGCTTGCAGGGTCTTGGGGCTAGGTGTTCGAGGTCGTCTATACTCTTCTTTATTGGCACGATGGGCCACGGCTTGACGGCAGTCTTTACATTGAGTTGCGACACCGATTTGCGTTGATTGGGACGGCGGCAACAATTGAGACAATTGAGCGACACTTGCCAAACCTACTCTACCCATTTTAATCAGTCGGAAGTAAAATAAATCGGCATTCATTGTGAGATCTCAAAATGGTACTGGTCGAGCTATGTACAGAAAACTACATGTCGAAGTTTTGGACCAGCGTCTATGCCAAGCATTTGGCGATGTGGATTTGAATTTCGCAGAACAAGGCATATACAGAACAAGCTACGATTTCCTAAAGAATGCCCCTGAAAACACCTTCCAGTCCTTCCAGGTAAATGGTGGATTCCTGCATTTTGCGAGCTCAAATGCGGGCAGTGGTGCGATCTTATCGATTGCGAAAATGGACCCGAAAGGCGAATTGGTTCCAAGTTTTGGGCAACAAGGCGTGTCACGCATCGTTAGCAAAAACTTTGTTTCGACTGCGATCAACGCTATCCAGCTTGCTGACGGGACTTATGTCGTCATGAACGCTGCGCAGACCTTCCGCCCTGGACAACTGATCGGCGTACTTGCCGATGGAACCCTGAACACGGCATTTGGAAATAATGGTTTTCTAAGCCTTAGCTATGAGAGATTTGCATTTCTCTCCAAGATATTTCCCGACGCGACAGGCGGTTTCTTTATCCTTCAAAGTTTCGACTTCAACTGCGAACTTACGAAATATGATTCGCACGGAAACGTAGAACAGGCGTTCGGCGCACAAGGCACAGTCGCGTTTCCACGATTGTCTAATTTGGACGCACTCGTCGCACCGACAGGTGAGATCAAGATTACAGGACTTGCTTTCAATAATACGGTCCAGTCGCTGGTGGCAGTCCAGTTGCTTTCAACTGGAGATCGAGACTTACAGTACGGCCCCAATGGCACACGTTCAACGGACAATGTGGCCTTCAGCTATCCAAAAATCGATCCTTCGGACGGGTCCGTCTTTATTGTTACCAACGCGGCTTCGGCTTCCCCTTCCGCATATCTTGCCGTCCTAAAAAAGTTTTCTCCCAGCCTTCAGCCAGACGAAACATTCGGTCAAAATGGAGTTGTTGAGGTTGAGATCCCTCGTGTTGCTAACGAACCGGGTGGCGCAAAGATTGTTTTTGATGGCGTTGGGGGGGCCTTTATCAATGCGTCCTGGACGAACACGCCTCAGTCGAATTTTCTTACCGCTTTTACGGCTAAAGTAACCGGGAGTGGAATGCTCGACTCCTCCTTTGGAGACGGAGGAAAAGTACTCTTCAACCTGCCGGTCCGTGGGGTATTTCAGTTCACAGATGTAGACGCGCTTGGCAATCTCTACTGGCGAGCGGTGATACAGCCAAACTCGAATGCGAACTATATCTACGATGAATTGATCATGAAATTGGATCGCAACGGAGCACCCGATCGATCGTGGGGTGCGAACGGTTTTCTGCAACGCGATCTGACTGTTGCTTCGAAGACCATTTCGGAGGTTCAACTGCACCAACGAAGCAATGGCAAAATGAGTCTGGTTTCTGGCTGGCCTCCATTTGGAGCCAACGACTTCTTCCTGGGCAAAGCGACAACGCTTGATAGCGCGGGCGATGTGATTGTCGACGGTGTCTTTGGAAATCACGACTCGCAAGTCAACATCGTTCATTCGCCAAGCAACGATGGTGGCTATTTCGTCGCCCAACTTTTCTCCAACAATGGTGGAAGTGCCGTCAGGATCTCGAAAGCTCTCGCGTCCGGTGCGTTGGATCTCGCCTTTGGCACCAATGGTAGAATGTTAATCCCTACAGATCGAATGGAAGGGATTTTCATAAAAACGGGCCGCGACGGTTCGGTGATTATCGCTGCAGGTAACTACAACGAATCGGCGAACCCTGCAACTAGCCAAGGGGTCGCAGTCGCAATCCGATTGAATGTAAACGGCGATTTGGATGATCGGTTTGGTAACAAAGGTGTTTTGCGACTCTACGAAAAAACGGGAACGTTGATCGACGTTTTGCATGACAATGCTTTGGGTACTATTTTGGTGTTCGAAAATAGCGACCTTCGCGACCCGCTTTTTGGGATCCACTTCAAAGCACTCGATGCTTTTGGCTTTCCGAAATCATCCTTCGGTAACCAAGGGATCGCAAATGCGACGATTCGCGGCGCAAAATGGAGAAGCGGAGCAATCGATGAACAAGGGAGACTCGTTGCAGCTGTCACCTTTGACCTCTATTCCAATGCCCCGAAACATCAGCTTTACAAAATTGGCACCGATGGTGCGCTTGTAAGCAATTTTGGGACCGCAGGTATCGTTGACCTTCCAATAGATTTCAATGCCAGTTTCGATAACCTCGACCTAACGCTGCAAAGGGGCATTATCGCTGTGGCTGGAACAGACTCGTTGTACAAGGCAAAGATCCGACTTGTTGCATTGGACTACTCCGGCAAGCCGTTGGCCGAACTCGGTCCACTTGGGCTCCGTGATTACGAATTCTCCGAGTATGGTGAGTCGATCCAAGACATTCAGTTCGCCGACGATGGTAGTTTGTGGTTAGCAGTGATGGAACGGCAGAAGTATGACAAGTTCTCCACCGTGGTGCGGCTCGAGAAATCCCTCGCGAAATCGACACACAACTGGAACAGTGCACTCGATGTAGACGATGATGGCTCTGTTAGCCCTTTGGACGTCCTTGCGATCATCAATCACGTAAATGGTTTCGGGCCAGCGAACCAAGACAAGCACTTCCCAGATATAGACGCTGACGGATTCGTTTCCCCGCTCGACGCGTTGATAGTGATCAATGCGTTTAACAACGTGAAGCAAGGCGGTGAAGGCGAATCCGCTGTCGCTACAGAACGCGAGATTCAGTCAAGCCAACGCAGTGAGGAACATATCGCAAAAGACGAACTCTTTGCCGCGTTTCAATGCGACTTAGAGGGGTTATGCTCGAATTCAGTCCATCGCAAAATAGGGTTGAGACAGCACGGCAACAATTGAGACAATTGAGACAATTGAGACAGCAGGGCAACAATTGAAACAATTGTGCGACACTCTTCTGGCGAGCCAAAATCCTTTTGTCGCCACCTTGTGATGCCCAAGTCCGATTATAATCCTCGCAATTGACTTCCGGACCGCAGGCTTCCCACCGTTTTCCCTTGAGAATTATGCATCGAATTCACCCTCGGCAAATGCGAATTGTCACTCGCAGTAATATCAGTCGACTGGCCTCTGTGTTTCTCGGACTCCTTTGTTTCACGGCGACTTCAATCGCTCAAAAACCAAAAGTCTACGATACCCCCGAGACTGCTCAGTCCGATGCTGACTTCTCCGTCCAAGGAGAATACGCTGCTCCGACGATGGGGTTGCAAGTGATCGCTTCGGGCGATGGGGACTTCAATTTGGTGCTTTTTCCTGGTGGGCTTCCTGGTGCGGGTTGGAACGGGGCTCCTCCACAACGCACCGACGGCGACGCCGATACCGTTGCTGAGATAGTCAAAGGCAAAGGGCTAAAGAAGATAGAACGTCAAAGTCCATCGTTGGGCGCGAAACCGCCGTTCGGAGCCATCGTGCTTTTTGATGGTACGCAAGATTCGATGGCAAAGCTTTGGGATAGTGGCGCAAAGCGAACCGACGACGGCTTGCTCATTCAAGGAGTTACTAGCAAAAATACCTTTCGCGATTACACGCTACATATCGAATTTCGCACTCCTTTCCAACCGAAGGCAAGCGGACAAGGTCGAGGCAATAGTGGCGTATACCATCAAGGTCGATACGAAACCCAAATTTTAGACTCGTTTGGCCTTGAGGGCAAAAATAACGAAACGGGAGGCATTTACTCGGTTCGCGACCCCGACATCAATCTTTGCTTTCCACCACTGACTTGGCAAACCTACGATATTGAATTTTCGGCAGCCCGCTTTGATACGTCGGGCAAAAAAACGTCCGATGCAAAATTGACCGTACGACTCAATGGTGTCGTTGTTCAGCGTGATGTGCCCGTACCCGGACCAACGGCTGCTGCCCCAAACGCCGAAAACAATTCGGACGGCCCCATTCATTTGCAAGACCACGGAAATCCTGTTCGCTACCGAAATATTTGGGTCCTGCCGCGCGATGCGGACCGCGAGTCGTTGCGGCCGATCGTGTCAGGTGCTGAGCGATTCTCTGAGGATGCTTCGTTGTCCGGCAAGATTCTTATTTCTGAACTTGGATGCGTCGCGTGTCATGCGACGGACGACGCAGAACTCGCTCGCAAATCCGCGCCGATCCTTGATCGAGTTGCTTCGCGATTGCGGCCTGACCATATGCTCGACTTGATAAGTACTCCTCACCAAGCCAAAGCGGGGACGACGATGCCTGATTTGCTCCACGGTCAAACGACGGAGGAACGGACAAAGTCAATACAAGCGATCGCAAGTTTCCTGTCGACGACAGGCAAGCGGATTGACCGAGCTGGTGACTCCGCGGCGGCACTGCGCGGTGAATCTTTGTTTCACTCCATCGGTTGCGTATCCTGCCACGCACCGCGCCGAGGTCCGAACTCATCGGTGGGCACGAGTGTTCCACTTGGTAATCTGACCAGCAAATACACTCTCGATGGGCTCCGAGCTTTCTTACTTGACCCTCTGTCGATACGTCCTAGCGGGGCCATGCCGAAGCTGGCGAAGAGTCGCGATGAAGCAAACGATCTTGCTTGTTATCTGCTTGGTGACAAAATCCTTGTCCCGGGAGTCGAGCAATTTGCCGCCACAGTCTATCACGGCAAATTCGATAAACTCCCTGAATTCGATAAACTGAAAGCGGTGAAAACGGGCACTACCCTCGGCCTCGATCTATCGATTGCTGGCCGCAAGGATAATTTCGCGATGCGATTTGATTCCTATTTGCCGGTGACCACTGCCGGTGACCACACATTTCATCTAGGGTCGGATGACGGCAGCAGATTGCTCATCGACGACAAGCAAGTTGTTATTTCCGATGGTATTCATCCGAAATCCGATGTAAAAGGAACGGTTCGCTTGGAGACCGGCATACACAAGCTGCGAATTGAGTACTTCGAAGCGTCCGGTGGCGAGGAGTTGTCGCTCGAGGTCGAGGGCCCAGACATTGTTCGGACCTCGATCGGGAGCATCGTCACGTCCGACCCATCTGGAAACGTCCGCGACGAACTGATTGAGGCCAAATTTAAGCCGGACCTTTCTCAAGTCGCTTTAGGGCAAGAGCTTTTTGAATCGAAAGGCTGTGCCAATTGCCATCAGCTTGAATTGGAGCAGAAAAAAGCTGTCGCGAGAATTACTTCAAAGCCGCTCAAACAGCTTCGACCAGCACAAGGCTGTTTAGCAGAAAATGTTTCGCCCGGATTGCCAGACTATGCATTGACTCGAACGCAACGCAGTGCAATCGAAACCGCGTTGGCCGATCAATCGAAATCGATGACCGATAGCCAAATGGTTCACTTGCAGATGGCTGCCAAGAATTGCTACGCTTGCCATAGTCGTGATTTGGTGGTTGGACCAGAACCTTCACGCGACACATTGTTTACCACGACTATGAAGGAAATGGGCAACGAAGGCCGAATTCCTCCGCCGCTGACAGGTGTCGGTGATAAATTGCGGCCAGAAGTTATCGACAAGATTATTGCAGAAGGAGCCAAAGATCGCCCCTACATGATCACTCGTATGCCAGGCTTTGGCGCGAAGAACTTGCAGGGGCTTCGGTCGAAGTTGGTTGCCATCGACGAACGCAATTCCGCAAAGCCGTCCCATATTCCAAACATCGAAAGCCCCGAGGGCAAAGAGTTGCTTGTTGCAGGTCGCAAGCTAACTGGCAGCACAGGTCTGTCATGTATCAAGTGCCATCGGTTTGGCAGCAAGGGGACGCCAGGGATCCAAGCGATTGACATGTTGACCATGACAGAGCGTTTACGAGAAGACTGGTTCCATCGCTACATGCTAGCTCCAACGGAGTACCGGCCAGGGACTCGCATGCCACTTAGTTTCCCTGAAGGCAAATCGGCGCTTGAAACGGTTTTTGATGGGAATGCAGATAGACAGATCGACGCGCTTTGGCTGTATCTTTCTCAGGGTAAAAACGCGAGTAAACCGACAGGACTTGATGCCGAGGCGATCGTATTGGCTGCTGACACCAAGCCGGTGATCTATCGCAATTTTATCGAGGGGCTTAGCCCGCGAGGAATTGCCGTCGGATATCCAGAGCATGTGAATCTTGCCTGGGACGCTGGCAACATGAGCTTGGCCATCCTTTGGCAAAACGAATTTATCGATGCTGGCAAGCACTGGACGGGACGCGGTGAAGGTGTTCAAAGCCCGTTAGGGGATAAGGTGATCCGGTTTGAGAAAGCGGCTCCAATCGCGAAGCTCGCTTATCCGATTGACGCGTGGCCCATTGAGAAAGCGCGAGAACGAGGCTATCGGTTCCGCGGTTACTCATTGAACGCGTCTGGGCAGCCTACATTTAAGTATGGCTTTTCGGATGTTGAGATCGAAGACACGCCACGTCCTCACGCTAAGACTTCTAGCGTTATAGGTGCTGGCTTCGACCGTGAACTGAAGATCAAATTCAATACGCCAACGGACGGCCTTTTGGTGCTGCTTGGAAGCGGACAAATTCAAGCTGAGGCCGATGGAAGCTTTACGTTAAACAAGCAAGTAAAAATTCGAGTGGCCGGTGCGAAGGTTGATTTGGTTGCGATAGGCGACCACCAGGAGTTGAGAGCGTCGCTACCTCGCGAAGGCGAAATTGTGATTACGCAGTCGATCTCTTGGTAGAAAGAACCATTTAGCACGACGCTCAAGCGCGCAAGCTAGTGAATATTAGCTTACGCTCTTGCGCTTTGTGCTAGGCTTCCAATAGCTTGCGCGTTTTGAAGTTTCACTATTTGTATTGAGGACCAAAAGGCCGACACTCCGATCATGTGTCGGCCCTTCGGGCAACGTTGCGGGGCAATTCAGGACGGCTGGGGCTTGACCCCACCGTCCGCAGCTTTGGAGTTCTAGATTCACAGTGTAGAGCGATTGTCTCAATCGCTCGGCGGGCACTTTAGGTCCCATCCCGCAAAACATAGAAGCCGCGACTTGATGGTGCAATTGGAATGCGATTGTGGTATGCACTTCTGAAACGATTGAGGACAATGAATCCTGTAAAGCCGTCATTACCTTGCATTGAGTAGAGCTTGAGTTGCGACGTGTCTTGAGCCGTTGAACTTGCGTTTTGGCCTGGGTTTTGTTGGCCCACGAACATGCTTTCGATATCGTTTG
>JANPHB010000358.1:0-21401 GCA_031424235.1 Pirellula sp.
CCCCCGCTGACAACTACACAACCCTAGTCCAAGAGCCTGCACTCGGCGCCCCGGTTGGGCGGCCCCTTTCCACGGCTCTTTTATTCAACTTGCCTGGAGACCGTGGGGCAAGCCCGAATGGCGTTGACTTAGCGGAACGGCACGAGCCGTCCGGTGATAATCCATTAGGAAATCGCAGGCATTTGACAACTCACCGGAGTGCTTGCGCACTTCCGCTAACACTAATTCAACGCCATTCGGGGCAAGCCCCACGGCTACCGAATGTCGCCGCTATCGCGGCTAAGAAACCATGCGCTAGCCACCGGAATTCGCGATATGACAAGTATCCTCCACCGAAACACACAAGAGCTCGAAGCCGGCCTAGACTGGATTCGGCAATCCCAAAAGACTCCAGCGAACTCAATAATAGGGAGGGCGAGGCTCCTGCCGAGCCATTGCGTCCCCAGTTCGCCATATCGTCTAACAGTCAGCCTTAACTGCGGAGCAGTTCAGGCCGGTGCGATTGAATCGCGAATGCGATGTCAGTTTTCAGCCTGGGGTAAAGTTCGCATCGCGAACGAAACCCCAGGTTAATAGCCCCCCCTTCCATACCGAGCTCTGAAGGGGCGACATTGTTGGCGATCCCAACAATTGTGGAAATTCCGTCGCGTTGCGACTCGCTCACAATCTGTGCGCTTTTCACCACGGATTGTATCCGTGGCTGTCAAATGCCACTGCTCCGCAGTTCAGGCCAACATTACCTTTAGGCGGGGAAATGATTCACAACCCATGCCGCTCCTTCAGAGCTCTGGATTAATCGGGACGTAATACCTGGGGTTTCGTTCGCGGTGCGAACTTTACCCCAGGCTGAAAACTGACATCGCATTCGCGATTCAATCGCAGAAGGATCGTACGGTTTAGTTGTGACGATATGCCTAGATTATGCTTAGATACAGATGCCTAAAGGCGGTAACCAACTGTTACCGTACGACGGTGATCTTGATCGGGCGTTCGCAAAACGTGTGCTTCATCACGAAGTTGATCGACACGTGCACGTTGATCGGGGCGAGTTGCTGTGAAATCGCGGGTGCGTCCGCTGCCGCCTTGAGCGTGATGTAGCCTTTGGTGTCCGCGGCCGTAAGCAACGTTTTGCTGCTGGCAATGTCGACCGTCACTCCTTTAGGAAGACTGTTCCCATACGGTTGCTCAAGATGCTGATAAATCATGTCCAGGGTAACATTGCCCTTGAAGTCTGGAGCCCGTTCAATCTCGACATCGATCCGTTGCGACTCGCCCGGTCGCAACTCGATATCCGTCTTGCTCAAGGTGATCTTTCTCACATCTCCAGGCTCCGCTACCGAAATTGTATGCATTTCGACCGGATAGTTCCCACGCCCTCCGCCAGGTGAGTAGTATTCCTGAAAGACGGTCCCATAACTTGCGAGAGCCTTATCCTCTTTGCCTGGCGAAACAACTACACCACGTCCTAAAACCTTGATGTTCGACGCACCCTTGGCTGCATCGGTGGCGGTCGTCAAATGAATCATTCCATCGTTGAGCTCGGACGGGATTCGACCAGGAATAGCTGTTACACCAGCCGGTAAACCCTCTACTTCCAATTGAATCGCTCCCGTGAAGCCGTTCTTTCTCAAGGTGCGGACGTAAATGACGCCACCCACGCCCGGCGACAGCAGCGTCTTGTCGGTATCGACTTCGAGCAAAAAATAGGGCTCGGCCCGTGTCGCTTCGACCGCATAAGTAAACGATGGGCCGCCTCGCTGATGGAGATCTTGGACTTCCAAAATATATTTGCCGTCGGCGGGTGCTGTCCAGTTTTCCAAAATCGAATCGGAACTGATCACACGTTGATAAGTCGCATCATCCGCTTCGGAGATAAGGCCCCCTTGTTCGTTTGTGATCCGAATCTTAGGGTCCAAGCCAGATTGAAGTCTTCTCGCGAAAACCTCAAACGTAATCTTCTCCTGCGCTTTTGCTTCAAATACAAATTTGTCATTCTCTCCCGGATTGCTTATGACTCCAGCCACGACCGCAGGAATGGAAAACGGCGTTGGAGTCGATTGTGTTGCAGGAGACTGTGTCCCGTCCGTTGCTGCCGCTTGCGAAGTGGGAACTGCTTGTGCATTCTCGAGCGTTACACTGCCGCACGCCGCCGAATTCAAAACAAAGAACTCGTTGGTCGGCTGTCCATTCCAAGAAGTCGCAACGGCAGCAATCGCATTTTGAAGCCTAGTTTCAGGCAAAGTTACTTGGGCGACAGTTGGTCCAATATTGAATCCAACCAAGCTCATCGGCGTTGACGCTGCCCCACGGATCATGACCGGAGGAAACGCTTGGGTGACAAACGGCCGTCCATTCACTTCGATCGAATAAGTCCAGTCGATGTTACCTTGATATCGCACGTCGCGCACTTCCAGCAAATACTCGCCCGCTTGAGCGAATGTATGGTTGAGAAGCGGATCGCCTGCATAATAGTTATCGCTAGCAGCAACCGTCGCACCTTGGGCTGTTCTCAGCGTGATTCTCGGGTCGACTCGCGTTTGCATATCATGCAATCGATTCTGAAGCCGTTGCGAACGAACATGAAAAGTCAAACACGCACCCGCTTCGACGGAAAAACGATACCAATCCACATCTTCCCCTTTTTCGATCGTCCCGCAAAGCGTAGACGGAACCGCAAAGGTTTGTGCTTTATCCAGCGTGTCGTTTTCGGCTGTTTCCGATACAACTGGGTCGCGAGCGATGACCAATTGCCCCAGCGTGCTAGCACCATGCGGAGTCATCACTCGAAAGTCCCTTACACCGGGTATCGCGTCGGCTGAGACCGTGAATTTTAGTTTGCATTTCGATCCCATGACATCGTTCTTGGCTCGTTCCTCCGGTGTCTCCTTTTCGTTGCGGATGATCTCGCCAGTGACCCCATCGCCGGTTACAAGTACTTGACTTGCACCGGCCAAGTTGTAGCGAGCGTTGAGCTCATGTTCCGTAGACTGACCGATTTGGGCAGCTGCCGGCTTGAGGCTCATCAACATCGGGTACGAGTTGTTGGTTTGTGCGCATAGCTGCCCCGAAGCCAAAGCGACAATGATTGCAGCAGCCGGGAATCGATGTCGGACAATCGACTTTAGTGGACAAACAAAAACTGTTTGGAATTGATCAGCGCCCATAGTAGATCCTGGTAGGCTTCAGTAGGAGAGGGACTTGATGCGACCAAACTTTTTGCCGCCTCCAATTCGTTCGGTAACGCTGGGCGACTCAATGTAGATATATACAGTTCTTGTATCTTCGCTTCGTCGGCTACGGTGGCGGCAACCAGTTTGGCAACGCGACCGTTCGCGTCCGCTAACTTCGTTGCCAAAATATCGCCATTGAGCGTATGCAATGCCTGCGACAAGTTTTCGTCGGGAGTACGTTCGCATTCACAAACAGAAGCCCGCTTTGGTTTGCCAAAGACCATCAAGAACGGATTAGCGGTGTTGGCATCGGGCAGTTCGATCGCTCTCGTCCCTAACGGCAAGCTTGGGTGTTTGGTCATAACCCCAGTCGCGAAATCGATTCCGTCCAGAAGAGTTTCTGCACCGAGCCGTTTCACTTTGTAGTGACTGTAGAAGCGTTCATCGGTCACGTTTTCGACGGTGGGTTGAGAGTCCAATTGATAGAGCCGCGAGTTCATGATGGATCGCATCAATTGCTTGACATCGAACTTATTTGCACGGAGGTCAGCTACCAAAGCTTCCATTAACGCGACATTCGAGGGCGGATTGGTGGAACGCAAATCATCGATGGGGTCAACGAGTCCGCGACCAAGCAGGTAGCCGACGTATCGGTTTACAATATTGCGAGCGAAGAGTTCGTTGTCGGTACTCGTTAGCCATTTTGACAAAGCAACTCGGCGGTCTTGCGGATCGTCCACTGGCTCCGCGAAAAGCGGCGTTGGTTTCATGACCGCACCGGTCTTTGGATGAGTGACTTCACCACCGGAGTTGACCGTGACGACCGTCTCGCCTCCGAACACGCCGAATTCAGAGCTTCCTTTGTTGCCGACACGACCAAAGAACGCAGCGAAACCATAGTAGTCGGATTGGCTGTAGCGTTCGTAGGGGTGATGGTGGCATTTAGCACACTGCAATCGTGTTCCCATAAACAGCTGAGCCGTCGACTCAGCAAGATCGGGAGGATTGCTCGCAATACGATAGTAGTTGGCAGGACCATTGGAGAAGATCGAGCCCTTGGCAGTGACCAACTCTTGCACGAACTGATCCATCGGTTTGTTGGTCCTAAACGAATCTCGAAGCCAATTGTGCATCGCCCACATGCCACTTTCGCCAACAACCGTGCTGTTGTTCCGAATCAAGTCCGCCCACTTCAAACTCCAAAATGCAGCATAGGCATCCGTATGCTTGGCCGCGACCGGATCGCTTGAAAAGCCCAAGAGTGTGTCGATCAGTTTGTGACGTTTGTCCGGTTCGGTTGACTCAAGAAATGCCTTGGTTTCATCCAAGCTCGGAAGGGTACCGATGGCATCCAAATAAACGCGGCGCAAAAAGGTCGCGTCATCACAGAGCCCAGATGGACTTAGTCCCAGCTCACGGAACTTGGCCGCTGCATGCTCATCGATGTAGTTTTGTGATTGCCAGTTGGCCAAGTTTGCTTGATCGGAGAACGGAACGACCAAGGTTGCAACTTGAGCATGGCCTGCAAAGCGAACCATCAGCGCGCCTTGTCCCTTGCCTGCAGCTTTAGCAAGCCCTTGTCGGCTGACACTCAGCACCGACTCATCCATACTGTCAAAGCGAACTAAGCTAGTTACGTCGCGGACGCGGCCATTGGAGTACTCCGCTGAGACGCGGAACTGCTGAAGTTCTCCCACCGCAATAACGCGCTTTGCGGGAGTGATCGTTATTTTGGAGACGCTGGGTGCTTGCAGATCCGGCTTGACTGCCCCGGATGAAATCCAAGCCTTCATCATTTCAAACTCGTTGCTTCCACGGGGCAATCGCTCACCGCCACCATGGGCGATCGCCATTGCGGCTTTCCTTAAAATGAGGCTGTCTTCAGGACTCGCCAACGAGATGCGCCGACCTCGCGATTGGACGGTCATGGCGTTGTAATCCATCATTGGGTCGAATCCCATGACAGACAGAGTGAAGCCACCTTTTCCATATTGGCTGGCATGGCAACTGCCTGAGTTGCAGCCTGCTCGATAGAGTACGGGCTGAATATCGTTGACGAAGTCGAGTTGCGGGACAGGCAAATTTCCCTGGACATGAATAGGAACTGTTTTTGTGGTCCCCTCGAGCGTAACTTGTAGTTCTGCGTCTCCGTTCGCAACCGCGGTTACACGACCGCTAACATCCACTTTGCAGATCGCTGGATTTGAGGAAACGTAAACAGCTTGGTTTGTCAGATCGTTGGCCCGTGTGAGGTCGGACGATTGAGTTGCTTTGGGTTTAGAAACCAATACTTGAGCAGTTTCGAAGTTGCTCTGGAGCAATATTGAAGGAGGATCGACGATCCAGTCGTCGGCTACTGCTGCGTTGGATTGGCTGGAACAGAATGCCGCAAAGGTTGCAAAGAGCAGAATCAAATGATAAACCAAAGTTGGCATTACCCGTGTTAGCGAAACTATGACAGGTGCTTCTTGAATTAATACTTGTCTAAATGGTTTTCGTTTAACAGTCAGCCGTAGGCGTACTGCCAAATAGGCCAAGTACGCCTTCGGCTGACTATTAAACGAATCACTAAGCAAGGCGCAAGCCGTCCGGTGAAGCAACCCGGAGGTCTCGCGCCCCGCCGTTACTATTCCAGTAGGGAGTGCTGACATTGTTGCGTATCCCATTAGATCCATTCCCGAACTGGTTCACCTTCGATTAATCGCACGGGGCGTCCATCGGACGCTTGGACGGTCAGGTCCAGCGGAAGACCAAGCTTGTGATACATGGTCGCGACAATGTTTTCGGTAAAGTACTCTTGGCTTTTGGGTGCTCCACCCTCTGCATCGGTTTCTCCGATCACTAATCCGCCAGGAACTCCTGCTCCTGCCATGACCACGAAGCCAGCTGTTGCCCAGTGATCGCGTCCGCTTGCAGGATTGATTTTTGGCGTTCGACCAAAGTCCGTCATCCAAACAACCAGCGTCGTGTCCAACAGCCCTCGCTGTTCCAAATCGATTAGCAACTGTGGAAGGGCTTGGTCAACTTGAGGCATGCGGTGCGTCTTGATTCCATTGAAACAATCCGTGTGGTGATCCCAGCCTGGATCGCTAACGGTGACAAACCGGACTCCCGATTCCACCAATCTTCGCGCCAGTAACATGCGTTGGCCAAACGAAGTTCGACCGTACTGATCACGCAACGCAGCATCTTCGCTGCCGATATCGAAGGCTCGCTTCGTTTCTGGCGCGGTGATCATTT
The DNA here is from genome assembly GCA_031424235.1 of Pirellula sp. Taxonomy (GTDB): domain Bacteria; phylum Planctomycetota; class Planctomycetia; order Pirellulales; family Pirellulaceae; genus JBKCUI01. The sequence continues at coordinate 6,411 of JANPHB010000358.1, forward strand.
TGAAGGCCGTCTTGTAGTGCTCGTCCATCGCATCAAAAGCGATGGGCTGCGTATCGGCACGTTTTTGCATTTGATCTAGCTTGGCTAGGATATCACGCCTGCGATCGATTCGCCCTAGGTCGATATTGAGTGGCGGTGTGATGTCGCGAACCGAAAACTTATCGACGTTGGCCTCGGCGTGGATCTCGAATGGTCCATGCTCCAGTCCAAGAATACCAGGCGTACCGCCTTGAAACGTTCTGTCAACATGATTGCCGAGTTGGATGAACGGAGGCAGTGGGGATTTGAAGCCCTTTTCATGGCTGATAACCGATCCGACACACGGGTAAGCGACGGTAGGCGAGTGAGGACGCCCCGACATGCACCATTGGTCGGCAGCACCGTGTCCAGCATTTTTCGGATTCCAGCTCCGCATCAACGAGAATCGGCCAAGTTCTTTTGCAAGCCTTGGGCAAATTTCCGTGAACTGGACACCTGGTACAGCTGTGTTGATAGCAGCAAGCGGACCGCGGACGCCTTCGGACGCCCTGGGTTTTGGATCCAAGGTGTCGTGATGGCTTGTGCCACCTTGTGTCCAGATGAAAATGCAGTTCACATCCCGTTTGGCTTGTCCCGAATTGGCCATGGCCTGGGTTTGCCATAGGAATTGCGGGACGGTCAGCCCCAAAGAACCAAGACCAACGGTGTTCAGAAAACCACGCCGGGATTGCGACTGCTTTTGGAATGAACCAAAAAAGCCATCAGCAGAAGTCATAGTGAACTCCTAACGGCAGATAGGACGGGAGGGAAGGTGGTGGGATTTTAGGGCGGGGCCAAGGTGGGGCATCGCACCTCAGATACCTAAGTATAGTGCCTCGGCAGTCCAAAGGGGGCAGGTACAGGGATTTTTCAGTTTTTAGGAGAGTGTGCAAGGACCTTTCGATTTCATCCTACAAATTGCGCACGAATTCCGATTTTGCGACGTTGCATACAAGTGCAGTACGGAACCCCACAGTAACTTTGTAACTTGAGCCTTTGGGGTCGGTATAAAGCCACTTTTGGGACGGATTCTTTCCATTTTTCTGCGTGTCCCTACTTTTACTTTTTTTCCCCCATTGAAGGTGATCCCATGGCAAAAGCAAGAAGATCTGGTCAAACAAGTGCGAGTCGAAGCGTAGGGATTGCAGTCCCCCCGTCGACCGAAACGCAGCCAGGAGAGACGACTGGCCGCTACATCGTGGTTTATCGCGAGGGATTTGCGAAGGGACTCAGGCGTTCAATAAAGTTCTTTCGAACAAACGACTATGGTGGGATCGCACTTGGATGGCGAATCCACCATAGCCGTTTTTTAGAGTTTAAGAGAATCGTTTTTCTAGGCGTGCGAGAGAACTATCGCTTTACGTACCTAGCCAATTCTTCTTCAACGGCTGGGTCGCCGCCAAAAGTGGGTTCCAAGATTCCAATTCCACACAGTTCCTCAATCTTTGTTCCATCAGCGCTAAGTCGATCGATTCGCAACACTGCTCGATCAATGCGAACTGAATCCAAATGCCCCGTTTCGGTACTTTGACCGATGTTGGCTCCTCGGCGGCCGTATCGCCAGCTTCCGCCTAGTGAAACGGCTGCACAATAGTCACTAAATCTTCGTCGGTCGAAACTAAAGCCTGGCTTGAAAGCTATATAGCCGATACTGGTAATGCGGCTTCCGATAATGACTCCCCCTGGGCTTTCTTCGCAGAGCATAATGATTGCCTTCCCAGGATCTCCTTCCATCCCGAGCATCGGAGGGACGGTTGAGCAATGACAGTCTGGGTCTCCACAAGTCTCAAACAATTCCCATCCCTCCAAGCTTTTGATCCAAATGCAACCGCCAGTTGGACAAAGTATCCGCGCGATCGGATCTTCTTCACTGATTCCCACCAGCTCGGGCTGTTTTTTCGCCATTCAAATTCTCCTGTTTAGTTAGTAACTGGCTATCACATACAACGCGAAAGCCAAAAAAGATTGTCTTGATATCTAGCGGCCTTTCCACTCCTTTTCCACGACATTCGCTAGGTGAAGGTGCCATTCCTCCACCGTGAAACAACACGGTTTTCATGTCCTTGCCCGAATGACAGGCTTCCGCCACGTTTCCCAGCGTGTCAAAAAGCCCAAATCCATTCGGAGGAAAGGACATTGTGGGTGCCCTTGTCGTCTTCAAGCTTATATTTGCAAAAAGCTCTAGCTTCTCATCGTCCTCGCCGAAAAAATAGACGCTCTCGCTCTTCGCCAGATTTGCTTCCTTCCATTCCCAAACATACGGCAATCGAAAACCCGTTGCTCCATCAACTAGCCGCCATCTACTTTCACCGTGCTCATCTCCGTGCTCATAGCATTTGGTTAGGCCGTACTGATCACTTAGGGAATTGCAAAACGCCACCATTTCGTTGGCCGAAATATATCGAACGGCATCCGACATCGGGCACTCTACGTCATACTTTTTTCGAATGGCATCAAGATGGTCAGGCTTGTATGAAAGGAACTGTTCATTTGTAATCTCGGTGGCAGAAATCAAAAACTTGCTTTGGTTGTTTTCGTCTGAGGACTCAACAAGAACCATGTTCAGTCCGTCTTTCAATTTTGCCCATGCAAATCCAAAGTTGACTTTACTTGCTTCCCTCAAAATAGGCCTATCCGCGTCGATCTTTTTCAAAGCCCAAATTCCAGCTGAGTGCACGACTGCAGACGGCGATTGCGTCGTTAAGTCTTGAATCAAATTGAGGAAAGTAGGGTCGATTTCCGGGGTCCGAAAATCTTTCGCTTTCGCTACAGTAATGACCACTATGGACATGAGACTAGGTGGGAGTTTTTGTTTCAACCATTGAGTAAAATCAGTGTGCGACCCATGAAAATTAGGCCACAGTTCAAGCAATTCCGTTCGTTCGATTGGGTCGGCAACAATCGCTGCCATCTCTGTAACGCAACTCAAATCACCAACGTGCGCGAGAATCACTGCTAACTTCGCCCGTTCCGTCAATTGCGCACCATTGGGAGCCTGATTTGCAAGCTCTTGATACATCGCTTGCAACATGCCGATTGTCTGACTGCGCGCGATCGCCATCGCCAAAATTAAATTTTCGGCTTCACTATTCGGCGCATTTGCAATGATTTTCGATAGATCTTGTTTTGATGCAGAATTCAAAACCGCTACCCCGAAAAAAGCTCGATGTCCTTTCCCCTTTTTAGCAGAGTCATAGCTTCGCTCAAGATAAGGCAATGCTTCGCCACCGATAGCAAGGATCTCGTCCAATGCAGCGGACACGGCTTGCGGCTGGCAATTAACCAGGTTGGTAACAGCCGACTCGATACGGGAAATACGCTGACGTTGATTCCAAAAGTAAAAAGTCGTCGGTAAAAGAAACATGATGCACAAAACGGGAACAGAAAGTGACACAACGGCACGCCGATTTCTTCGAACGAAGCGAACGAGCCGCTCTCTGTGAGCGAGTTCCCTTGATCGGATAGGCTCTCCACAACAAAAACGTTCCAACTCCTCGGACAACTCCAGAGCCGAAGAGTAGCGATCACAGGGATGGTGCTCAATGCACTTTTGACAAATGACTGCGAGGTCTTCCGGCAAGTCCTGGCAGATTGCCTTAAGATTCAACTTCCTACCTGCCCCCAGTCGTGCCAAGTGATCAGAAGGACTCGTGGCATCAATGGGATTGCTTCCAGACAACAATTCAAAAAGGATGACGCCAATTGAGTAGACGTCGGATGCTACACCCACTGGATCAGGATGCAAATGCGCTTGCTCCGGCGACATATAGGCGATCGTACCCATGGTTGATGTCTCGGAGGTCGCATCGATGCCAACTGCTTTGGCCAATCCGAAATCTGCGACATGTATTTTTCCATCAAGGCTGACCAAAATATTCGCGGGCTTGAGATCGCGATGAATGATTCCCGTGAGATGCGCGTGATGCACAGCAATAGCGATATCGGAAACGATCTTCGCTTTGTCCTGATACGATAATTGGGCAAAGGAAACCCATTCCCGTAACGTAACGCCATCAATCAACTCCAAAACGATGTACGGAACTGATGTCGCTTCATCTATGCTTGCTTCCAATACACGAACGATTCCTTCGTGTTTCAATTGCGCAACCCGCATGGCTTCTTTGAGGAAAAGGTCCTTTTTTTCCGAATCGTATACCTGAATCGGAATCTTGATGGCAACCTCTCGATTGAGCGTTGGGTCTAGCGCTCGCCAAACCGTCGAATAGCTTCCCCTGCCTATTTCGCACTGAAGCAAAAAACGCCCAATTCGCTCCTCTGAATAGACCAAAATGGAATCCCCAATTGCTATTGCGCCGACGAAAGAAATCGAGCCATGTCCCCCAAGTATTCCCTGAGTTTCTCCAATGCATTTCGGTGGAGACCGCGAACTGCGCCAGATGTTGTTTCCAATTCCTTCGCAATCGCCTCGAATGTCAACTTATTCTCGTACCGCAAATGAACGATTCGTTGATGGGTGTCGTTAAGCTTCCCCAGTGCAAGCGCAAGCAACTGGCGATTCTCCTCGGCAGAAACAAATGCTGAAGGTGTTAGTTCGCCAGTATCAAGTAGCACCTGGGCCATGTCTTTACTGTTGTTCGAGAACAAGGACGTCGTAGCATCCCTTTTGCGAATAAATGAAATGGAAATATTGATCGCAATCCTCTTCAGCCAACCAAGAATCATAAAATCGTTTTTGAAGTCTGCATTTGGAAAAGCTGCTACTGCCTTAAGGTAGGTTTCCTGGACGATATCATCGACCGAAAGCTTCGCGAGCAAGGTTGGTGAAAGCGTAGCCTCCAAATGCTTCCGCAATGGGCACAGGAGAGGGAGGATTTCTCGTTCGGCAGTAGTTAAGTTGTGCATCAAAGCGGAAACATGTTGCTGTGCGAATGCGGTCGCTCGAAAATCGACCCATTTCAATTCCTACAATTATATCTTAAATCGACATCGAGCAACCTGCCGTAAACACACATTGAGCGATTTGACATGAACTTGCGACCCCATTTTTCGTCATACGGAGTGGGCGCAAAATCCCATTCCGTAAAACTCTAGCCTCTTTTGCCCCTATTTCGCTCCTGTACCTCCATTAAGGATATACGCGAGTAAGTCCAAAATCTCGTCCTTGGTCATCATCGCTAAAAGGTTCAGTGGCATCGGCGAAACCTTCGAAGTTCCGATGCTCACAACCTTCTTTCGATCGATCGCAACCTGTTGGTTTGGATCGGATGCATCCGTATTGAGCATAATCGTATCGCCGTTCAAGTTGACAACGACACCTCGGAATCGCTCGTCATCCTCGGTAACAACTTCGATCGGGACGAACTGTTCGTTGATTTCCTTGCTAGGGGTCACGATTTGTTCCAACAGGTCCTTGATCGAATAACGTCGGCCGGCGCTTGTCAGGTCAGGACCAGTCATGCCACCCTCGTTACCAAACCGGTGGCACGTGAAGCAAGCAGCTGCGCCAAACATCTTGCGGCCATTCTCAAGGTCACGCTTCATTAACCCATCAGCCAACGACCCTTGATGATTGAGTCCTTCGTTTGCCATCGCGACCAGTTCATCTAATTGATAGTTGTTTTCTTTTCTACCCGCGAAAATCGCGCCAACATTTTCAATTGCCGACTTCCGAACCGGTTTCTGTTCAATCAAAGCAGCCAACTCTGTTTTTTCCGCATCGGTAAAAGTGCTCAAGGCATCGTTGCGAATGAATTCAATGAACTTGTCGAAACTAGCTCCACCGCGGAAGTTTCCGGCTTTGAGGAACCACTCTAGATAGGCCGTTCGCGTCTCCTTGGTCCAGCCCTTCTTGAGAGCTCGAAGCGATCGCGCGTACTCGATTTGCTCCTCTTGGCTCGGTGATCGCGTGATCAACGCCATCGCTTTTTCTGCGACCGTTGGTGATTGCAGATAGACGAGCGTCTCGCAAAGCAGCCAGTTCAAATCAAATGACTTGCTCGGAAACGCAGGCTCCAACTTCGAAATAAACCGTCCTGCGGTCGCTTCGTCAGGCCGTCCAAAGCGATTGAAAACGATTTCCAGCGTTCGAACGTAGGTAAGCTGCCGATCTGCAGGTAACTTCATCCAGTCGATTTTTTCCATAGCCGCCAGTAATTTACCAGCGAGTTCTGTGTCTATCGCGGGTGAGCTTTCGGTCCGAAGCGATGGACAGATTCCGCCAACGCGAGCGGCTGCGAGAATCGCTTCGACTTGAGTTGCCGCGTCGGTTTCCGCGATGGCTTTCGTCAACCAGCCATTAAGCGGCTGGTGTTCCAGAACAATTCGAGCGGCCCATCGAATAAATCGATCCTTGCTGGCTAGATGCGGCCAAGCAGTTGCGACGGCATTCGGACTTTGCTTGCCATGAAAGAACTCGAGTTTCTTGCGGATTTCACGAGCAGCGGCAACTTCTGGAGTGATCGCTGCACTTGTCTTGCCTGAGGATACCGAAGCAGTGGATTCGCTGCCGACATAAGTCACGCGGTAGAGTCCCGATTGAACGCGACGGCCACCGATCGCAAAATACATTGCCCCGTCCGCGGGATTGATGATCGCGTCGGTAATCGGAAGCGGTGATCCGGACAAGAATTCTTCTTTCGTACCGGTGTAGCTAGCTCCGCTTGGGGTCAGCTGAACTGCCCACATCTTGCCCCAGCTCCAGTCGAGAATAAACAAGGCTTTCTGGTACTTGGCAGGGAACTTGGCTCCATAACCGAATGTCGTACCAGTCGGAGAACCAGGACCGATGTTGATCGCGGCTGGTAGATTGTCCGGGTAGAACTCAGGTCGCTTTCCGGCTCCGTTTCGCCAGCCATATTCCGAACCGCTGACCACGTGATTCACACGTGTAGGGCGATACCAAGAGGTGTTGAAGTCGTACTCCATATCGGCATCGTACGTAAACAACTCCCCTTCGTCGTTGAGAGACGCATCGAATATGTTGCGATAGCCGTTTGAGAAGACTTCGAATTTTTGCCCGTCTGGCGATACCTTATAAATGATGCCGCCCGGTCCAACGACATCGCGCATAAATCCCTTACCGTCGGGCATACGTGGCAGCAAGTGATCTTCACCCCAGATCGAGGGAACAGGAGAAGTCGCTTCGGATTGAGTTTTCTTCGCGGAATTGCCGCAGATGAGATAGAGTGATTTTCCGTCTGGAGTGGGAACGATCGCATGGACGCCATGGTCGCCGCTCGCTTCAATGGCTCGCAGCATTTCAACTTTGTCAAACTGATCGTCGTTGTTGGTATCGGTAATGCGATAAAGGCCAGAAGGAATCTTTTTCTCGTAGTCGTTGACACCGATATAGAGAGCGCCAAATGCGAAAGCCATACCGTTGACGGCACGGATGTCGATGGGGAGTTTTTCTACGTTTTTAGGATCGAGCGGTTGGCCAGCGGCTGGGGCTGGAAATCGGTATAGGCCGCCGTATTGATCGCTGGCCAAGATGCGGCCTTTGTTGTCCAAGCACAAGTTTACCCATGAGCCTTCGTCCTGGCCTGGAACCGAATAGAGCAACTCGACTTTGAAGTCCTTTGGAACTTTGATTCGATCGATGGGCGTCGCTTTGTTTTCATTGATAGCCAGTCCGACGGCATCTTGTTTGGGCTTCGGCTTGGGTGCGGGCTTTTTGGGCTCATCATCGATAGCGAAAGCTGGACAAAAAACGGCTGGAAAGAAAACGGCACTGAGAAAAAGAACGGTCAACTTCATGGGTTTGGCAGGGAAAGGTTGGAGGGAGGAATATTAGGAGGGGGAAACAGCTCACTAACCAACATCATAAAGCATCGGAACCCGGAAGTCATCCGAAAAGAGGGGTAACAGAAAAGTTGAATTCTTTGGCGCCCACCGTTGTAAGCATGTTTTCGTCGAGTTTGCCAACCAATGCATTAACTTGGGAGGGTGAGGCCATCGCTCTAAACCTCTATGCGACGCCAAGTAGTAGCCACCGTCGCAAGCTCGGAGGGAGCCTCGCTCCACCCCTGTAAACATCATTGCATAGCCAAGTCCAGTCAAATCCTTCGGGAGGGCGAGGCTCCTGCCGAGCCAGCGGTGGAAAGGTTCGACAGGAGCCTCACCCTCCCGAGCAATGAATTGCTTAGGTAAACTCGTTGGAAACATGTTTACAGCGGGAGCCTCGCTCTCCCGAAGACCCAAAACCAAATTGGCGAAAACCGCTCGCTCACGCTATCATGTCCTACTCAACTCCCCGTCATTCTCTCCCTCCATCTAAGAATTTGATACCATCGTGAAAATCCGTTCCGCTTCGCGCAAACACATGTTTCTTTTCACTCTCGCTTCCACCGTCGGTTTGTTTTCCTCGAGCGACGTTTCGGCCCAATCGTTTCTCGTGGGAGGCTTCGGCGATGGCATTTACTCGAGCAAGCTTGAGTCCGACGGGAAAATGAGCGAGCCAAAACTAGCCGTGAAGCAAAAGCTGCCTGCGTTTTTTGCGTTTCACCCCAAGATAGATGTGCTCTATGCAGTAACTGAAACCGGTAAGAGCGATGCGACTGCCCCAGCAGCTATCACAGCATATCGCTTCGACCGAAAAGATCTTGCTGCCGGGAAAACTCCAACGTTGACCATGATCAACACGCAAAAGATTGACGGCGATTCACCTTGTCACGTTTCCTTGGACGCAACTGGCGAATTCTTGGCTGTCGCCAACTACACCAGTGGCTCCATCGTCGTGTTTCCAGTTGCCAGCGATGGGGAAATCAAACCTTTGGCGTCGATGATTGTTCACAATGGAAGCGGTCCGAACAAACAGAGACAAGAGAAGGCCCACGCCCACTGCGCGTTCTGGGATCCGACCAATCGATATGTTCTTTCTTGCGACTTAGGCGCGGATAAAGTCTTCGTGTACGACCTCAACCGAGCGACAGGGCAATTGAAACTCGTTAGCGAAATGCCATTGAGCCCGGGAAGCGGACCTCGGCATCTTGCATTCCATCCCAATGGGAAATTGGTTTTCGTAGTCAACGAGCTCAACATGACTCTGACGACCGCATCTTGGGATGCGGCGAGCGCGAAGCTAAAAGAAATTCAAACCGTCAGCACCTTGCCCGCCGACGCCAAGGGAGACAATTTCTCGACGGCAGAAGTGCTCGTTCATCCAAGCGGTCGCTTTGTGTACAGCAGCAATCGCGGCCATCACACGATCGCAAGCTATCGAGTCGATGAGCAATCAGGAAAACTCACCCCAATTGCTCACACTGCGTCAGGCGGCAAAACCCCTCGCAATTTCCGTATCACTCCGAAAGGGGACTTTCTATTGACGGAAAATCAGGAAAGCGATTCTATCTTTTCGTTTCGGGTCAACATGGAATCCGGAAGGCTCGAGCCAACAGGTTTTTCGGTAAAGGCGCCAGCACCAGCCTGCATCAAGTTTTTCGACCGTTAACCGTACTGGCAATCAAAATTGCGAGTGCTTCACATTCCATGTGCCGTTCACTAGGAATCCTGGGCAATTGACTTCAGCGGACGGCACGACGGAGCGTGCCTGCTACTTTTGTCGGCTGTGTCCATAGCACGACGCGCAAGCTAGTGAATTAGCTACTCTGTTCACTAGCTTGCGCGTTTTGAAGTTGCACTATTGTGATTTAGGGGCAAAGCCCCGGACGTTTGTATAGCCCAGCCTGAAGGGCTGGGTCAAATCAAGCAAAGGAAATTGATAGGGCCAACGGCCCGGCAGTTCGCTTCAGTTAGAGACGTTAGCCAACAAACGGTCGGACCTTTGGCCCTTAAGATCATTTGCGTCGAATACCTAGCCCGTTGGGCTGGGCTATGTAAATTGCTGGGCCGTTGGCCCGGAAGCACAGAAAACAAGCAACTTCAAAACTTGCGCGTCGTGCTAGATAAATTGGAATGCCAGCAGGCTACGAATTCTCCTACCGTCTTGTCCAATTGGGCGAAGTTCAAATGCCGAACATCGACGTGCAAAGTCTACTTGACCAACTCGATATACTTCGCCGGTTGGATTCGCGTTTCCGTGTTTTTGGTGCTTCAAAACACCGCTATCAGTTGCAACCTCCGGCCATGCCTGAGAAACTTCGCGAGTTTGAAAGACAGCATACTGTCCAATTGCCTGCCGATTATTTCCAATTCTTGTCTGAAGTCTCAAATGGCGGCACTGGACCGAACTATGGTGTGGTCGAGATAGAACGAGCTGCGTTGGGTCATGTACCTTCAATTCCATTTCTGATTTGCGAAGCCGAAGCCGAACATAAGCCCAACGAGACAACATTTGAGAACCGTGACATCCCTGGTGCCATCTGGCTCTCAGACAACGGATGCGCGACGTTTGATATCATGGTGGTGAATGGTCCACTTGTTGGTAACGTATGGACTATTCTCGAGGACGAACGTACCTATTGCTGCAGCGGATTCCAAACGTGGTACTTCGGCTGGTTGAAGTCGGCCATCCGAACTCTACAACGAGAGCCGCTGCTAAAATCCGTACGAACAGGCATGCACATTGAGGCGATTCGCAATCTTTTGGGCGATGAAATCGTTCCAGTCCCGGTTGAATTTCGTGGTAAGGGATACGGCGTCGCGTTTTCTGACTGCAACGCCCATTTCTTTTTCGACTCAAAGGATCAATTGCAAAAAATGACTCATCTTTCGCATATCATTTGTCCGCGAGTTCGGACCTGACTTTTTTGTGTATTCTAATGTTTGTGATTCTTCTCATCATCCTTTTTCTCAATTCAAATTCTATGTCTACGAAACAAATGTTATCCGACATCGCAAGTTCACAATGGAGTACTGTCCTTTTGGCTCGTTGCCGAAACGCAGTTATTCGATCTATTGTCGCTCTCGTTGTATTCATGGTAGCAAGCAGTTGCGTCGCGGCAAAACAGCCGCCAAACATCGTTCTTATGCTCGTGGATGACATGGGTGTCATGGATACGTCTGTTCCTTTCATGACCGATTCATCTGGGCAAGCCATACGGTACCCGCTCAATGATTTTTATCGCACGCCAAACATGGAGCGGCTGGCCAAGGCGGGGATCCGGTTCAACAACTTTTGCGCGATGAGCGTTTGCTCACCAACTCGCATTTCGATCATGACGGGTCAAAACGCGGCCCGGCATCGGACTACCAATTGGATCAATCCCGATACCAACAACGCTGGTCCGAAGGGTCCGCCCGATTGGAATTGGCTCGGATTGAAAAAGAACAGTACGACGTTGGCTCGGCTACTACAATCCAATGGGTACCGAACGATTCATGTCGGGAAAGGACACTTCGGGCCCAACGGCAGCGAAGGGACAGATCCGTTGAATCTCGGCTTCGATGTCAACATCGGTGGTACATCGATCGGCCAACCGGGAAGCTACTATGCAGAACAAAATTTTGGTCTAAATGGCAAACGCGACAACAAAGCCGTCCCCAGCTTGGACAAATACCATGGATCAAATACTTTCTTGACCGAAGCCCTCACCCTCGAGGCAAATGCGAAAGTGTCTGAAGCGGTTCAAGACAACAAGCCCTTCTTTTTGTACTTTCCACAGTATGCCGTTCACGCTCCCTTTCAATCCGATCCACGCTTCGCCGCGAATTACAAATCGTCGGGGAAATCTGCTCAGGCACAAGCGTTCGCAACGTTGATCGAGGGGATGGACAAATCGCTGGGTGACGTGCTCGACCATTTGGAATCGTTAGGGGTTGCCGATAACACGCTGATCATCTTTCTCGGCGATAACGGCAGCGACGCGCCGCTGGGGCACCAGCATGAAGTTGCATGTTCAGCTCCATTGCGAGGCAAGAAGGGGGCTCACTACGAAGGTGGAATGCGGGTGCCATTTATCGCCAGCTGGGCAAAGGCGAAAGCGGATCAGCCAAATCAAAAAAGTTGGCCAATTGCGGCAGGTGCGATTCAACCACAACAGGCTTCGGTGTGCGATTTGTTTCCCACGATTTTGAAACTAGTTGGTTTGAAGGAACCCAATGGTCACAAGGTGGATGGTCAGAGTCTACAGCGGCTTCTTGCTGGCGGCCCAGACGCAGAACGAAGCCAAACGTTTCTGATGCACTATCCGCATGCGCCGCATCGTTCGGATTACTTCACCGTTTATCGCGATGGAGCTTGGAAGGTTATTTACCACTATTTTCCCTCCGATGTCTCAGAGGGCTCGCACTACCAACTTTACCATCTTGGCGAGGACCCTTTTGAGCAGAACAACCTCGCAACGAAAAATCCAGAGGAATTGTCGCGATTGATGCGTGGTTTAATTGAGGCGTTAGCGAGCCAGGACGCGGTTTATCCTGCAGCCGAAGACAAGATTACGGCATTGAAACCGAAGATGCCATAGTGGGATAGGCTTCCGGCGCTTCCAGCCTGTCAATTTGGGTACTCGGGAGGGCGATACAAGGTCACTCTCGGCAAGAGTGACCCACGGTGGGTCACTCTTGCCGAGAGTGACCTTGAAGTGAAAGCCACGCTTCCTCATCCAGAAACCCTTTGCAAAGAAGTTTAGAGCAGTGAGGCTCCTGCCGAACCTTAACTTGACAACTGAGGGAGAGTGATGGGGGCCACCGTCTGGCGACGGTGGCTACTACTTGCCGTCGCGAACGACTAGAATGCTGCTGGTTCATTTCCGGTTGCCCGAGGGTTGAAATATGGCTCGAAACAGCATCAAAACTCAAGTTGCGATCTTTGCGGCGATGGTTTTCGTTCTTGGATTGAACAGTCGATGCATGGCTCAAGCCATCGATTCAACGCTCGTCGATACCCCATCGCAACGTTGGCTTCCCCCTCCGAAATCGTATCCAACGCAACAAGAAAACCAAGCGAGACTGCTTTCACGGCTTCGCGATTCGCTTCTGCAAGGCGATGGTGCCAAGCCATCGAATCCGTCCCGACTATCCGACTCGGACGTGCAATCGCTGAAAGAGGCGATGAAGAAATTTGAAAATTATTTCCCCGACGGACTAACTGCAGACAGTTTGGATGCGATCCCGCCCGAGTTGATTTCTAAAGCCCTCTCCAATCCAGAACTAGTCAAGCAAGCCAAAGAGTTGGCCGAGAAGTACTCGAAAGAAAACCAAAAGAAGAAGAGTAAAGGGGAACCGACCAAGGCTGAAGAACCTAACTCGGAAACGAATTCAAACGAGAAAGCGGTTCCACCGAACTCTCAGACCCTCCCCAAAAAACAACCTCCCTCCAAGCAGAGCGAGCGGAACCCAGAGACGCAGCCTGATAAGTCTATCCCCGAGGTTGATCCAAAGGGAAAGAACTTTGCCGACTTGATGAATAAGATGCGAAGCACGCAACAAACTTACGAACAAAATCAAGAGAAAGCAAACAACATGTCAGGCCAGTCACGGGCCTCCAATACGAAAGAACGATCGGAAAGCGGTGTTGCTCCACCGCCAGATTTTAAGGGTTCTTCTTCGACATCGGGCAATTCCCAATCTCGCCCAAGTTCGCGTCCGGAATCGACTCCCCCTAATCAGCCCCAAACAACTCGAAATGGCCAACAGGAACCCTCAACCTCGCAACAGCCTAGCGGGACCGGCACGCCGAGCGCGAAAAATGGCCAGTCATCCAGCTCTCGCCAAAATAGCGATTCGAAACAGCCATCCAACCCATCTAACTCAAAGTCATCGGATTCAGTACCACCGAATTCTCAGCGATCAGAACCCAATTCGACGCAACGAAAAACAGAGAACACGTTGCCTACAGGCTCACGTGAAAATTCGTTATCGAAAGATACTAGTTCCTGGAACAATTTGGAAAACGAAATCCGCAAGCAATTCAATGATGGTCGCTTAGGAAATTCACCAAGAAAGGAAAATCAGAGAAACGAAAATCAACCGACGTCTTCTCCAAGAAGTGAAAACGATGGCCAGAACTCTAGTCCCTTTTCCCGCGATAGCGTTAGATCCAACGACACGAAAGCTGGATCGCAGTCGAGCTCGTCGTTGGATATTCGAAGCGAATTGGACCGGCGAGGATTTGGACCAACGATGCAAAAAATAGTCGAAGAGGCTCAGCGAGCTAGCCAAGCTGAGCGTCCGAAAGCCACGCCATCGAACCAGTCAGAGTCTGCCTCAAGCACTTCGACCAAAGCGGGTAACGAAAGGAACCAGGAATCAAAATCGAATAGCGCCACAACCACGTCGACGAAACAACCTTCTTCGAGTCTCTCGAAACCCAACGAACCCAGTCCGCGTCCCCCGAGAGCAGATTCGCCCGTTTCCAAGAACATGCAGAAAACAGGTGACTACCTGAACAAGCTTTGGACAGATGCCACTAAGAACAGCGCCGCATCGGGCAAACCTGCGGCTCCTCGTTCCTCGCCAGCGCGCAACTCGTCATCGACTCCCTTCGCTCGTCCCGAAATTCCATCGATTCCCAATCCCTTCAATGCCCAAGTTTTGCAAGGCATACTTGTTCTGGCTGTCGCAGGCTTTGTCGCGTTCTTCGTCTTAAAAATAAGGTTCCGAAAAGAACAAGAACGAAAAGAAGCTCTGGCCGCTCAGATGGCTCCCAAGATTGATGAAATCCAGACTCGCGACGATGTCGTTCGAGCATTTCACACGTTGGCAAAGCAGCGTCTGCAATCCGCTCAAGCTTGGTGGACTTGCGGTTACGTTTCGGAACGTTTTCAGGAAACACTGCCTGAGCACACACAGCCCATTCGAACGCTTTCTGGTCTCTATGAACAAGCTCGATACTACCCTACAGAGCATAAGTTAAGCGACGACCAAATCCAAAGCGCGAAACTCGCTTTGAAGCAGTGCGAGGGTTAATGCGGTGAGTTTACCAACCAGTGCATTCCTCGGGAGGGTGATGCTCCTGCCGAACCGTGGTATCTCAAGCTCGGCAAGAGCCTCGTTCTCCCGAAGGATCGACTTGGCATTGAAAAATCGTTTGGAGTTTTCTGTGACCTCGCAAAGTAAGTCTGTTAATTGGGAGGGCGAGGCTCCTGCCGAGCCGTGGACGCAACGGCTCGGCAG
>JANPHB010000359.1:0-26332 GCA_031424235.1 Pirellula sp.
CTCCCGTTTGGGGCTTGTGGAGTAAATACGATCTATGTGGCTGCGTTGACAAGCTGCTGCAGGCAACTTGACAACATCAACGTCCTAAGCTTCTAAATTCGCTTAAAACTGTCAACGGAACAGATACTAGGAGGCTGCGGACACTATACAATCGAAGTCCCAGGTTATCCTTCTGATATCAAGCGATCCCATGGGTATTCGTTAAACCTCGATTCTAAGGCACTAGCGATTCTAGGTAGTCGATTAGCGATGCCAGGTCGTGCGTTGTGAACTCATTCATGACGCCGGTCGGCATGATCGACGTCGGCGATGTTTTGCGTTCCTCGATTTCATCCTTCATCACCGTGATTTCGGTACCTTTTTGATCGCGAATCGTTACCCGATCCGTTAATTCGTTCGTGACAAAACCGCTGCGTACTTCTCCATCCTTCGTCAATATCAAGTTCGTAATGAAGCCTTGCGCAATGGTCTTGCTTGGCTCCAAGACCGCCACCGTTAACTCTGGCCGCTTGTAAGTCTTGGCGATCGTCCCTAGATACGGACCTTTTTGTACTTCGTCTTGTCGCACAGTATGACAGGCTCCACAGTTCGCTTTCGCAAAGACTTCCTTGCCGTGGGCAACGTCTCCACGAGTCGACACAACCTGAGCGATGGCTTCTTCCGCCGACAACGTACTAATCTTGGGAGTGCTGTCTTTGGTCGCAGGCATAATCTTGAGTTGCTTCACGACCGACTTAGCTATTTTCGCCACGGTCTCATCCGGGTCGTCGGTCGCTTTCAAAATCTTGCTGTCCAAGGAACGATTGCCGATTTCGGCTGCGGCCTGCATCAGCCGCCCGCAGCGATCTGGTTGCTGCCAGCCTGTTTCGATCGCTTTCAGGGCAAGCTGCTGTGTTTCTGGACTTCCATTCTTACGAGAGCCGATCGCAAGCAACGCTGCCTCCCCCCAGAACGCGATGTCGGCGTCCGAGGCCTTGGCCAATTCCTCCAACGCGGCCACATGCATATCCAGTTTTGCGGAATTGACGAACGCTTCGCGTGCAGTCTTGCGATCGTTGTTGTTTTCCTTCCCTCGCTTTATTTTGGAAAGTGCCGTTAGCATCGCGAGTGGCGTTTCCTTGGAATCGCTCTTGGACAAAGCAATCACGGCATCCGACAACATCGCCGTCGAAGCATCTGGTTTGTTGACTAGCCGCAACAACAACTCGACACCACCAGCCGGTATCTCTTTGGCCGAGGCCAATTGCGCGATCGCTGGACCGAGCAATTGCTCGTTGGTCTTGGCCAAGGTTAACATTCGATCCAACGAGTCGTTCGACTCGATTCGATTGCGTTGCATTGTCTCAATGAGATATGCGGCGTCCTCTGGAACCGCTTTGTCGAGCACCTTGCGCAATGCCGTCGAAATCTTTTCGGTCTCGCTCCATGGCTCAGGTTGGTAATATGGGCCACGGGTGTCGGGGCGAGTTCCCCACGAATCACCTTTCCAAACTCCTTCCACGAAATGCAACCGACATAGTGCAAACAAAATCTCGCGACGAAGCTGAGAGCTTGTGGCTTTGTCGAGCCGAGCCAACAAACCATCGACCACTTCGGTCCGATGCATCATGGCTAGAGAACGCAAAATTGGCAGGCTAGCGACTTTCCCCTCGTCGAGCGCCCTGAAGCACGCAGCAAAAATACCTCGCTGTGCCGCGCATCGAATGGCTGTATGCACGATGACCGGATCCGTATGGCCGAGCGATTGAACCAATTCCTGTTCGGTTGCCGTTGTTTGGATAAGGTCAAGAAGATTGCGATCCGCGCTGCGCGATGCGATGCTTGTTTCCAGAAGGCTTTGACAGGACTTGTTGCCTCGTCGCATCAACTCACGTTGAGCTTCCATGCGTCGCCGATAGCTATTGGACTTGAGCGTTTCGATCAGTTCCCCATCGGTTGCTTTTCCAAAGACAGGCATTGGGGCAGGTTGGAAGCCTTTGGGTTTCACGCAGACAATGTACCCCACATCAGGGCCTGCCCAATCGAATGTTGCCCCACGCCAGCTTGCACAGTACACGCGGCTGTTGCCATCGACGTCCGCATCTGTCGGACGCGTCATTTTGATAAAGGACTCGGGTTTGGCGGTTTCCTCGAAGGTGGCGCCGCGCGGAGCAACAGAGTGACGAAAAAGCGAACCTGTGCCCCAGTCCGCTGTAAACGGCGCGTTACCCCATTTACCAAACCCAGGCTCATCGATGTATACGGCTCCGCAACCCGAACCTCCACCGTAATCGGCCAATGGCTGAATGCATTCATCCGAAAAGTTCTTGTACAAACGCGGATAGCCGTGGTTGTCCATGCCTGTGAAATGGTGCATGCGCACATCCCAGCCGCCGTCGTTGGTGTTGTCCCGTGCGAACATGTCCATTTGCGGACTGATCGCCACCTCGAGAATATTGCGAGTGCCCGTTGAATAGATTTCTAAGCCGGTACCGTCTGGACGAACGCGAAGAACTCCGCCTCCTCGATGAGTTAACTTGCGACCATCTGTTCCTTCTGCGTCCATAAATCCAAAGTCGCCACCGGCAATGTAGAGCCATCCGTCAGCACCGATGCTGAGGCCGTTGGTGGTGTGGTCGGCTGGCCGCTTGTCGTAACCGAACGCAAGGTTCTTTACCAGTATCTTTTGCTGATCCGCAACACCATCACCATTGGTGTCGATAAATGCACTCAGGTGCGGCGGATGCATCACAAAGAGTCGATCGTGGTCCCAGACCAAGCCTCGCGGTGCATCGATTTCGCAGAATACTTTCGTTTCGTCAGCCCGTCCATCGCCATCCAAGTCCCGCAGTCGAATGACTCGTCCGCGTTGTGGATCGCGACCAAGTGAGCCGTTGCCGTCCGAACTGACATAAAGCGTGCCGTCCACCGATGCGGCGACGAACACCGGATAGTTAACCGCGGGCGGGGAAGCGAACACGGTTGCCTCGAAGCCTTCCGGAACTTGTACATCTTTCAGAATGGCCGCTTCTTCTGCCGCCGAGAGTTTTTCGATACGCGGGATGGTGTTGCCTGATTTTGCAAACGGGTTGCCTTGCAGAGGAACAAACGCTCCCTTGTTGTTTTTGACGTCGGCGGGCCAAAGCGGTCCGATCCCTTCGCCTTTGAGTTTGACTTCGCGAATGCTGCACCAAGATCCTGAGGGAGCACCGACGCCGGTGATGCGAACGAACTTTACAGGTGGTTGTTCCGCGAGTACCGCCGGGCCATGTTTCTTGCTGTCGTTGTCGGTCTTGTCGAGCAGCAACAGCCAAGACTTTCCATCGACGGAACCTTCGACGCGATGCCGATAGTTCTTGTCGCCAAATTCCCAAACGATTTCGATTTCTTTGACTTGATGTGCCGTTTCTATTTCGAGCTGAAGCCACTGCGGGTAGCTGCCACCATCGGCACACCAGCGAGTTTCGGCTTTGCCGTCGAATGCTAAGTGGCTATCTTGGTTTGCTTGGGTGCTCGATGCGGTTGCTTTTACGAGTGTGGCTCCTTCTGGTGCCTTGGCTATGCTTTGAGCAGTTGGTGCGGTGAACTTGGTCTTGTCGATGAACGTGACTTTGTTTTCGCCTTGGTACGGTTGCAAATACTCTGGCGTCAGTTTATTGCATGCCCAAAGGAGGCCTCGCGTGACCAATTCGAGGTAGCGAGCGTCTTGAACCGTTTCGGTGTTGTGGCCAATGGTAGTGCTGAAGCTTCTTGCACCCTCGGACTCGTTAATCCAGGCGACAACAGCTTCGTCGATGCGAGCTTTCTCTGCTTTGCCAACGCTTTGTTTGCCGATGGCGAGCGGCTGGGCACCAAAGAGTTTGACGTTGTTGTAAAGTTCTTCCTTGACGGTCGTCCAGTTGCTGAGGGTGGCGATGATTGGATGTTTGGAGTCGACGAACTGGATATCGATCGGTTCTTGCGGTCCGTGGCCAGTGGATTGAAGCCCTAGGTGCTTGAACCAAGCATCGGAGCCAGTTCGGAAGCTGTGCATCGCGCAGTGCAAGTGAACAGCCGGGATGGTTTGATGGGTCTGGATGATGCGATTTAGGATCGCTGGGTCTTTGACGTCGGCCGCGCATTCGTCATGAATGATGACGTCATATTCTTCGGCCCAATTGAGTTTGCCGTACAAGGGTAGGATAGGAGTCGTGGTGCTATTGTCTGTCCAATACACATCGACTTGAACATTGGCTCGCGACTGGATGCCTTTGCAGAGCGCCTCTTGTTGTTTGGCATAGTCGTGGCAACAACCGCCGGCGATGAGAAGAGCTCGAATCGTTTTTGGTTTTGATTCTTGTCCATAGGAAACGGTACAGATCAAAGTAGCAAAAGCAAGAAATGCGGCGATGGTGGTTTTCATGATGAACAACGTGGAGGCTGAGTGGAGGTGGGAGGGGAGAGCCCGATGTAAACAACATTCGGTCAGCAAAAGGTTTTGAAACTTATGGGAGAGCGAGGCTCCTGCCGAGCTTGCGACGCCACGGTTCGGCAGGAGCCTCACCCTCCCGAGCTACAATTTGCTTGAGTGAAGTCGGTGAAACATGTTTAAAGGGTTGGTGGGTGGGGCACAAGTCGATACAACTCGTGCCAGTTGGGTTGTTTAGTCTAGTTGCAAAAAACTCAAGTGGAGTTCCGCATGGCGCAGATTGAAGAGGATGCGGTCTTCCTGACTCATCGGGCCAAATGCGGGGCTGTTGTGCACCGCGGGTTCCCCATTTTGCAAACGGTGGAGGGCTTTTCGCAATCGAGCGAGAGCCGCGTCGGTTGGGATCAATTCTTGGCCCTTGGTTCCCCCCTCGATTCCGGGAATCTTCACGCCTGCTGGCATGCCTTTTCGAAGATATCGGCGTCCCATTAACTTCAGTAGCCATTTGATAAAGAATGGCGGGGCGCCTATTGGGTAACCATCCCAACCATACTCAATCCAAGCTGAGACGTGCGATAGAATTTGTCCTGGTGTCCAGTTTCCCAATGCCTTTAGGGTGCCCGACTTTTCGGCGGCCTCAATTCGGTCTAGTTCTTGTAGAAGTTCTTCGATGGAATGAAACCAAAGTTTGCGACGCTGGACCCTGGAGGTATTGATCGGGCTCAAGGGTTATTGCTCGCTAGGCGTTTGAAATAGGCTTCGATGATTTCGCGGAAATGGCTCGGCATATCCTTTGTGATATTTTGCAAAGCTTCCTGACGTTGTGCAGGTGGCAGATTGCCCCAGCCACTTCCATTACCGATGTCTTTTTGGTCGACATCGCCATTGCCTTTTTGCCCTGCGACTTGGGTGTCGTCCGACGGCTTTCCTTGCGAAGGTTGCTGCTGCTTGGATTTGCCGCCGCTCTTTTGTTGTTGTTGCTGCTGTTGTTCTTGTTGTTGCTGTTCCAGCTTGTCGATCATTTTGTCGAGCTTATCGACGATGGCTTGTTCTTTGTCTCGAACGGTTTTGCCAGCCCGTCCTAGGGCGAGTCGTCGTTCGACATCGTTCATCATACGAGCGATTTCGTCGAGAGAATCTTCTTTAAAGGGTTTGATGTCGGCTTGCATGAGGCGAGCCGTGATGGCGTACCGGGTGGGAAGCTCGGTCTCTCTTTCCAGAAGTTTTTCGAGTGTTTCGAGACAGGCGGTGCGTTGCATCAGATGATGCTGGCAGACGCCCATGCAGAAAAGCCAAGTGGCCGGGTCTGATGTGGATTCTTGGGCCAAGGGGAGGAGTCGCTGCAGAGCCTCGTCGTAAAGTCCGTGGTGGACCATGTATCGGCAGCAGATCAATTGGAGATCCGAACGCAACCAAACGGGAATACTGCCGTTGGCCAGAATCGAGCTCAGTTGAGCATCCATCTTGGCGAAGTTCTCGGCGGCAAAAGGGGCGTCGAGGATCGCCTTGAGCGCAGCCACAGTCGTTTCGCTTTTGGCTGTCGCGTTTAAGACATAGTCGAGCAACCCAACGCCGCGCAGGCCAGCTGCATCCGTCCCATCAAATTTGATCTGGCTTCGTTCGATCTCGGGTACGCGACTTTGAAGATAAGTGTTGATCTGCTGAACGACTTTTTCGCTCTCAGGCCAATTCCAGCTCGACTGTTTTTTGAGGAGTTGGGGATCGGAACCGTGCATTAAAGTGGTGAACAGCGAAAGGATCATCAAGCAAGCGACAGAATTTTTCAGCAAGTCGTTTCGAAGCATGACTGGTACCGGCTGCCGTGATTTGGGGGAGTAATGTGAGGCTGCTCATTATGCCAATTCCGTTCAATTGTTCGTTTAACAGTCAGCCGTAGGCGTACTGGGCTGAGTTGAAGTACGCCTGCGGCTGACTGTTAAACGAGAATCGGTAAATCCGAGCTTCGTTGAACGAGATCGCGTTTCATCCAAGTATACCGTCGCCCAAACAAGCTTGCATCCATTCGTTGCATTCCGCACAGTTTTACAACGTTTTTATTGAGTTTCGCTCGTCCCCATTGGACAATTTGGCGGCATACCTCGGGCGAAATTTTCTTTTGGCGACGCAACTGCCGTCTAGCTGGCAACTTAGCCAAAAACCCCTCTTTTGGGTTAGTTGCCGGGTGGGTTTTGCACCCCAACAATCACCCCTGCCTGCACAGATAAAAGTCCGTTTCGGCAAAAGCGACCTCTCCGCCCCCCTCTTTTGGGTGCGGACCGGCCTTTTTCCCAAATTCAATTTGAAGGGACACGGACTTCAAAGCAGACTTGTTAGAGCAGGGACGCGACCCGAAACCAAGGCTGGCCACAGTTGGAACACTGTGGCGGGCTGTCACCTTTAAAAACGTAGAACCAAGATCGCGTCCAATCATGGCCAATGTTGACCGTGCGTATAACACTGTTCGTTCTGAGCTTGCTGAGCTAGGACTACTTGCTGATGGTGTCTATCTAGACACCGTTGAATTGTGCATTTCGAATGTGAAAAGCTCAGGTGAGCGAGGATATGTGTTTGAACAGGTGGGTCACTACGGCAAACGAGGTTATCGACCTGGCGTGATTTATCTCCCTCGTGATCTTCCCCATCAACCGTACAAACCCGGCATGACGTTATGCGATACGATTCGCCATGAGTATGCACATGCTTGGTATTACATCGACCCAAGCTTTTTCCGCCAAGAGTGGTTCCAGCGAACGTTTGGCGAGGCTTACAGCAACTGCACGGCCACTCCCTACCAAAGTTGGAGACGCCATTTAAAGGCGGATCCAGAATACCAAGCAGGCAAGCGACGTTGCCGAAGCGAGCAAGGCAAACTGAAGTTCTTTTACGGATGCTTGTTCCAGCAATTCATCACGGATTACGCTTCGACGAACTCCAGCGAAGACTTCGCCGAGACGTTCATGTTCTTCCTCAAGTATCGGCGATCCCTATCGCGATTCCGCAACCGGCCTGTGGTTTATCACAAGCTGAAGATGGTGGAACGGGCGGTGGACATGGCTAGCCGCAAGGTGAAGCAGTTTGCTTACCGATCCTATCGCTCTCGGACCGCTTAGTGCGGATTCTTTGGAAACCATTGTTTCATTCTAAAGGCACACCCGGCAGGTGTGCCCCACCGTGGGTCACTCTTGCCGAGAGTGACTCTGCTTGGAAAAAGCCCGTTTGCCATTGAGTTGGCCGTATTTATGCCAACTTCCAACTGAAAACTGACGACTAAATGGTCGAATTTTTTAACAAGCACCTTTATCTTCGCATTTGGCTAAACTGATCGAACGCTCGTTCGTAACCTTTCGTTTTTCAGGCATTCGATGGCTTCAAACCGCATCCGCGTTCTCTTATGTTCGTCCTCCATGGATGGCGGCGGGAGTGAAAAGCAACTTTTGTATTTGCTCAAGGGACTCGACCGCACTCGATTCGAGCCCATTCTCTATCTCCTGTACGAATCCGGCGTGTTGCTTGATGAGGTCCCCAAGGACGTAAAGCGAATTGCGTTTTGGACGGACAACGCATTTCCGCGTTGGAACTGGCCCGGCCGAATTCATCATTTGCAAGTGCGACACATGGCCAAGGTCCTACAGAGCGAGAAGATCGACGTCGTTTATGACCGGCTGTTTCATATGACTCTGATCACGGGACCAGCGACGCAGCAAACGCAAACACCACGCATTTCCACCATCGTTTCTCCGCCTCAGTACGATCTGGCTCGATCGGAAAAACGTTGGCTCTCCATGAAAAAGCGAACGCTTCAAAAGGCCTATTCGACCGCTTCGGCACTGCTAACCGTTGGTGCCGGGACCGCAGACAATGCATCGGATTACTACAACATCCCACGTGATGATTTTCAAGTCATGTTGAGTCCCATCGACATCGAACGCATCGATTCCGAATGCCAAAGGCTTTGGACAGGGCCGATCCTTCGTCCCAATCGCAAGCAGATCATTTCGATAGGTCGGTTAAGCGACGAAAAAGGGCACCGCTATTTAATACAAGCCTTTGCAAAGTACTCAGAGGCAGCCAGATCCGATGTAGTGCCACCCGCTGACTTGCACTTGGTCGGGGACGGCGTTTTGCGAAAAGAGCTTCAAAGTCTTGCGGCGAGTCTGGGCATAGAAGACAGCGTTTTTTTTCATGGTCAGATTCAAAGTCCATTTCCGTTACTTAAACAATGCGACTTGCTCTGTTTACCATCCATTTACGAGGGGATGCCGAATGTCTTGTTGGAAGCGATGGCATGCCAAGTTCCGATCCTCGCAACCAATACAACACAAGGGGCAGGTGAACTGCTTCGCACTCACTCATTGGGGACGCTAGTACCAAAAGCCAACGCCGAGGAACTTGCCAAAGCCCTTCAAGATCGCTTCGTAAATCCAGCCCCCTGGTTAGAAAAGCTCGCGCTCGCTCGAGCCTACGTCGAAACGCATCACAGCTTACGTACGTGGATCGAAAACATCAGCCAGATATTGGAAAACATTGCCAGGAAGAACTGAGATTCCGGTGGAGTTGTCTCAAGTTTGCCTAGTTTGATACTAGTGTTTGCTTGCAATTGCCGGGAGGGCGAGGCTCCTGCCGAGCCAGCGGTGCAAAGGTTCGGCAGGAGCCTCACCCTCCCGAGAAATGAATTGCTTAGGTAACTCCTGGAAAACATGTTTGCTCGAGTGGCCTCACCCTCCCGAGAAAGCTAGCACATTCGCGAAGGGACTTGCTGGATTCGCGGTCTTGCTCGCAAACCGAAAATCTCCTATTTACCCAAGTATGCGATACGAGCTTGGGAAATCGATGACTGGAATTACTTGGCTGCACGTGAGGTACGTTTGCCGGTCGCGTCTTCCCATGTTCCGTTCGTCAACAAGTTGGCTTCTCTCGTTGGCGATTCTGGTATTGTTCGATCGTGAACTGTGCGCGCAGATTAACCTTGCGCCCCCCAATCAGCCGCATCCGGTCCAAAACAATCCCCTTCCCTTTACCCCTGCACCTTACCCCCAAGCACAATCGAACTCGTTTCTACCGCAAGGCAACGCTCCACCGGCAAACAATTACTACCCAGCAGGACCGCAGGATGGCTACCAGCATCCTCAACTCCCCCCCGCTGGCCCGCAGTTCCGAACGGCTAGTCAGCCCAACTTTCGATCCCAACAACTGCCCGGCGCCCAACCGCTCGGACAACAACCTGGCGCCCAGTTGCCTGGAGTTCAACCACAGGGGGTTCAACCACAGGGGGTTCAAGTGCTAGGTGGGCAAGTTCCTGTACCCGGTCCTGGTCTACCTAGTCTTGCGCAGCCGATTGGCACCGGGACTGCACAAATTCCAGTTACAACACCGCAGTCGTCTACGCCCGTGAGCGATGCCGTCTCGATAACTCCAGAAGCGGTCAGCAATCGACTTCAACAAGTGCAAGCAGCCACGGACCTCGAGCCAACGCTCAAGCAGACACTTACCGCGACCTACGAAGCGATTTACGCCGAACTAAAAAGCCGTGCGGAAAGCGAGAAAGTCATTCGCGAGTATATCGCTGCCTACGAAGCGGCTCCAGCGGCAACCGCCGAAGCCAAAAAACGAAAAGAGAAGCCAAGACCCCGAATCGTGTTCTACGAAGGGACCTTGGAATCCACCTCGCGGATTGAAACGCTTCAGTCCTACCAACTCGAGGTTCAATCTCTCGCACAAGCCGCAACAGACGGTCGCATCCGCGTAGAAACAGCCATCGTGTCCCGTGAAGCTAGACGCAAAGAACTTCCTGGTCTTCTCACCGACGACAAGAATTCGATCAAGAAGCTCAACGAGGAGTTGGCGTTGCCTGCTGTCGATGGGATCGATCCGAGAATTCGTGAAGCGGATACGTTGTTGCGACGAGCCAAACTCCTTGCCCTCAACGTACGGATTCGGCGTCTCGAACAAGAGCAGCGCACCTACGATGCCGAGCAAGAGTTGCTGCCGATCACCAAAGAAGTCTTGCTGGCCGAGGAAAAATTCCAGCGAGGTAAATTAAAAGAGGTCACCGACGAACTTAGCAAGCGTCGCGAAATTTTGATCTCCAATCAAAAGAACGTCGCTGAGGGTTTAGTTCAGCAGTCCGCTCCGGAAAACAAAAAACTGGCAGAGCAGTTGGTCAAGCGTTCCGACGACTGGCTGCATTTAGCTCAGCAAAACTCATCTCTGCGAATGGAAGTGGATGCTGCCGCAGCCGAACTGAAGCTTTGGACGGATCGATTCAATATCATGTCCGAACGTATCTCACCCAAGAGCAGCAAGCACGTCTCGAACTTCAATAGTTGGGTCGGACTGATGCTTCGAAAGCAACGCAATGAGCTTCCCGATATCAACCAGCTTGCCCTCAAGCAACGGGACTATCAGACCCGCATCTTGTCTACGCAAACTTTGATTCTCGAGTTAGACGATTGGAAAGCTTCTTCGGCACCAAACCTGGACTCAACACCGCCCGCGATCAACGCAGGTGCATTGGATCAGTTTGCGAGCGCACCGACGCGGGATCAGCAAAGAACGCTCCAAGCGTTGGAACTGCGTTTGGTCGATGACTTTCGTCGCGATGCCGATGGCTATGTTGATAGCCTAATGACTCTTGGTTTAACCAATCAGAAGACGATCGATCAAGTGCGATTGTATCGTTCCTTTATCGATGAGCATGTGCTTTGGATTCGATCCAGTGAACCGATCAGCAAGTCGGACTTTCAGCAATTGTGGCCGTCGATCCGATGGTTCTTCGATTTTCAAAATTGGCGTGGCATTCCAATGCAGCTTCGGAAGGATTTCCTGACGCATCCGTGGGGATATGTGCTCGGTTTATCTTGCTATTTGACACTGCTATTCAACCTGAAACGATTCAAAAAGCATATCCAAACACAAGGGGCCATCGCAACCAAGTCCAATTGCACATCGTTTGTCCCGACCGCTAAAGTCGTGTTGGATTGCGCCCTGCTCAGTTCTCCCCTCGCGTTGGTCCACCTGGTTTTGGGGTGGCGACTGTTGAGCACATCTGAGGGGAATGCATTTGTGGACGCGATCGCCATGGGCTTGATGGTCAGCGCTAGATACTTCTTCCCGTTAGAGATGATTCGGCAAATCAGTCGCGCGGGTGGCCTAGCCGAAAGCCATTTTCAGTGGTCGACTCGAACCAATCAATTGCTTCGCAAGAACTTGCGATGGTTTATCGATTTGGCAATTCCAGCGGTAACCGTGGTAGGCATAGTGTCACAATTTGGGGAAACGCGTTGGGAAAACTCGCTCGGGCGACTGACCTATAGTCTGTTGATGTCGCTGTGTTTTATTTATTTGTTGATTTTGCTCCATCCGCTTCGCGGGGTGTTCAGCGACTTTATGAGCCGCAATGCAGGCGGCTGGATCGATCGGCTCAAGTACATTTGGTACACCGGATTTGCGTTTGGACCTTTGGCACTAATGGCCATGAGCTTGATGGGCTACCATTACACGGCCATTCGATTGACGATGCTTTTGCATACGACGTTTATCACGCTGGTTGGGTTGATGTTGCTCTCGAGCATGATTCGAAGATGGCTGTTGCTGCGCCGTCGCGAAATCGTTGTTTCCCAAGCACGCCAACGGCTCGAGGAAGCGAGACGTCGCGATCCAGGCGGTGCGGCTAACAACGCAAACCATACCGGTACGATAGCAAGCGCAGTCGATTCTCGATCCGATCTTGCTCAGATCAACGCTCAAACGATCCGACTCGTCGGAAGCACGCTTATTTTTGCGGCCATCGGCGCGGTCGCATTTATTTGGTCTGGCGTCTTGCCGGCAGTGGGAGTCCTCGAATCGGTACACTTGTGGACCGTCGACGGTGCGACACCGGACAAGACGATACCGATCACGCTTGCGGATCTCTTCGTCGCCATTCCAATCGCGATCATGACGGCCGTGGCAGCTCGAAATTTGCCAGGGCTTCTCGAGATCGCATTGCTCCAGCATTTGCCGCTCGAAAACGCAGTGCGTTACGCTATCGCATCCTTGTCACGGTATACATTGTTGATCTTGGGCATCGCGTTGACGTTCAACAGCATCGGCGTTCGATGGTCGAGCATCCAGTGGCTTGTCGCAGCATTAGGAGTGGGCTTGGGCTTTGGTCTGCAAGAGATCTTCGCCAATTTTGTATCTGGCTTGATCTTGCTATTCGAGCAACCCATTCGCGTGGGAGATGTTATCACGTTGGGGGACACGACTGGCAGCGTATCCCGTATTCGAATGCGAGCGACGACGGTTACGAACTTTGATCAACAAGAACTGATCATTCCAAACAAAGATTTGATCACCGGTCGACTGCTGAATTGGACACTTACCGACTCTACAAACCGAATCATCATTTCCGTTGGAGTTTCGTATGATTCGGATCCAGAATTGGCCTGCTCGTTGTTGAGGGAGGTTTGCACGAACCACCCGAATGTCTTAGCCGAGCCACCGCCGACAGCTTACTTTGAACAATTTGGCGACAGTACGCTCGATTTGAAGGCGCGTTTCTATCTTGCGAACCTGGATCAACGATTGCCGACCCGTCACGACTTGCATACGCAGATTCTAAGACGCTTTGCGGCCGCTGGGATTGAAATCTCCTTCCCGCAACGCGATCTCCATTTACGAAGTGTCCCGAAGGAATTTGTATCGATATTGAAGGGAGAGAAGACAGCGCCCGTGGGTCCGAAGTCGAGAATGGCGGAGGGGGAACAGGAGTTACCATTGGCTGCGACCGTCGCTGGAAAAAACAGCAAGTTTCAAGGCGAGTAGTTAGGAGAGTCCAAAGCGTTAAGGTGACTAGGGAGGGTGAGGCTCCTGCCAAACCGTGGCGTTGCAAGCTCGGCAGAAGCCTCGCTCTCCCGAAGATTTCAACTGAACTTGACAACTGAAGGAAAGTTGGGGGCTCCACCGTCTGGCGACGCTGGCTACGGTCACGCGAGCCCACAGTAGGGAACGAACTGCTCCCATGATTGGATTGCTTTCCGCCCACAAATTTCGCTAGCGATTTTATCGAATCGAAAGATTACAGACTGGATTTTTCGACGATACCTCCTGTAAAATCAGGTGTTCATGGATTGGATCGATAAGCAGCCAAATCATTCTATCGCCACAATCGCAATTCTTTTTTGTTTCGATGTTTCAAGGAGAATGAGTGATGTCTGCAGATTGGTTTTTCATGAAAAAAGGTTTTTTTGGTAAGTCGAAGACTGTGGGCCCGATTGCGGAATCCGACTTCTTGCGCAAAATCGAGAAGGGAGAAATTTCACCCGAGACAATGGTTTCGAGCACTTCCAAAACCCATGGCCATTGGTTGCATTTGAAAGAGATCCGTGCTGGTCTCCAGCATTGGAAGAAAACGCATCCATCCGCAAATGGTGCCGCGTAAATGATGCCTTGCCAGGGCGATTGGCGACACCAATACGTTAACCCGCTCCAACCGGTACTGCCAGCTATTGCTGGCATACTCATACAGCGGTTGCGGTCCGTATTGACCTAGTCCTAGCGTTCCAGTTACTCTCGAATTTGCGTAACATCGCATTCAAGGTTGATTTGGAAATCGCTACTCTCGCAATGACGAAAATCGATCGCTATCTGCTGTTTCTGTACTCCCGCGTTTTCTTGATTTGCTTTTTGACGTTGTCGGGACTCCTCATTGTCATCCAGCTATTTACTAATTTGGATGAATTGATCGCGTACGGGAAAGTTCGAGGCAGTTTTGCGCTTGGGCTAGCGGAGTACTTCAGCCCATACATGCTGAACATTTACGACCGAATGTGCGGTTTCTTGACTTTGTTGGCGACGATGTTTGTTATCTCATGGTTGTATCGGACCCATGAAATGACGGCGTTGTTAGCCGCGGGCATCAGCAAGGGCCGAATCCTTCGGCCCATTTTGTTCCTGTCGGGCATTCTCATTGTGGCTGCAGCAGTTTCACGTGAGTGTCTGGTGCCTCGTTATTCAACGATGCTCAGCAAGACCCCGCAAGAATTATTGGGTGAGAGCATTCGCCCCATTCGGCCTACCGAGGATGTCGAAATGGGAATACTCATTGCAGGCAAGAATCTGCAGCCAGCCAACATGTCGATCAACTTACCAATATTCCGCTTCTTGGGGCCAGCTTCAACAGTAACTCAGCAGATAACGGGCTTATCCGCCAAGTTCTTGGAGGGGGATGAAACGCATCCTGCAGGCTATTTGGTGTTGGAACCGAAGTCAGCGGATCCGCTGGTTGGAAAGAACTCGGTAAAAACAGAGAAAGGTTATTTTCTTTTTTTACCAACCGATACGACTTGGCTGAAACCGAACGAGTGTTTTGTGCCGAGCAAACTGGAGTTTGATGTTCTGCGAGGGGGCACGGCCAAGCAGTTTGCATCGACGAGCGATTTGATTTGGCGAATGCGCAATCAATCTCACTATTACGGCGCAGAGTTGACCGTCATTGTGCATACTCGATTTATTCAGCCTCTTTTGGACTTTACCCAGCTTCTGATCGGGATACCGATGATTCTTTCGAACCGAAACCGAAACTTGGTGAGCATGTTGATTTCGTGCATTCTTGGTTATGCCGCCTTCTTTGGTGTCAGCATTGGCATGCAGACTCTGGGAGCCAATGAGACCCTATTAAGTCCAGCTGCTGCCGCGTGGGCGCCTCTTTTGATCTTCGGCCCGTTTGCTTGGGCTCAGTCGAGCAAAGCCATGCAGTCGTAATAAACACCGCTTCTTACATCTTTCAATGCCAGGGGCCCCTAAAAGCATTCGGGAGGGCGAGGCTCCTGCCGAGCCAGCGGTGCAAAGGTTCGGCAGGAGCCTCACCCTCCCGAGCAATGAATTGCTTAGGTAAACTCGTTGGAAACATGTTTACAGCGGTGGCCTCACCCTCCCAGGCAACAAAATGGACTGAATTGCAATTGCCCGGCGGTTCTACTATACTCCGAGGTGAGGACCAACACCCCGCGAGGGCTGTTGGATACCTCGTTGCCCCAAGGCAATCCATCCAACAGCCCCTCCATGTCAGCCATTTTCTCCTCCAATTCTTCTTACCGTAAACTCCATTGGGTACTTCTATTCGTCGTGGCACAATGCCTAAACGGATTCAGTGCGGACCCAATCCCTCCCCCCCCGAATCCATCGCTCAAGTTTGAACTCGACATTCAGCCGATCTTAACGGCTCGTGGATGCAACTCCGGCCCTTGCCATGGCAAGGCTCGCGGCCAAAATGGTTTCGCGTTGTCCCTTCTCGGGTTCGATGCCAACATGGATTACGAAGCCATTGTCAAAAACTCACGCGGTCGCCGTTTGTCCGTTGCTTCGCCGACGGAGAGTTTGTTGCTCAACAAAGCCATCGGCAAGGAACCGCATGGTGGTGGCATTCGTTTCAGCGAAACCGACGAAGATTACCGACTGCTGCTGAAGTGGATTCAAACCGGACTTGCTCGGACCAATGACTCGGACCCGACACTAGTTTCCGTGGAGCTGGCGCCTGCACCACATTCGTTGATGGCGGGGCAAACCGAATCGCTAACCGTCACCGCGCGGTATAGCGATGGATCGGCTCGCAACGTCACCCAAATGTGCGCCTTTCAATCCAACGAGCCCGCGATTGTTTCGGTCGCGTCCAACGGGCAACTCAAAGCCGGAGCTTTACCGGGCGAAGCCACCATCATGGCTCGGTACATGGGCAAGATCACAACATGGAGCACAGCCGTGCCTCGCCCTGAACCGATCGCAATCGACCAATACAATGCGTTGCCGAGAAACAACTTCATCGACGATCTTGTTTACCAAAAGTTGTCGACGCTCAACATCCTTCCCAGCGGTGAGTGCACTGACACGCAGTTCATTCGTCGACTGTACCTCGATGCCATCGGTCGCTTGCCCACGCCCGAGGAACTGCGGGCCTACGAGGCTGATATGGAACCCAACAAACGCTCACGTTGGGCACAGTCCGTGCTCGAACTACCTGAGTATGCTGATTTTTGGGCCAACAAATGGGCCGACCTTTTGCGTCCCAATCCCTATCGAGTCGGAATCAAAGCGACCTATAGCCTCGATGCTTGGTTGCGAGATGCGTTTCGAAAGAACCTACCCTACGACCAATTCGCTCGACAAATCGTAACGGCCCAAGGGAGCAACTGGCGAAACGGTGCCGTAACCCTCTTTCGCGATCGACGTGAACCGGAGGAGATTACGACCATCGTAAGCCAACTGTTTCTCGGGGTTCGATTGGAATGCGCAAAATGCCATCAACATCCGTTCGAAGTCTACAGCCAAGCCGACTTCTATGGCATGGCCGCCTACTTTGCACGTGTCGGTTACAAAGGGACAGGACTCTCGCCACCGATTTCAGGCGGCGAAGAAATCGTTTTTTCAAAAGCCACCGGCGCAGTGAAGCATCCGTTAACCAACCAAGTGTTGCCACCCAAGGCCCTAACCGGTTCAGCGATCGAAGTTCCGCCAGAACAAGACCCACGCTCCAGTTTGGCAGACTGGATGCTGTCGACCGACAACCCGACGTTCGCACGCGTGGCCGTCAATCGGATTTGGGCAGAAGTGATGGGAGTTGGAATCGTTGACCCCGTCGACGATTTGAGGGCGACCAATCCACCCAGCAATGAAGCGTTGCTAACCGCCTTGGCGAATCACTTTCGAGAAATTGGATTTGATCAGAAGAAGTTATTGCACACGATCTTTACGAGTCGCGTTTACGCGTTGTCTTCACAACCAAATGCGACCAATGCCTCGGACGCTCGTAACTTCTCACGCCATTATCGTCGACGCTTGAAAGCGGAAGTTCTCTCGGATGCCATTTCGGATGTGACGCTTCGAGAGGAAGATTTTGATGGCATGCCAAAGGGAACACGAGCCATGCAGCTGTGGACGCATCGAACGAATTCCGAGTTGCTCGACGCTTTTGCTCGTCCCGATCCAAACCAAGACCCGCCGTGCGAGCGTGTGGTTGGCACGTCGATGACACAAACGTTACA
Source organism: Pirellula sp. (assembly GCA_031424235.1). Taxonomy (GTDB): domain Bacteria; phylum Planctomycetota; class Planctomycetia; order Pirellulales; family Pirellulaceae; genus JBKCUI01. The sequence continues at coordinate 17,407 of JANPHB010000359.1, forward strand.
CCTGATGAATGCGAACCACATTCAGAAGCGTATTGCCGCCGACGGTGGTCGTTGCGATCTGCTTTCCAAGTCGGATAAAGATCCTGCCGCATTGGTGACGGAACTCTACCTAATCATTTTCAATCGCAAGCCCGATGAGGCTGAGCTTCGTTTGCTGGTCGAAGAATTTGCAAAAACCGGTACCGATCGCCGTCGTCTGCTCGAAGACATTATGTGGTCCATGCTCAATTCACCCGAATTCCTCTATTTGGACTAGTTCGTTGAAAGGTAAATCTATGCATCGAAGAACCTATTTACAACTTGGTCTAGCTGGACTTGCTGGAGGAAACTTCTTTGACTTGCTCGCCATGCGAAACGCATCTGCGAGCGAGAGCGGTGGCGCGGCCAAGAAGAAATCGAATTGCATTTTGATTTGGATGGATGGTGGTCCAACCCATTTCGAAACGTTTGATCCGAAACCAGAAGCCCCCGTTGAGATTCGTGGCGAGTTCCGGCCCATTGAAACCAATGTTTCCGGCATTCGGATCTGCGAGCACTTGCCTAAGCTCGCGAAGATCGCGGACAAGTATGCGATCATCCGTTCGGTATGTCACAATCAGGCGAACCATGGTGCAGGGAACCATTACATGATGACGGGCGCTCCGCCCCGCATTCCAGTTGGTTGTGGAGCCTTTGTCAGCTTCCATCCCAGTCTTGGTTCGGTAGCGGCCATGGAACGACCTGCGCCTCACGGGATGCCTGGCTACTTTACGATGCCGAGCATGTCTCGATCGGGTGGCCCAAATTTTCTAGGAGCCAAGTACGCACCGTTCGTGGTTGCGAACGATCCAAACAATGCACAGTTTCGAGTTCGCGACGTTGAGCTGCCAAAGGAACTGCAAAACGAGCGATTTGCGAAGCGACAGGATTTGAGAAAACTGGTCGATCGAATGCCGCGTTACGGCGATCCGCAGGTCAGCGACCCGGTGAGTGCTTATGACGAAAACTATCAGCAAGGCTTCGATTTGGTCATGACAACCGAAGCCCAAAAAGCATTCGACATTCATAGCGAGCCGGCTGAGATACGTGAAGCGTACGGCCGAAACAGCTTCGGCCAACGGGCCTTGTTGTCGAGACGACTCGTTGAGGCGGGCGTTCCCTTCGTGACCATTTATGATGGCGGCTGGGACCATCATTCGGATTTGTTTGGAGCATTGAAAACACGCTTGCCATCGTGGGACCAAACCGTCTCAACCTTGATCAATGACTTGGACCAACGCGGTATGTTGGAAACAACAATGGTGATCGCTTTGGGTGAGTTTGGCCGAACGCCAAAGATCAGTACGCTCGCAGGTCAATCGAAAGCAGGCCGCGACCACTGGGCCAACGCCATGTCGATCTTGTTTGCTGGCGGAGGTGCCCGGGGTGGGCAAGTGATCGGAGCAACCGATCGACAAGGGCACTCGGCCTTCGAACGGGTTCTTTCGCCAGAGAACTATGTGTCGACCGTGTATCGCAAGCTTGGAATCGATCCAGATAAAATTTACTACACACCCACAGGTAGGCCGACCCACTTGGTTAGCGACCCAACGCCGATCCAGGAGCTGATGTAACTGTGCAACGACATCGTAGTTGCCAAATTTTGCAGCATGTCTTTGCCATTGCCTGTATCGTTCTTGGACTGGGAGGAACGGCATCGCTTCGAGGTGCAGAGCGCCCGGAACTCACGCGGCTGTTTCCGGCAGGAGGACAAGCAGGCACGACCGTCAGTGTTGAGGCCAGCGGCAAGTTTCCCATTTGGCCTCTTCAAGCGTGGTCCGATACCGACGCCATCCAATGGACCTTTGAGGAGACTTCGGGCAAGCTCAAAGCGACTATCGGCGCGGACGCGAAGCCTGGTTTGCATTGGCTAAGGCTCTATCATCCAAACGGAGCGACCGCCGTTCGCCCATTTTTGGTTGGCAACATCCCCGAACAAATCGAAACCGAACCGAACGATCGAGTGACCGAGGCTAATGCCATTGCTTCGTTACCCTATTCCACACACGGAGTGTTTGCTAAGCGAGGTGATGTGGATCACTACGCGATAACGTTGGAGCAAGGACAAAAGATAGTCGCTTTGATCGACTCAGAACATTTACTCCGCTCGCCAGTTGACGCGTCGATTCAGTTACTCGACTTGAAGGGGTTCGTCTTAGCTGAGAATCTCGATCACTTTGGCCTAGATCCTAGGCTTGAGTTCACAACGCCTCGCGCCGGCAAGTACTTGGTGCGCGTGTTCGGGTTCCCAGCGGCGCCGGATAGCACGATCTCGTATGGAGGTGGAGCGGACTGGCTCTATCGACTGACGGTATCGGCAGGCGACGATGCATCCCAATCGCGATTGCGTTCAGCGCATTGGGATTTGGAATGCAAGTCGCTCTTGGTGGAACCAAACCAAGCGACCACACGCGAAGATGCCTTGTCGTTCGAATTGCCTGCGGCCATTCAAGGAACGATTGCTATTCCCGGTCAGAAACGATTTGTTCGTTTCCCGGCGGTTACTGGGCAGAACTATCGAGTCCAATTGCAAAGTCGGCAGCTTGGCTCCACATTGGATGCTAGTGTCGTCGTCTCAGATTTGCAGAGCAAGCAACTGGCACAGCAGGACGATGCCGGGAACAACCGCGATCCCGACCTGAAGTGGAAAGCAACAGCGGACGGCGATGTGTTTATCGAGGTCAAGGATTTTCATTTGGCTGGAGGTCCTGACTTTGGGTATAGCATGTTGGTCACAGCCCCGATGCCTGACTACAAGCTTGAGCTTTCAACGGACTCGGTACAAGTTGTCGTAGGCAAAGAGACCGAAATCCAAGTCAAAATTGCCCGCGAGTTGGACTTCGCGGGCGAGATTGCGATTTCGCTTGAGGGAGCACCTGAAGGAGTCGAATGTCCGTCATTGAAGTCGATTCATGGCAGTGACACGGCCAAGAGCGTAACGCTCAAATTGAAGGGCACAGTCGCCTACCAGGGGCCGATTCGAATCGTTGGCAAGTTGCCAGTCGAAGGGGCGCAAACGCGAGTCGCGGAAACCACCGATGACAAACCGCTGTGGCTGAGCATCACCGCGGAGTAGGTCAGTTGTCAGTTGTCAGTTGGCAGTTGGCAGTTGGCAGTTGTCGTTTTCAAGTTGGATCAAACTGCCGCCCCAAAAACGGCGCCAACTCCAGCCGTGATGGCCATTGCCAGTGCGCCCCAGAAAGTAACTCGCACGGCGGCCTTCAACCATGGAGCACCACCTGCGTACGCTCCAAACCCACCGAGCAATGCGAGAAAGAGAATGGAGGTGGCGACGACCACCGGAATCATCGCACTTTGTGGCGTCAGGACTGCAGTTAGCAATGGCATCGCAGCGCCGATCGCAAAAGTGCCTGCCGATGCGAAGGCCGCTTGCACTGGTCGAGCGCTGAGTGTGTCGGAAATTCCGAGTTCGTCTCTTGCGTGAGCCCCTAATGCGTTGTGTTTCATCAATTGGTCGGCCACTTGGCTTGCGAGCTTTGGATCCAGACCACGCTTTTCGTAAATCGCAGCCAACTCCGCATGCTCGTGGACTGGGTCGGCAGCAAGTTCAGCTCGCTCTCGTTCGATATCCGCCTTTTCCGTATCTGCCTGTGAACTCACCGAAACGTACTCGCCCGCAGCCATCGACATAGCACCAGCGACCAAGCCCGCGACTCCAGCAACCAGAATGTTGTTGCTACCGGTATTTGCGGCAGCGACACCGACAACGAGGCTTGCGGTAGAAACGATCCCGTCATTGGCGCCAAGAACGGCGGCTCGAAGCCATCCAATGCGATCCGTTCGGTGAAGCTCTGGGTGTGACAATCGCATAGTCTAGTGCTCTTTTTTAGACGAACTCGGGACATTTCTAACCCCGATTCTCACGGGCAAGTAGCACAAGTTTACAGATTCCGTCGATTACGTTGAGTCCCGCTCCACGAGCATTGAGGCATAAGCGATAAGGTATAAGCAAAGTCATAACGAAATCGCGAACCTCTATGCTTCTAAGTTACTCCTTAAACCTTTCAGCTCAAAGCTTGTCCACTTCCAATACGAATTACTGCGAAGGAGCTCGAACATGCGAGACGAAACTCTACGCTGACTACTCACCGACATCGAACTGAAATTCGCTTGAGCGACTCGCTTGCCCTTCGAAGAATGGCGTCTGGTATACTTGAAGAAGCGAGCTCAAATCGCAACTTTTGGCGGCAGATTGAAACGAGAGTCTTCATCGCATTGGGTTTGGGCTTGCTGTTGTTCATTTTCGGCGCGGTTTTGCTGTTTCTGCCAAAGCCCAAAACGATCACTGAAACTTACCGTTTCTATCGCCGCTAGATGAATGCGGCCATCATTTTGCGAGAGAGTGCCTTGTTTGACTTTTCCGAAGACGTAACCGAGTGGCTTCGCAAGCACAACTGGCATGAAGATCGCCGTATCGAAGTCCCTGCGTGGATTCCGTCTGGTCATCCGGCGGAGTCAATACTAGCTTCATTTGGCGGCTTGGTGCTTCTGCGTCCGGATGATGAATTTCCAGACGATCCTATCGTCGAAATTGAATTCCAATTGCTTCCACCAAATGATAAAGTTGTCAATACTTGGAGCAACCTATTGCGATCTACAGTGGTTGGAATTGGATACGGACACAGTCATCATGAAAAGCTGTATGTGGATTCGCGGGGGCGACTGTACGCTGCTAGCCTTATGCACGACGCATTTTACTTGCGAGGAATTTCCTTGGCAGATAGCCTGCACAATTTGCTGATCGATGCACGTGCGAAACCAATGTTGCGACCCGACCAACGTAGTGTCAGGCTGTACGGGCAGGAATTCACGCGGAACAGCCCTGAAGTGTTTCGATACGAGGATGCAAAATAACCATCGCACGCACCGCAGTCGTGGATCGGCTGTTTTCCAAATTGAGCATCACTTGCCGCGAAGATCGACTGCGTTTATCATTTTTCTGCGTTCGATTTTTCTGCCTAGTTCCGCGATGGAAGAATATCTTTCCCGCTACGCCAGTTTCGTTTTGACTGGGGAGGTCCCGAATTGAAACGTCATCTTGCAATCGGCGACATTCATGGTTGCTACGTCGCCTGTGGCGGTGGCTGGCTATCCTGTTTGCATGTAGAGTCGTGGATGATATGGCAATCAAATCAACGTGGCGAAACACGTCGTCTTTGGTTGGACGAACTCAGTGAAGATGCAAAATAACAAATGAAGGTTTAGGATCTGCGTTGTCGTTCTTGCCCCGAATGGCGTTGAATTAGCAAGTAGTCGAATCTCGTAAGAGTTCCTGAAGTGATTTAAGCTCCAGGAAGTTTTACAACTTCCACTACGGATAGACTTAATTCAACGAACGCTAGCGTTGCAACTCGAGCGACAAACGGGGGGCAAGTTATGAGGACTAGGTTGTCTGTAATCTGGACGTAAGGTTTTCCCCGTTTTCCAAAGTCTGTGGTCCGATAAGTTTTAACAAGAATGCCGATTGTATTCGTAGACCGGATTGAATGGCCTTGTACGCAGAAGCTGTACGGCCACTTAAATATCGATCTAAAGAGAAATAACGATACCTTGGGCATAACGAAGCAGCCAAGATAGCCAAAGCGTTTGGTTATTGGTTCAATTCATTTTGCCAAGTTCGGAAAAAACAATCATGGCCACCTCTCGTGTTGGAATGCTGCTAATCTTTCTTTCATTCTGCATTCCTGAAATTGCCGTGTCGCAAGATGTCGCCCCCGTTGTCTCAAAACCCAAAAATCAAGCGTTGGATGTTTCGGACAAAATGATGTTCTCCGATCCAATGACCGTTGGCTACCAGCCAGGATGTCAGGTGGAAAACTGTGGTGAATATGTCGGCTCAGTGTGTAACGACCCATGCCCGCAGCTCTATGTTCAAGTTGGCGCACTGTTCATGCAACAGGTTTCCCAGTTCAGCCAAAATCAACCGATCGTGTTAGATCCAAATACGGGAAATACGTTTATATCCACGTCCAATATCAATTCCAATTTCATCCCCGGTTTGCAGGCAACCGCAGGCTTTCGCTTGAACAACGGTCAAACCATTGAAGCGGACTATTTCGGTTTATACGGGGGAAGTACAACAGCCACTGCGATCAAACCAGACGCAAACGCCTTTTTGACATTTCCCAACAACCTTGCTGGAAATGCATTTGTGGCTATCGAAAACGCAAACGTCAACTACACCTCTGAGATCAATAGTTTTGCACTGAACCTCCCCTGCTGTTCTGGATGCAGTTCAGCTGGATGCGACTCATGTGCATGCGATGCTTACCAATTTGGACAATCAAAGAGCCAATCGATAACATGGTTTAGCGGTTTTCGTTACCTAAACGTAAACCAGCGACTCAACATCGTGTCACAGCGTACGGTTGCAAATGCTATCGAGCAAGGAAGCTACAATGTTCGCACTCAGAACAACCTCTTCGGCGGGCAACTTGGGGCAAGACTCCGACGAACGTCAGGTCGACTAGGATGGGATGCTAGTGGCTTCGCTGGCGTATTCGGCAATTCTGCTCAACAGACTCAATCCGTCACGGACTTCCCAAATTTTGCCTTGCGTCCATCGGTGACTGACAGCAAGGGTGGTGTTGCATTTGTTGGAGGTGGCAACCTGTCGGGGCTCTATAGTTTGACAAAAGCACTAAACCTGCGAGCTGGCTACAACACCATTTGGATTGAGGGCTTGGCTCTCGCTCCCGACCAACTTGACTTCAATCTAGCTGCAGCGCAAGCTGGCAGCCGAATCAACAATAACGGTGGCATGTTCCTGCATGGAGCCAATGTTGGTTTAGAAGCTCGTTGGTAACAAAGCCGAGCGGCGAGACTGTTTGAATCGCTGTTTGATTCCATTGTCACTGCTGAACTCGTCGGATGAGTTTCCGAGTTGGATAAAGTAAGCGTCATTCGCTGATTTTGACGCTTCCCCCTCTCCAGCTGCCGAACTCCCAATGGTGTCCGTAGAGCCACGATTGAGATGATTCACTAGCATCAGAACATCGAGCGGCGAGACAACACCATCGTGATCGACATCCAGAAAACGTGGATGGTCAGCAAGAATCTCGTTTTGAGTTGCCCCGTCCATTTTATTGAGCGAATTGATCACAAACAGTATGTCCAAGGGCGAGACTGTTCCGTCATTGTCCACATCGAGCGGATTCTGGAAATTTGTGTAAACGCTTTCTTGGGTTGACTCTCCCATCGCCTGCGATGTTGAAATCGAAGTGATGGCGGAAGCATTTGTATTAGCAAGACTCGCGGTGGGTACCGGCGGGTCCTGGAAATCCAAAGCGGGTGACGGATTCTTTATGGCGGCCACAAAAAGTGGTCCTGAAAAATGAGTCGAGATAGTGATCGGTGGAGATGTCTGCAACGGCGATGTACTCACTATTTCGAACGCTACAATTCGGTTCGTTGTCCCGCCCGGCCCCTGTACAGCAAGGATGGTGTCTGAAATTCCGTCCCCGTTTGTATCCATCGCTGCTACTTGAATGGGTGAGTTTTTGCTCGAATCGGTAAACGCAGCGAATCCGCTACCGTTTATGGAAGAACTTGAGAGCGTGGCCGAACTGGTATTCCAATTCCAAACGTCAATCTTGGAGCCGCCATTAACTCCCGCTCCCAATACAAGGTCAGGTATCAAATCGTTGTCTATTCTTGTTGCGACCAGGGAGACACCTCCTTGATAACTGAGGGAGCTCGTACTAAACGGTGTGATCACTTGAACTTCAGTCGGCGGCAAATTGACTTGGTTTACATCGAAGACCTTGACCGTGGTTTTCATGCCAGCGTTGCTTCCGACAATGATTTCCGCCTTTTGATCAAGGGTGTTCTCGAACCGTCCAACTAGTGGCGAGATCGATCCCATATCTGCCGCCGAAACGACAGAACCGCCGATAAAGGACGCTGGAAAAGCAAGGAAATCTCGATAGGGGTGGGCTGTGTCAAAAGTCGGACTTCCATTCACCAGTACGTTTCGAAACACTCTTACTTGAGATGGGCCCCAACTTGGTACGGTGACGATATCGCCTAAGCCGTCGCCGTCGACATCTGCGACTGCCACTTGGACGCCATTGTTAAACGTAGAGCCGTAGGGTTGAAACGACGTCAATAGGACCCCGCTCTGAGTATAGACTTGAACCTGGGAAACAATACCCCAACCGGGCGCCGTAACGATTTCGTCTGCTTGATCGCCTGCAAGGTTGCCCGTTGCAATTCGGATACCTCCCAAAAAAGAAACCCCATAGGGAGCAAAAGTTGACAAGATTGCTCCACCCTCTTCGTTGAGAACGGTTACGAATTGTGGTGAATTCGCGCTCTTACCCATTCCGATGACGATTGCTCGGTGGCGATGATTTCCAAAGTTTACATCCAAAACATCATTGCCGCTGTTTGCTCGAATATCCGCGGGGTTCGGGGTGGTTTGGATTGTGACCACCGGGAGTACCTCGCGAACACGATACATGCCTGGCCCGAGGTTTGAGAAGCTATACGTGCCGTTGGCTGTTGTGACGGTAGACAATTCACCGGCATCGAAGACGCCGTTCAAATTGGCATCGATATACATCGTGACGCCAGCCAGTCCTACATCACCAGCGTCCTGGATCCCGTTGCCGTTGATGTCGTTGAACTTGAGGCCTCCGATCAGGATCAGCTGGAAGTTCCCGAAGTTGACGTTGCCGATGTTGCTGCCACTACTGGCTGCAATGTCTTGCGGATTGACGGTCGTTTGGGTGTAGCCAACGGGGAGTAGCTCACGAACACGATACGTGCCTGGCCCGAGGTTTGTGAAGCTATAGGTTCCATTGGCTATTGTGACGGTAGACAATTCACCGGCATCGAAGACGCCGTTCAAATTGGCATCGATATACATCGTGACGCCAGCCAGTCC
>JANPHB010000360.1:0-79970 GCA_031424235.1 Pirellula sp.
TCGGCAGGAGCCTCGCCCTCCCGAAGGTTCGCCCTCGTTCCAAGGCTCTGCCTTGGAACGCACTGCGTTCGAGGCTCCGCCTCGCGTTTTGCTTTCGCGTTGTGAACTCAGGAGGCAGGAGCCTCCGATGCATTGCGTTCCCAGGCGGAGCCGGGGAACGAGTTTAATCGCTTCGCGTTCCGTATCTTCAATGAACCTGCCCAGCTTGAATGATCGCTTGCAACTCGCGACTGGCTCTCTCTGCATCGAAATACTTAACTTCGATACGATGATTGGCCGGTCCTGAAGCGGCCGTATCCACCTTGAGCGTCGCCATCTTCCAGCGTCGATCGAACGGCGATTGATTCAAGGCCACGCTCTGAAGCTTGTCAAAGAAGGCGATGGAGGTTTTGCGTTCCCAAGTTCCACTGCGATAAACCAATCCCCAATCGGTGCGCGCGTACCGGCGACTCTTGGCCTTCTTGCCAACATACATCCATCCCAAGACAAGGAGTGCAGCACCGAGCAAGATGCCCGCAACAATACTCCAATAGCATAGCCCCAATGAGATAGCGATTACTATCAAAAGGATCGAGCGAAACATCCTCGCCTTGGTACCCGACGCTTGCGGCTGCCATTCAATCCGTTCATCCATTCCAGCCAGCTTCGGATCTAAGATGGCTAAAATGCGTGGGACATCCGAAAAGTCTACGATCGGCACAAACCACTTGCGACCAATTGAGGTAGCGTCGTCGGAATTCTTTTCTCCGCCACCCGCTGTCTCGATGCGAATGGTGGCTAACCCAAACTGCCGAATGAGCCATTTTTGTTGAACGCTAATCAATTGGATTCGGCCCAATGGTATGGTTGCGGAAACTTTCGTTAGAAGACCACAGCGAACATGCACCGAATCTCCAACTCGCTCAAGTCGATAGCCATAGAATTTGAGCACATACCAAACCGCAGAAAACGTTCTCAAGATTGCGAATAGAACCGTGACCCCAATCAACATCAACAAGATGGTACCAGCCGAACCTGATTGTGTTCCAAGGTATTCCGCCACGCCTCGTACCCATCGGATGGCTTGAGAAATGCCATTGCCTTGCGTCCCCTCTCGAAGCGATTCCCGAATTGCCTCTTTGTCCCAGTCTTGTGATGCAAACCATTTGTCAGCGAATCGTTGTTGCCACAAAAACCCGAACACTACCCCAGCGACCACTTCGCCACGATTACTTAGAAAACCAGCCAAGATGACGAGCCTAGTCGGCAATTTCAGAATGAGTTCGGATGTTTGTGTCGAGGTATCGCTGACGATTTTTTCTTGGACACTCTCCGGTTGAGTTTCCTTGCCGTCCGAATTGCGAAACGAGAGGAGCTCGTCTCGCAGTTGCGAATACTCTTTGATTGCAATAACACGCATGACAGCTTCCGGCTCTTTGCCCGAAGCGGTCTCGACTCGCACTTCTCCAACCCTCAATAAGCGGTGGAACAGGTTTTGAGACAGATCAATATTTTGAATCTTACTAAGTGGCACCGTGCGATGCACATGGTTGATCAAACCGGAATCGACAACCAGTTCCCCGTCCGCAATTCGGTAACGAAACGTGGCATAACGAATTATTGCAATCGCGGCACTGATGCCGAACACAACCGCTCCTACCACAATTCCGATCCATCCACCTCGGCTGGTTGAAACGATGGCTGCAACCGTTGGGATCACATTCGCTCTCAGGATCGAAGCGAACTCGAATAGCAACGACAACGGGTGCAAACGCCGTGAAGCGTTTTGAACTTTGTTCGAAGCGATCATGCAACGGCTTCCTCTTTCGTCGCGGGAGGCGCTTGGATTGCTTCGCGTTTCGACAATTGCTCTCGAAGCGACTCCGCCACCGGCATGTCGAGCCCGTCTAAGGTAATGGATGGTTCATGGGTACCACCGGTGTTCAGCACCAGGCTTGCCAAACCGTAAGCACGTTGTATCGGTCCTTGATGCACATCGGTATGTTGGATTCGATCTTTGGGGACGAAGATACGGTGACGCCACCATATGCCCCGACGAATCTCAAACCCATGCGAATGCAACCGCCAAGAAGTCGCTTGGAAACCACGGCGAGGAAAGAAGTACGCCGCCCAAATGAGCATTGCGAAGAGGATTCCTATCGGAACGAGAAGCAGCCATTGCCAAGCATCAAAGTTCTGACGAATGAATAATCCCAGCACTAGCCAACCCAACCCCAGAACAACGCCAACGATCGCGATCAATATGTGCCAACTTCGTCGTTCCATTCTCAACCAATTTGCGGCCAATGGCTGAAAATCGGAGTCGGCCTCAGTTGATTGGGCTCGCGAAACTACGTCTGGAATTGCGGTTTCCGCATCGGATCTGAGTGATTCCATCGGGGACGATTCAGAGGGAATGACGACAGGCGAGTCGCTGGCAGGTAAAGCATTGGGGATTTCTGGAATGGTGTCAGGTCCGGACATCGCAATAAAGAACTTTCTTTCAGTCAGAAGAATGAAATACTCTTCGTCCGACTCCGTGGATTATTGGTAACGGAGTTCTTTAAGATAGCCGAAAAGAACGAAAGAAAGTCACACCCGTCGGGTGTGATGCTTGGTGGGTCACTCTTGCCGAGAGTGACCTTGCCGTGCTAAAGCAAGAGGAGAAATGAAAACTACCCTAGCACGACGCGCAAGCTAATGATTCTACTATCCAATACACTAGCTTGCGCGTCGTGCTAGGTACTTTGGAACCGCCGTTCGCCGTAAACTAACGCTTGTTGCGTGATTCCGCGTACTCGTCGATATCGATCTTTCCGTCTTTGTTTGTGTCCACCTTCGCAAAATCGCCCGAGAATTCATTTGGCGAAAGGAATCCGTTTCCATCTTTGTCCGCTGATTTCAACTTCCTCGCTGCCCAAGCTTTCATTTCACTGTCCGTAGAACTCGCGGCACTGCTGATGGGTGCTCCAGATGTTGCAGAGGCAGTTGGTGTAGGGCCCGAGCTCGTTGGCGCTGCTACAGAAGTGCTTGTCGTGGCGTTAGATGAGCTGCTCATTGCGCCGGGGATATAGCCCTTTTTCACACCCACTAAGCATTCCTTACTCGTGATGAATCCATCACTGTTCGAATCGAAACGAGCGAAATCTTCGACTGCTTCGGTCGACCATCTTTTGGTGTACTCAGCCATAGAGACTTGGCTGTCCGTATTGATGTCGTTTCGAGTAAACCATTCCGGCATTCCGGCAGGTACTGGAGGCTTTCCTTCGGCGTCCGTTAATCGGTAGCTTGCTCGTTTTTCGAAGGGATTGGGGGTCGCCTTTTTATCGGCCATGTCACGAGTTTCTCGAGCTCGCTTCGCGGTTGCATCTTCTTTCTTGGGATCGGACTGGCTGCCGCCGGCCAGTCGTCGTCGTGCGAAGCGAACGGCAAGTTCTTGTCGAGAGAGTTTACCGTCTTGATTTTTGTCGTACTGCATGGGCGTATCGGACCAACGCCCTTCCTTGAGTTCATTCTCATCCAGACTCTTGTCGCCGTTCCTGTCGTAGCGAACAATTCTCTCATCTGCGTCCTTGAGGTCCTTTTCCTCGATTTGAACGTTAAACCTTTCGCCGCTGGCACCAAAGCCAGGTACTCCCGTTTTTTCGGTCTTGGCGGGCGAACTAAAGCCTGGGACGAGCGTGTTCTTTTCGAGAATAGGAATTTCCTCTTCTGAGCCGCCAAAACCTCGGCCGTCGGAACCCGGCCCACCGCTTCGCATTTGCTGGAACGACTCGGTTAACACCGACATTGGAATCGGCTTGGTGATATCGATTTTTGGGTTGCTGCGAGCCATTCGGTCCAGCATGAATCGCGCTGGCCCCTGAGCTTCCTCAGGATCAAGCATCCCGTTGCCGTTGGTATCCATGCGAGTCAAAAACGAAGATGGATCAAAGCCGCCGCCCGGAGGACCGCCGAAACCGCCGCCAGGCATTCCGCCCGGAGGCCCACCGAAACCGCCGCTGAACCCACCTCCAAAACCACCACGGTCACCTCGATCCCCGCGGTCGCCCCTATCTCCTCGATCGCCGCGGTCACCACGATCCCCCCGGCCGCCAAACGACATTCCAGGCGGCTGAGCTTGGGCTGTAAGCGAGACCAATGCAAAGGCGACGACAAGCGACTTAGCAACGAGCGACACGGTAATGATTGAGTATTTCATTTGGATTCAAACATTCACTTTGGATCAACCAGTTCATTAAACGGGCGGGGTGAGGCCGCAGCTCCAAGCATCTTAGCGATGCCAAGTCGTAGCCACCGTCGCCAGACGGTGGAGCCACTAACTTTCCTTCAGTAGTCAAGTTCAGCTAAATTCTTCGGGAGGGCGAGGCTCCTGCCGAGCCATAACATCCAAAGCTCGGCAGGAGCCTCGCTCTCCCTTAGGTTTTCGAACGATTCGGCTACCAAATTTGTTTACTAGTGGCCCTCGCCGTCCCGAGGATTTCAATCGATTTTGATCCCAGTTGATGTTTACACGGGTGGCAAGTCGATCGGTATCAATTCCATGATTTTAGCTAGGCGGACAGCCCATTAGTAGTGAAAACACGCAGCGAACGATTTTGTTTCCCAGATCCAGCCATTTATTGGGCACTTGGTGCAAACGACTCGGCTTGGTAGCATCTTCCGCTATGAATCTTTCACCCATGATGAAGCAGTACGAAGAGGCCAAAGCCGCCAGCGGAGACGCAATTTTGTTCTTCCGCATGGGCGATTTCTACGAATTGTTCCACGAAGACGCCAAAACCGTTGCTCGAGTTCTCGGCCTAACCCTCACCAGCCGCGACAAAGGGGAAAATCCGATCCCTATGGCCGGTTTCCCATATCACCAAGTGGAGGGTTACCTGGCCAAACTGGTTCGTCAAGGATTCCGCGTCGCGGTCTGCGAACAAGTCGAGGATCCTGCGACCGCCAAAGGCCTAGTTCGCCGCGAAGTCCAACGCATCGTCACCGCCGGCACCTTGACCGATGACGCGCTTCTCGACCCTCGCTCGGGAAATCTTCTGCTAGCGATCTACCATCCGTCACCCGGAAAAGCCGGCCAGGAACGGAGCGCCTGGCTGGGTATGGCTTGGGTCGAACTGTCCACAGGTCGATTCGAGGCTGGAGCTTATCCAGCTCAAGCCGTCATGGATCAAATCGCTCGACTTGAACCCGCCGAAGTCATGATTCGGGAGGACGACTCAACGCTATCCAAAGGGGATTTGGAACGCTGGCCCATCACACGACGTCCATCATGGCAATTCGGAATCGAGGAGGCACAGCGCGTCCTACACGAACACTTCGGAGTGCTCGATCTGTCCGGGATGGGCTGGGACACACAAGGCGATGCAAAAGACGCTGCGAGCACCTACGCACAGGATTGCCTCGCGATCAGTGCTGCCGGCGCGGCGATGGCCTACCTTCGCGAAACCCAAAAGACCGCGCTTGATCATATTCAGCAACTGCAACCAGCCCGACTTGTTCGCTCACTCGAAATCGACTCGGCGACGCGGCGTTCCTTGGAGCTAACTCAAACGATTCGCACTGCCTCGCGCGAAGGATCTTTGCTCGAAGTATTGGACCGAACGGTCACCTCGATGGGGGCGCGTCGGCTCTCGCAATGGCTTGCATCGCCCCTCGTTTCCAAAGAACAAATCGAATTGCGACTCGATGCGGTCGATGAACTCGTTCGCGACACGCGACTAAGAGCTTCTGTTCGTGAAATGCTCGATGAAGTGTACGACATAGAACGTTTGCTAGCTCGAGTCGCAACGGGACGCTCGAGTCCTCGCGATCTCAAGCAAGTAGGCCGTTCGCTCGTTCAGATCCCCAAGATCAAAGCCATCCTGGAAGAACGCTCCTCGGTTCGGCTATCGCAGCTTCAAAAACGAATTGACCTCTGCCCAACCTTGCGCGAACAGTTGGACGTGGCCTTGCAAGACGATTGCCCGTTGTTGGCTCGCGACGGCGGCTTCATTCGTCCTGGCTACGATCAGCGCCTCGATGACTTTCGCCAGTTGGCAGCAGGGGGCAAGGAATGGATCGCTCGCTACCAAGCCGATCAGATTGCAACAACGGGCATACCGAGTTTGAAGGTCGGCTTCACCTCCGTCTTTGGCTATTACTTGGAAATCACCAATACGCATCGCGATCGCGTTCCCATCAACTACATCCGCAAGCAGACGCTTAAAAACGCAGAACGTTATATTACGCCCGAACTCAAGGACTACGAAGAGAAAGTCCTGTCGGCGGACGATCAAGCCAAGTCGCTTGAATACGAATTGTTCCTAGAGCTACGCGAAGCCATTCATGCCAACACCCAAGCGTTGCAAATCAACGCGAGCGTCTTGGCCGAGTTGGATGTGCTGGCTTCGCTGGCCGAACTTGCAGTCAAGCAACAGTATGTCCGTCCAACGATGACCGACGAATCGATTCTGGAAATCTACGAAGGTCGCCATCCCGTTTTGGATTCGACGCTCCCAAAAGGGACATTCGTACCGAACGACGCGATGATCGGGGCGGAGCACGGAAGTGTCTTGCTGATCACCGGCCCGAACATGGCCGGAAAGAGCACTTACATTCGCCAAACGGCGTTGATCGTCGTGCTTGCCCAGATCGGTGGCTTTGTGCCCGCTCGCAAGGCGACGATTGGAGTGGCGGACCGTTTGTTTGCCAGAGTCGGAGCGAGTGACGAGTTGGCTCGCGGTCAAAGTACGTTTATGGTCGAAATGGTCGAGACGGCTCGGATCTTGAACACAGCCACTGAACGCTCGTTGGTCATTCTCGATGAGATTGGGCGAGGAACCAGCACCTACGATGGTTTGTCGCTAGCTTGGGCGATTGTTGAACACTTACACAACAACAATCGAGCGAGAACCATGTTTGCGACCCATTACCATGAGTTGATCGACCTGCAAAAATCCTTGCCGGGTGTTCGCAACTGGAACGTCGCGGTCAAGGAATGGGACGACAACGTGGTCTTCCTGCATCGCATCGTTCAAGGTGGAGCGGACAAGAGTTACGGGATCCACGTCGCTCGTTTGGCAGGGGTGCCTCGCGACGTAAATGAACGAGCCAAAGAGATCCTAAGTCAACTGGAATCCAATCACCTAAACCAATACGGTCAGCCCCATATCGCCCCGGCCAAAAAGAAGTCGGGCCATATTCAAATGACCTTGTTCCAATGGCAAGAAAACGCGGTAGTGGAAAAGTTGAAATCGCTCGACATCACTCTTATGACGCCGATGGAAGCGATTCAGCAACTGGAACAACTGCAGAAACAGGCAATCAATAGTCAGTAATGATCGAACATCTGATTAAGATATCGGTTTGCGCGTTTGTGCTTTGGGTTCTATGGAAGGTAAGCCGCCCGAAGTGGGATATTCACATCAGCGTTCGAGATGGTTCCGTTAAGATTCACAGTGGAATCGCCGTTGGAAGAACCGATGCGATCCGGCAGTTCTTTGGCCAGGACCTAAGGCTAAAGGGACGAATCGAGGTGCGAGCTCGTCGAGAACGGAATGGCCGGCTCATTACGGACATACGGGGCAAGATCGATAATGGTACGAAACAGAGAATTCGCAACTATTTGCTTTCGATGTGATGAACGAAGCCAAGTAACCACAATACGATGGTGTTTTCCTCCCCCTCTCCCCGTTTCGGGGAGAGGGGAGCTAAAGTCAAAAGTTGTGGGCACTAGCCAGTTGGCTTTTCGTGTGGTTCGTGTCTTTCGTGGTTCAAAATGGATGGGTTATACATCGTGATCAATACACTGGACGAACTTTGGCGTACCGGTCGGTTAGTTGCGTTGCACCCAGTCGCAACGCCTGAAACAAGCAGCGACGCGATCGCGGACTGGTTAAGCAAGGCTGAGGCAGAGTATCGGGAGCAACTACCTAGCGTGCCGCCGGCGCTCAATCTCCCAATCGCCGTTTGGGCGACCCAACAGTTTTATCGCGATGCGCAGTTAATGGTTTATCGCGAACTCGGCGAGGAGTTTATCGTGACCGGTCTGGAAACCGAACCCGCAGATTTTGCGATTTCAATCGGCGAAGTGAATGCCCCTGAGATCGCTTCGATCCACTACTCGGTCGATTTGCTATTTCGGTTCTTGCCAGATTTGGAACGGCTGGCCAAGGCGGCGTCTCCTGCCGATCCCTTATTGAAACAAATCGAAGCCTGGGCGGAACGATGGCCGCTTTCGTCCGCCAGAATGAAACCACAAGCGGAAATTCAAGAAAAACTGGAACCGATTCTGCGAGATCGGTGTCTTCGTATTATGTATATTGAAAGAGTTCTAGATGGCGGTTCCGTTTCGGCAGACGAAGCCGACCGCTGGAACAAAATCAATGCCCAATACGAATGGAAGACTTTTGATAGCCAACGTTGAAAACTCGCCCCTCTTCGATGCAACTCGTCGACTCAACAGCGAAGTTGTACAGCCGCTCAAGCAAATGTTCGTTGGCAAAGACGAGATCGTCGACTTGCTGGCCGTGGCAATCGTGTCGCGAGAAAACCTTTTCCTGTTGGGACCGCCGGGAACAGCCAAGAGCGCGCTGGTCCGTTCGCTTGCGGACAAGATCGATGGTCGTTTCTTTGACTATTTGCTAACGAAGTTTACAGAACCTAACGAACTATTCGGTCCTTTTGATATCCGGCGATTGCGAGATGGAGATCTAGTTACCAACACCGAAGGCATGCTACCCGAAGCTGACTTTGTATTCCTCGACGAACTCCTCAACGCCAATAGTTCTATTTTGAATAGTTTGCTGATGGCGCTCAACGAACGTATCTTCCGCCGAGGTCGGGAAACACGAGCGTTGCCAGCTTTGGTTTTTGTCGGAGCTAGCAACCGTTTGCCGGAAGATGAGTCGCTCAACGCGCTCTTTGATCGATTCCTGCTTAGGGTGCGCTGTGATAATGTCGGCGACGAGCACTTGCCAGCGGTCTTAAAGGCAGGTTGGGCGTTGCAAAGGCGTTCATCCGCGTCATCGGGCACGATTTCCGTGGCCAGTTTAAGAGAACTGCAATCGGCAGTCGAATCCATCGACCTTTCCGAGGTTAGCAACGTCTATGTCGAAACGATCAACAAAATACGACGCGCGGGCATTGCGATTTCCGATCGACGGGCGGTCAAGCTGCAGCGGCCGATCGCGGCCAGCGCGCTCATTTGCGGTCGAACGATTGCGAACGTTACCGACCTATGGATCCTTCGGCATATTTGGGATATTCAAGAGCAGCAGGAGGTACTTGCATCGATCGTTGACTCCGCTCTCGAAGCGGCCACCGAGCCACAGCGTTTGCTCGCCCATCCTCAGTCGCAGCAGAACGCCCCGCCAAATGCCGAAGAGCTCTCCCTCGCTCTCGATCGACTCATGGCGGTTATTGAAAGCAAAAGCGAATCGGAAGAGTCCGCCGATGAAGGGCTATTCGTTGGCGATCAATTGTCGGCGTTGACCACGCGAAGCCAATGGATCCAAGACGCGACGCAAAGAACGTTCCTGCAAGAAAAGTGCGATTCGGTTTGGACTCGGCTGAAACAAGCCGCGGGAGATTGAGCCATGGCCGAATGGTCACAACTGCTCGTCGCGCGAGGTAGACCAAGCCAAAGCGACATGCTGCGTTGGGTAACTTTATTGCGAGACCGGCCCGAGTTTCAAGCTGCCATGTTAGACGAAACATGGTTTGTCAGGATTGAAGTATCGGCCGCAAAAGATGCATCCCGCATTCTATCGCTCCTGCCATGTTCCGAACTTTTTGAATTGGATCAGCAGCAGCGGTTAACTCCCGTCGGCAAAACCGTACCGACGGACATTTTGCCGGCGGGACTCGAATGGAAGCCTCTCCATCAACTCGTACGGCTTTGGCTCCCAGCCAGTCACCCTCCTTCAAAGAACGTCCGGTTTAGTCACCCTCCCTCTGGGAGGGTCGAGCGTAGCGAGGGGAGGGTTGAAGTGCCAGCACCATTTGTGCAAGTCACTTCATCCTCCTCGGCCCCTGGCCGACCCTCCCAGAGGGAGGGTGACTTTGTCTCGCTTCGCTGGCGTCCATCGGAACAACTCTCTGCGCCTGGGGCTCTTCTTTGCTCGTTCGCTGACTGGAGTTCATTTGTCTTGAAAAACCTTCAACCCAAGTGGAGGTCGTTGCGTTTCGCTTGTCGACGAACAAACGAGCAAGTGTTTGATACGTTGGTCGTCGGCAGCCCGATGCCGAGTATTCCAGGGACTCGATTGGTAAACTGCGAGCGGATTTTAACTCCGGTTGCATTCACGTGGTCACCTGCCGTGCCAGCACAAGCGATCCGCAATCGGCTTGAAGTTACCGAGTCTGATTGGATCTTGTGGCGCGAAGAAGCGTCGCTCGAGATCGTGTCGAATGGCGACTTGATTCCGACGACTCGTGTGTCCATTCGAGCGACGGCGCATGCGCTTTCGGATGCAATTCCATGAGCACGCAAGCTGCGCAAACGTACCTGCTCCCACAATCGCATACGTTTTGGGAATGGGATTTGGAGGAGCGATCGGTCCAATGGCTCACCGGTACAACGATTGCCTTCCCTCAGGAGCTTGCGACCGTTCTCAAACGATTTGCAGTAAGAGGACTACCGCGGTTTGATTGCGTCCTGCTGGTGTTGGCTGCACTGAGGGATAGTTGGTCTCCATTTAACCAGAACCTGGAGTACGACAAACTACAACTCGATTGCTACAAATACGCGATGCTCAGCGATGTCGAGGCACTCCAATTGATACACCAGTTGGATCGATTGAACGCTTTGCCTCGCGAGTTGCGCCTTTCCCTGCCGGTAAAAACGATCCTTCTCGATATGGTGTTTGAGTTAGCAGTAAGCCGCTGTGATGGGGCCTCCATGGAGCTCGTGTTGTCGGGGCTACAGGAACGGAGGGAAGATGTTCCTTCGCAGGAAATTCTTTCGATTCCTTCGGAGCGACTGGACCTGTGGAAGTCGGATTTGCTCAGCCTTTGTAGCGGTCTGGAGAGGGTCAACGAACAGCGGCTTCGAAGTCGCATTGCGACGGGGATTGACGAACCTGTTCAACCAGCCGAAGACCTCATTGAAGAAAAGTTTTCCGATGCGATCGAAGCCAGAGAGCTGATGGAGACGCTCTTGCTAGACCAAGAATATCAATCGCTCGGAAGATTGTCGAAAGACTTGTTGGCCGCATTTTATCGTCCCGCCCCTATGGTTCCAAAGAAGTCGCCAGAGATGGAGGGCTATTCGGATATCACCAATCGCGGGACAGTGGATCGATTGCTACTTTCGGAACTTGCGTACGATAACGATACGCTTGCAGTGCGTATTGCAAACGGTGAAGCGTTGTACATGCGCCGCGAGGTTCCACCCAACCGAGAATCCTTGGATCGGTTCATTCTGATCGACTGCGGCATACGTTCGTGGGGTACCCCCAGAGTGTACAACGCTGCGATTGCTCTGGCATTGACGGCTAGCGCTCAGGGGGATTCGAAGGTTGTGGCTTGGCGAGCCATGGATGGAGCTTTGACGCGGTCTTTTTTTGTGGATCAGAGTGGACTGACCGAGCATATGGGTGCTCTGCACGCGGCGATTCATCCTGGTCCGGTGCTGGAGGCGTTTTACGACGAGATCTCAAAATGGCAATCCAATATGGATGTCTATCTCGTATTAAGTCGCGACGCCTGGAGCGATCGTGAATTCCGTACCGCTCTGTCTCAATCCAAGCTTAGTCGATTGACCGCCGCAGTCGTTGATCGGTTTGGAGCTTTGGAACTCATCTCGTATTCTCGAAGCGGTTCGTCGACCATCAAAAAAGTTACGATGACGCTCAAGGAGTCGCAACCGCCATCAAAACCGGAGCCCGTGCCATTGATTGGCAATGACAAGTTGCCGCGTATTTTTCGTTGCAATCCGTTTCCATTGCGGCTGTCAATTTCCAATTCAACCTACTATGCAGTCGACAACGGATTGTTGCTCGCCAAAGCCCACGGAAATCGGCTGGTCCTTTGGGATAACGTGCGTCAAGGAGGCGTGACGCTGTTTGCGAATTACCGTTCTAGTAGCATTTCATGGGCCGGACGAGATGCGGATCGACATGTCTTAGTGGTCGTTTGCCGGAATGATACGAGCCGCAAATACAGCGTATTTCAGTTCAGTTTGCAAGACTATGCGATGTTGGAAAGATCCGAACTCGAACTTCAATCGGAGGCGACTTTTTTTGCCATTGAGGGAGGCTGGCTGATTGTCGGCGATTCGAAACGCTGCAAACTTCAAGCCTGGAGTATTGGCAGCGGTAGCCTTCTAGACACGTTCGCTTCGCCAACACTCCGTGCCAACAATTGCTTTCAGGATGAGACGGGAAACTGGATGGCCGTACACTTCAACGGCCTGGGGTTTGATGTCAATCCAATTTCCTTTCCGCAAGGACCTCGAGCAGGCGCGGGAGGGGAAATGGAAAAGATTACCTTTGTCATGGTTGCGCCGAAAAAGGACGGCTACGTCGCCATCACAAGCTTGGGACGGATGTTACATTCGAAAGGAAGCGCGGTTCCGATTCCAGATGCATACAAGAGAGATCGATTGAAAGATACAGGCGTCGTTCTTGGAGACAATCGTTGGCTTCGCTTTGAAATCGACGCGGGTACATTTCTTGTCGAAGTGAAAGATGACGGTACTCCTGGAGAGTGCATGCTTTACAAAGCTGGGATTCACAATTGGATCAATCAGAAATTAGCCTGGGGCATGCAAAACAATGCGACTCTCACCAACTCGTACCGAAACCGATTTCATCGCGTGGCCGTATTTAATGGCGTACTTCTGCTCTTGAGAAATCAGCATGCCTTAATCCTGAAAATGGTAAATAACTCTATGTGTTGGGTGGAAAGTCCGGTGATGTTTCGCGAAGCTCTCACGTCGCAGGCTATTTTTGAAAGCGACAGGGAACTAGCGAGAGAGGTTGGGTTCCGGATCGAAGTTGCGAAGAAGAACCACGTAGAAGTCATGCTTGATGCACGTGGCTTGTTGCACATTCGCTCGCTCAAGAGCTCGCGAACGGAGATTACAGTGACGATCACGGACGGCTTCGCCAGCGGTTGGACCAGTGACGGTCGATGGTTTGGTTCCCCGTATCACCTTGGCTCTTAAGTCAACACGGCCAGCACTACGATCTTATCGGAAGTCCTCCGCCCCCTCTTGGATCAGTTCACAGGAGGTCTGCTTTGATCGACATCACATTAAAATTGAAATTGGAATCGGAGTTGCTTGGCCGACCTTGGAGTCAAACGCGAACGCCAGTCGCTGGTGGAACGCGAGGCTATTTTGTGGAGTCCAACGACACGGCGCATTGGCTTGAGGTGGCTTTGTTTGCAGGGGCCGATGCTAATGAGCATAGATGCGGCTTCTATCCGGTTGTTATCGAGAGCAAACCAATCAGTGTCTTTATTCTCGTTGAATCCAGCGAAGTAAGCGGAACCGATGCTGTAGCTGGGAGGGCGAGGCTCCTGCCAAACCGGGGACGCCATGGTTCGGCAGGAGCCTCACCCTCCCAAGCACGTGTTATGGCGATGAAGTCCATTCCCCTACCCAAGTCGATGTCGTCCTCTCAGCTTTGGATACCTTGCGAGTCACAAATTTCACCGATGCCGCTTGAGAGTGATTGGCCGTTGTTGATTTCGGGCGAATCGGAATGGTTGGTTTGGCATCCTGCTTTCGGCCTGCTGACGATTGATCCGTTGTCCCGACTGGAAATCGAGTCCTTGATCATGGCTCCTGTCGTTGTTCGCAGCGAGTGGAAGAGGGCGGTTGAGGGGACTGCAATTCCAGAACGGCTGATTCGTGTCGATGCACCACCGCCGCCGTCGTTAGAACAATGGCTTGATCCGTCACGGAACGGGATCGGTGATCGCCCGAATGACCTAGTCCATTTGCCGCCGAGCCAGAAAGAATCGCGAGGCAAGCCTGTCGAGAACTTGGGCGCCATGGCAAAATCAGCTATCGGTAAAACGGTAGCCTGGATTGCAGATCGATTGGACGGTTCGGCGAAGGGAAGTAAGAAAAACACAAACACCGCGCCCGTGAACTACGTGCATACCAAGAAGGGGATGAATGATGTTGCTGCCAAACGAAGAGCATCTTCCAACTCGCAATGGATTCAAGATATTCGCGATTGGGCCAGCAAACAAATGCAAAAATGGAACGAGACCTTGGAGGCTCGCCGCGAGTCGTCCGTCAATCGCTTATTGGAAATGCTCGACAAGAATCCCGATGAGGGCTTAAGGTATGCGATCCCCATGTCGAACGATCTTGGGCGAGGGATGGCGTCTCCTGGTTCGGACCTTGTTGCTCGAGATTTGCGTTGGGGAGCTTCTTCGTCAGGTGGAGTAGACAATTGGTCGTTGGGATTCGATGCGCAAAAACGATTGCGTGACAAGTACATGGAGCTAGCTCGCCGAGAATTGAACGATGGTCGCTTTGAGCGAGCAGCCTCGATCTATGCTCAATTGCTTAGCGACTACTTGCTGGCGGCGCAAGCTCTCGAGAAAGGCAAACTTTATCGCCAGGCGGCTGTGCTTTACGAACAAAGACTGAACAATCGCCGCAAGGCTGCGGAATTGTGTTGTCTGGCCGGCGACTTTGATTTGGCACTTGAGCACTTTGAAGCGTTGGGGCTTTTTCTTGAGGCGGGTGAACTTTATCAACGACTTGGCCAGACGGAGCTTGCAACCGCTCAGTTTTTAAAGCACGTAGAGAGACTGTGCAACCAAAACAGGCCGTGCGATGCCGCAGAAGTGCTCGTCAATAAACTCGATCGCCCCGACGACGCGATCGAGCTGCTCACAAGGCATTGGCCCCGAGGCGCTCAAGCACGCGTCTGCGCCAAAAAAACCTTCGAATTGCTTTCGCAATTGGGGCGTCACGACAGTGCGAAACAGCATATCGATCGGTTGGTCGCCGACACTAGGGTTGTAACGGTTGGAGTATGGTCATCGGAGTTTTTAGCCGATTTGGTTGCTAGCTATCCGGACATGTCGGTTCGCGAGCATGCTCAGAGAAGCCTATTTATCAATGCGAGTCAATTGGTTCGTTCGCTGCAGGATGCGAACAGTATTTCAGCGGTTACCAATTCTCTGTGCAGGGCTGTTCCTGAAGATCGCTTGTTGCAACGTGATGCTCATGTCTTTGTAGAAGCCAGGAGGCGGGGATTCTTGGAACAGCCCAAATCCCAAAGCCGTGCTCTTATTGCTTTGCCAAAGCGTGACTCCGTTCGGATGCTCGAGCCAAGCAAGGCGATCACGTTGTCTCCAGAATACGAGTGGTTCGGGATGATCCCTACCCAACGGGGACCTTTGTGCTTTGGTGAAAAGGATGGAGCGCTCTTGGTGCAGCCCACATTCGAAGCAAAAGCCGACAAGAAAACAGATGGGAAAGGAGGCGTCGAGATCCGTTCTTTTTTTGATTCCCAGGAGGTGCCACGCTGGCTTCGTTATGCTGCCAAAGACACCCGACAAGGAGAGGCGATAACGGTCATGATTGGCGGCGGCCAAGCCAAAGCCGAGTTCGGAGCAGGGACTGCGTATTGGATTGACAACGACCTGTCGTACCGGCTAGTGCCGGCTAGCCGGTACGTGCAAGATTTTTTCTACCCCCATGGTTTCCTGAATTCGTCCTCGCACAGCTCGACATCGCAGACAGACGAAGCTGTTTTCTTATCGTGTCATCTTGGTAAACTGCGCCTGGGGTTACAGAATCCGTTGGGCCACGTCAGTTATCCGCATTGGTCAGACGAAGGGAACTTTGGCCAACTCGAGCAATTGGTGCTTCGCGAGTTAAGAAAGCATATTGCTTCGAGCGAATTCCCAGAAGCAAATTGGAGAGGACTCATTTCGGCGGAAATGCTAGCGAACAAATGGTGCATTGCAAGACAAAAGTCACAGGTCTTGATAGGATGCGGAACGCAGTTTCAGATTTATGATTGTTTGAGGCCGACCCACAGCACTGAGCTGTCTTCCAAGATTGCGTCTATTCGTTTGAGTGATCGTTTTACTCGGCCGCGCGTGCTAATCGGCCTCGAGTCGGGTGTCTTGATGCACTGGATGAAGGCGGATGGCTATCATTCACGTTTGATCGACCATTCTGCCACGAACTCCCATTGCTGTTTCGTGAGGACAGGGCACATCGCCATCGCTCACGACACGGCGGTCGACTTGTACAGCAACAAAGGTCTGGAACTCAAGCAGGTTGGGTCGCTCGCGACGGCCAATGGATTTGCTGACATTGCAGCCGATCAGAATGCGTTTTGGACACTGAGCAAGCAGGGATTGGTTCAGAAATGGGATTTGACTTCGTTTGCGTTGTGAGAAAGGTTTCGAAAGATGGAACAAGAGACTATCGATCCAATATTCGATGACATCAGAATCGCGAGAGTAGTTTGGCGAGACTTGGAGTACTCCTAGGAAGAGCCTGGGCGCTCACTTGCCGATATGCTCTGACAAATCGAGTGAATAGTGCCTGCCAAGCGATTGAGGACAATCGCTCTACTCTCGCGGTTGAACCACGAAACACACGAAATGGCAACAATAATATGATGTGTGTTTTCCTCTCCCGAAGAGGCAACGCGTGAATCATTTTCTTGAATAGAGTAGCTGGTTTGGTGAGAATCCAGATTCAATACAAAGTTTCTTGAACGCCGGTTTCTGATGAAACCAGCTACTTGCCAGTTGGCTTTTCGTGTAGTTCGTGTCTTTCGTGGTTAACAACACGCTTCGGCTTCGCTCGCAAAAAACAAATCGGAAAATTCTGCCCAACCGCTAAAGTCTGCCATCATCCCCGCCGATAACACCCTTGTGCTAATAGTTTGCAAGCAGACCGTCAGGTCTGTCGTGAACGATAAGTGCGTTAGGGGGGTACCTAACACAAGTATCGAAAAGCGAATGCATGCATTCTTGATCGCTTGGTGGCGATCGGGTTGAATGTATTAGATGAGGTCCGCCTATTTTCTTGGCGGATGCTCGTCAACGCGGCTCGAAACACGTCGACCGACGGGACCTCCTGGCTCATGAAACGCTACCTTTATCGATGGTTCGCTGGATTGCAAATCGGCTGCGTAGTGCTGACCGGTTGCCACCCTACTCAGCCATTCTTTTTGGGCGAACGGGGTGATCTTGCCCACTACTTGGATCGCGCTCAAAAAATTGAGTACGCAGATCTGGACAAGGTTCCGTTGCCAGAGGCAAGCCAGTCTCAGGAGCCGTTCTCGCTCAACAACCAGAACTACGAGCACCTCGATCTTTCCCTTGAGGAATGCATCGCCTACGCTTTGGTGAACACCCAAGTGGTTCAGGCATTGCAAGGTTCGCAACGCCAAAACGCCGACATGGCAGCGACGATTCTTTCCAGCCCATCGGGCCAGTTGATCACGGGACAAGACGTTGCCATCACCTCTACCACCACCAACTCGCAGCCAGCGGTTGTCGATCAGAACGGCAATCGTGTCTTGCCTCGAGGTGCGGCACGTGCCAATCAAACGGGTGGCGTTGAGGATGCACTAAGCGAATTTGATGCTCAGTACAGCTCGTTCATGTCGTTCAACACAACCGACCGTGCTCGCAACGTCGGTGCAGGCAATGTATTTAATCCTCAACTGTTCTTCAGCCGTGATTCAACAGCTCAAATGGCGATTTCCAAGCGGACGGCCACGGGTGGCGTCGCGACGATTCGATCGCAGTCCATCTATTCGTTCAACAATATCCCAACTCAATCCGCAGGTGCAGGGAATTTTGGTCGAGCTGTTCCAAGCGACTACACTCAAGTTTTCGAAGCTCAAGTACAGCATCCGTTGTTGCGGGGCCGTGGCACCATGGTCAATCGAATCCCTGTCGTGCTGGCACGCATCAATGAAGATATCTCGATCGGCCAATACGAAGAACGCATACGCAATTTGGTACGCGATGTCGAATTTGCCTACTGGGATTTGTTTGCTGCATACTACAATGTTGACACAGCAAGAACGGCATTGGAAAGCGCTGCACTCGCCTACAAGATTGCCGAGGCAAGATTCAAGACAGGGCAAGCTGCCAACGGTGAAGCTCAAGCACGCGTGACTTTCCATCAATTCAAAGCTCAATTGGATTCTTCCTTGGCAGGTGGTGGACCGGGCAACGATCCTGGATTGTTTGGTCGTGAGCAGACTCTTCGAATGTTGATGGGTTGGGCTGCCAACGATGGTCGATTGATTCGACCAAGCGACAAACCTGCTATCGGATTAGCACAATTTGACTGGGAGGCCGCTCGCGGAGAAACCCTTTGCCGCAACATCGACCTTCGTCAACAAAAGTGGGCGATCAAACAACGTGAACTCGAACTCGCCTCCGCCAAGAACCAAGCTTTGCCAGATGTTAATTTGCAATTGAACTATCGTTGGGTCGGCGTTGGTAGCTCACTCATCGACAAAAAAGGTGGTAATGATCCGTTCCCAATTGGGCGACCAAGTGCCTTCGAAGAACTCTTCGGTGGTAACTATCAAGAAGGTGGTGTGCGAGCAGAATTCAATCCCAATCCGTTTGGCTCCCGCCGAGCTCTAAACGACGTCCAGAACAAGCAACTATCGCTTGCACGAGAACACCGAATCCTTGAGGCCAAAGAGATTGCAGCCATCAACAAACTGTCGTCCCTGTGGCAGCAAGTGGACAGCTTGCACAAGCAGATGACGGATCAATTCCAAGCGTTGAATGCGGCTCAAACACTCGTCGAGGTCTCGCAGGCAAAGTTTGATGCAGGCGACTTCGGGGGCAATCCAGATGCAGCCATCGATAATCTGTTGCGAGCTCAACAGACTCGATCGACCGCGAGCCAGAACTACACTCGAGCCGTCACCGAATACAACAAGTCCTTGGTTGAAATCCATGCGATCAAAGGTTCTCTGCTCGAATACAACAACATTGCACTCGAAGAGGGTTTGTGGGGAGAAAAGGCTTACTGGGACGCTCACTTGCATGCTCGAGAACGAGATGCGGCAATCAACATGGACTACGGTGCAAGTCGCCCGAAGGTCATCAGCCGCGGGGCGTACAATCAGAACGCCGGTGTTGCCAACGCTCAAGCTCGTCCTGCTAGCTCAGCACCTGGTGGACCAGCCGCAGAGCCAGCACCAGAAGTTGTTCCAGCAAAGCCAGATTCGTCAACACAGGCGTTGCCAGAAAAACGAGCGAACTATAACTCAGACCCCAAGTTTTCTTGGGGAAGTAATTCACGAAGGAATTAAATGCGTACAGCGAAAGCTGTGAACGAGTGGTAGGGGGAAAACTTAAGGGACGATTGGCCGCATAGGCCAACCGTCCCTTGAGTCATTTTATCGCAATAACGTGCAACTGAGCTCAGCTTCGCTGAATCTCGTTTGACAGTCAGCCGTAGGCGTACTTTCAAAGCTGACAAGTACGCCTACGGCTGACTGTTAAACAAAACTTTGAATATTGTGCGTGGGTCACGGTTGCCGAGTGTGACGTTCATCCCTGAATTGTCTGCGATCGCAGAACTCCATCCGCTTCCAATGTTCGCAACAATTGAAACAACATGGATTCGCGGCCTGGCGCCGTTGCAAACTGAATACCGATCGGCATTCCGCTCGCAACATGAAACGGGGCCGATACAACGGGGATGCCAGCGAGACTTAGCGGCTGCGTGTAGATTCCGAGATTGGCTCTCGCGGAAGCTTGTTGACCATCGATTAACATGGTCGCTTGATCGATTCGCGGTGCAACAACCGGTGTCGTCGGCGCGATCAAGATATCGACATGCTCAAAAAGTTCTTGAACGCGTGCTCGATAGAAGCTCCGAAAGTCCATTGCTTTTTGGTAAAGAGCAGCCGGCAATATCGCACCCGCCAAGAGGCGATCGCGAACGGCAGGATCGTATTCCATCACTCTCGTTCGCATCGTTTCGAGATGCAGGGTTCCACCCTGAGCGGCGGTGATCAAATACGAAGCCGAACGAGCAGTCTGGGCCTCAGTCAGTTCGACTGTGTCCTTCACCCCCAGATAGGACATGACTTTTCCCAAGGCATCGAGAACTTCGGAACTCGCATTCCTTGCAAACCAGCCTTCGAGTTTTGCGATGCGTGGAGTGGACTTGGATCGAATAAGAGGTGCACCTGCCATTAACTCGTAAACCAGTTCCAGTTCCGCTAATGATCGAGTGAATGGCCCTACAGTATCGAGAATTTCCGCAAACGGAAACGTGCCTTCTACTGGGATTGCGCCGTCAGCGGGTCGTATTCCCCAAAGTCCACATAAGGCTGCGGGCACTCGGACCGAACCATTCGTATCGGAGCCGAGCGTCAGCGGAACCAATCCTGCTGCGACAGCAGCGGCCGATCCGCCAGACGATCCACCCGCCAAACGAGTGACATCGTGCGGGTTACGAGTGGTACCAAAGTGAGGGTTCACGGTCGCAAAGCCGTAGGCGAACTCGTCCATATTCAAAGTCCCAACCAGAACCGCTCCAGCATCCTTCAGCCGCTTCACCACAACCGCATCTTGAGTCGCGGGCGGGGAGGAAACTCGCATCTTTGCGCCAGCGGTAGTCGGCAAGCCGGCCACATCGTAAAGGTCTTTTACGGCAAATGGCACACCGGCGAGCGGCCCAGGATCAACTCCGGCAGCAACTTGATCATCGACCGCCTGAGCGGCTGCAAGAGCTTGTTCGGCGAGCACTCGCGTGAAGCAACCGTAGTCGGCATTGCGACGAGATATATCATCGAGGACCGATTTCGTCAGCTCGGTAGACTTGAGCGAGCCGCTTCGCACCGATTTGGCGATGTCGATGATGGAGGCAGGCCGGATCACTCGTTGGAGGCCTTGTTCTTTGCTTGGGTGAGATCGAAAGCTTCGACAATTCGAGCGTGAACTTTCATCTGCTCCATGTTTGATTCGACTCCAGCAACGCATTCGCTTGAAAGTACAAGGTTGAGAAGTCCGAAGACGTCAAATGGGCGTTGGGCGTCGTTTGGCTTACTCATTTGGAATACCCTTAAGTCGCACCCGGCAGGTGCGACCCACTGAAAAACATTGCGTAGCGAAGCTCGTCAAGAGTTTCGGCCTGAATCAGTACGCAGCCGAAAGTCTTGACGACTTTCGCTACCGAGTAACATTTCGATGAGACTATTAGACTCGTTGCAGGATCAAGATTGAGTCGACGGCTTCTCCATTGAGCTTTTGCGTCGACTCAATGTCGTACCAGAAATCGTGAACAGCAATCAGCTTGAGCTTCTTTGATTTTGCGAGCAGGCTCTTGAGCTGAGGCGCGGTGTAAATCCGCAGTGTGATGTGGTCGGACAAGCGGAACGATTCTTTGTTGTTCTTGACGAGCATCGAGATTCGCAATTTTTCCAATCGCGTCTTCATGCTGGTCTCGACGACGGTGAGTGCGTAGTAGACCGACAGGTCATCTTCTTTGGCAGCCCATCGTTCGGTTCCCCATAGATCGCCATCGACGGGCAACAAATGCAGGGAGAGTATAAAAACTCCGCCTGGCTTCAAGTGTTCGGCAACGCAATCCAAATGCGCGAGTGCGGCTTCTTCGGACTCCAAATGTCGAAACGTATTGATCGAATTGATTGCCGCATCGAACGGCTCATCGAATTCGAATTTGGTCATGTCACCGACGACGGCTTCGCCTTTGACTCCGAGCTTCTTAAGTTTCTTTTTGCAATACTCAAGTGCGGTTGGATTGAGGTCCAAACCGGTCATGTCAAAACCTCGAGTCGCCATATCGCAAACAAGTCGACCTGAACCGCAACCGAGCTCAATCACTCGCTTGACGGGGAAAGGAACATACTTCTTGAAGACAGCTTCGCAGAACTTCGACTCTTTTGGCGTCTCCTTGAGAAATCCAAGTTCGTACAACTGTGGGTAGTCGTACCAAGACTTAACTGTCTCCGTTCGGACCTTGTTAGCCGCAGGCTTGGCTTTGGTGGCCTTAGCTTTTACTTTTGACTTCACAGGCTCGATGGCTTTGCTGGTCGCGTTCGACCTAGATGCAGCAGATGTCTTTGTCGCAGTTTTCGTCGCAGTTTTTGCGGACGCCTTTTTAACGTTTGTCTTCTTTGCTGTTTTTCGAGTTGCAACGTTCGTAGCCAATATCCGCTCCCAAATGAATGTAGTGAGTTAAAACAACCGAGATTGTAGAACGATTATGTGGTGAGCGGCAGCGGGCTTCCAGAAAACTCTTCGAAACGTTCTCGCCAATATTGGGCAGGCTCACTCTTTGGGGCAACGATCAATCGAAATCGCATTCTGCGAATCACTCCCTTTTCCATGAATCTACCGAACACGGTCATTCGGAGTTCATCGTTTACGGACTTGATTTGGCAGTCTTGTTCATCCATGGGATGAACAAGCACCCCCATACTGGAGCCCTGGCTTGTCCAGCAATTCTCCACGGTAGGGCCAAATGAGTCTCCCTGAAATCGCAGTTCCAATTGCGGATGGGTGTCGAGTAGCGAGGTCTGAATGCTCAGCCAAAATTCTATGGCAAGGATGTCGGTCGGCGAGCTCTCCAGCATTCGAAGGTCAATCTGGTAGCCAAATCGCCACGGTTTGGTTTCCGGAAAAATCGCGATCAAGTCTTTTTGTCGCACATAGGCGTCACGGGATTGGATGCCAACAGCGGAGTGCACGCCATGCGGTTCATGCGGCATGATTCCAATACTCAAGTGAGTTCGATTCGCGGCGTCATGCACCCGGATCGAGGGTTGACATTGGTCATTGGAAAGAGCGACATCTACGGACCATTTTGGTTCCGTCCATTTCGCGGTGTAGTGTTGTAGATCCCAACTCATGCGATAAAACTCTGTGTATGATGCGAGAATTAGTGTTAGCGGCACGGCGCAAGCCGTCCGGTGAGCGCGCGATAATTTCCGAACCTCGTTCCAAGGCTCCGTCTTGGAACGCCCGGCTTTCGAGGCTCCGCCTCGCGTCTGCCATGGATTTGCCATGGATTTGCCATGGATTTGCTTGCTCAGGAGGCAGGAGCCTCCGATGCGTCCCCAGGCTGAGCCAGGGACGAGCCGACTATGCCAGCGTACTCGGTTAAACAATAACAAGCGGAGCTCAATGCGACAACCAACAGAATCGTTGAGCCAACGATCGAAGACTCGAATTTAGCGAAATGCACAAAATGGATGATTTGATACGAGATGCAATGAACGTGGGAATTGAAGCTGCTCAAGCTGCTGGCAAAATTCTTTGCGACATGCTTGAGACCGCTACCGTTCGCGAAAAAGCACCCAAGGACTTGGTGACGGACGCAGATATAGCTGCTCAACAATGCATCCAAGGCCGAATCCTAACTGCCTTTCCCAGTCATCAATTCCTAGGAGAAGAATGCTCGCAGCCAAATGTCATTCGGGAAATGGCTTCCAATGTGGAGTGGCTTTGGGTTGTTGATCCACTCGACGGAACAGTCAACTACGTACACAAGATGCCCAACTTCGCCGTCTCGATCGCTTTGATGCATCGAGGACAGACAGTACTTGGGATAATCCTGGACCCAACGGCCGAAGAATTGTACGTAGCGATTCTCGGCCAAGGAGCGACGGTAAACGGTCGAAAACTCCAAAGCAGTGCTTGTACCAAACTAGACTCGGCCCTCATCGCCGCAAGCTTCCCACCTCAAGTTCAAAAGGATTCGATAGAAATCGCGCAGTTCGTTGATATCTTGGTTCATAGCCAAAGTGTTCGACGACTCGGGTCAGCAGCGCTGAACTTATGTTATGTAGCGCAAGGTAGGCTCGATGCCTATTGGGCTGGGTTTCTCAAAGTATGGGACGTCGCAGCAGGCGCTCTCATCGCAACTGAGTCAGGTGCCATTCTCACCAGACATGACGGCAAACCGCACGATCCGTGGCGTGGCGACTTGATCGTGGCGGGCTCAAAGCAACTTCACAGCGAGCTTAGCGGCAGACTTCAAGCCGCTGCCCCCCAGGGTCATTGATTTAATCAAGGTCGCTTTGCCCCTGAACTGCTTGAAGATTTCCTCGTGCTAACCCATACTGAGGAGGACGAATAGTGTACTTTTCTCCCCCAAAGTAACTACTGCCATGCCCACGGACTCCTCATCTGGATCGGTCACTCGCTGGATTCGCGAATTGAAATCTGGCAACAAGGAAGCTCTTTCCAAACTTTGGGAACGCTACTTTCCCAAGGCAAAGCAAAGAGCTCGTCATCATTTTGGCGCTGATTCCCGGACGGTACGGGATGAAGAAGACATAGCCTTGTCTGTCATGGGCGCGCTGTTCAACGATGCATCGCTTGCGGATGTTACGGATCGCGAAGATTTGATCCGTTTACTTCTTGTGGTTACCAAACGTAAGGTCTCATCGGAAAAACGTTCTCAAAAATCTCTCATTCGCGGTGGGGGGAAGGTAAATGTTGTCACGGACCTAAGCGATCTACTGAAGAATTTCGTTTCGAACCGAGAGGGAGAAATGGCGAGCCCGGACTCGCTTGCCGTGATGTCAGAACAATACCAGATTCTGATGGATGCCCTTCCCGACGACTTTTACCGAGATATCGTGAAGCTCAAGCTGAAAGGGAAAACGATTCAGGAAGTTGCAGATGATTTGAATGTCGTATCGCGAACCATTCATCGCAAGCTGAAGCATATCCAAACGGTATGGATCGAGACCTTGGGCAAAAGCGACTTGGCTTAGTGTTCTGAGAGCGTTGTATTTGGTTCCATGTGCCGCTCACCAGGAATCAGTGACAATTCACTCCAGCGGACGGCACGACGGATTAAGCCGAAATGGCGTCGAATTAAGTCTGTACTCGTAGCGGAAGTTGTAAAACTTCCTGGAGTTCGAAGCACGTCAGGAACTCTTACGAGATTCCACCTCTTGCTAACTCAGCCATTCGGATTAGGCCGCGTGTTCCGGTTGTTGTTTTGGTATAATATAGCCGTCCCGAACCAACCGTGTAGAACGAACCGAATTTCAAGGATGCAACCTGATGACGAACCGCAAACCACTTGTTTGCCTAATTGCGCTGCTAGGATTTAGTTTTGCCCCCGCGCCCCAACCATGTCAAGCCGAGGATTGGCCGCAATGGATGGGACCCAAACGGGATAACGTTTGGAACATCGCAAAGCCGCCCCAGAGCTTTGCACCTGGCAGCCTCAAAGCAAGCTGGTCGATGCCGGTCGCAGGCGGGTACGCTGGTCCTGCCGTTGTTGGCGACCGACTCTATGTGACAGACCTTGTCACGAAAGACAACGTCAAGGTGGATAACTTTGGGCGCCGTTCCTTTGAAGGTACCGAACGGGTCCTTTGCTTTGATAGCAAGACAGGCAAGGAAGTTTGGAAGAAAGAGTACCCAGTCAATTACGCCATCTCTTATCCAGCCGGACCGCGATGCACTCCCATCGTGGATGGCGATCGCGTTTACACGCTCGGCGCCGAAGGGGACCTATATTGCTTCGAAGCCAAAAACGGTACCGTTGTTTGGTCCATGAAACTGAAAGAACAATACAAGACGAATTCCGCTCTTTGGGGCTACGCTGCGCACCCACTCATCGACGGCGATCACTTGATCACATTGGCTGGCGGCGAAGGTTCGCAGACGGTTTGCTTGGACAAGAAAACTGGCAAAGAGGTCTGGCGCTTTGGAACAGCACCAGAACAAGGTTACTCTCCACCAACCATTATTACCGCTGGTGGAAAGCGACAACTGATTCTTCCGAACCCCGCTGCCATCAACTCGGTTGATCCGGATACGGGCAAACAGTTCTGGACGATCCCATACGAAGCCAGCAATGGCTCGATCATTATGTCCCCCATCCAGTCTGGCAAGTACTTGTTCGTCGGCGGATACTCCGACAAAAACATTTTGATCGAACTGGGTGACAAAACACCGACGGCCAAGCAACTATGGCGCGACGTAGCCAAGAAAGCAATGTCGCCGGTCAATGTGCAACCGATGGGCATCGGCGACGTCGTCTATGGCTTCGACCAAAGCGGCGAACTGATTGCCTTCAAAATCGATACTGGCGAACGCCTTTGGGAAACGTCGAAACCGATTGGAAAGCGACCGCTCGGCAGCGGCACCGCGTTTATTGTTCGCGCCGGAGATTTGTTCTATCTGTTTAATGAGTTAGGTGAGATCATCATCGCTCGTATGTCTCCAAAGGGATACGAAGAGATTTCACGAGAGAAGATCATCGAGCCAACCAACAACGCCTTTGGCCGAGATGTTATCTGGTGCGCACCCGCTTTCGCGAACGGCTGCATCTATGTCCGAAATGACGAAAAGCTCATTTGCGTTCCCCTCACGAAATAATCATACTTCCCCTCTCCAACAAAGTACTTCTATGCAAAACCAAGAAAACGAAACGATTACTCGGCGAAGCTTTGGCCTGGGTGCCGCTGGCGCCATGGCCGCTGGTGTTTCACTCAGCATGGCTACATCTCCCACACAAGCTGCCGAAACCGTCGATGGTAAAAAAGGTCGACTCAAGCAAAGCGTTTGCAAATGGTGCTACGGAAAAATCTCTTTGGAGGACATGTGCAAGGAGGCGGTCAAGCTCGGATTAGTTGGCATTGATCTGCTAAGGCCAGAGGACTTTCCAATGCTGAAAAAGTACGGATTGGTGTGCACGATGGTTTCCTCGTCCCCTCTCTCGGATGGCTTGTGCGATGAGAAGTACCATGAGTCGTCGTTAAAGGCCATGAACGATGCCATCGAAGCGACTTCCGCGGCTGGCTTTCGCAATGTTATCTGCTTTTCCGGCAACGCTCGCGGTATCGATCGCAAGACAGGTATGAAGAACTGTGTCGCAGCGTTAAAGAAGATCGTGGGCGTTGCGGAAAAGAAGAATGTCATTCTCAACATGGAGTTGCTAAACAGTCGAGTCGATCACGCCGACTACATGTGTGACAACTCCGCTTGGGGAATCGAACTATGCAAAGAGGTGGGATCCAATAACTTCAAGCTGCTGTACGATATCTACCACATGCAGATCATGGAGGGAGACATCATTCGCTCCATTCAAAAGAACCATCAATACTTCGGCCATTATCATACCGGTGGCAATCCAGGCCGGCATGAGCTCAATGACCAACAAGAGTTGTACTACCCACCGATTGCCAAAGCGATTGCCGATACCGGATTCGATGGCTACTTTGCCCATGAGTTCATTCCCGCAGGCGACCCAATCACCGGCCTGACAGACGCGGTCAAGCTATGTATGGTTTGAGTTCCATACACCGTTTTCGAACTTCGGCTTCAAATTCCGATCGAGGATCCCGCCGGTTAGGTACGTTTTACCGAGTACGGCGGCTTCCCCGTTTGATTCATGACGACTCTCCGAATCTCGGTTGCCACGGCCCCACCCAAATCTGTTTGAAAACGACTTGCCTGTTTTTTTGAAAGGTTCCGGATTTGTTACGCTCCTTCGTTCTCCTTCTCATCCAGATCGCCATCAGTTGCTGCTGGTTCAACATGACTTACTCCCAGGACGCCGATTGGCCGGTGTATCTCGGGGGTAAAGATCGTAATCTCTATTCGACGCTCGAACAGATCAATCGTTCGAACGTTTCTCGACTGGAAGTTGCATGGACCTATGAGACAGGAGACGCGGACGAATATCAGGCAAACAACCTCATCGTTGACGGCAAGCTCTTCACACCGACTCAGTCTCGCAAGGTGGTTGCACTCAATGCGGCCACTGGCGAGGAACTCTGGAAGTGGGATCCTGTGAATGAAAACACGGCGCCAGGCCGCGCGCGGCAGCGAGGGTTAGTGTATTGGGCGAATGAAAACGGCGGTGAGCAGCGCTTGTTCACTTCAGTAGATGGCTTACTTTTCGCATTGGATCCCAAAACCGGAAAAACCATCCGAAGTTTCGGTGAAAATGGCTCGATCAATCTCGGTTCGGGCCTGAATACTCCTGGAATCGCCTACAAAGATGTTTTGATCGTTGGTGGCCTCGGAGGCAAGGGATCGGTTCGAGCGTTCGACGTCAGGACTGGCGTCCAACGTTGGATATTCCACTTGATCCCTCGGCCTGGCGAGGTCGGTTACGACACGTGGCCTGCGGACTCGCATGAAAACGCGACCGGACTGATGCCTTGGTGCGGCCAGTCGCTGGATGAAAAACGCGGCATCGTTTACGTTGCGACAAAGACGGCCGAGCCGGACTTCTACGGAGGGAAACGGAAAGGAGCGAATCTGTTTGCTAACTGCCTGCTCGCCTTGAACGCGGCTACAGGAGAACGGCTATGGCATTTTCAAATCGTGCATCACGATCTTCTGGACAAAGACTTGCCCTGTCCGCCTGTTCTCCTGACGGTCAACCAAAGCGGGAAACGAGTTGATGTAGTTGCGCAAGGCACGAAGCACGGACTGCTCTTCGTGTTCGATCGCGTTACAGGAGAACCGCTCTGGCCGATTGAGGAGTTGCCTGTCCCACAAACCGATTTGGTTGGCGAGCAGACTTGGCCGACCCAGCCATTCCCAACCAAACCACCGCCGCTAATGCGGCAGACCTACACACTAGACGATGTTTCAAACATTTCTCCCGAGACCCAACAGTTGGCTCGAGATCGGATCTTGGCGGCACCTAACTTCGGACCTTTCCCAGCACCAAGCCTGCGCGAGACGGTCATGTTCCCAGGATTTGACGGTGGCATGGAATGGGGGGGCGGCGCGGCTGACCCTCAAGGGATCTACTACGTCAACGTCAATGAAATACCGTGGTTGTTGCAAATGATCGAGACCCGACATGCGGATGGCTCCAAACTGATACCAGGCGAGCGCGATTACCTGGTCTATTGCGGCGTTTGTCATGGTCTGGAACTGAAGGGCAATCTCGAGCTGAAGTTTCCGCCGCTTCTCGATATCGAAAAGCGAAAAACTCGCGCTGAGATTGAGCAGATCACGCGGAAGGGTGGTGGACGCATGCCTTCGTATTCCGATATGCCAGAGGCAAAGCGATCCGCAGTTATCGACTACGTCCTCAGCAAAGGCTTGCCAAAGACGGCTTCGAAAGAGGAACCCGCGACGCGAAAGACTGAGGCGGTAGCAGCTGACGACGACGGACCGGGCTATGCCTTTGGCGGATTCCGTCGCTGGCTGGACAGTGAAGGCTATCCAGCGATTAAGCCGCCATGGGGAACTTTGAATGCTGTTGATCTCAATACAGGAGAGATCAAGTGGAAAGTTGTACTAGGAGAATATCCTGAGCTTACAGCCAGAGGCATCCCGCCAACCGGCACAGAGAACTATGGCGGCCCGCTAGTGACGGCCGGTGGCTTGATCTTCATTGGAGCGACAGCCGATGAAACCTTTCGCGTGTTCGACAAAGAGACCGGCCAGATTCTATGGAAAACGAAACTGCCGTTTGGCGGCAACGCAAGCCCAAGCACCTACGTCGTCAAGGGACGGCAGTATGTGGTAATTTCAGCAGGGGGAGGCAAAACGGGCCGCCCACGAGGCGGAACTCTTGTGGCGTTTGCGTTGAAGGATTGATTGCAAACGCGGCGACACCCGTGTCTGTCTCAAAACTCGAAAACGACCATCGAGTGAACAGCAATCGGCGGCACTTGCACTTCCTGAAAATCGCCTGCTGCAACGGTGCTGAGTTCAACTCCCTCTGGCTCCAAGTGCACTCGCTTTATCTTCGTGTCATTAAACCTCAAGCGTATGCCACCCACAGGTATTGCTTCTTCCCGTAACGGCACGTCAACTTCAGGCAAGCCATGGCCGTTGGTACTGTCCAAGCCGTTAAACAAGTGAACCACCAATCGCTCGCCGTCGCTATCACGCTGACGATAGAAGGTGCTTTGAATGCACATCGGCGCGATGACTTCGATCGGAGGTCGCGACCTCGCTGCCCACTTCATCGCTTGTGCAAAAAGGATGCGTTGATATGGATAGCCATAACTAAAATTGGCGGCGTCAAAACCTGCTGCCATGTAGACGACTCTGCCTTTACCCTGCTCTCCCATGACCACAGCGGGAACCGGTGGCTTTCCCTCGGGGAACATAAACATCGCACGCCGCATCGGCGGGCGGGCGTCGCTCATCAATACCATTGGCCCTTTGAAACTCGCTTGCACTCCATTGGTAACCAACTTCAAACGCGGATCCGAAATCAATTCGCTGGTCTGCAAGTCGCCCGCTCCCCAACGCATCTCTGCAGCCCCCAGCCTGTTCGCCCAATACTTGTCATCGACCACGATTGCAAAGTTTGCGTCCAGTTCGGCTCGCTGCGTCGGAGCTTGCGGTCGACCTAGAAAGTCGACTCCAAAAAGATCGGCCAGGGCGAAATTCGATCGCGGATGTCCAAGCTCATCGCACAGTGAAGTTTCGCACGTGGCCACGAGGCCGCCGCCGTTTTGGACAAACTGGCGAATCATTGCGACCTGAGCATTCGAAAGCGCTGCCGCATTCGGGAGAACCAGAACTTGATACTTCTCAAGCCGATCAAGGCGTAGATCTTGGTCCGTGATCAATGTCACAGGTAAATGCTCCTCGAGCCCAACGCGAAACACACCCAAGGCGTGCGAAAGAAATCGTTCCATGACTTGGCCGCCCGCATAAAACTGGCGAGTCTGCTCGCTCACAAGCAATGCTGCCCAAGGTTCCGACGAAGTGCGAGTCGTCCATTTTTTTCGTCGACCAATTTCGCGAATCGTATCATCTCCAGCTTCTTTGCCAGCACCGTTGGGCAAAGCGAGCGGTGTAATGGAACCGTTCGTCATGGCCTGCATGCACCGAACAAACAACTCATGGCGAGGAAACCCCGAGCCACTGTAAGGGTTGCCATGCGAGATGATATATGGCTCGCTTGCGCCCGTGCGGCCACCAGTGACTGCTCTTACGTAGGCAGCGCCGAAGGATGGCACCACACTCGAACCCAAATTCACTTCGTCCAACCACCACTCTTGAACGGGCGAGTCGAACAATAAATTCATACGCGCAGACATGACGCGCGGGCTTGTCAAGAAATGGCCGTAACGCCCTGCATTGGTAGTCCAAGTGTAAACGGCAGCTTGAGGATTGACTTGCCGCAACCTCGCATGCAACTTGCGATACCAATTTTCAAGTTTCGTATCGGCCCAAAGCAAGTAGATCTTGTAGTCGTCGCTTGTCAAATCGATTTTCGCCGGAAAAGTGCGCCCCGTTTCTCTTTGATAGAGCTCCATGTCATGTGGCGTAAATTGGATCATCGGATGATAGTTTCCATCAAATGAGATGCCGTCGACTTGATAGTCAGAAAAAATTTCGGCAAGATTCTCGATCAGATAGTCACCGTAGGGAGTGTTAAGACTCATGCTTCTCAATGCAACCGTCTCGGGCTTCGTGAGGTCCAAAAGCGGATCGATCGGCTTTTCGTCGACCGTCAATTTGTTGCGCCATTCTGGATGCTGCTTTACAAATTCGACGGGAGCATACGGAGATACGCCGATGACGACTCTCATCTTGTTCCCTCGCATGCGTGCAAAGGCCGAACGCATCAATGCGCTCTCCTTGGCATCACCCCCACGACCTCCATCGCGTTTCAGCGGGAAATAGGGCTCAGGACCGCCAGTGTGAATCACGGTGACTCCGAGTCCAGCCAGCTCGTCTATGTAAGGAAATGTTGCAGGGTTTGCAAAATCGCCCACAAACGCCTTCTGCTGCCCCTCGCAAACCCAATCGGCAGGCTCAATACTCTGAAAGTCTCGATCTTGTGTATACCAACTGAGCGAATCGAGTGTTACCGGCTCTGGAGTTGCCTGAATGGGGCAAAGAGCAACAGCCTTGCTGCTCACAAGCAAAGAAAGAACTAGGAAGTGGCGAATGGCGAACATCATCGGAAAAGTTCGATTCAAAATGAGGCTTGGCATAAGTCCGGTTGGTAGCAAAGCGAAGCGGGTGAAGCCAAGGGTACACGACAGTTTAAAGAGGGAGCCAAGATACTCCGTATGATCCGCAAAAGCAATTTGCCTAACCCACATGACGCGCGTCAACATCTTTGCAATGTCAGTTCCCTAGTAACAAATTCGTTGGGCAAACTAGTAGGAAACGTGTTTTCTCTAGTATCCGGGTCGTGCGTACGCAATCGTCGCGGAGCGACGAGCGACAATGTCGCCCTTCGCTCCGCGAAGGTAGCGTGCGGCAAGACCGATTATCTATCAGCAACACAATGCTGCCTGCGAAGATCACTTAACGTCGATTCAGCATTTCCAACACCGCCACCACATCAATCGCACCCTTGTAGAAAATCGCAGGATGCTCGCTCGGAATCACCACTTTCTCTTTCAGCGACTGTGCGATCGCTAAGAACACTGGCTCGTCCCGAAACTGATTCAGAAGTTGGAACTTGGCGTTCAAGTACTCAGGTGTCCAAAAGCCCACGATCTCAAGCAAAGCGCGTCTACCATCCTCATTCACAAACACGAAATCCGGAAAGAACGCCGTCTGCCCGACGTGCAAGATCTCCGTCTCTCGTTCCAATCGCCAACCATCCCATGGCTGATCACCCCATGCCAACGCAAACGCTTCCTCGACACTCGAATCGAACTCGCTGTCCGCTTCGATACCACTGACCAATTTACATTCGTCATCCAGTCGAAAACGAATGGGCCGGCGAAATGAGCGAGCTCGAAGCACCGCTTCCATCGACCAACCCCGGCAGGATAACAATCCTGGCAGAAACTTTGCCATCGCCACTCCATAACGATGCGTTCCCCTTAGCACCGAGGCCGGCCCATCGAACTCGAATCGATAATGATCCGATCGCTTCGTGATTCGGTGCATGAGTCTTGCAAGTTTCGCGTACCTCAGAATCGGCTTGAAATCACCCGTCGCTCGAACCGTCATTTTGATCGCATCAAACAACACAGCTTGAGTCTGCGCCACATTGTATCTTGACAACAAGGCTGCTCCGTCTGGAAAACCGTGAAAGCATTTGAGCTCGTGGTTTTCGATCAAGTCCGAGAAGAGCATTCCTCGCAACTCCGGCCAACTCATGCCAAGCTCCTCTGCAATCCGGCGTTTGACTTCGGACTCTTGGCTCTCAAAAAGGGCATCTCGCTGAACCACCAACGGATGATGCTCCGCCGCCGCTCGGAAAACCGATCGCCTCAGTTGCACAATCTTTTTCCTGTCTCCCGTGGAATACTCTGCGACATCGTCGAGCAGTTTGCAAAAAGCCTGAATGCGTCTCCCAGGGCAATCGAGTTGTTCATCGAACACGCGATGCACGGATTGATGAAGCGACCGTCGTGTACGCCCAACTCCCGATCGATAAATGTCTAGCATCGCCGCAGCGAAATCGAGATAAGCGGAGTCGGACTTGCGATTCAAACGGTCGGGGACGAGCTCCCCGTTTTCAAAACTTGCGATTGCGAGTTCCCGCGTAAGCATCGCTCTTCCTTCGTTGCCGAGAACGCCCTGTCTCGTTCGTATCTTTGGCTACCACCTCATACAATATAGCTCTCTCGTCCCCTCGCCGGCGAAGAATCCGTCCAAGACGCTGCTTGGCTTGACGCGTCGACGCCATGCCACCGATAACCACAGCAATTTTCACCTCAGGCAAATCCACTCCCTCATCAAGCACTTGATTGGCCACGATGGCTGGATAAACGCCGTCTCGCAGGCCGTCCAAATAGTCGACCCGTTCTGCTTTG
The DNA here is from genome assembly GCA_031424235.1 of Pirellula sp. GTDB lineage: Bacteria > Planctomycetota > Planctomycetia > Pirellulales > Pirellulaceae > JBKCUI01. The sequence goes on from JANPHB010000360.1 coordinate 33,648, forward strand.
CCACAGTGGTTCAGCAAACAGGGTATCAAGAACCGACTCGAGACGTCCCGAGCCATCGCATTGGAACCGGCGAAGATGATCATCGGCGTCCCTTTGTGCAACCGAAACAAATCTTCGAGAACACGCAGTTTTTCCTCCGCTCGGTCCTCGATCGACTTTTTCTCGCGATAAGCTCGCAATATGATGCCGGCCTCGCCGCTACTCTGCGTTTCGGCGCACAGCGTCTTCCAAGTGAAATTGGAGTCCTCTTGCCTTCGCTCGTAGACATAGCTCGAAACCACTTCGGACAACTGATCGTACCGAACGCGTTCACGTTCGTTCAGAAAGACGGGGATACGAAAGACGTCAAATTCAGCAAGCGAAACACCTCGCACTTGATTGATCTCAAGCCGATACACCAACGGTCCGATAAGCTCATCGAGCTTGGCATGCTGGCCGTCGCCTCGCTCCAATGTCGCCGTTAGCCCTAGCCGCATCGGTGCAATGCTCATGCGAGCCGCATCGCTGCGAATCGGTCCTGGCAAATGATGACACTCATCGAAAATGAGCAGTTGAAACCGATTTCCCAATTTCGGCATGTGAATGCAAGCGCTATCAAACGTCGTCACCGAGACGGGCTTCACGTTATAGGTGTTATCGCCAATGATCCCTGCATCGTATCCCAGCCCCTTCATGATGCGTTTGTGCCATTGGTACATGAGATCGCGAATCGGGGCGACGATGAGTGTGCTGCAAGCTTGATCGGCCATGATCCGCAACGCAACTTCGGTTTTGCCGGTGCCGGTTGGCATAACGACGACACCTCGGCGAGTTATCGACCAAGCGTTCACTGCATCGGTCTGTTCGGTGCGTAGTTCTGGCAATTGGATGTTCGACCAAACAACGTGCTGCCACTGCGGAACGCAATCTAGCGTACCGTACGAGTTCGACTCCAAGACTTTTCGGATCGAAGGATAGTGAATCGGGTCGCAGCGCCAAGCGTTCGAACGACTATCCCAGGTCCAAATGCCTTCACCAAAGATACGCGTTATGGCTTGCGACGACCATTGATCGAGAACCAGCGTACCATCGCAAAAATCAAGCTTGGCTTGATTAAGGATCTTCGCGGTTTTCGATGGCGGATGATTCAAGGTGCTGTCTCATTTGGTGAGTAGCAAGCGGAATTGCCACTCGCTTACTGACTTGTCTTTGACTTTGCTCCCCTCGCCCCGAAACGCCGAAACGGGGCGAGGGGGAGAAGGACAAAATGCTTTAAACCATGCAATGTTCGAGAATCGCCGGCCCGGTGGCCAAGTAACCCGTATAAAACGAACCGAATTGCCCGAAACGTGCGCTGGCCGAATCATAGCGCATCGTGTAAACGATCTCTTTGAGAAATTGCGGATTGCGAGCCCAAAGCGTGACCCCCCATTCCCAATCGTCTAGACCCACGGACGCGGTCACGAGCTGAGTAACGCGACCGGCAAACGCCATTCCGCTTTGAGCATGCTCGGCCATCATTTCGGTTCTGGCCGAGAAAGGCTCCAAGAACCAATTGGCGCCGACGTGGCGGACCTTGTTCATCGGATAAAAGCACATTGCGGGCCAGTTTGGAAACTCGGGTGCGAGTCGCTGTGCATGCATCATTGGCAATCGCTTTTCATACGACGCCACTTTGGCTTGATAGGTCGGAGAGGTTGGATCTTCGCCGCTCCGAACTAGTTTTTGTGCGTACTGCTCTTTGTTAGGCAAGTACTCGCTAATTTCAGACATGGACACAAAGGAGTAAATTGGCTCAATTGCAGCACCCAATACCGAGCTCATGATCCGTTGGTGCACTCGATCGATCCGCAATGGATCGGTATCCATCATGATCGTCGCAAAGTCAGCTTTGTGTCCGCTGATGATAAACGATTGAATCCGTTCGGGTCGAGCATCAGCGTTCGGGGCAATCGCTGCCGAAAAATCTGCCTTGGCTTCGTGGACCGCTGCCTTGCCCAAGTTCGCTAGAACCTCCCGTTTCCATCGATAAAAGTAATGGCCGCAATGCAATCCCTGGACGGGTACAACAGAGGGTTCTGGAAGAGAAGCAGCAGAACTATGGGGATGACTCATGAAATCGACAATCGATCCAAAGGGGTTTCGTAATCGTAAAACAAACTGGGCATATTGTAACATCCGCACTCTCTCCTGCGAATCGACATTCCCCACAGCGGCATTTGCTCTTGTTGTGATTCGCTCCTTTAATCTATATGCCTATTTTGTCGAAAAAAGTTGGAATGTTGTTTTTGCCACTTTGTGCTGATATTTGCAATCGAAATCGAATTGATGTCAAAACGAAAAGGACACAAAAAAGAAGTCGTTCGAATTGATGTGGATTGGCTCTTGGGCGAATCTCCAACTCAATCCGTTCGGACTTTTCCTCGGTTTGGAAGCGTATTCTTCTCCCTAGTGTGTGTATTGGTTGTCGTTTGGAGTTGGCCCTACGCCTCGAAACAATGGCTGCAATGGGAATGGAAACAACAGCTAGTTGAGGCCTCGGGAAAGCAAACGGAGGAAATTTTACCGATCCTGCTCGCTTTAAATGAACTCAATCCAGGCGATAACTTGACCTTGATTCGGCAGCTCGCAGACAGCGACCCCAACAAACGAAAATTTTCCTTTCAAATTCTGGAGACGCGAATCCAACAATGGGGACAAAAGAATCGGCCAACTCCTGCTCAGTGGCTTGCTATGGTCGAGGCCTTTCAAGCAGACGATACACAACTGCCAGAATCCATCATGCTGCGTGGCCTGCTCGCACAGCAGCTGCGGCCATTGGTCCCAAGTGATCTTCCCGATGCACCAAAAGTACTAGCCTCCTTGGATGCAATGGTCAATCTGATTACCCCACGCAATCTATCGGCTATCGCAGCGGCAAATGCACCCGCGCAGATCGAATCGCCACCCATCGCAAGCTCTCCAATCGTCCACTCAACTGCCCCGAACAAGGCGAACATTCGAATCAGCGATAGCGGCTTATCCGAATTGGCGTCAAACGACCCTCCCAGTCTGAGCCAATTGCCTACATCTTTCAAGCTTTCCGATACCTCCGCGAACCAGTCCGCAAAAATAGAAACGAATCGACAGTCACTTAGCGATCAGGCAATGCCATTACCGAGTTCACCGCTGCCAAACATGAACTTATCCATCCCTCAAACGGTGGCCAAAGCTGCTGCTCCGACAGCTACTGTCGAACTAGTTGAAGCACCATTATCGGAAAATTACTCTTACCGCTCGCAAGAATCGAATGCAATTAGCGGCATCGAAAAACTAACTCTCGAACAATTGCTTCCACTACTAACCAGCATCCAAGGCCGAATTGTCCAGCAGGCCTTCAATGAACTCGTTCGCCGCGGGATGACTCCAGCGCAACTGGACGTTGCGGTTGCAATGGCCCAAGGTGATGTCGAGCAGCGTCTGAAATCCATGGAGACCATCGCCAAAGATTCTAACTTCCCATCTCCGATTACTTGGTTGGTCTGGATGGCAGAAAATGCGGACCGAAACGTACGCCGTCGCGCCGTCGTATTGTTGGGCTCGATGACCGACTCCGATGCCAGACGCAAGCTGCGAATATTGCAGTCGAAAGAACCAGACAGCGCCATTGCAGATCAAATCAGCCAAGTTTTGTTAGCTTCCGGAACCGCATCCATCAGCGTTCGATGAAGGACATAGCCAAAATGCAAACCCAATCCAAATGGATGCGACGTAAGCTCCTCGCCAAAGCACTGCTCATCGCGAGCCCGTTCGTAACTTTTGCTCCATTCGCAACTGCCGATGGTCCTGACACCAAGGGAAAGACGAAGCAAGTACCCCCGTACGTTGCAGCTCAATTCGAAAAGCCCAAAATCCGTTCAGTACATACGAATAAAGCCAATGTGCGATCTGGCCCCGCCGACAAATACTATGCAACATCGACATTGCCAAACGGGGCAACCGTCGATGTCTATATGGAAACGTCCGACGGATGGTCGGGAATTCGACCTCCTGCTGGAAGCCACGACTGGATACCATCGAACATCGCTTACCTGTTGCCGGGTGGCAAATCCGCTGAAATCATCGAAGACAAATCGCCTGCATGGGTCGGGAGCGAATTGAGCGATGTCTCTGAGTTCATGTGGCAAATGGAACTTCGCAAATCGCAACAGGTCCAAGTTCTCGGCGAAGAACTTCAGCTGACACAGGAAGGCAAGAAACAGCTTTGGTACCGCATCGCCCCGCCGCCAGGCGAGTTCCGATGGATCAAAACTTCGCAGCTTTCCGACTCGCTGCCAACGCCGACCAAAGATCAAGGTGTTCAATTAGCGCGCTATGTCGAGGACTCCACGCCAGCACCATCCAAAGCAAAGCAATCGCCACCTACCGGCAAAGTCGTTTGGTCGGACGAACAAGAAGCGTTAGATCAGGTGGACCGACAGATCAAACGTGAACAAGCCGATATCCAACGAAAGATGGTGGCAGACGGTGTTCATGTTGAGATCGGTGCTCCCAAGGTCGAAGTCAAGGGTGGCACTCCCGCAAAGCTAGCCAGCAATCGGAGTTCGATCGCAAAGATCCAGGAGCCCGAATCGTTGCTCGTGGTCTCCGAGGACGAACCATCAGAAACGGGCACCGTGATAAGCGAACCCGTAGAAACTCGCATCCGACCAATTCCAGCGAGATCCAATGCGCCGCGAATCAAATCCACATCGAAACCCTCGTCGAAATCGATCGCCAAATCTGCCGAGCATCAGATCGATGGCCAACGCCAATGGGAAGCCATGCAGGCAACCGATCCGAAACCGCAAGTCAAACCGCTTAAAAGTTTACTCGGCTTGATCGGTTTCAGCATCATCGAGGCCGACCAAGCTCCCGCATCGACTCAAATCGCTCAGCAGTATCACACAACTCCGTCGCAAGGCAACATCGGTCGAGTCGGCCCAGTTGGTAATAGCCGTCTCGATCGATTGCCACGTCCTGGCCAACGCCCGTCGATGACATTGCCTCCAAGCTCGTTTTCGTCCAGCTCTGCGGACGGCACAACATACGCCCCCATGCAATCCGGCTCTCCGATTCAGCAAGGCGAATCTACTTTTTCGCGTTGGATCAATTCTCGCGAGCCCGTTTTCGGGGCAACTCAGAACTTGGGAGGTCCGATGGTTGCCGGAAATGGGTTGCAACCGTATGCGACACAAGCTTTTGGTATGCAACCTTATGGAATGCAGCAGTTGCCTGTCGGCAGCGGAATGGCACCGGCGCAACAAATGGTTTCGAATGGAGCCAACTATGCTGCCCAGCCAATCGCGAACCCTATCCCACTAGATAACTCGGCTTGGCATGGGCTAAGTCCAGCGATGCGAAATTCAACCGCTTCGAATGCGCACCATGTTGCGACTGCTAACGCAGAGGAAGCTAGTTTTGACGGCGAACAAGAGCCATTTCAAACGCCCGAAATTCAGTCTGCACTAGTCAACCTGACCCAACAACTTGCAAGCCCAACAGAGCAATGGGATCTATCGCCTCTGAGAAGCCAAGCTTCGGCATGGGTTGAGAACGGCGCGACAGCCATGATCCGCGGCGAAGCGAGATTGCTGATGGAGAGAATCGAGCGTTTTGAATCACTCCGTCGGCGTACGCTGGGGCTAACACAAGATGCGTCCATGATCGCCCAGCGCTCGATAGGCAACGCGGCCATGGGAGCTGTCCAACAAGCGACCAGTCTGGCTCCCGTTGGCGGAAACAATGCCTTAGCAAATGGAAACGCCGTCTCCAACGCAGTTGCCACAACGGGCACCGCCCAAGGCGACGCGTCGGGATGGCTTGTGCAAGTTCACACATCGATCCAAGGGCAGCCCGAATTCGCGTTGACAGATGATTCAGGCAAGGTGATTACCTATGTCCAATCAACCTCGTCTCTCAATCTTCGCCGATATCTCCAACAGCCAGTAACCGTGTACGGCGTCCGAGGCTATATCCCTAATCTAGCAGCCAAACAAATTCTCGCCGAACGAGTCGTTCGAATGCGCTAAGCTATTGTTTTTCAACGTGGGTCACTCTTGCCGAAAGTGACCTTGCATTGCCAATGCTGGCTCGCGGGGAAAATAGGTCGATGTTTCAACACGCCGAACATTGGGTCAAAATACTCGAAAATCGAACGAAAAACGTTCACTTGAAGGAGTTTACGAAGAAAGGCACCGACTACTCGCTGGAAACATTTCGTCCATTACTAGACGGTACGTCAAATTGGCCTGCGGTGACCGACGAGCTAGACAAAGCGGGATATCAGGGCTTTCTGACGTTCGAGTACTTTCACCCGTATATTCACTAACCCGAACCCCTCATCTGGCAAACTTCCGATTCCATGGACCGCATTCTTGGTCGCAAATAGTCGACTGGGATTCTGCAGCTCAAATGAGCAGGTGTCTCACGGAGTACGAAGTTCTTTTCTCAGGATGTTTATTGCTTCGCGTTGCCGTTGCTGAACGACCTCGCGTGCTTTTGCCGCTTTAGCCTTCGCTGCGGTAGGATCTTTCGCCATGGACAATACCGCTGCAGGTACCGCTTTCAACTCCTCATCGTTATCCAAGTCGAACAGCCAATCGCCAAGACCGATGTCTCGCCACATGATGCCCTTGCTCGTTTGCTCGCTCCAGCGGCAGACGATTGCTGGGATGCCATTGCCAATACACATAATCGGGGAATGCATTTCATGTCCAAAAAGCCCCGCGCTCCGACGGTAGGTGCTTACTGCTTCGGCGGTGAGCCAGTAGTCCTCGCGCCAGACACAGCGTTCCCGAACATCCGCTGGCAGTTTGTCTAAGAGCATCTCTTTGTTCACCGCCATCTGTGTCTCGTCCTCAGGACAAAGCAAAATTTTAAGATCCGTGTTTTTCACTACTTCGATGATCGCATCGCGGAGCGGCTTGCAATCATGCTCCTGCATCGCCTCGTTGCGTGCATGCTTTTGCTCGTCTAGCTTGGCGTTCTTTGCTGGAATGGTCCAATACGGCGTGTATCTCAAGCGAGCGATGCAGCACAAAAACTTCCCGTCCTCTAATCCATTGGCGTTTAAGAAGGAACTTGCCTTGGCGTCATCGCTCAAATCGGTCGCAAAGGCGCCATCGGGTCCGAACTCCATGACCTGACAAGTACATCCTTTCGACTTAGCCAACGCCAACGAGACCGAATCTCGGAAGAAAACAAACTTCGCCCCACTAAGTACCTCGATGGTCTTGGCTAGATTGCCATCGGACGAAGGCTTCGTCGCTGTCGATTGGGTCAACGAGAATGTGATTCCAAAGACTCCATAGGGCTTCCCAGTTTCCGTGCTCCAGCGCACGACATCTTTCTCAGCGACTAGCGATGGACCAGAGCCATGCAAGAGAAAATCGCACTCTGAGAAGGCCGCCTTCAGATCTTCGGCGTCTTTGACGATTTTGACTTTGGGAAACCGCGACTGCAATATGACCTCAACACCGTTGCCGACGTTGCTCGGCCACAATCGAACCTCCGCCTCCGGAAAGTGCTTTTCCAAAATCGCAAGCACACCAGGCGTGTGCGCGATGTCGCCGATATTGACCGTTTGCCATGACGAACGCAGCAAAATCCGCGGAGCACGCGCACCATCTCCGAGAGCAGATCCAGAAACCGATGCGGCAATGGATGCGAGCAAAGTCGAATGAAGAAAGGAGCGGCGTTTCATTTGCAATCAATTTCTTGTTGACATGGTCGTTTAACAGTCAGCCGTAGGCGTACTTGCGCCCGTGTCGCACAATTGTCCCAATTGTTGCTCCAAACGTAAAGCCGTAGCCCAATCGCCGTGCCCCGCCCCGCCCGATCGCTGTGCCCCCCAATCATTCACCCAGACACGGCGACTCTCGCCGCTGCCAAGTCCCACAATGCATTTCCTACGCTTTTGAAAACGTGTACCTTTCCTCGAAGCTGCGTCTCGTCGATGTTTTCCAGGCCAACCATTTGATTTGCCAGAATGCCTGCCCCGAGTAAATCCCCCGCTTCATGCAATGCCCCTTCAACGGTATCTACAACGATGGGACCGTCCACTCGCGATACGATCTCTGGAGACAACTCGGCCATATCGGAGCGATAAGCTCCCACCGCCACGAAGAGTACTTTCGATTGACGGTCCTCCGATACCGAAGCACCCTCGATAAAGGGTATTCGGCTACTGGTCGCAGTAATGACAACCTGGGATTTTTCAATCGCATGATTCAGATCGCGTTCAAGCTCGATCTGGCAGCCAAGATTCTTCATGGCTGTGTTGATTGACTGGGCCGCAGTCTCGTTTCGGGCATAGAGATATATTTGGCTGGTCGGTTTCCATTCGAAGATTGCTTCGATATGCGATTGCGATTGAACGCCTGATCCGCAAACCAAAAAGACGTTCGAGCCTTGATAGCCCATCCTCTGAATGGCAACGAGCGACAATGCCGCCGTTCGCATCGCCGTCACCGTTGATCCATCAAGTTGCATCATTCGTGCGCCGTCGGAACGCCGAATGAGAACCACCTCACCTTGGATCGTGGGCAAACCAATTTTGGGATTCGAGCGGTGAAGCGTCACCAGCTTGTTCAATAACCATGTATCATCGTACGCTGGCATGACCAGCAAACAATCCGCGTCGTTCCATCCCATCACGATTCGTTCGGGTGCGAAAGCAAGACCTTGCTTCTTGAGCGTTAGTATTCGATCAATTTCTCGAGCGATAGATTGGTAGGTCAGCAACCCTCGCGTTTGCGTCGCGTCAAAGACCTTCATTTACGCTGCCTCGATTAAGAGTAAAAAAACGAAAACCACAAACGTGACTCGAAGAATGTCGAGCATTTAGGAATGCCGGGGCTTGCGCTCTCATCTTAACCAGATCTTTAAACATCACACTCAAATTCCCCAGGGGGGTTCGTACTCGTACTCGAAGGGTAGGACAATCGAGTACGAGTACCATTTCATTAAGTACGAGTACGACGGAAGTCAAGTAATTACAGGTAATGACAAGGCTAGCGACCAACGGCTAATTAAGCGGAAAACAGATGGAAACTTGCCTAGCCAACATTGTTTATAACATCCTGTTCGCCAACACCTCTACGTACCCGATCGGACAACTGACTGAAGTACCAGTCGTTTCCTTTGAAGCCGTTCGAGTCGTCGATCGCTCCATCGGCAGTGATCGCAGCTGCCAAATCATTGACCAAAGCATTGATCCGATTTACCATCGCGTCCGTGGAGTTCGCCCAACGCATCATGAGTGTGTCCGCGTCGGTGCGATTTGCAACACTTTGCAAAACCTCGCTAATCAAAAGGTCTTCGTTGTTGCCTCCGTCCAACCGATCTGCTCCCAAGCCACCGATCAAAACGTTGGTACCATCTTCTCCGTACAACCGGTCGTCACCTGCACCTCCGTCAAGATAGTCGTTGCCCAAGCTGCCTCGCAGCTTGTCGTTTCCATCGCCACCAAACATGCGAAGCGGAATCGTTAACCGGCGATCGGTGGACAAGTCATCTTCGCCATCGCCACCATAGACGTCGATACGACTGACGTTGGAGTAAACCGTTTTGCTAAATGGCCCGCCGTCGCTATGACGTACTTCGACCGAATTCGGTTGCCCTCTAACACTCAAGAATCGAATGTCGTCGTTTCCTCGCGTTCCGCCAATGACTAAGATCGACTTGCCAGGATTCGATGGATCCGAAATCAAACGAGTGCCTTGAACATCAACCGATTTCGTGGTCGTTCCAATCCCGTTTGCGCTGTCCTTCTCGGTCAACGTTACAGTGTACAGGCCAACGTCACCCGGCGTGAACGCAAACGTCGTACCTTCTGCTGCCGCGACCGTCGCCCCGGCTGCGTTCTTGACTTCCCACCGGAATGCGACCGTTGCGCCACCGGGAAGACTTGCGACCGAACCGCTCAAGACAACCGGTTGACCGGTGACGCCAACACCATTTCCGGCAATCGAAATCGTGCGAACGACTGGTGTCGGTGGTGCATCCGGTTGCCCAACGGTCGTGATCGTTGTCGTGGTGTTCGTGGTGCCGCCACCCGTCGGGATCTGCCATGTCACCAGATTGCGAGCACCTGCGGCGGCATCCAAAAGCAATTGGCGGGTGACCGGAGTGGTCGTGTTAAATCGAATGCGTCCCAAGGACTCGCTGAGATCCAGCCGAGGGTAATCGCTTCCGTCGTCTCGGACTTCGTTGGTGCCTGCCCCACCATCGAGCACATCGACGCCGTTTCCTCCGAGCAGAGTATCATTTCCATCACGTCCAAAGAGCTGATCGTCACTAACCATCCCCATCAGCATGTCGTTGTCAGCCCCGCCGTCGATGACATCTCGGTTCAGCGTTTTGCTGACGGGCGCGAGCTCGACGCTCCCAAAGTACAACTTCGCCGCGTCATCCAAGTACTGAATCGTGTACGTCGAACGTCGCAGCGACAGATAGTTTCCAACGTTGTCCAACGTTAACGGTGATACGATCACAATATTGTCGCCGAACAGATTGTCGTTGCCTTGTTCGCCCTCAAGTCGATCATTTCCGACTCGAACTTCTCCGCCGATTGCCGTATGCCGCACTTCAGGCAACATGGCCGCCGTGCTCATGGCCGCCAATTGCTTTCTAGCCAAAGCTAGACTGACCGACTGAGGTGCTTCAGCACGGTCGCCATTGGCAATTTGGTCAAGCAGTAGTTCGACGTGCACATCCAAATCGCGAAGTGCTTGATCGCTAGTCGGGGTTGCAAGGATGAGTGGTGTCGCCAGCACGGTGAAATCGCCGACTTCGAAATCAGCCCCTGTTCCGCCCTGCAACGTATCGGAGTCGATGTCGCGATTGAGCGATGGGGAGTACGAAATGCGATCCAATAGCGTTCTGCGAGATAGTTCGTTGTTGATCTGAAGCGTTCTCGCTGCGCGTCGGAGGACCAGAGCGTCTGACTGCAGCCTGGCGTTGGCTCGCAATTGCGACTCCAAACTGGTCAATTGAGAAGGCGTTAAGCCGGGCGTTACGATGGAATCGGGCAAGTCCATTGCGCTGCCGGTTACCAAAGGTGCGATGAGGATCGCGTTGCCACCCAGCAAGGTGTCGTCACCTGCGTCGCCACGCAGGGTGTCTTGCCCAATGACCAACCGGTGATGCTGAACAAATTGAATGGCTGATCCACCCACGACTGGCAAATTAGGTCGCTTTGCAGCCGCGTCGGCAAGCATGCGATCGATGAGTGGCAAATGTGCTTGCATCACTAATTGAACAGCGTCTTCCGCGAGCGTTTCCAGCTTGGACAAATGGCTTTGAAGCAAAACGGCCCGATCGCCACTGCTGCCAGTACCCGGCAATTCACGAACCGCAGGCAATTCATAAGTTCCATTGTCACCGACTTCGACGTCGTTGCCGTCGCCACCGTTCAATACGTCGCTGCCGACGGTAACAACGCTATTGGTGACCGGCTGTCCGTCGATTTCATAACGCACAACGTCGCGGTCCAACATGAGAGCTTCGAGGGCTTGCATCACCCCTGCCAGTTTCCCTGTTACATTGGAAATCGCTTCCGTGATCGGAGCAATGCTCGATTGCAATTCGCTGCTGACCAGCATGTTGTCTCCAAACATGAGATCATCGCCAGCGTTTCCGTTGAGGACATCGTTCCCTTGCACATCGGCTTGATGGCCGATGAACGTCGGTGTCAAGGCAACGGAAGGGGAAAGCCGCAAGTTGTCTGCGGTTAGGATGTCGTCGTCGTTGGCGATGTCAAAGAGCACGGAATTGACCGACGTAATGCGATCCCAGCGAGCGCGCGTCGCTACCAATTCACCCGGTTCCGAAACCATCTCTGGCACGATCACTTGACCGAATCGCGGTATCTCAAGGTTCAAGCCAGAGAGTGTGCTCACGCCAGCATCCGCCCCAATCAATCGAATCGAATCGACCATCTGTGGGAGTTCGGTTTCGAAAGGCGCGGAGTTGAGTCCGTGATCACCGATGAGCAAATCGTTGCCATTGCCGCCGTTGAGTGTGTCGTCGCCACGTTGACCAAGGATCGTATCATTGCCGTCGTCACCATCCACGGTGTCGTTGTCGGCGGCGACCAAGTCAACGAGCAGAGCGACCGTCTCCCATTGACCGCTGGCCGCGTCGATTTTCTTGTTGCCATTGGCTAAGTAGACGCCAGCCATCACGATCCGATCGGCTGCTAGCAATTGGTCGGCTAGATTCGATGGAGGAGTGATCAGACCTGTCGGGTCCGTCGGAAGGATACCGACTACTCGGCCGATTTCCTCCGTTAACAAGTCACGATGCCAAGTGCCGTCGCCGTTGAGTTGAGGCCGGCCATCGGCTTTCAAGTCCCTAAGGATTTGGCCCGCGTCGGCGATGATGAAGTCATTGCCGGCATCGCCATGAATCGTGTCAACTCCCAAGCCCCCGATCAGTTCGTCGTCGCCGGTTCCACCATTTAAGATATCGTTGCCACGTTGTCCGCGGAGGATGTCCATGCCCGTACCGCCCGAGATTGTGTCGTTACTCGAAATTAGGTCAAGATCATCGAACGGTTGCACTTCACGAATGGCGACGGTATCAAAAGGTGCCAGATAATTCCGCCAAGTTCCAAGCCGAGCACTGAGTAGCGTTCGTGTGATAAGACCATTGTCGCCGAGCAGCACGTCTTCGTTATCGCCGCCATCGATGGTGTCATTGCCGTCGGAACCTGAAACCACGTTATGTCCACCCACAATGTCATCTTGTCCTGCATTCCCGCGAAGGGTGTCATTCCCTTGGCCGCCGAAAATGAAGTCGTCGCCAGCATCGCCATCGATCGTATCGATACCACCACCATCGGCGGCGTTGATGAACCGACTGATCACGTTGCGATCAACGGGGCGATTGAAATCGATTTCAGCGTGATCGCCGAAGATCACGTCGTGATCGGCTCCACCATGGATGATGTCTCCAGCCGTTCCGCCGATCAAAATGTCGTTGTCTTCATCGCCATTGATTGTGTCGATGCCACCCAGGGTTGGGTCGGTCGTGATCACTTGATCGAGCGTCGCGGCGTCGCTGTTTCCAAAGAGGAAATCAAGCTTGCCGTTATCGCCGAGCACGTAGTCGTCGCCAGCCCCAGCATTGATGAGGTCAGCATTGGCACCGCCGATAACATAGTCAGAGCCGGCACCTGAATTGATCGTGTCGGTTCCGCCAAACGAAGGGAAGGTCGATTGAATGTGGGTTACCTTGTCGGCAACAAAAACGACTTCTCCGTTGTCGCCAAAGATCGTGTCGGTCGTATTGCCACCGGTGATCGAGTCGTTGCCGCTGCCGCCAAACAAATAGTTTTGCGCGTTGCCAGCGGTGATGGTATCGATGCTGGCAGTGGCTGGAGTTGCCGTCGCGATTCGCGTTGCGAGGCCGGTGGTCGACGAAAACTGTGCGATACCCTCGTCGCCGAGGATGACGTCCGGTTCGGAGTCAGCGCCCGCGAGCAGTGTATCATTGCCACCGCCACCGATCATGATCTTTCGACCGACGCCAGCGGTGATTCGATCGATGCCGCTATCGGTTGGAGCGAAGGACTCGGCCAAGGTCAAGTAGCCGAAGCCGTCGGTGGCGATGATATTGCCCGTATGGCTGAAGTTCATTCGACCGTTGTCGCCGATGAGAATGTCGTCACCGGTTTCAGGGGCAAGTGGGTTGCCATTGCGATCGAAGTTGATGAAGTCGTTTCCGTTTCCGCCGAAGATGCAATCGTTGCCTGCACCGCCATTGATTTGGTCGGAGCCACCATTGGCGGTCGATTCGCTTTGAGCCGAGACCATGGCTCTACTGGTCAATAACATGAGGGCCGTCGACGCTGGAATGTCATCGTTGGGATTGCTCGGTACTCCAAGGTCCTCGGGCCGAATCACTCCAAGGGTAATCGTTCCATGATCGCCGAAAATCACGTCGTTGCCGTTGCTGCCCGTTAGATCGTCATTACCCGCAACCAAGGCATCTTGATTGACTGAGGAGTTGCTCGCGTCGAACTGAGTTGCGATCGCCAGGATAGCGGTTGCCAGATCGAAGCGTGTCGACAGGTCGGCGCTGAGTCCCGAATCGCCGAAGATACGATCGTTTCCGTCACGGCCGTCGATGAAGTCATTACCGCTGCCGCCGAAGAGAAGATCATCTCCGGAACCGCCGCGAATCGTATCGTTGCCTTGTCCGCCATAGACGGTGACGCCTCGTGTGGAGGTGATGTTGAATACGTCGTTCCCCGCGTTATCGAACGAGACGGCGTGTCCGCTGCCGATCCCTGCAACACCGCTGTATTGAATACCGTCCTGCCAAGTATCACCGAGCAAAATGAGAGGTGCGTCCTGCGCAATCTCTGCATCGAGATCGCCATCAACGCCGCCGCCAGTGACGTTGAATATGTCGCCACCCATTACCCCAGCACCAACGGCACGGTTGCCACCGCCATGGATAGCGGTGATTGTGCCTGGGTTCGTGTTGGCCACGTTCACGGTGTCGTTGCCAACTCCAAGCATGACTTCAACGACCTCCAAGTCGAAATAATTGATTCCGGCTGGAATGGTGGTGTCTGGCGCTCCGTTCGTTCCCGCGATGGTTACGTCATCGTTCCCCAAATTGATGCCGGAAAGATTGGTCGACGTGACGTTCAGCGTGTCATCCGAAACGCTTGCGTCATTGAAGACCATGAGCGTGTCGGTTTGCTGAGTCTCGTCGGTGAAGTCGACGATGCCCTTTGGCGGTTTGGGATCTTCGCTTGGAAGCATGATGGCAGTTGCGATATCACGGCTCTCGCCACTTCGGCCACCGTGAAACACAATCGGACCTTGCATGGCTGCTGTATTGTGGCTGGAATAAGCGAAAGTCAGCGTGGGTTGCCCGACTGGTGCAAATGTCGGATCAGCGGCGACGTCAATGGTGGCTGGTACGTTCCAATTGGTGGCATCAAAAACAACGTAAGGGAGAGAGTGTGTCGAGTCCGCTGGGTTTACGCGAGCCCCGCTCAAGATCGTTTGGCCGTCGCCAATCAACGGAATCTCAACCGAACCGATAGGAACCTTGGTCAAGCGAATGGTATACGAATCGTCGATGGCTCCTGAGCCGTTCGATGCGGGTTTGGTGACCATTGTGTTACCATTGGATTCAACGATCAAAGCTCCAGCGGAATCGTCATCGACGACGGTGACGAGAACTTTGCGGGCTTCGGCTCCATTGGTGGTTTGGAATGCCGGGTCATTGCTGGTTAAAACATGACTGATGGCGCTGGTGAGTCGATTTTCAATGGCTGTGTCGTTGACCGCTGCGACCGAAACCGTTTGCGGTAGGTTCCAGTTGGCGGAGGTGAATGTCAGCGTTGCTAGCGAAGTTGTGATCTGTCCGTCATGCGTGAAAGAAACCGTAACATCGTCGGTCGGGGCGCTGGTGAGCTGGATCGTGTAACTATCGCCGACCCCTCCGTTTTCCAATGGATTGACGGAAGTCGTGTTACCTTCGACAACCAACGTCGCTTTGTCCGACTCGCGAATGATCAAGCCGCCTCGGTCATCGTCAAAAATAGTCGCTTGAATGTCGGGGATAGGAAGTCGGTTTAGGGCAGTGACGTTGGACACGATCGAATGATTGATCTGGGCAAAACGTTGGCCTTCTTGCGACTGATCGCTTAGGGCGCGGACCCGAACGGTCTTTGGGGCGCTCCAAGTTGCATCGGAGGAAGCGTCGAAAACGAGCACCGCTGCGGGCAAGTAGGTCGTACCGCCGTTAATCGATATTTCTAGCGATTGGCCTTGTCGCCCGTGAGAGTCGCGATTGTCGGTGGAAGTTCCGGCGGCGCTCACCGTCAAGTAAACCATGGCTCCGTTGTATTGGCTTCGGTCCAAGGCCATGGCAATGGTGTATTCGTCGAACGCGCCTATGCCCGTTGTGACATCTTCGGTGACTTCGGTGGAGCCACCGGTTTGCGTTAGAACAACGCCCCCTAGCACATTACCACTAGTCGAGACGCTGCCGGCCACAGTGACGGCGACACCTGGAATGATGGCCCCATCGTATTCGACGTCGGTTGCGCTTTGGGAACCGTGATTGATGACGGCCGAGTTGCCTTCGTCGGTTTTCGATACGATTCTTTGGGTTACGTCACCGCCAACGATGACCTTGTCACTGCCAAGTCCACCGATGATCGTGTAAGTGACGTCCGTTTTCGTACCGAGAACGTAGAAGGTGTCGTCTCCTTCTAGTCCATCCACTTCGATAGCTTCTTCGACTCCGTCGACAGTGATCGAGAGGCCTGCTCCGAAGATACCATTAGGCATGATCACGAACGAATCGTCGGCTTCGGTTCCAACCGCGACCACGCGATCGTACCCATCGCCACCGTTGATGCTAACGGGGGAGTTAATATTGTATTCAATGTAGTCTTCGCCTGCTCCACCTTCGACTTCGGTCGAGCCTTCGATAATAAAGGCGCGAATGAGAAAGGTGTCGTTTCCATTTTCGCCTTCCAGACGAAGAGCCGCTTTATTGCTAAAGACCGTGATCTTGTCATTGCCATCGCCGCCATAGACAACCGTTGGCATGGAAACGCCGCGACTTAGGAAGCCACGCGTGATGGTCCGCGTGTCAATCTCATCCCCGGCTGCAACGCCGGTATTGGGATCTACGCCGAAGACTTGACCGATTTGGAATTGGTCGGCTCCCTCACCGCCGTCGAGAGTCGTAATCGAACTGTTGTCGTCGACGACAAAACGATCGTCCCCAGCCAAAAGATTGACTCGCAATCGCCCGTTGATGGAACCGTCGTAGTCGATGCGCTCGTACGTGTCCGCCAATTGATCTTGGCCGGCTGGTTCCACCGCTGGCTGAAGCATGGCAATAAACAGCTTTCGCAGCAGAATGAGATCATCGTTAGCTGTTCCAAGAACCAAGAGCGTATCGGCTCCATCATCTGGAGCACCGGTGTCGCTGATAGAGATACGTTCTGTGCCTGAACCATCGAGTTCGATGGTGTAGTCGTCTGTGCCACCAGCAGCGTCGACGAAGTAGCGATTGGCATTCAATCGGCTGATGTTGATATCGTCTTCATCTCCTTCGGTTGAGATGTAGTTCGTGGGGGCAGCGATATTATTACGAATGTTGACGATTGCGCCGACGCCTGTATCGGCGTTTAAATAATCTGCTTGAATGCGGAGTTCATGGCTAGCGCCAAGGACTGCGTTGACATCAATTTGAACATTGTCACCAACTCGCAAGATGACATCGCCGTTGTCGTTCAATAGTGAGGAACTCGAATCGAGAAGCAAGTTCTCGGTGGTTCCGGACGTGTCTGGCAGCGTGATACGAATACGACCAACCGCTGTCGATCGGACGGTGCCGATGACTAGAGCTCCGATCGTCTCAACAATGTCGATGGAACCCGGCGCGATGGCGTTGAGACGACTCAGAGGTGTCGTGCCGGTGAAGTTGGTGTTGATTTCAAGATCGTTGCTAGCGGAGCCGATTGTTCCGCTAGCATTGCCATACCCGGCCTTTAAGGTGACGTTTCTGCCAGTAACATCAGCCTGCGAATCGCTGCCAAATTCCAGGATATTGCTTGGGCCAAACAAGGTGACGTCATCTGTGTTGCTGGTCACACTGGCAACGTTCAAATCGCCGACCGTTTCCGCCACAGAAATCGATCGATCGGCAATTGCGGTGAAACTGCCGGCCCCGCCTGTTGCGGTGTTGATCTCGAGCGGATTGATCAACGTGCCTATCGTTGCGATGTTACCCGCGGTGGAAAGAGCGGAGATGGAAAGCGTACGCGTATTGATGTTACTCAACCCGTCTGGTTCCCGGTCAATGGTGGTTTCGCGGCCATCAAGGACACTTTCGGTGGTGGTAATGGTGGTGGTCGCTTGCGTGGCATTGATTCGGCCGACATTCAGTGAACCCGTTACGTCGATGACCACTTCTGTACCATCTGCAACGAAATCGCCAATAGTCATTGGTAGTTCGCTTCGAACATAGATGTTGCTGCCAGCGTCGGCATCGACCTGACCCGTCAGTCGCAAGTTGATTGCATTGTTGCTGGCGCCGATGCTGCCGCCAGCCGTGAGAGTTGCAATGGGTCCGAAGAGATTCCACTCGTCAGGTGAAGCGGCATTGCCGCCATCTAAAATCGAGTCGGTTGCTGTCAGAGCAAATCCGGTAGACGACTCGAGTTTGCCGATGGTCAGATTGCCATCGGTTGTTTCAATGCTGGTTGTTCCGCCGCTGAAAGTGTGCGTCACCGTCAAATCGCCATAGGTTGTGTTGATACCATCGACCGTGAATGGCCCGTTTCCTTGTTGAATGCGGAAGTCACCGGCGCTGACGCCCGAAAGCGAACCACTCGGACCGACCAAAACTCGCATCGGTATCCCGACATTGTTTCCTTGAACCACTTGTCCCTCAAGATTCACTTTACCCAGGGAGGTGATGGCTGCATTGCCCGTTCCGACGTCGATCAAATTGCCGCTTGCGGACAATCGAATGTCCCCAGGCGTGCTCACTTGGTCGACCTTCAGTTCGCCAGTGGCTTGAACCGCAATATCGTCTTTGGCCGCGACGCTGAGACGTCCTGTTCCGAGAACTTCGACGTTGACGTCATCGACCACCTGAATCGTCAAACGGTTGACGGTGGTTGTATCGGCAACCAGATCGTTGGTGGCTAGACTAATGCTTCGGTCGGTGCTTGGGGCGTCTTCCTCGAGACGAAGCGTTTCTTGTGTGCGGTGGTTAATATTAATACGTTGCCACAAAGATGTGTCCGTATAGTTTTGCACATTGAGCGAGATCGTGCGTATGCTTCCGACAAACTTGTACCATCCGTAGGAGGCTTGATCGAGTTCCACCAATACCGTTTGGTTGGCAGAGATAGTCACAGGGCTGGTGTTGACGCTGGTAATGTAAGTCGGTTCAACACGAGTCCACTTGGTTGTATCATTAAAGTCGTGAGTGGAGGCTTGGAAGCTATAGGACGATACGGCGGCGCCGAAGTAACGATACGTGACATAGGTTTTGCCAATCACATCGTCGACGATCGCCGAGGATAGCAACTCTTTCTGATCGAGCGTCAGAAGGGATGGGTGTCCCGGAGTCCCGTTGATGCCGTACTCCAATTCGAGGGTTTGGATGCCGTCGAGAGTACCGACGCGACCGCTTGGCGGTGTAACTGCAGGGTTGGTATCACCGACGACCAGCGTAATGCCAGCAGCGGAGATATTCAGCGTTTCGTTGCTTGTACCAGTCGCGACCGAGGAGAAGACAAAGGACTCTGGGTAAAGATCGCGTCGCAAAGTGGCGGAGATCGGGTTCGCGACTTCGGTCGCTTGTCGAACCCGTGCTTCAATGATGGCATCTTTCTCAGCTTGAGGCATCGAGTAGACGAAGTCAGCGTCGTAGTTGCCGGTTCGCCATGCGTCCAAGACACCCGAGATTGGGCCAATGACAGTGTCGGCCGATGAAGTGTAGGTGAAATGTTCGAGAACGATATCGCCAGGCTGAGCGGCATTGAAGTCAAAGCCAGCCACAAGATCGACAATGCGACCGCTGTCGGGGTTGGAGTTATCGTGAGGCAATGCAATCGCGGCATCAAATCGGCTTGGAGCAAGCTTGAAGTGCGTCGCATCGATCACGACCGCGTAGTAAGTAAAGCCGCTCGTCAATCCGATCGAACCGCCGGACGAAAGGAGTTGTGCCCCGCTTTGCAGTCCGTGCGGTGCGTTGGTTGTGATCGTATCCGTCGCAAAGTTCACCGAGGCGATGTCCAGGTTGGACGAGGATGGAGTGTTCGTGCGTTCGTTTAGCCAATAGCTGTGATATCGCTCGGTAGCTAGGTTTTCTTCGTTGCGGATTTGCAACTCTGCGGCCTTTGTCGCTTCGGAGCCAAACAACGCCAACTTGACATTCAGGGCATTGATTTGGTCGGCTGTCGGAGCACTGTACGTTTCCTTGATGTCGTCTACGATGTCGCCGTCGACGGTTGTCAGGAAGACCTTACCGAGCAGCGATCGAACGGAAACTCCGTCGTGGGTTGTATCGGAGTTGTTTTCTGCGCTGCTGAATTGCTCGGGGGAAAGGAGCTTCAGAATACCAGCGGTCTCGACGATGTAAATGTCTCCTTCGGCGTAGGCGGCCAGTCCACCATGACCGTAGATGTTGCTGTCGATATTTATCGGCAACAGGCTGGTGCCGATGCCACCGTGATTGGTTTTCAGTTCGATTTGATCGCCGTGAATAAAGGAGGAGGAATTTTTGGCGACAATTCCATCTGCTGCGTAGACAAAAACGTCCCCCGAGGCATCGATTTGTTCGATTTCGATTTGATTGGCCGCGGAACCTTCGCCTGCGCCGCCAGGCACGCCGATCGAATTCGTGATGCCGTCGACGATGACATTGCCGCCCGCTTGAATCCATAGCGGTTGATTGCCGGTTTCGACGTTGACATTAACGTCCCCAGCAACGGTGAGGCGAGGCGTGCTGCCATAAAAACCAACAGTGCTTGCGCCAAAGACACTGCCATTTGAGGAGTTAACGACAACAGGAGTGCCGCTTGGAACATCAACGTCCCCTTGCAAGACAATGTTGCCAACGCTGTTGACAGTAAGAGATGGCGTCCCAGTGGAGCCCACGAAAGCGATCTCGATCGGGTAATCCGCTTTCAACGAATGGGTGTAGTAGTCGGTCAGGCCGGAGATCGTTGTGACTTCGGTGTGAAGCGTCTTCTTGCGCAGCCAACCTCCACCAGTAGACCACCGTTTCACGTCTTGCGAGAAGTTTTCGTAGTCGCTGTTGGCGTTGTCTGCATCGGAGCCAGGATTGGATGTGAAATGCTCCCAACGCGTTGTGTCTTTGTAGTTTTCGTCTGCGAGGATCGAGGAGAGTTGGGTGGTTACGTCCGCTTTCAATCGATAGAAGTGCCCCTGGATACCCCGTTCAGGCGGAATGTTGTCTACGACATGAATGATCGTCGTGCCTGGTACCAAGTCGACGTCTCGATCCGGAGTCTGCGAATATTCGATTGTGTAGGCTTTGCCCACCGTGTAGGACAGCGGATCGCTAGGGTCAGGGGAACCGTTGGGAAGCAGTTTCGGGGAGTAGACAACTTCCGATTCGAGAATTGGCTGCGCATCGCGGAAATTGATCGTTTCCCATTTGTAACTGTCGTCTTTGACAAGCAAATCGCCGAATGCATTATCGCCGAAGAGATTGAAGGACTTCTTTTCATACTTTCTGACTTGGACCTTCGTCTTTTCTTGGCCTTCGACCCAAACGTATTGCAGGTTGCCGCTGCTGGCTGAGGTTGCTGTCGTTTGGTTATCGACGCCGGGATAGTACAACGCTTGGGCTGGCGTTAGCCCCGTTTGCGTTCCTACGAGCTGATAGTTGAGCCCCGACACTTGGCCGCGTGGACCAGTGAGGATGGGATTGCTTTGGTTGACCTTGTAGTGGGTTTCGATGGTCCCGTTTGCATCGCGGGTGTAGACGGTTTTGGTCTGCAAGGAGCTGTCAATCAAGATGATCTCGCCGATGCGGTTCTTGGTTGCATCGACTTTGTTCATGACGAGCGTGAAGGGGCTTTGGTTGTTGATATTGATACTGGCGTAACCATACGCCGCTACGATCTTGCCGTGACCTGTAGAAAGGAGTTGGCCTGCCAACGTGACCCGACCACCTGCCGGAGTGATGTTGTTGACGATGATCGATTGCTTGGCCAAGTCGAAGTAGCCTCTCACTGGAACATCAGCAATAGCATCGGAGTTGTCGCCGAAGCTGATGCCTGGGAGAGGGTTGTTTTTCGAGTCCGTGAGCGAGCTGGTAGATCGGCTCGGATGGAAATTGGAGGCGATGCCCAACGTGATGGTTTGAACGCCGCTTTGGATCAAGCCGTTGATGTTGAGGTAGCGAGCGGTGATCGAAATCGCACCTTGAGCGAGAATCTGAGATTCATCCTTGTTGATCGATGTTTGCAAGTTCGCATTGCTGCTACCATCCTTGACAGTAACACTTATGCCGAAGATTTTGATCGTTTTGAAGGCTGGAACGACGACGCTGGCGGCAGTTGGGAAGTCGGGACCCAATCGAGTGCTGCCTGCATTATTGAATACGTCCGCCCGGAGTGGTTGGTAGTTGATGTATTGGCGAGGGTCACGATTGGTGTGCACCCAATCTTCGGTGTTGAGGTTAAAGTCTTTGCCGGAGTTGATCGTGACGGATGCCCCTCGGACTTCACCGCTCACGTTGATGCTGCCGACGGGGTTTGCAATCGAGACGGAACCGTTTTCGTTGATGACGCCCCCGTCGATGTACATGTCGTTGATGACTTGTGCTGGAAGGGCGGGGATTTGGAAGTTGCCGACCGACGGGCTGTGTGTCACGGTAATCGTACTGGTGCCGAAGCCATCGCCGGTTACTTCTGTTCCCTGCACGATCCAATTAAGGAAAACGTTGCCTGGCGTAAACTGTTTGAGTTCTTGATTGACGACCGCGACGCGGCGATTGTCTTTGACGATAACGTCATTCACAATCGGAACAAACGGCGATGCGTTATTCACGATGATGCTGGCACCTTGTCGCGCCTGGACCACACCATTGTTGGTAACTTGATTCGGTTTGGCTTCCATGAAGACTGAGCCTGGAGCCGCATAGATCCCCGGAAGCTCCAAGAACATCGCATCGAAACTATCTTGGATGGTTTGCTTGGTAACGCCGTTGACCGTTTCTTGGGTCACCAGACCAAGATCCGCGAGCGTGTTATCGATTTGCTCGAGTTGCACTTGGTAGCGAGCGATGGCTTCTGGATTATTCGCATGGGAAGCCATCCAGGCCAGGACTTGATCGCGTTGCTTGATGAGCAAATTGCCTACGTTGCGATAGGAAAGTGTGGGGCTTGGTAGATTTGGGTTTTTAATCAGGTAGAACTTGCCGTTCAAACTGGCTTCGAAGGCAGCTGTGTAGTCGCTATCGTAAACCGGTGGATCAATGGCTGGGTCGTAGCCAGAGGGAAGTGCCGTTCCGATGTCCAACCAATTCGAAGTGTCGGCAAAGTTCTGGTCTTGCAAAACCATTGCCTCCGTTTCCAAGTTGGTGAGAAGATTTCCTTTGGAGTCACGTGGTTGGAAGCGATAGTAGTGTCCAACAACTCCGCCAGCGTTGCTGCCTGCCTTGACCAAGACAATTGTGTCGATGCTAACGTCAAGCGATATCTTCGAAACGGACAGCGGTGCGTAGTGATATGGAATTTGTGGATCTAGAGTGAAACCGAGGGCGTCAACCGCGGCGTAGTCGGCTGGCGTAAACAGCCCTGGGTCTTGAGCGCTGCCTGCAAGTTGAGGATTGGTCAACGTCAACCGGTTTGGGTTGAGACCATCGAGCGGAACACTTCGAATCAACAAGGCAGACTGATTGTAAATTCCGGCGGTGATGTGGGAGTCGGAAGAGACGTTGATGGCGGATGTGTCCCCGACATGCTGGCCAGCACCGGATACGGGATAGCCGTAGGGAAGGCCTGATAACGACAAGACTAAGCCATCTGTCTTGGCTCTGGCCGGGATTCCAGTGTTGAGCTCGGAAATTAGGATCACATCTTTAAAGCCCTCGACCTTGGAATTACCAACGATGTCCAGTTTATTGAGGAAGTCGATCTTGGATTCAGGGACTCCAATGGAGATGGATGGCCCTAGCGAAACGGTGGTCACGTCGATGTTGGCGAAGTTGCTCAGCAAGTTGGGAACTTGAAAACTGTTACGGCCTGACTGGAGTCGGACTTCAGCACCACGAATGGTAGCGCCACTGACGGAAATGGTGTTGTCGACATTGGAGTTGGATTTCGCGTTGGCTCCTGCGGCTGCGTTTGCGGCTGCGGAGAAGAGATTGCTACTGGAACGCAAGCCGATATCGCTTTGGGTTGCAATGCTGACATCACCGCTTCGGTTGACGATGGTGGCACCGTTGAGATTGATCTTGGAGTCGGTGTTCGATGCCAATTCGGAGAGGGCGACGGTGAGCGAATAGCCAGAAGCGGTTTCCAATCGCACGCTATCGAGAGCATCTGCCTTGGTCGCCGCTTGAATCTGCAGGATGCCTGGAGCGTTGTTATTGCCGGTGACTTCGATGACTGCGTTGGGATTGATGTTGACGTAAGCGCCGAGTCGGTTGGAAGTGGTTCCAATATCGGATTTGCTGATCACATTGACCTGGGCTACGCCGCTTACCGATCCTCCGCGAATGTTGTTCGCGCCGACATTGCCACCCTTTTTGACAAGATTGTTAGCGCCGATGGTGAAGACATTGGAGTGGAGCTGGGCGTGGCTGTCGATCGTCACGGTCGTGTCGCCCAGTACGGTGTTCGTCGTAGATGCTCCCGCGCCAGAAGCTGCTGCCACGGTGAGCGAATCGGCTGAGGAGTCTGCGTTTTGGTCCGCGAACGAAGTGATGTTGATGGCGTTGGCATCGATGGTGACGCCGTTGCCGATGTGTGCCAGGGTCGATTGATTGCTGGCGACATTGGAGATGGCGCCGCCTAAGGCAATGGCACCACCCGCCGCTGCAACGCTCTTGGCTAGCAAGTCGTCCTTGGACTGGGCGCCCAAGTTGACGCCGCTAGCCCGAATGGATGTGCCGGCGCCGATTTCAGCAAGGACTTCGGGGCTTCCGTTGGATAAGCTTCCTTGATCGATATTAGCCCGCATGAAACCGACTGCGATCGCTCCGAAGGCACCGCCGTTGGCGGTAGCTCGGGCGAAATTGTTCGCCTTGGCTTGGATCGTGAAGTCTTCGCTGGCGGTGATGTCCGCTCCGGTTGCGGTTGCCGAAACTTGGGTGGCGACATTTGCGTTGGCCAAGTTGGTTGTTACCCCGACGAGGGACGCTGCCACACCGGCCGTTGTGGTTTTCTCGATCCTGGCATTGCTGGTGGCGATGATGTCGACGTCGGTCCCCGAGAGGGTGGCATTGGTGACTGCAGCAGACAAAACGCTGGTGATTCGGTTGTCAACCGTAGCAACGCCAACCGCTGCTCCTAAGCTGATGGCCACAGTAACCGCCGTTGCATCGGCATTGATCAAGGCGGTTTCGTCGGCACGGACAGCCACATTCCCTGCCGCATGGACTTCGATGGCACCGGAGATATGCGAATCGATGGTATTGTCGATCGTATTGGCTAGCGACATACCACCAGCGCTAGCGGTCACGAGGCCTCCGGACAAGGATGCTGTAATGCCCGTGACGTTGTCGATCGACATGTCGCTGCCGTTGGCGAGCACTGAGATATTCCCGACGGCTGCCACGTGATTGGAAGCCGATCCCTCGATCTTGGCACGAACATCGTTGTCGAGGGAGTTTTCGACCAGTGTTACGGCCACGCTGAGAGCTCCAACCGCAACGGCTACGGATGCCCCTACGGCAACGGCTTTAGTCACTTTGGACTTTGAATCGGCGCTGAGTTCAACGTCGCCACCTGCGACGGCCGACGAGTTGCTCATCCATGCGTGGGTGTCGCCAGCCAGGATGGTTGTGCTCGTTGTCCCGGTCGCACTTCCAGCTCCACCGATTCCAACAGCGATGGCAACACTGCCAGCTGCGGAGAGTGTTTGAACCGTCTCACTTCGGATGGAATCGAGAGAAATGTCACCCGTGGCAGAGACATCGGAGTCGATGATCGCCGCGTACGTGCCATGCGAGTTGGCGCCGGAGGCAGCACCGCTTGTCCCAACGAGGTTTTTGGCAAGTGCCACTCCAATCGAACCTGCACCCGCAAATGTGCCACCAGCAATGGCAGCCGAGACTGCGATGACCTCAGATTTGATAGTCGATGTGTTCGTTGCGCTAAGGGCGATGTCCGCGGAGGTGACCCCGACGGTTACGCCATCGCTCGAAACAGCCGTCTTTCCATAAGCGGAAACCAAGGAGTCGACGATTTCGGAGCTAACATGGTCATTGATGACATTGAGAGCGGTGGCACCAGCGCCCGCCAAGGAGACCGCGATTGCACCTGCCGCTGCAGCGAGTGAGGCTGCAAACGAAACGGACTGAATGGTTGCGTCTTCGACGGCCACCAGCTTCACGTCCCCTCGGCGTTCGGCGGTAATATTGTAGTTGGAGCCAACATCGCTGGACCCCGAGGTGAAGACACCATGGGTCGCGTTGATGATCTTAGCTTCGACGGTGTTGTCGATGCGGTTTTCGGCTGTTGAAGCGCTGACGGCAAGACTACCTGCTCCCGAACCGGCAAATGCGGCTGCGATGGAAACGGCTGCGGCCAGCGAATCGATGGCCGACGTGTCGCTAGCGGTCAACGCAACGGAACGGACATGGATCGTCGGAAGGCCAGAGCCGACAAACGATGTGCTCAAGGCATTGGGACGAACCGATGCGATGCCGGTATCGGAACCTCCGTAAATGATCACGCCATCCGGCCCTTTGTATGAGGTTAGCGTCGTGACCGCATTGACGGTGTTGCTGTCGCCATCGATCGTGGCGCCCACGTTCATGGCGATTCGGTTCAAGGCTCCGACGCCGGCCCCGCTGACGCTGATTGCTCCAGTGCCAGCACCCGAAATGGCTGCGCTGCCACTGGTTACTTGCGAAACGATCTTTTGGTTTGCAATCGCATCTGCAGTCAGGTCACCGGCTGAAACGATTGAGGAATTGACAAATCGAGTCCGCACGTTGCCCCCTTGTGCAAACAAATTGCACAACTGCCATTTGGTCGCGTCGTTGAAATCGAGTTTTGCGAGCCAATTGGAATTCGCGGCCGTCGGCTCAGGATCGGACAACGTGGCGCTTCCGATGTACTGATAAATGTCACCCGCACCAGGACCGCTTGCTATCTGGAGGGTGTCATTAGGATGGATAATGGTGGTTCGGGGCAAGTTGCCTGAGTGGGTAACCGAGACGCATGCGTTATCGTCGTACCCGACCAAATTGCGTGACAGCGAAACGCCGATCGAGGCACCAACGCCGACCGATGTTCCTCCAGCGAGACTAACGGCAATCGAAAGCACATCCGAGTATATTTCGGAGCTGGAGCTCGCATTCAAATCGACTTTGCCATTGTTTGCGATTCGGCTGTTGGTGATCGTCGCCTCAGTTGGACCACCGATGATATTGGTGGCTTCTGCACCAGCACCTGTTAACGCCACGCCGTTGGTACCGAATCCAGCCGCCAGAGAAGCCGCGAATGCGACCGAGTCGATTGATCCGCTGGTGAGGGCCGTCAACGTGATGTTCCCCACAGCGAAGTCGCGGTAGCTGAAGCTGCGAATATCGTCTGGCAACGCACCGCTTGCAGGCTTGACCAGGACCGGTTCCGTGCTCGTCTTTTCGAACACGACATTGTCGAGTTGGGCCAATGCACTCGAATGAATGATATTCTTTGCAAGTCCTACTCCGATAGCCAATGCTCCCGAATTGCCGCTACTTGCAGCAACGGCCAAGGCCGCTGCGCCGGCCAAACTTTGAATCGAGGATTTGTCGTTCGCAAACACCAATACGTCTTGCGAACGGAACTTTTCGGCCTTGATCTTGCTGATTTTGGCGAGCGTATCGATCCCGATTTGATTGACTGCTGAAGCTCCTGCGCCACCTAGGCTGAGCGCGTTGCTGGAAGCTCCGCTTACGGCTGCCGAAACCGCGATAATCGTGGTCCCGATGGTTGCTTGATTGAGGGCTTGAACAGTGACATCGCCCGCCGCATAGACTTCGGAGTCATCGACCAAAGCGGAAATCAAAGATGCGTCGCGAGTTCCATCAACATAACCGATGGAGTTTTTGGCAATTGCGGCGCCGATCGAGAGGGCGCCTCCGTTTCCACTGGTGCTTGCTCCCACCGAAGCCGATGCCGCAACAACCGTCGAAATGATTCCGGAGGTGCTGTGCGCATTGACGATGACGTCGCCTGAGCCGCCGTTGGTCGTGATGGTTGTGAGGACCGATTTTTCGACGCTGGCGTTGACATTGGACGTCACGATGTTTTCCGTCGAAGCGCCGCCGCCTGATAACGCCAAGCCGTTGCCACCGCCAGCCCCAACACTGACCGAAGCCGCTATAACCATGGCTGTTATCGAGTTTTCGTAGACAACCAAATCGCTATCGACCTGATTGATCACAAAAGCAGTGCCATGGAGCTCGTCCGTGAGCAGCCAAGAGGTGCCGATACGTATCGGTTTGGTCGGATCGGCCGAATTGGGGATCAGCTTGGTTGCCAGTTGCGTCAGTTTTAGCGATCGCGGAATGTTGGTTGGCAAAGTCGCTGTTGGACCGATGCCGGATACTTGTCGATACAGACTTTCGAGAATCGAAGCGTCATCGGTGGAGTCCAATGCGAATTCATCCACGGATGGAGTTGTGGCAAGATCGGTTGCTTTTTGTGTTGCGTCGTCGAGTTGTGCATTGGTTACCGCGATAGCTCCCGTTTGAGCAAGTCGCATTTTTTCACGACCAAACGATCGCGCGTCGACTTGGACTTTACCTGCCGCTGCAGTGCTCGAATCGATCCGAGCTTTGACATTGTTTTCAATTCGGTTGTTTGCAATGGAGACACCGATGGAACCGGCGAAGCCAGTGCCTGAGCTGCTGCCCCCCACTGCGATGGCAGCACCGATCGCGTCTGCACGGATCGACGATTGGTCGCTTGCGGAAACATCCAGCGTTCCGATAGCGGTGACATCGGAAGCGGCAACAATTTCAGCGGTCACGTTTTGTCGAATACTTGCGTAACTACCTGCTCCGGCACCGGCAAGTGAGATGCCGGCCGATGTGCTGCTAGCGCCGACACTGCCTGCACCACCGATGGCAAGGGTATCGATGGTGGAGGAAGTGGTTGCATGAACGGTGACGTTTCCAGCACTGTTGACGGTACTGTTGTTGATCCGGGCTGCAATCGAACCCGAACCGGCGACGTCGTCGTCTGCTCCGATACGATTGACGGAGACGGCAGCTCCGATGGCAGCGGCGACGCCTGTTCCCTTGGCTGCAGCAGCGATCGCAACACTAACGCCACCGGTATCGGCCGTAATGATTGCTGTGTCGGAGGCCAAGACTTCGACGTCACCGAGATTGGTGGTGGTTACCGTGCTATTGTTTATTAACGATTCGAGGGTCTGGTTGATGGAGTTGAACGATCCGGCAGCGGCCCCGGCGAGGGCAACGCCTGCTCCCTTTGGCCCTGCGATCGCGACGGCGGCAGCACCGGCAATGGCGAGCGCGTCGATCGTTCCTTCGGAAGTTGCGTTGACCAAGACGTCCCCTGCGATCGAGAGTTTTGCATTGTCAAGCGTCGCTCGCGTTTTGTGATCGATACCATTGAAGGCTAGGCCTGCGCCGGCGGCGACCGCAGTTGCACCTGCTGTCACTCCCTTTGCCAGGCCGATAGCGACTCCGCCGCCTACGCCGGTGATGCTAGAATCGTCTGTTGCGATAACAGAGAGGCTACCAGCGGTAATGGTGTTGGTGGAATTGGTGATACTCGCTCGATTGTCTGCATCAATCGTATTGATTGAGAGTCCGAGAGCGGCGGCGATTCCATTGACGCTGGAACCGGGCAAGCTTTCAATGGAACCTGTGTTTGCAGCTATAGCCAAACCCGCCGCAACGGAAGTAATATTGGCTTCGTTCGTTGCATGGATCGACAAAGCACCTGAGACATCGATATCGGAATCGGAAACGAGAGCCTGTGCTCCGCCGTTGATCTTGTTGATGGCGATCCCAGCACCGATACCTGCTTTGCCGCCGAAAGCGATAGAGCCCGCCACCGTCGTGATCGTTGCTGTGTCATCCGCGGTCAAGCTAACGCTTTGACTTGTTCCCGCGATGCTTGATCCGTCAGCGATGACGGCGGTCGTATCGCTGTCGATCGAGTTGATGGCCACTGAGCCAGCCACGGCTACGCCACGCGCGGCACCGCTTAATCCTGCAGCGATGGAAAGGATTTTGCCCGATGCATCCGACTCGACCGTCACAGCGCCGACGTTGGTCAGTGTGGAGTGCTGGATGGAAGCATGCGTTTCATTGGTGATTTTGTTGACGGTGACAGCACCGGCCAAGCCCGCGGCTTTCTTTTTGTTGGTGGAAAGGGCGGCTGCACCGGATACTGCAGTGTCCTGGGTTTTGTTTTCTGCGAGGAGACTCAATCCATTGGCGCTGGTGAGGTTGGCGTTGAGGAGCGTGGCTTCGGTCGCATCGTGAATTACGTTGATCGAAGCGCTGCCCGAGGCGGCGATTCCGAATTTGGCCCCTCCGCTCGCTGCTGGCGCGAGAGGATCGGCTGGAGTATCGTCGGTTTTGGATGCGGCCAAGGTGGCGGTGACGATACGTCCTTCGTTGGCGGCATGGATCGTTTTTTTGCCCCCTGCGTTCAGGTTGCCATTGAGATCGATTGAATCGACGAGGGTATGATTGACTCCCGTTGCAGCGCTAGGATTGAGCGAAATCACATTTGTCAAAGCTGGTTCGGAATAGAGTTGAATCGTCGCAGCATCGATCACTTTCACGTAGTACTTGGTCGTACCGTTGTCGTCGGTTAAGCCACCGATGCTTGTGCCACCACCGTTGTCGTACACGACGGCTTGTCCGTTGTAATACGCTCGCGAACCTGAGACTTGGATCCGGTTGGTGGTTGCATCGATGACAGGCACGGCTCGGAATGGAACGCCAAATGAGTGTGCTGAGCCTGTCGCCTTGGACTTGTCCAGATCGATTGAGACACCTCGTAACGCATCGTCTAGGGTCAACGCGAGTTTGATTACGTTCGAATTGGGAACGACGATCACGAAGTAATCTGTTTTGTTTTCGAGCCCACCGATGTTTTGAGCGCCACCATGGCTGTAATTGACTTTTTGGCCAGTTGTGAGTCCATGTGCATAGCCAAGGTCGATACCGTCGGTGGTATTGTTTACTGCGGTAGCCGGATTGAAGGCACGGCTCAGATTGTGGCTAACATCGAGATTGCCAGTGGCGGTGAGATCGACAACCGTGCCTGGTAAATCGGAGGCACTCGTCGAGAGCTTGATCGAGATCGGGCTCACGACGGTGACGAAGTAGGTTGCACCATCCGTCAGACCACCGATAGCACGAACGGCGCCCCCATCGCTGTAGCGCACGGCATCTCCATTTGCGAAGCCGTGGGCATAACCGAGGTTGATCACATTGCTGGTGTCACTGACGCCGGTTCCAGGCGAGAAATCACCTTTACCCAAAATGGTTTTGCGATTGCCTGTGATAGCTTGTGTGTTGCGTTCGATCACATTCACTGCGCCGGTGAGTCCGAAACCAACGCTCTTGCCAATCGTAACCCCGCCAGCGATGTTCAAATTAAACAAGTCATCGTTTGCATTGACATCCACGGTGCCAGTCGCGTTAATGACTGCTCCGTCATCGATTTGGGCGAGTGTTCGGTCGTTGAGTTCGACCCAGTTGAGCGCACCGCTGATGGCGTACGTGTTGGCTTTTCCGCCAGTGATGCCGACGGAGATGTTCATGGTGTGCGTTTTCGCTTCCACATCGAGATTGGCGGCATCGATTAGTGCTCCAGCTCCGATCGTGGCAGTTGTGACCGTGTCATAGAAAACGCCACCGAAGGAACCGCCGCCACCAGCTCCACCATTCTTGGAAAGGCCGGAGAGCTTGAAATTGCCCGCGAGGTTGACGATTTGAAGATCCGTTGAGGCTTTTACGTTGACGTCACCGGCAACTGCCGATGGGTGCTTTTTGTTGATCTTCGCTCCGGTATCGATGGACGCATTGGCGGTTGTGTCCAGTTTCAAGACGTTTGCCGAGCCTGCAACACCGAATTTCGTTCCCTCGGCGCTGCTGCGAGCCCAACTGGTGGTTGCACCGAAGTTGGTTGAGCCGAGAACTTCGGCAATTCGGCCAATCCCGTCATTGACTCCTAGTAGACTTTCGAGAGGGAAGTCATATGGGAGGATCGCATTGGAAAGGACATTGATGGAACCGACTGCGTCAAGCTCTGCTCCGGCCGCGACCACCGCAATGGCGGTGTTTGTATTCTGTCCGAACGCGACAGAGACGGCCCCTGCGTATTTCTTCGGAGTTTCTGTCCTCGTGACAGGATCCGTTCCGGCCTGGACCTTCGTCGTCGCCAAGATGTCGGGGCGATCCACTACATCGGCGAGAATCGTAATGCTGCCGCCTGCATCGATTCTGGCTGTCGTACCAATGCGACTTGTTGCGGAATTGGAATGCTCAGTAACACTAACAGCCGCCGAAGCCCCTAGTTTCGCCCACTTCGTACTGGAAGGGTTGTTGGGGTCACCCTTGATCAGTTTCCCTACCTTGTTGTCGCCGATGAGATTTCCTAGAGCAGATCGACCTTTGGCGATCGCTTTGTTGCGAACAATCGATCGCGGGTCGTACTTACGCTTGAGCTTGTCGACCAATCCTGTCCCGATGGAGGCGTCGGAACTGCTTCGGTTTTTATCGCTACTGGTCAGCGCGACCGACGAAACATTTCCGCCAGCGGTGATACTGCCATCTACGAGGGTGTCCGAAGTTGCTTCCGACAGGTCGACTGTGACTCCGATCGCGACAGGGCTGAAATCTGCCGTGCCTTTGGCTAAGTTGCTGATTTGCTTGGTGTTGCTGGAAACGATCTGAACATCGCCGTTGGTGGCGACAATCGATGCGGTACTGGGAATGGTTATGGTCGAATGCGAGTAGGTTTCCGTGATAGAAACTGCAATTTGAGTGGGCGATGCATTCAGACCGCTTACCTTGACCGATTGGTCCATCTCGTTGGTTGCGATCGAAAGGATCTGAACGTTGCCGACAGCTTGGATGGAAGCGTTGGCCGCGATCGTGATGATTGAGTCCGCTTCGGAACGCGAGTATCCAAACCCAACTCCAAAACCAAAGATCGTCAAAGCTACCGCCGAACGCGCCTTGCTACTGATGGCGACGTCCGAGTCTGCGATGATTTGAGCATTGGCCTCGATCGATACGGTGGAGTGGGCTTCCACCATTCCGATGCCAACAAACGGACGCAGTTTCAAAATCTTGGAAATCGTGAGTTCGAGTGGGCTTTCCTTGCTTTGGATTTGTTGCCCGTAGTTGGAGGTGACCGGACCAAAACTCAGTTTTTGGTCTTCGACTCTCGCCGGAGTGGTCAACAGCGTAGACGGATCAAGATTGTCCGCGTCGGCTCGGATGGCGACCTGTCGACCATGAATCAGCGTGTTCGCTCCAATCGTGATGGTTGCGTCGGTGGTTTGGGTCCCAAATGCCCCTTGATCGAATTTGTGATGCACGGCGAACAAAGCGATGTCACCACCTTTGTTCAATAGTCCATTGACGGCCATGGTGGCGACTTTGGCCGTGTTTCCACCATCGATCACGACGTTGTAGTCGATGCTTTTTTCATATTCGTCCTTATTGACACCTTCCACGTCGGTAAATTTCAAAAGCGATTTCGAAATCGAATCTTTGATTCCCAAGGCTTGTATTTCAACCCAGACACTATCATTGTCTGCATAGCCTGAGCCATGATCGTGCAGGAGCAACTCAGGATGGCCATTTGCGTTGACTACGATGTCCACAGTCAATCCGGTCCCTGCGCCGTTGGTTTTTGTTTCGACGTTGTAGTGGACAGTACCTGGCTTCCAAACTTGAACTTCATCGCCGCCGACGAGTGGAATGGAGGAGTTGAGTCGAACGACGGGGAACGCGAGACCATCGATCGAGGCGGGGAAGCCTTTCGGGTCAACGCTGGCCAAAGAACGGTCGTCGTAGGCCAAAATTTGAGCATCATGGCCTATTGTGATTGAATTGCTAGACAGCAAAATATCGCCGGAGTCCGACGTTGAGGTTCCAGATAGATTGGTAGCACGGGTTGAAAGGGTTATATTGGGATCGACGGTGATGCTGTCGGCGACAACACTGAGTCGTCCTCCGCGAGTGAAAACGTCCGCAGTGAAATGGTAGTCCGACTCATCGAGAATAAGATCGGTTTTTTGGTTTGGGGAAAATGCACCCAAGGTCAGTATGTCGTCGGGGCCGAGGCTCGTCTCAAGCAAGCCACCCGACTCTGCGAAGTTAAACGTCTTTGGAGCGAATGCCGAAGTGGAATTGTCCCAAAAGAATCGGCTTGAGCTGGTCTCCGTCAGCGTGATCGTGGAACTGGTGAGGGACAATGTTACTGTGTCTTGAAAAGGAGTTCCAAAGAGCGTGACGGTGCCAACAACCGACGTATCGGCGAAAAAAGAGTCCTCCATCCCAGCAAAGGTGACAGCGGCAGTACCGGAATAGATTGCGTTAGATGCCACGGTCCCACTTCCACCGGCATTTGGAATCACAACTGCCAGATTGCCGGGTGTCGCTGGATTCTCAATCGCAAAGGAGTCGTGCCCTGACGTACCGCCACTGATGGTCCCGCTAATGCTGCCCGCAGCGCGCATGATAAATCCATCTTGATTGTTGGCAGCACCCGTTAGGTTTTCGAAGGAAGCAAACACTACCCCAGCAACCGAACCGGCATTCGCCGCCGTAATGTTCCACAAAACATTTTGAGCTGGGCCGATGAGGGAATCGCCAGAATTGCTTCCGGAAGTGATGCTTCCGATGTTGCTGACACTGCCATCGCCCAGGTTGATCGTCAGAACTGAAGTGCGCGCCGCATAGTTCAGCGTATTATCGCCCGCGCCACCATCGATTGCACCCGACACATTCGAATTCGATGTGAATACGAAGTCATCATCGACACTACCGCCGGTCAGATTTTCGAACCCGCTGAAGCTCACGTTGCCTACCGTTTGCAAATCATCGAGCGATGATGCGCCGGTGGGCCAGTTGGCCGCCCCGGTTCCCGATAATGCAATGACAGCAGGAGCTGCCGTTAAGAGCTTGATTGTTTTTGCATCGACTACGAGCACGAAATACGACGTTCCGTTGGTCAGGTTACTATCATCGCCATCGCCTGTGTAGTTGTACGTTACTTGGTCATTGTCGCTGAGGCCGTGATTGCTCTCGAACGCGATTGTGTTATCCGTTCCCTCGATCTCTTCATTGTTGAAAGAAACGGTTATAGAACTCGGAGAAGTTCGCTCAAGGCTACGAGTGCCGGTGGACCAGGCTTTGTCGCTAAGGTCGACGACCGATGCTGGTGTGCTAGTAAGCTTAATCGTTTCAGCATCCACAACCAAAACGTGGTAGCTCGTTCCATTGGCGAGGCCGCCGACGTTGGCTAGTGTGCTGTGGTACGTGACGGTTTGCCCATCGAAAAACGTTTGATCAAAGGGGAAGCTTAGCGTCTCTGCGGCGGTATCGACGGTCGTGTCGCTGTTGAGTGCCATCGTTGCAGTCGAAGTGCTCACGATGGAGCCAGAGTTCGTGGCGTTGATCGTCCAAACGATATTGTCGGCTTTCGAGATGCCGACCAAGGTGTCGACGCCAGAGCCGCCGATCACATTGTCGATATTCTTGTTGCCATCGTTGAGTTCTAAGGTGGTCGAGGTGGAAACAAGGTGATAGTCGAGTGTATCGACTCCGCCGCTACCGCCATCGACGAATCCGTCGACCGAGGCGCCACTGGCAAAGACGAAGTTGTCTTGAGCGCTGCCGCCGACGAGGATTTCAACGTTGGAGAAGCTGGTTGTTGTGTTGAGCGATCCGGTGTTTACACCGGTGATGCTCCAAGTGTTTGCACTGTCACTTCCATTCAGAGTATTATCACCAACGCCGCCGTCGTAGGTTCGGCTGGCGGTGAAGGCCGCGTTGATTGCGCCCAAGGTAAAGGAGTCCTTGCCATCGCCTAGCTCGACGGTCAAGCTTGTGGTCGGGTTGGCGAAGGCCAAAATAGGCACGAGTGTACTGTTGGCGACATCATAAAAATCCGCTCCGGTGCTCCGGATTTGGAGATTGGAGGCATCGACCGATTCTAGAACGAAATGGTCGTCGAAGCCGCTGCCGAACACCTTGCGTGCGGCAACCGTTCCGGCAAGGATCGGTTTTATGTTCGTGAAGTTGATGGTTTTCGTGAACAGTGTTGCGGATGCGGTGTTTTGGTCAACGACGTTGATATGGGCGTAGTCGAGATCGGCACCTTTGGAGACAAGCAGATTATCAGCACCTGCGGAACCTCCGTCGATGGTGCCGGATAGGCTGCCTTCGGCTTCAAAAACGAACGTATCTCGGTTGTTCGCTGCTCCCCGCAAGTTTTCGATGGACTCAAAGGTCACGCTGTCTCGGATCTCACCCGCGTTCGCGTCGCTTAACGTCCAACGCGCATCGGTGGTTGGTCCGATCAGCGTGTCGGCAGTGTTCGCGCTACCGATGATGGCTTCGAAAGCAGTAGCTCCGCCCGTACCGGTAGCCGTGGACGAACCAATGTCGACGGAGATTGCGCTTGAGTATGCACTGTAGTCGAGAGTGTCCGAGCCCGCGCCGGCATCGATACTGCCACCAATCGATCCCGTTGCGTTCGAGACATGTCCGAAAAGGAATTCATCTTTGCCTGTACCGCCTGTTAGGTTCTCGACGCCAGTAAACGAGATCGTGTCGTTAATCTTGCCTTGGTTCAAGGCAACGATCTCCCAACGATTGTCTCCGTTGGGTCCGACCAGCATGTCGTTGCCGCCGGCACCTGTAAACAGAATCGTGAACGAAGCTGCCGACGCGTCAATTTCAAGCGTATCGGCGGTACTTGAACCCGTGATTGTCACGATCTCATCGGACGTAACGTGCTGAGTCAGCAATACCGTACTTGGATTGCTGCGATCGCGGATGACAAGATTTCCGACTGCGCTTTCATAGGCAAGCTCAAGATCGTGAAAGGCGCCCACGGAGTAATCGACAGCCAGCAAGACGCGAGGCTCTAGGGACTCGAAATGGGTGCGTCGTGAGCGAGACTTCCGAACTCGTTTTCGCAGTGAGTTCTTTTGAAGTAACTTCTTTGCGGAGTGCCGGCGCAGGCTCTCGAGGAGAGTTTCGATGTTCACAATAATGTCCCAAATCCATTCGGGTTTCGTCGCGGCGTTCCTCCAGGAACGACCTTTTTTAGCCAACTTTGAATCCCGGTTCTTGTGATACCGGAATCAATCATCCTTGAGGCTGCGGTGCGTTTTACCACATTACGGCCAACGGAAACAGTCCAGCCTATCCAGTTTATTCAGCTAGCGTATGCAGCCCAGTGCACTCCAACTCGCGAGACCACCGCCGCCACCTCAATCCCCCGTTTTGGCTAGATTGCCCTTTCTCTCTGGTGTATTGTTTTGCTAAAAACAAACGATGGGAAGCCAACAGAATCAAATTGGTCCAAGTGGAAATAGACACCTCGGGCATATTGCTATCATTGGCGGAGGTACCGCTGGCTGGATGGCGGCTGCGACTTTGCGTCGGCGGTTGGGCTGCCGAGTTACCCTCATTGAGTCCAGCACCCTTCCAACAATTGGCGTCGGGGAAGCGACGATCCCTTCGTTGATCGATTGGGTTGAGAACATGGGCATCGACGAGGACGAGTTCCTTCGTCGAACAGGTGGCACTTACAAGCTTGCTATTCGCTTTGATAACTGGGTTACGAAGCATCATCACTACTGGCATCCATTTGGAATTTGCGGTGCTCGGCTAGACGGAGTGGATTTGATTCACTTTTGGCAGCGTGGGCTGCTTGAAGGTTGGCTTGATCAAGGTACTTCTTATACGGACTTCAGTTTGCAGAGAGAGCTTTGCAAGAGTCATCGTGCGCCGCGCGATCGCGATTCGTTGCGAGTGGTCTCGAACTATGCGTTTCATCTGGACGCAGGCAAATTGGCTCAGTTCCTGCGAGAAACGGCTATCGAAGACGGAGTCGTTCATCGCGTGGGTGATGTTGCGGGTGCCACTCTGGATAGCGACGGTGCCATCACCGCCGTCCAAGTCACGGACCAGCCGTCCCTGGTCGCTGAATTGTATGTGGACTGTTCGGGGTTTCGAAGCGTCCTGATTGAAAAGAGTCTTAGGGTGAAATGGGTTGACTGGTCGAGTCAATTGCTTTGCGACCGAGCGGTTGTCACGCGCGCCGACCACACCGATCGAGGAGTATTGCCGTATACGATTAGTACAGGGCTGAGCGCGGGTTGGGCTTGGCAGATACCATTGCAGGATAATATCGGAGTCGGTTACGTCTATTCATCGCAACACGCATCAGCGGAGGAGGCTCGACTTGAACTGCTTCGGCATGCAGGACTTTCGGAAGAGAAAACCACGCGAGAGTTGAGTATGCGCATCGGCCGCCGTGAAAAATGTTGGCTTGGCAACTGCGTAGCGATTGGCTTGTCTGCAGGTTTCATTGAGCCATTGGAGTCGACGGGGATATTTTTAGTCCAGCGCGCACTGGACGACTTGGTGGATTGTCTTCCTGTTCGACTATACGAGCAGGCAGCCATCGAGCAATTTAACGATCGGATGCGGATTGCGTATGAGGAGATTCGCGATTTCGTTTTGTTGCATTACATCGTATCCAATCGCGACGACACCTCGTTTTGGCGAGAGGCTCGGGGAGTGGCACTGCCAGATTCGTTGGAAACGTCGTTGGCGTCGTATGAGTCGCTAGGCAAATTTTCGGTGCCGAGAGGGGAACCGGTCTTTGTCGAAGCCAATCATCATTTCATCATGTCTGGCGCAGGAAGGCTTCCGTCTGTCGTTCCCCATCGCAACGGCCAACATCGAGCTTGGCGTTATGCGTCAAGCGACGTCAGCTATTTGCTCTCACAAATCCGAACTCAGAATGCAACGATTGCTTTGCAGTCCGTGCGTCATCGCGAAGCTTTGACGTAAATTCATCACCAACGAAGCACATCTTCATGTGCTTCGTTGGTCCAATAGCTGTTGGGCGCTAGCCTTGTCATTACCCTCATCTTTTTGACTTAGCTCCCCTCGCCCCTATCAGGGGAGAGGGGCTGGGGGTGAGGGGTTTTGAGCTGGGTTTTGTTTAGGTTTTTAGTTGTGGTCGCAATTCCTTGCCTTGCTTAGAAGGTCTGAACAAATCACTGGACCGAAGACTTGTTAATGGCAATTCTACCCCTCCCCCCCCGGCCACCTCTCCCCGAAACGGCAACGTAGCAGGTTTCGTGAGAAACCTGATGCAATCGAATGATTGAACGTAGATTTCTCACGAAATCTGCTACATAAATTGCAAAAAATGCTTCACAGCGTTGCCGAAACGGGGCGAGGGGGAAAAAATCGCATCGGTTTCGCTTAATGACAAGGCTATCGCCTTGCCGCTAGTGGTTCATTTCAACAAAACCTGCTGCGCGTAGCTCAAAATCCTTCGGCACTCGGTCGCAATCGACCGCTTTTCGAAGTGGTTTTCGCTGAGACAGGTATAGATGCTGGCCGGGCTGCTTCGAGCGCTTTTTGCAACTGATCCAAATAAGCAGTGAATCGTTTCAGGCCGGCTTTGGTGATGCGGCATAGAGTCTGCGGCCGGTTGCCTTCGAATCGTTTCTCAAGTTCGACAATCTCTGCTTCCTCCAAGTGATGCAAATGTCGATTGAGGTTTCCGTCTGTCAAATCGCACAACGACTTGAGCTCAGGGAACACCAAGCCGTCAGGATGTCGTACGAGGCACGTTACAATTCCGAGCCGAGCTTTCTCATGGAAGATTCGCTCTAAGCCGTCGTAGGCGAAAGGTGCCGGTTTCGTTGTTTTCGATTCGTCGTTGCGACTCATTCACCACGCTCCAGGGCCCAGTACAAAACAGCTGCCATCAACATTTGTCCACCTCCAAACGACACCCCCATCAACCAAGGAGAGTACGCCCACCCGCGAGTTGATAGTACAATGCTGATCAAACCACAAACCACAAAATAACAGGCAACCAACGTGACCAGCTTGGGCAAAAACCGGGCCGAGGCGGCGACACCTAGCCCAAATACAATGGCCCAAAGTCCAGGCAAGATCCAGCCGACCTCTTGCGCGTAACCAGCGATAACCACCGTCAGTGCAAACCCAGTCAACAAAGCTGGGCTCATAGGACCGACCGCACTCCGAGTCATGTGTCGGAACATGGGACCCGAACGCCAGTAACGCACTACCACTTCACCAAAACTCAGCACCGCGCAAAACACCGCAATGCGAATCCACACCCCTAAAAAATCGGAAAGCGATGGCGATTCGGGGGTAACCCAACGAAATTGGAGCAGGCAGCCCAGCCAAGCCATGCAAGCCGTCGCAAGAATCGAAGCGGACCGATAGCCACGAAACGTTTCGGCTCGGTTCAAGCTCGAACGAATCTCGGCTAAATCCTCTAACGCTTGATCGATGGATCGGGTACTCATTCCATTAATCTAACTGCATGACGTCGGCTTTGCAATACAAAGCCTATTACTTGTTAGGTTCTGAATTCTCACGAATTCAGCTACGGTAGTCTGATAGGATCACAATCACTTCGGCTCTGGCGCTGGAATGACGGCTTGAGCTGTTCGATCACCGATGATGAAATGTCCGAGCATTTTATCGGAATCGATTTCGCCGACCGACCATACTGCACCAGGGCGTGTTTGCTGAGTCTTTGTTTCTCCAACGCCAATCGATCCGTAGGATTTTGGCTTTCCCTCTGGTGACATCCAAAACAGCTCTGTAGGCTGAGGCCGCTTGTTGATGAAATGAACCGGAAATGGATTGCCATCGGGCTTCGAAACAGGCAAAGCCCCACCGTTGACGGCAGGATACCAAGTCAACTTGGCGAGCGATTGGACAGTGGGTTCGATCTTCCTCGCAAACGTGCTGGGCGCGTCCTTTCGGAAGGCAGCTAACTGAGATTGTGATTCAGGCAGCCGTGCTAGGTTCGTCCACTCGTACGGATCCGTGCGAATATCATAGAGCTCCTCGGTACCGTCGGCGTAGTGAATGTAGCGATGCGAGCGTCCACTGACCGCATAGCTATTCGGCTGCGCGAGGAAGGTGACCGAAATATGGTTCCAGTTGGATGTCGCTGGCTCGCTCAATAGTGGCAAGAGGCTCGGGCCATCGTTGTCTGGTTTGACAGGAAGCTTGCAGAGGTCCACAAGCGTTGGGAAGAGACTCAGCAAGTTGACGGGCGCATCGCAGACGCTGCCTGCTTGGGTTCCTTGTGGCAGAGACTCACTTGTCTCGCCA
Organism: Pirellula sp.; assembly: GCA_031424235.1. Lineage (GTDB taxonomy): Bacteria > Planctomycetota > Planctomycetia > Pirellulales > Pirellulaceae > JBKCUI01. Next base: position 74,757 of record JANPHB010000360.1, read on the forward strand.
GGAACACGGACCATCAAAGGGATTCGCGTCACTGCCCGCCACGGCGTGTACTTTTGCCAGTGTTCCTTTTCGCCTAGCTGCCAACCGTGGTCGGACCACAGTACGACGATGGTGTTCTTCGCGTTCGGACCTGCCTCCAACGCATCTAGAACTCGACCTAGCATCGCATCCGCAAAATGAATCGATGCTAGGTAGCCTTGGATTCCTTGCTTCCACTTTCCTTGTTCTTGAATGTGAGCGAAGTATCGGTTGCGTGCGGCTTGCTGGCCTGTTTCCGGAACGTCGTCCAGATCGTTCTCGCGGTAGCCGGGAGGAAGCTGAATGGATTCGAGCGGAAAGGGTTCGAAGTACTTCTTGGGAACAAACCAAGGCTCGTGTGGTCGATAGATGCCGCACCCGAGGAAGAACGGTTTGTCGTGCTTGCGTCCAACTTGTTCTCCGATCCATTTGCTGACCGCCCAGTCTCCTCCGAACTCTTCGTCAGTGACATCGAGTGCACCCCAGTCGGTTTCCACATATTGCCACGGCCCGCCAAGCTTCAGATTGATGGGGCGGTTTGTCGGATTGAACGTTTCAGGAAAGGGATTTTCGGATTCGGCTTTAGGGAAGTACTCGTCCCATGACTTGGCGTCAATAAAATAGTGCAACAGTTTGCCAGAGCCGGCGGCATGATAACCGTGGTTGCGAAAGTACTGAGGAAGAATCGTGTCGGTGGGCATCACCTCGCGCATCTGCTGTCGATTGTCATACAGACCAGACTTATTCGGAGCGCGTCCAGTGAAGACCGCCGAGCGACTCGGGTTGCAGGCAGGTGCGGGACAATGAGCGTTCGTGAACAGAACACCGCTGGCTGCTAGCCGATCCAGATTCGGCGTGATCGTTTGTGGATGTCCCTTAAGGCAACCGATCCAATCGTTCAAGTCATCCATTGCGATGAAAAGAACATTGGGCCTCTGTTTTGGGATGGCACTTTGCGTAGGACTGCTTTGGCCCAAAAGTGCGGTTGCCAATATGGCCGAAAGACCACAGGCCGCCAGAAATTGTCGAAAGATCATCTCAATCTAGTCTCACTATTTGCAATTCTTAATTCATTGTATTTGAGATTGTGGTTCGGCCGAACGAATGCCGCTAAGAGATAATCTCGCGGACGACTCGTCCGTGGACGTCGGTCAAGCGAAAATCGCGGCCGGCGTGGCGGAATGTCAGTCGCTCGTGATCGATCCCGAGAAGGTGTAGCATCGTGGCGTGAAGGTCGTGGGTATGGACGGCGTCCTCGGCGGTCAGAATGCCATACTCATCCGATTTGCCATGAACGATCCCTCCTTTAACACCGCCACCAGCCATCCACGATGAGAAGCACAAGTTGTGGTGCTCGCGACCAGCGTGGTCGGCTTGCTGATGAAATGGAGTGCGACCGAATTCGGTTGTCCAAACAACCAGCGTGCGTTCCAACATGCCTCTTTGTTTGAGGTCGGTAAGCAGACCGGCTATCGGCTTGTCGATCGCTTTCGCAAGACGTATGTGATCGCCCATATCACCGTGGGAGTCCCAATTGCCACTTGATCCAACGTCGATTAGCTCGAGGAACCGCACGCCGCGTTCCGCAAGTCTGCGGGCGACTAGGCATTGCCAGCCGAAGCCGCTCGTTGCTCCACGCTCAAGCCCGTACAGTTGGAGCGTGGCTTCTGTTTCTTGCGATAGATCGAAGGCCTCGGGGGCTTCACGTTGCATTCCGAAGGCGGTCTCAAAGGATCTGATCCGGGCATCGAGTGATTGGTCAGCTGCTCGCTGCGCCAAATGGGCCTGATTCAATCGTCTTTGCAAAGCGAGTTCCATTTGCTGCAGATCGGTATTTGGATTTCGCGGTCGTATATTGGGCAACGGCTCAGCACCCGGTACGACGTGCGTTCCTTGATGGCAAGCAGGCAAAAAATCACTGCTCCAAGTTTGTGCGCCGGCATAAGGTGCAGCGGGAGCTAGAACCACGAACGACGGCAGATTCTGATTGACGGTTCCGAGGCCGTAGCTCACCCACGAGCCCGCGCTTGGCCGAGCAAATTGCGCCGAGCCTGTGTGGGCAGCCAAGGTCGCTTTGTCGTGACCATCGCTCTCGCAGTGCATGGCATTGAGCACACACACATCGTCGATGACCGAACCAACATTCGGGAACAGTTCACTGACCCAACTCCCGCTTTGACCATACTGCTTGAAAGCAAACCGTGGCTTGATCAAGAACCGATTGAACTCTCCCGATTTATTGAGCCATCGCGAAGCCGTAATGGACTTGCCATGATCGGCGATCAGTTGCGGTCGATGATTGAACGTGTCGATATGCGAAGTGCCACCCGTAGAAAACAGGAAGATGACACGGTCGGCCTTCGCAAGGTGATGGCCGTTCCTGGCAGCAAGCGGATTGTCGGCAGCTTGAAGGTCACTAACCAAGCCCGCCAACGCAAGTGCACCAAATCCGCCCGATGCGCGACTTAAGAATTCGCGGCGCGTTGGTTCAGTTGTATTCATGATGTGAATGTCCAGTCAGTGGTAGCAAACTGTCGGGCCTTTGGCCCTTTGTGTGATCTTAAAATCGGTTCCCAGGCCGTTGGCCTGGGCTAGGCAAACGGATGGCCCGTTGGGCCGTAAACAATGCTAATCCACGTAAAGAAACCCATTGCTAGTCAACAAAACTCTCGCAAGTGCCGACCATACCGCGATTTCCTTGTCAACTGCCGTATCGCCTGCGAGTTTCTCTCGATAGGCCGACACAAACGCGATAGCATCACCGACAACGGTATCGTCTGGCGTTTGGCCATGTGTCGTTTCAAATGCCCATCGCATTTTTGCCCGATCATCACCAGACACAGAAACCACGCGGCGCGCAAACCCCTCCGACACCTCTTGGACAAAAGGGGAATTCATCAAATACAACGCTTGTGTGGGAGTGGTGGTCGGTTGTCGCGACGCAATACTTTGGTTGGGATCGGCAGCGTCAAACAATGCCAGATAAGGATGCCGTCGGTTCCGCTGGACCATCAAATACACGCTGCGATGGTTTGAATCGTAGACTGCGTGGAATGGGTTGTGGATCGTGAATCCCCATGTGCCTACCGCGGGAAACGGATGGGACTGAGGGACGTTTCGATCCAAGCGGCCACTGACCGCAAGCATCGCATCGCGGATCGACTCCGCATCCAACGAGCGTCGTGTATACCGCCAGTGCCAGCGATTGCCTGGGTCCGCTGCAAGGTTCGCATCGTTGTCGACACTTGCCAGTTGATACGTTCGCGAATTCATCATCAATCGATGAAGCGACTTCACGGACCAACCCGATGCGATAAACTCGCCAGCTAACCAATCAAGCAACTCAGGGTGCGTCGGTCGCTCGCCACGCAAGCCAAAGTCGCTAGGTGTTGCGACGAGCCCCTCACCAAAATGCCATTGCCAGACTCGATTCACGAAGACCCGAGCCGTCAGCGGATTCGTTGGCCGGGTGATCCAATTTGCCAACTCAAGTCGACCGCTGCCAGAACCAGCAGGAACGGCGTCGCCACCCAGCAGTTCAAGATTCCGCCGAGGAACTTCGTCCGTCAGACGATGGGGCTCACCGCGAAGTTGAATGCGACTGTTCGTAGGAGTTCCTTCGGCAACTCCATAAGCGACCGGATAAGGTAGCTCGGTCGAGATGGTTTGTTTGCGTTCTGTAAGCGACTTGATTTCGGCATCCAGCTTCGCCATCCCTGCTTGAGCATTGGGGGCCACGGTTCGCGGAACGACTGGCCCAGAATCGGGCGCACCAAACGCCGTTTCTCGAAGTCCGAGGTTGTCAAGTTCTCGAGCGCAGGCGGCTCCGCCGATATGCCCGAACCCATCGCTAATGAAGCAATTGATAACGCCGTCCCAATTCGGCCCCGTCTGCTTGTCCAAAAAGGCCGTCAAGTCATTGCGTGAGCCAACAATGCCGGAGTACTTCTTCGCAACCGGGTCGATCGTCAGTCTCAGCGTGTACCAAGTGCCAGGCGTTATCGGCCGAATTACTTCCCAGTTGGTTCCACTGCGAATCGCGAATTCCGTTGATGTCGCGCTGCACTCGATGGCAAGCGACTCGATGACGCCGCGACCGAGGTAGAACCGAAACGCACCCTTCTCCTTGGATGTCTCGACGGTTCGAAAGTCGATCGTGAAGTGCATCTGCTTGTCTGGCGCTGCCCGCAATCCATTTTCGAAAACGTACCGCAAGCCATCGGTAGGCTGGCCACTTCCAAGCCGAATCCCCAATTTCCCCAGAGGATGAATATGGTCGAATGGACTCTGCGCCTCGGGAGTCACCTCGATTGGACCGGCGCTAACCCAAGGTTTGCCGGGTGGCTTTCCGGATGGCTGTGCTTCGAAGCCGAGGTCCGCACCGCCGGCCATTGAGTCCGGATCAAGTTCCGATCGTTCGCGTTTCAGCGCAGCGATTTCGGTATCGATGCGAGCGATTTCTTCTGCCCTGGCTTTGTCAAGTTTCGCGACTTCACCGGGTGGCACAAGAGGCGGGAAGTGAGCAGGTCGCTTCTGCTCTTCACCACCGGGAAACGCCCACTGCGTACTCTCCATGATTCCATAGAGTGCATAATAGTCAGCAGCTGAAACCGGGTCGTATTTGTGATCATGACATCGCGCACAGCCCACCGAGAGTCCCAGCATCGAACGGCCGAGCGAGTCGATCACATCCCCAAAGTCCAAGTACTGATAGTCGGGTGCTGCTTTGTAACCATAGCGTTTGCCGATCGCCAGAAAACCCGTGGCTGTCACGCGATCTGCATACTTATCTGGCGGACCATCGATCGCGAGAATGTCGCCAGCGATCTGCTCGCGAACGAACTCGTTGAAAGGTTTATCCTGATTGAAGGCATCGATCACCCAATTGCGATATCGCCAGGCATGAGGCAAAGGGCGGTCGGTGTTCTCCCCTGCAGTGTCGGCGTAGCGAACCACGTCTAGCCAATGCCGGCCCCAATGCACGCCATACTGAGGGGACTCCAGCAATCGATCCACCAATCGCGAAAAGGCATCGGGCGAATCATTTTTCAAAAACGCCTCCACTTCATCGATCGTGGGAGGCAGGCCGGTTAAGTCATAAGTCGCTCGCCGTATCAAGGTGCGTTTGTCGGCAGCGGAATTGGGAGTGATCGATTGTGCAGCAAGTTTTGTGTTGATCTCGGCGTCAATTTTCGC
>JANPHB010000361.1:0-7987 GCA_031424235.1 Pirellula sp.
CGACTCCAAATCCCGCTGGCTTGGGGGAAATTGGGAGGGCGAGGCTCCTGCAGAGCCATTTAAGCATCAAGCTCGGCAGGAGCCTCGCACTCCCGTTGAAATTGCAAGCAATTCCAAAAAGAAAGTGAGACGGCCTCCGAGCTCGTCGGGGGGCCAGTGAAAAAACAAAACTGAGAAAGCGAGACAGCCTCCTTGCCCAGCGGGTCACGCTGGTAACCACTCGCTTTCGTAGCGAAAAATCTAAACTTCCGCAGGTTAAACCTGCGGGATTCTCAAAGCCTTATTTGCCGGATTTCAGGATCGGCGTTTCTGTGCTGGCCTTCTTGTCGCCCTTTTCAGTTGCTTTGGTCGATTCCTTTTCCTTGTCAGCCTTGATCACTTCTGGCAGTTCTTTGCCTTCTGGAATCAGCTTCATCGAAATGCTGTTCACACAGTGACGCGTATTCTTGGCCGTGTATTGCTCGCCCTGGAACACGTGCCCGAGATGACCACCGCAGTTTTGGCAGACAATTTCGATGCGTCCGGTTCCGTCTGTCTCAAGCTGCTTTTTTACCGCCCCTTTTATTTCGTCGTCGAAGCTAGGCCAACCGCAGTGGCTTTCGAACTTGTCCGTCGAATTGTACAGAGGAGCGTTGCAGCGTTTGCAAATATAGGTTCCAGCTGTCTTGGTGTGGGTGTAACCCTTTTCGCGAGCTTCGGTACCCTTTTTCAGGATCACGTAGGCTTCGTCGGCGGTCAACTTGTTGAATGGATCGCTCATTTTCTTTGATTTGCTCAGGTTTGAGGACTTTTTGGTTTTCTCATCGGATTTTGCCGAATCACTTTTTGTGGCTTCTTCTTGAGATTTCCCCGCGTCCGTTTCTTTAGCAGGGCTCGAACCAGCCGAAGACTTCGGTGGATCGAAGGCTCTGGTTACAGAATAAGTTCCCAAAGTGAACAAAAAGACAACACTCAGGAGGATCGGAAGTCGGAATTTCATCTTTGCCTCAAAATGACTGGAAGTTAGGAAGGATTTGGAGTGCGTAGCGGTAGACGCTCACCAGGACAAAGCCCTTACGCATTATAGCAGGCTTCAACCCCAAAATCAGGCGGTTTTTTCCTTTGACTTGACCCGAACAACGATTGCGGATAACTTTTTGAGCTGCCAACGACGTGCAATTTCATTGCTAGCATGTCGAATTATTGCGGGTGTGGCGGAATTGGCAGACGCGCTAGACTCAGGATCTAGTGCCCTATTACTGGGCGTGGAGGTTCGACTCCTCTCATCCGCACTCATTTGCACTCACTTGTTGACCGAAAGAACCTTTCACCAGCGGTATGCCAAAAGATTTTCTAGCCGGGGTGCTCCCCGAGTACGACGTGGTGGTGATTGGAAGTGGATTGGCTGGCATGACCTCGGCCAATATTCTTGGACGGGCTGGCCACCGCGTACTACTGCTAGAGCAGCATTACAAACTCGGTGGACTAGCCACTTGGTTTAAGCGACCCGGTAGCCATACGTTTGACATTTCACTTCACGGTTTCCCGTTTGGCATGATCAAAAGCTGCCGACGCTATTGGAACGAGGAAATTGCATCGAACATCGTCCAACTCAAAAATATTCGCTTTGACAACCCGATGTTCTCGTTGACAACCACCTTCAATCGCGAGGATTTCACCAAGCTGTTGACGTCTCAGTTCGGAGTCCAAGCTGAAAGCGTCAACCAGTTCTTCGACGCCGCCCGCAGCATGAACTTCTACGATGACCAGTCGATGACGACTGGCCAACTCTTCGAAAAATTCTTCCCCGGTCGCGAAGACGTTGTCCGATTGTTGATGGAGCCCATTACCTATGCCAATGGCTCCACCCTCGAGGATCCAGCCATCACTTATGGAATAGTCTTCTCCAATTTCATGGCCAAAGGGGTCTTTATCTATGAGGGGGGGACGGACGATCTCGTCGGCAAGATGCAAGCCGAGTTGACCAAGAATGGGGTCGATACTCGGATTCGCTGTGATGTCTCGAAGATCCTCGTTGGACCAAGCGGCGTACAAGGAGTCGTCGTCAACGGCCGTGAAATCAAATGCCGAGCCGTAGTCAGCAACTCGAATTTACGATCGACCATTCTCGACATGATTGGACCGGAACATTTTGATCCTCAGTTTTTATCGGATGCGCAAGCGGTCCGATTAAACAACAGTAGCACTCAAGTCTACATGGCTCTCAAGCCAGGTGTCACGATTCCCGAATCGACTGGAGATTTGTTGTTCTGCTCGACCGCCCCGCTGTTCCGAACCAATCTGCTGCTCGACCGAAAAATCACTTCGCGAACCTTCAGCTTCTATTATCCGAGAACTCGACCGACTGGCAAGGAACGTTCTGCGATCGTGAGCAGCACCAACGCCAATTGGAGCGACTGGGCGAACCTCAATGAGCAGGAGTACGCTGAGAGCAAAAAAGATCTCGTTGAAACAACGCTCGATGCCCTTGAGCAGTACGTTCCAAATTGCCGCGAAAAGATCGAACACGCCGAAGCTGCCACGCCGCAAACGTTTCATCATTACACGAAGCATCAATTGGGGGCGAGCTTTGGCACCAAGTTCGAGGGGCTCGCCGTTTCTCGCGGTTTGCCTCAACAAATCAAAGGCCTTTATCATGCTGGCTCGGTTGGAATCATCATGTCGGGTTGGCTAGGGGCTATTAATTACGGCGTGATTGTTTCCAACGAAGTCGACCAAATGCTATGCAAATCAGTCCCCGCGGTTCCCGTGGATTGACTCGTTGCTCTCCCTGAATCACACTACATTGCGTTACCTTACTCCAAAACCCGCCGATCTTTTTCAACCAGTTCAAGCATGACCACACGTCGCCGAGCGAGAGAAGTCGTTTTACAAGTACTCTACGAAGAGGATGTAAACCCTATGCGAGAACTAGTGGTAGCCGATGCGTTCGTCTCCAAACGCATGCTTCACAACAAGCCCTTGGTGGCGTTCGCCCAGCAGTTGCTCCGCGGTGTACGCACCCATCGCGACTCCATCGATGAGATTTTGACCAAACATGCAGCCAACTGGTCCGTCAAACGCATGACGACCATCGACCGCAATATCCTGCGAATGTCAAGTTTCGAGATGATGCACGGTGGCGTGCCTGGCCGCGTTTCGATCAACGAAGCCATCGAAATTGCAAAACGATACGGCAATCGCAACTCGGGACAATTCGTGAACGGAATTCTAGACCGTGTGCTGCGAGAACACGAAGCCAATCAAGCTGCCGAAAAAGAAGCGGTCAGCGGTTAAGCGAATCTGACACAGCCGACAAAAGTGAGCCCGAGGCGCTAGCCGAGATCCAGAATCGTACAAAAATCGGCTAGCGCCTCAGGCTCAAGCACAAGGAAATCGACTTATGTCGGCTGTGTCAAATCCATTGCTAACGCGAGGCGGAGCCTCGATGGCAGTGCGTTCCAAGGCAGAGCCCTGGAACAAGAGTAAACTCCCTTAAAAACCTTCGGGAGAGCGAGGCTCCTGCCGAGCTTGCGACGCCACGGTTCGGCAGGAGCCTCACCCTCCCTGCAAGCTGTTAGAATCCGGCCGCCGGGGCTGGCACACCTCCTCCGCCCATTCTTGCCATGCCCATCAATTCTACGATGCGTTCATCGAATTCCTCTTGGGACTCCGCGGTGCTTATCGCCCCCAACGCCGCATTCGCAGACAACATCGCTATTCCAACTTGCGTGTGAATCTGTTTCGGATTCGCAGATTCCAAAACCCCCTTCGCCTGCGCCATCGCTTGGTCCCAGTTCGAAACCATTCCTTCGGGTAACCAGCGGCCTTCGGAGAGCACATACTTGACTGGAACACCTTGACCTCCCGGCAACTCAAATGTCACATTTGCAGAATTGGATGATAGACTCTCCGCTCTTGCGGATTCTGGCTTTGGGATGACCATCGCTTTGTATGGGCCGTCCTCCGGCAAACTTCTTTGAAGCGCATTTGCCTTGCTCGCGAGGTTGCCAACATAGCCAGATAGCATATCTCGGATGTCGGAATTCTGAAGATAGCTTACGTCCATCCATTCGATTGGAATGGTCGCTTCGACCATGCTAACGATCGAATCATACGACTTGGCTAGTATAAGTTTTTGGTCTGGCTGCATCGGAAGAGTCTTGCTGTTCAAGACGAACTGCTTCTTGCTTTTCAGTGTGGTTAGTAGTTCGCCACGAAACTTTTTGATCAAATTCAATGTCTTTTGTTCGATTCGAGTCGACGCGAGCTTTACGACCTCTTCCACTTCCTTCTGTTTGGAAGCCGGCAATGCATCCCAAATCACAATGGGATTGTCATTCTTGAGTTCACGAATAACGATGTCCATGAATTCCTGTGCGGAAGGATTCGATGGAAACGACACTGGCTCCGTGCTCTTCGTTGACGACGACTTGCGGCTTGATGAGGAATCGGTCGAACTTGACGGGCTATCGCTTGCGTTTTTTGCCATGGCCCTAGCTTTGAGACGGCTCTTGTCGTCCAATTTGCTCAAAGGCAAGACGATCTCTTTTCCATCGGCCTTTCGAAGGGTCAATTTGATGCCTTCCAACTTCACAAACTCGGCGACCACGGTTTTCTCGCCCGTACTATCTGTCCAGTTGTCTGCCTTTTGCCCAAATACATTCGGAGCCATCAACGAAAACGCGGCAACACCCGTCGCCAACATGAGTGAAGCGAATCGTGCACGCATGGTGCGACGAGACGAAGTCCAAGGTAGTTGCAAAAACATTGATTAATCTCGTTCAATCAGGGAACTAACGGTCATAGCACGACGCGCAAGCTAGTGAAGGAGACGCAATTCACTAGCTTGCGCGTCGTGCTATCGGTACCAATCTGCGGCTACCGAACGAGTCAAAATAATCTATGGACGCCGAAAAGTCATCGTCCACCTAGTTTTGACGCAATTTCCTGGCGAACTTTGCCGATAAAGTTGCTTTTGCTATCCATTTCGCTCTCGTAGAAGCCGCAGGCATCGACACCTTGTTTGACTCGGGAAGTACTCTCGATCCTTCTGACTGGGATTCTCTGCGCGTTCAAAGCCACCGCATGCTCGACGACATGCTCGACTATGTCTCGCAAATTAGGCAACGCCCTGTTTGGCAACCGGCTCCAGACGAAACGAGCCAGGTCTTTGAGGCTCCCCTGCCGACCGGTCCAACTAGCCTGGAGTCAACTCACCAGTCCTTCATGCAGAATATTCTGCCGTATGCCATCGGCAATTCTCATCCTGGATTCATGGGCTGGGTTCATGGTGGCGGATCCATGGTGGGTATGCTGGCTGAAATGCTAGCATCAGGGCTCAACTCCAATCTCGGCGGCCGTGATCAAATTCCAATCCAAGTCGAACAGCAAGTCGTTCGGTGGATGCAAAATCTCTTCGGCTTTCCCGACTCATCAAGCGGACTCTTTGTGACCGGTTCCTCGATGGCAAACTTGATCGGTTTGTTGGTCGCCCGCACCTCTGCAATCGGAACCGAGGTCCGTAGCCAAGGGCTGATCAGGTCCGATGAGCGACTCGTTGCCTACACCTCAGTCGATGCGCATAGTTGTTTGGAACGCGCGATGGAGATCGGCGGAATGGGGGGACAACAACTGAGAAAGATACCCGTCAACGATCGTCATGAAATGAATTTGGTTGCCTTACAAACAGCAATTGAAACGGATCGGGCTTGTGGCAACACCCCGTTTTGCATCGTTGGTACAGCGGGCACCGTCAATGTCGGTGCGATCGATGACTTGCAAGGGATCGCGGCGATTGCAGCTCGTGAACGTTTGTGGTTTCACGTGGATGGCGCCTGCGGCGCATTGGGCATGATGTCACCCAAGATCGGTGCCAAGATGCTTGGCATTCAATCGGCTGATTCGATCGCGCTCGATTTTCATAAATGGGGGCAGGTGCCCTACGATGCAGGCTTCATTTTGGTCCGCGACGCGAAACTACATCAAGATACGTTTGCTTCATCAGCCGAGTATCTTCGACGGGAATCGCGAGGAATGGCGGCAGGTTCCCCCTGGCCATGTGACTTTGGACCAGACCTATCAAGGAGCTTCAAGGCGCTCAAAGTCTGGTTCACCATGCAAGTTTTCGGTACCGACCGAATGTCTAACATGATGGAGCGGACTTGCGAATTGGCCGAATATCTTTCCAATCGCGTGTTGGAATCGCCGGAGCTTGAATTGCTAGCACCGGTAAGACTGAATATCGTTTGCTTCCGCTTTCGATGTGATGATGCCCTAGATCAGGTCAATTCGGATCAAGTCAATTCGGATATCGTCGTCGCGATTCAAGAGTCTGGCCTCGCTGCCCCATCCGCTACCAAAATCGACGGCAAACTAGCGATTCGAGCAGCCATCTTCAATCATCGTACTTCGCAGCTGGATATCGACAACTTGATCGATGCCGCTATTCGGTTTGGCCGATTGATTACCCAAGGACGTAAAATCTCATGCAAGCTCTAAAATCTTCGGGTTCGAACCAATTGCTAGGCATGGCCCACATCATGCGATTGGCCTTTTCAGGGAACGATCTTAGTGAGATCACGTCGCAGCTCGTCAATCGCATTCAAAACAACGCGTTTGACTCGGCAGCGATGATGGACCTCTCGATCGTGCTTCAACTCAACGCGAATCCACACTTAGCGATCGAATTGCAGTCGGACGCACTCAGTCAACATCCGTACTTTGAGCTGAAGTCCAACCCGAAAAATCCGGCATTGAAATTGCTCGCGATCATGGGGCCTGGTGAAGTAATGGCCAACACACCAATCGACTTTTTGGTCGAGAATTCCGATATCGCCCTGAGCTTCTTATACCTCGGCGAGGGGCTACCCGTTCCGACGAAAATCCCGGAACATGATGTCGCCTTCGTCGCCGTTTGCGAATCCGACCAAAATCAAAATCTGTTGCAGCTTTTGAGCGAGGTCATGCAGTTTTGGCCAAAGCCCTTCGTGAATGAGCCTTCACGCATTGCTCAACTGAGCCGAAATCGAGTTAGCCAATGCTTGGCATCTGCGGCTGGAGTCGCCGTTAGCGATGCGATGAGAATAACCCGTTCACAGCTGGGGGAATTGGGCAACCCGAGAAACTCATTCGCCTTTCAATTTCCGGTCATTGCCAGACCTCTCGATTCTCATGCAGGTCACGGACTTGCCAAACTCGATGATCGCGTTCAGCTCCAACGCTATTTGAGAGAAGAAAACAGCCTCGAGTTTTTCGTGGCTCCATTCATCGATTACCGGAGCGAAGATGGAATGTATCGTAAATACCGAATCGCGTTCATCGATGGCCAGCCTTTTGCCGCCCACATGGCGATATCGCGACATTGGATGGTTCACTATCTGAACGCAGACATGCTGAACAGCGAACGCAATCGCCAAACCGAAGCCGAATTCATGCGGTCATTTGATCTAGAGTTCGGACTCAAACACAAAAAGGCCTTTGACGCAATCGATCAAAAGATTGGGCTCAATTACTACTCGATCGATTGTGCTGAAACACAGGACGGAAAGCTACTCGTCTTCGAGCTCGATAGTGGTGCGGTCGTTCACTCGATGGACCCGATCGATCTGTTTCCATACAAGGCTCCTCAGATGCAGCGAGTGTTCGATGCGTTTCGGAACATGGTGTGGAGCAAAGCCGAGGTAGGTTTAAGAAGACGCGTCGCTTAATGTACGCATAGTTTTGCACTAAGCACGTCACGAGTCTTGGGTCAAAGGAGTAAATTGGTCGAACGGCGTTGGCCTCGTCATTACCCACGTCATTTTGACTTTGCCCCCTCTCCCTAAAGCGGCAACGCGGTGAAGCATTTTAGGACGGCTGGGGCCCGCCCCACCGTCCGCAGCTTTGGAGTTCTAAAATCACGTCGCCCGATCGCACGCTTCCGGATTTGTGGCGCCGCCCCGGGCGGGGGGGCCAAAAAAGGAGCGCCCTTTTGATATCGGCGCGAAATAAAAAAACACAGACCGGT
>JANPHB010000362.1:0-36929 GCA_031424235.1 Pirellula sp.
AGCCTCGCGAGTAATTCGTGTAGTTGGCGAACGTCGAGGTCTGGCCAGGCAATAAGGCCACCTTGTCCGTTGCTAGCGATGTCGAGGCACTCGTACCCAAAGATGTACCAAAGTACCGCACGCCTCGCGTGGCGATCGTTGAGTTTGCAGCATTCGCGGTAAGCGTAAATGTTACAGAGGAATTACCTCCGTCTTCGTCGCTGCCAGTGATCGTAATAACTTGATTGGAAACAGTCGCTGCTGGCGTGTAAGACCACGACCAAGTTCCGTCATTGTTCTTAACCACTGTTCCGAGACTTGCAGTTAGTGTAACCGTATCCGCAGGCACATCAGAATACGTTCCAGTGTTCGTAAACACTGTACCCACTGTTCCTGTCAAGGACGCGTTGGCTCGCGTCAGAACCGGTGCCACGTTATTGACCGTGTAAGTGAAGGTCGTAGAGGACGTTCCACCGACACCGTCGTTCGCGGTGATTGTAACCGTCGTCGCTGGCAAATTGTCTGTCGTTACAATCGACCAAGACCAAGTTCCGTTGTTGTTCTTGACGACTGTACCGACTGATGCGGACAGTGTCACCACGTTCGTGGCATTTGCGTCCGACCAAGTTCCAGTGTTGGTGATTGTGGTTCCTTCGTTGCCACTCACAGCAGCTGAATCCGACACCACCACTGGCGGCGTATTCAACGCTGTAATCGTGAATGTAACTGACGAACTACCGCCGTCCTCATCGCTACCGGTGATTGTCACCGTCTGGCTTGCAATGGCGGCCGTTGGTACGTATGACCAAGACCAGGTGCCATCGTTGTTGTTAACGATCGTTCCAAGACTTGCAGACAGCGTAACAGTATCAGCCGGGACGTCAGCATAGGTTCCAGTATTGGTCAAGGTTGTACCCGCATCACCCGAAACCGATGCGTTTGCTCGCGATAATACCGGTGCGACGTTGTTGACGGCGTAGGTGAAGCTTGTCGAGGCCGTCCCACCAACACCGTCGTTCGCTGTGATCGTAACTGTTGTCGCTGCCAACTGGTCTGTCGAGCCAATCGACCACGACCAAGTTCCGTTGTTGTTCTTGACGACTGTACCGAGAGACGCGGACAGTGTCACCACGTTCGTGGCATTTGCGTCCGACCAAGTTCCAGTGTTGGTGATTGTGGTTCCTTCGTTGCCACTCACAGCAGCTGAATCCGACACCACCACCGGCGGAGTATTAATCGCTGTAATCGTGAACGTCACCGACGAACTTCCGCCGTCTTCGTCGCTGCCGGTGATCGTCACCGTCTGGCTTGCAATGGCGGCCGTTGGTACATACGACCAAGACCATGTGCCATCGTTGTTGTTAACGATCGTTCCAAGACTTGCTGTCAACGTTACGGTATCTGCCGGGACATCAGCATACGTTCCAGTGTTAGTCAACGTAGTTCCAGCATCACCTGTCACAGAGCCACTGGCTCGCGTTAGTACGGGTGCAACGTTGCTGACCGTGTAGGTGAAGGTGGTAGAGGACGTTCCACCAACACCGTCGTTGGCCGAGATTGTTACGGTGGTTGCTGGCAAATTGTCCGTTGTCACAATCGACCAAGACCAAGTTCCGTTGGCATTCTTAACGATAGTGCCTAGGGATGCAGCGAGCGTCACTACGTCACCAGGATTTCCATCCGACCAAGTACCCGTGTTGGTAATCGTCGTCCCTTCGTTGCCACTTACCGCTGCCGAATCCGCAGCTACAACCGGCGCCACATTGACCGCTGTTAACGTGAACGTTACCGACGAACTACCTCCGTCTTCATCACTACCGGTGATCGTCACGGTTTGATTAGTTGCTGGGGAAGTTGGCACATACGACCAAGACCATGTTCCATTGCCGTTATTGACAATCGTGCCGACATCAGCAGACAGAGTAACCGTATCTGCTGGCACATCAGCATAGGTACCGGTGTTGGCAAATGTCGTACCCACATTACCCGTCAACGATGCAATAGCCCGTGTCAAAACGGGCGCCAAGTTGTTGACCGTGTAGGTGAAGCTCGTCGACGAGGTTCCGCCGACTCCGTCATTCGCCGAAATCGTAACCGTGGTTGCTGGCAAATTGTCCGTTGTCACAATCGACCAAGACCAAGTTCCGTTGGCATTCTTAACGATAGTGCCCAGGGAGGCAGCGAGAGTCACTACGTCGCCAGGATTTCCATCCGACCAAGTACCCGTGTTGGTAATCGTCGTCCCTTCGTTGCCACTTACCGCTGCTGAATCCGCAACCACAACCGGCGCTACATTGACCGCTGTCAACGTGAACGTGACTGACGAACTACCGCCATCTTCGTCACTACCGGTGATCGTCACGGTTTGGTTGGTTACCGGCGAAGTTGGCAGGTAAGACCACGACCAAGTTCCGTTGCCGTTATTGACAATCGTGCCGACATCAGCGGACAGCGTAACCGTATCGGCAGGTACATCAACATAAGTTCCGGTATTCACGAACGTCGTGCCGACGTTGCCTGACAACGATGCGTTGGCACGCGTCAAAGCAGGCGCTACGTTGTTTACCGCGTAAGTAAAGCTCGTCGAAGCCGTTCCGCCAACCCCATCGTTTGCGGAGATCGTAACACTCGTGGCCGCCAACTGATCCGTCGAACCAATCGACCAAGACCAAGTTCCATTGGCGTTCTTGATAACTGTACCGAGCGATGCGGAAAGAGTCACTACATTCGTTGGGTTAGCATCCGACCATGTCCCAGTGTTGGTAATCGTCGTGCCTTCGTTACCGCTCACAGCTGCCGAATCCGCGACCACCACTGGCGGAGTGTTCAACGCAGTGATCGTGAACGTGACCGATGAACTTCCACCGTCTTCGTCAGCCGCCGTGACCGTTACCGTTTGGCTAGCAATGGCACTCGTTGGCACAAACGACCACGACCAAGTTCCATTGTTATTCTTGACAATCGCCCCAACATCAACTGTCAAAGTCACCGTATCTGCTGCTACATCTGCCCAAGTTCCCGTGTTGGTAAGCGTTGTGCCAGCGTCGCCCGTCACGGAAGCATTCGCCCGAGTCAGAACAGGAGCGAGATTTCCGACTGTGTACGTGAAGTTAGTGGTTGTTACTCCTCCTACGCCGTCGTTTGCTGTAATGGTCACTGTCGTCGTAGCCAACTGATCAGGAGGAACAATCGACCATGACCAAGTCCCATCGTTGTTCTTGACCACTGTGCCGACGGATGCCGACAGAATCACCACGTTCGTTGGGTTGGCATCGGACCACGTACCCGTATTCGAAATCGCGACACCTTCGTCACCGCTGACCGCAGCCAAGTCCGAGGTGATAACCGGTGGCGTGTTCAACGAAGTTATCGTAAACGATACGGTCGACGTACCGCCATCTTCGTCACTACCAGTAATCGTCACTGTTTGACTAGCGATTGCAGTCATTGGCACATACGACCACGACCATGTTCCATTGTTATTCTTGGTGATTGTCCCTACATCGGCCGATAGCGTTACCGTATCTGCCGGAACGTCAGCATAGGTTCCATTGTTGCTGAAAGTCGTTCCTGCGTCTTGAGTTATCGATGCGATAGCTCGCGTGAGAGCGGGTGCAACGTTATTAACGGTGTAAGTGAAACTCGTCGATGCGGTTCCGCCGTCACCGTCGTTTGCTGTAATCGTGACTGTCGTAGCAGGCAAATTATCCGTAGTGACAATCGACCAGGACCAAGTTCCATCGTTATTTTTTACGACCGTTCCAGTAGTCGCCGACAGAGTAACAACGTCCGTTGGGTTTCCATCTGACCAAGTGCCCGTGTTGGTGATTGTCGTTCCTTCGTTGCCACTCACAGCGGCCGAATCCGAAGCAATCACTGGAAGCAGATTGATGGCCGTCAATGTAAAGGTTATCGGTGTAACGCCACCGTTCCCGTCGTTTCCAGTAATCGTCACGGTCTGGTTAGTAACCGCTACTGTCGGCAATATAGACCAGTCCCAGGTTCCATCATTGTTCTTAACAATGGTCCCAACCGACGCAGTCAGAGTAACGACATCTCCCTCAACGTCGAACCATGTACCATTGTTAACAATCGTGAAACCAACATTTCCGCTTACGCTTGCGTTCGCACGTGTCAAGGCAGGAGCGTCATTGACCGGGGTGATGTTGATCGTGAAAGACTTGGTTGTTGTATCCACGCCGCCATTGAGAGTCCCGCCGGTATCCTGCAGAGAGACGGTGACTACTGTTGAGCCATTCGCATTCGCAGCTGGCGTAAACGTCAAGGTGCCAGTCGTGGTGTTGATCACGGGTGCTGAACTGAACAACGCAGCGTTAAATCCACTCGTTGTGAAGGTCAATGTTTGGACAGGTAGGGGATCCCCACCCGAATTGATCCCAGTTGCAAATCCCGCAATCGATTGTGGACCAGCGTCTTCGTTGACCGTCGGGTTGGCGCCCAAAGTGAAGTTCGGAGCAATATTCTGAGGAACTGCAATCACGAAATCGTTTGCATTCGTACCAGCAGCGTAGCTCGCAGAAGCCGTAAATGCACTTCCAAGAAAGTTGTTGAGAAGAGTGGGGGACGACGGTGTAAATGTCCCCGTGATCGGTTCTAAGGCGTCATTGTCAAGAAAATTAAACGATGCGAGCAAAGCAGGAACGTAGCCTCCAGTCGAGACGGCCGAGAATTTCGCACCTGCCGCAATGGTAACCCCACCTGCAACGGTAATCTTTTCAAAACTTGCAGCAGTTGGGCCCACATCCGAAATGAACTCCGAAGCAGCCATAAAGGTAACGCTATTTCCTATCGCCAGTGTTTTGTAAATATTTGGGGTGATCTGGCTCGATACAGAAATTGCCCCACTACTTGCATTTCCGATATTGACCGTAGGGGCTGTGATCAGATCAAGTTCCGCATCGGTGAGACCCAGCACTGGCGTAGCTGCCAACGTGTCTGTACCGCCAATGTTAATGGCGACGGCGGGGGTTCTTTGACGGAGATTCACGGTATTGGCCGTCCCGGCATTGATTGCTGACGTCGCTCCAATGTCCATGGTGTCACCAATCAGCGTAATCGATCCGGTTCCCGTGCTCTTTCGAACAATCGAGGTACCGGCCAGCTGAACTCCCAAGGAGGCACTTGCCCCAGTAGCTCCCGTTACGGTAATCGACGAAGTTCCAGTTGTCTCAACGATACCAGTACCACGAACAAGAACACCTACTCCACTCGTTGCCCCGCCCTTTCCGGCGATACTCAATGCGCCCGTGCCACTCGTCGATATTGTCGCACCGTTCACGTCAATACCAGTAAACGTTCCGACTGTGCCAGTGGCTTGTTGATTTGCGTTTAGCGTCAGACTGCCGTTTACCGTCGAAATATTGGCGCCGGCATTCACCAAAATGTTTTTTGTCGTGCTAGCCGACAAAGTGGCGCCAGCAATAAAAGCCATTGGGTTGTTAAAAGTGATCGCCCCCGCAGCAGCATTGCTGAGTGCGACTGTGAAGTTGGCAGCCCAGTTTGCCGTACTGCCAAAGGTTACAGACGTGCCAGCTCCACTATCGAGAACCCTGACACGCACAGCTTCCGTCACTGTAAGCACTGGGCTACCCTGGCCGGTATAATTCCCGGACGGTCCGCCTACAAAATTTCCTGACGACAACGTCAAGGTGTAGGTCGTCGAAGTTGAGGTTACGGTCAGCCCCTCGTTTGCCGCGAGCGTGACCTGCAACGTATCAAAACCACCAAGACCATCATTAACATCAAGCACGCCTGCAAGAACGCGACGATCTTCCAACGCTTCAAACCCTCGGAGATATTGCCGCATCAAGCCTCGGGAGTTGCTCCGAATCCTGTTTTTCACGCGTTTCTTGTTTGACGCACCGACCTTTTGAATAACTTTCGCAAACCAGCTAAAATTCATGGGAGTCTACGCTTCACGAAAAAATGGATGGGGAGGTTTAATCTCAATAGCTCAACCGAAGTTGTTAAAATGAATGGTCATTTTAATTCAACCTGAGGGCTTGAAACATAAATTATCGCAAAGTACGAAAAAAAATGTCGCAATTGCGAAACTTTTCCCAAGGCAAAAAACTCTCGTTTTTCCTGCCTTTTTCACCAAAACTTGGATTTCGATGAGTACAAATCGTCCCATGCATGAGTCTTTCGCCTTGACCTACTGCGACTAACGCCCGGTGTTCAGCAAATCAACCATCATCCGCTCTAACTGCGCCTTTCCGATCTTCCGCATCGTTGCCATATTTGCGTTGTAAATCCCTTCCAACCCGGGAAATTGGGCCGCCGCTCGACTCACGCTTGCCTCGCGGAGCAAGTGAAGCGTTGGGTACGGAGAGCGATTGGTGAAATTCGTGACATCTCCAGCCTTTGTGCCCGCAAACTGATACGCTGGATGAAAACTGGCGACCTGCACAATTCCATCCAACTCCATTTCCTCCAGCGCACTGTCACAAACGGCCAGGAAGTCGTTGTAGTCGAAGAAGTCCGTGAGAACATTAGGGTGGATAATCAGCGTCGATTCGATTTCCTCGGAATCGGTCGCCACCAAATGAGTCAATTCCCTCTTGAAATCCGCCAGCAACGAATCGCTATCGATAGCCATACTCACCGCAAATCGAATTTGCTTTTTGACATGAATGGCTTTTGCAAACGGACAGAGATTGAGACCAATAACCATCTTCTCAAGCCAAGCAGCCGTCGCCGCAATGACGTTTTTTTCAAAAATTTCGTCTTTCATCGTGCTTATGGCCTAAAACCCCAAATCAAAGTTTCTGACGACCACTCAAGGCATCTGCAAGGATTTCTTTATTCGTGAATTCGAGCACGCTACCACTGGTTACCCCCCTAGCTAGCCGCGTCAACTGGATCGGAAACTCATCGAGCTGGTTCGAAATAAACAGGGCCGTCCCGTCCCCTTCCACGTTTGGATTGGTGGCCATAATCGCCTCCGAAAAATTGCCGTTCCGCACTCGCTCAACCAGCGCGTCGATGGTGAGCTGGTCCGGCCCGACCCCTTCTAAAGGAGCGATCCTCCCCAACAACACGTGATAAAGACCGCGGAACACCCCCGACTGCTCTAACGCGATCAAATCCCGAGGCTGCTCAACAATGCACAACAACGACGAATCCCTTCGAGAGTCCATGCAGATCCCACACAACTCCCCCTCGGCCAAATTGTAACAAACGGAACAATAACGCACGTTCTCACGCACGCGTCGAATGGCATCCGAAAGAGCAAACGCCTCCGTTTCATGGACTCGTAATAGATGATAGGCCAGCCGCTCTGCCGTCTTGCGACCAATGCCAGGCAAACGCCCCAACTGGTCGATCAATTCGGTTACTGATTGTGATATCTCGCTCATGTGGCCACTGTTCTCCTTGGTATCCGTCGAGGCTGTTGATAACATATCACAAGCGGTTTTGATCGCTAAGTTGATTTCACTCGTTCCACTCGCTTTTCCCCGGTTGCTATGTCCGTCCTGTTGCAAATTAGAAACGCCTCCAAACACTACGGCGACCAGATCTTGATGGAAGATGCGGAATGCACCATCTTGAGCGATACCAAGGTCGGATTCGTCGGCCGAAATGGTGCCGGCAAATCCACCTTGCTCCGCTGCATTCTCGGGGACGAAGAGCTCGACACCGGAACCATCATCAAACACCCGAAGCTCAATATCGGCTACCTTCGCCAACACGATCCGTTCCTTCCCGGCGAAACGTCACTCGAGTTCATGATGCGCGACAGCGGCCAACCCGACTGGAAATGTGGCGAAGTCGGCGGTCAATTTGAACTCAAAGGAAAATACCTAGACGGCCCTGTCGGCGAACTCTCGGGCGGTTGGCAAACTCGCGTGAAGCTAGCGGCTTTGCTTCTGCATGAACCCAACTTGCTCCTCTTGGACGAACCGACCAACTTCCTCGACTTGCGTACTCAGATCCTGCTCGAACACTTTCTTCGCGATTTCCATGAGGCGTGCTTGATCGTTTCCCACGATCGAGCGTTCTTGACGGCGACTTGCGACGTGACACTCGACTTGTCGTTGGGCAAGCTGACCATGTACCCGGGCAAAATCGATGACTTCTTGGTTTACCAACAAGAACTCGCCGAACACGACCAACGCGTCAATTCAGCCAACGAAGCCAAAAGAAAACAACTCCAAGAATTCATCGACAAGAATCGTGCTCGCGCAAGCACAGCCACCCGCGCGAAGTCCAAAGAAAAAATGCTCGAAAAGATCGAGTTCAAAGAAGTTCAAGGCGAACAAGCTCGCGCGACCGTGCGAGCTCCTATGGTCGAACCTCGCAAAGGCCCCGCAGTCCGTTGCAAAGATCTCACCATCGGTTACGGTGACCACGCCATCGCAAAAGGCATCGACCTTGAAATCGAACATGGCTCCCGAGCGGCCATCGTGGGAGACAACGGCCAAGGAAAGACAACGTTGCTCCGAACGCTCGTTCAATCGCTGCCGGCCTTGAGCGGTGATGTCAAATGGGGCTTCGGCTGCGAAATCGGAACTTATGCCCAGCACGTCTATAGCAGCTTGCCCGAACGCAAAACGGTTCTTGAATACCTAGAATACGAAGCGATCCCTGGCACCAAAAACCAAACGATCCTCGATGTCGCGGGCGCCATGCTCTTTCGAGGCAGCGCTGTCAAAAAGAAAATCCCCGTCCTCAGCGGTGGCGAGCGAGCGCGACTCTGCATGGCTGCTCTTCTACTCAGCAAATGCAACATCCTGGTACTGGACGAACCCGGTAATCACTTGGACGTCGAAACCGTCGAAGCCTTAGCCAACGCCCTAATCGAATACAAAGGAACGGTCATCTTCACGTCGCACGATCGACACTTCATGAAGCGCGTCGCATCGAGCATTATCGAAGTGAAAGACGGTACCGTAGTCAACTACCGCGGTGACTACGATTCGTATCTCTACATGGTCAACAAAGAAATTGACAACGTCGAAAACGAACGAAAAGGCACAAGCCCCAAAGCGAAAGCACCGCCACCTCCCAAAGACCGTGGACACACGAATCTCGCTTCCCCGCCGAAAAAAGGCAACAACAAGAATGTCATCGTCGACGATCGCTCAGTCAAAAGAGAAGTTGGCCAACTCGAAAAAACCATCGCCAAGTTAGACGCTCAGAAAAAAACGCTCAATGACCAACTGATGCAATCCACCGAAGCGATCGCGGCGATGAAGCTACACGAAGAACTCACCAAAGTCACAACCGAATTGGAAACTGCCGAAATGCGATGGGCTGAACTGCAAGAACAAATGGAAGCAGAATAGAGCAGCAATCCACGATTCGTAGCTGGATTCGTGAGAATTCAGCGCGTTCTGAATTCTCACGAATCCAGCTACGGTAATTTTCATCCCGCCACTCACCGGAGCAATAGATTCTTTTCGTGCGTTCTATGTCGTTTCGTGGCTAGAACAAATTTACTTTTCAGGCCGATACAACAGTCGTCCGCAACTTGGGCACGGTGTCGCTTGCTCTTTCCTGAGACTATCCAGTATCTTCGGTGGCAAGCCGGTATAGCAACCACCGCATGAAACGTCATCCAACGCCGCCATCGAGTCTTCGCCTCGATTGGTCACTAGACGCTTGTACTGCACCACGAAATCTGCAGGCAAATCCTTTTCCAGGACTGCTAAGCTCCCTTCGACCCGTTCCAGATCAACGTTGAGCCCGGCCAGCTTCTGAGAAATGGTGGCTTCGGTTTTGACTTTGTCCGCTTCGATTAGTTTTAGTTTTTCTTCCAGCCCTTTGGATTCGATTTGCAAGCTATCGATTTCTTCGAGAATTTCCAAAATTTCGTCCGACAGAACACTGTTGGCTTGGGAATCGGCGGCGATCTGCTCTTTGATCGCTTGGAATTCGCGATTGTTTTTAGCAGCATTCATTTTGCCTTCCCATTCGTGGATTTTGGCCTCTCGCTCACGAAGCTGCAGCTGTTTTCGGTCCGCGTCCATCTTCTTTTGTTTGATGGTATCCTTGCATTTTTGCAGGGTATCCTTGGCCGTATCGACCTGCAATTGGGCGGCTTTGACCTGGCGAGGCCCGCGATCGATCTGAGTTTTCATGTCCGCGATTTGAACAAGATGTTGGTGTAGGTTGCGGGCAATAGTGTCGCTTAGGAACATTCGAAATCCACGTAGAGATGGTGCGTTGAAGCAGTTTTCATTGATTAAACCACAATTGCCGAGAGAAACTAGCCTGATATCTCTATTGCGATCTGATTTACAAGTAACGACAATGCGGGCTCTTGGAACCAGCCAACACCCTATTTCGATGGAAAAATCAACGATGTCGCCTACCAAAAACAGCTTCAAATGGAGCGGTCCAGTGGTGGTTATTCTCGCATTGGCAATTTTGCCTGGAAACACAATCGCTCAGCAATCCAGGAATTCCTCGCCCCAATTGGAGCGGGACGCCATCTCCGCCGATCTTCAAAACGTCTATGCGAAAACCGAATCTGCCTCCACGATTTCGGACTATTCCTCCATCTTGGATTTCTGCCGAAATGTTTCTGGCGACTCAACTCGGAACAAAGACGACCGTCAGTACGCAAAGACACTGATGAGCTGGGCCGCCAATCGACGCGGTGAAGCTCGCAGTGATCGAGCAGGTTCCCTGGTTCGGGAACAGCAACTCGCTCAAGCGGAAGAAATGGATCTTCTCGCCAAAAAGGATTTTGAAACCGCAATCCAATTGGACCCAACTCGCTGGCGAGCACACCACAATATGGCGATCGTTCATGCACTCCAGCAAAACAACAAAGCCGCTCTTACCAGCTTTGATATGGTCCTCCAACTCAATCCAGGATTCGCCGACGCTTATTTCAATCGAGGTGAAATTCTCTTCCGTACCAACCAATTCGAACGGGCCATCGCAGATCAAAGCAAAGTGATTGAACTCAAGCCAGAAGACTCAGCAGCCTTCAGCGCACGAGCTCATTCGTTGTACGCCATAGGCAAGAGTGAGGAAGCGCTAGCCGACTACGCCAAAGCGATGGAACTATCCCCTGAATCCTCTGAGGCTGCCACCGAGTACGCGGATACTTGCCAAGCGCTTGGACAATGGAAGGCAGCGGCCACAGCATACAAACGCGCCATGGAACTGGATGGTCAAAATGTTCGCACTCTCCAAAACGCAGCTTGGATGATGGCGACATGCCCAGACGACATTTACAGGAACGGCGATTTCGCATTGGAAACAGTTCAACGCGCCGTTCAACTGGCGTCCGCTCCTTCCTCCGTTCACGTGCTGGATGTCTTAGCAGCCGCACAAGCTGCATCAGGCGATTACGTTTCCGCCCAAAGCACGATCGCAGAAGCACTTCGATCGACAACCGACGCCTCCTTGCGATCCGAACTACAAATGAGAGCGAAACAATACCAACGCAAAAAGCCCTACGTTCAACCAAGCCGCACCAAAACGGCTGAAAACAAAACCACGGCAACTAGCAAGCGGAAATAAGCATTCAACTTGGCAAAAAATGAAGGGCAAAAAAATTATTCCACCACTGCGTTCAATCTTTTTGCCACCCAATTTTTCTGCCAAAAAAGCGAGCCTGCTACAGTGAGCTTGGCGGAATCATTTCACCACGGATCAGATCCTCAAATGTCTCTCTGGTTCGAATGCAATGCATCTTGCCGTTTTCCAACAAAACCTCCGGCACTCGATAGCGACCGTTGTAGTTACTGGCCATCACGAAGCCATAAGCTCCAGCAACCTCAAGAATCAGGAAATCACCAACGGACGCTGCTGGAAGCGAACGCTTTGCCACAAAGCCACCTTCTTCTTGCGTGAAGATGTCGCCCGACTCGCACAGCGGACCGCCAACAACGACATCGATCATCTGCTTCGTCGCCCGACCATTGCGATGCGAAATCGAAATTGGATGATACGCGCCATAAAGGATTGGTCTCGCCAAATCATTGAAGCCTGCGTCGAGAAGATAGAACGTATTTTCGCCCATCCCCTTAACGGCGCGAATTTCAGCGATCAAGAAGCCACTCTCCGCGACCAAGTAGCGGCCAGGCTCAATTTCCAAACTGAGCGGATGACCGAATGCGTTCTCAAGGCGTTTGCGCGTCGCGTCCCAAAGCGAATAGTACTGGTCCAAATCAACATAAGTCTGGCCTTCACGATAGGGAACCGGGAGCCCACCGCCGGCGCTGATCGTGGTTAGAGTTCGCCCGACTTGTAGTGCGATCGTCTCAAGTGCGGTGCACACTTGTGAAAGATGCTCCAGATCGGTGCCCGATCCGATGTGCATGTGAAGCCCAGTCACCGCGACGTTATACAAATCCGCCTTTCGCAAACAATCCACGACATCCTCGTGCCAAATACCATGCTTGGATTGTGGACCACCGGTGTTCGTTTTCTGGCTATGCCCGTGTCCAAATCCTGGGTTGATTCGCAACGTAACGCTCGCACCAGGCACAGCGTTGCCCAGCTGCTCGATCATGTCCGGTGATCCACAGTTGACATGGAGCCCAAGCTCTTTGACCAATGCCAACGCTTCGCGGTCAAAAACATCTGCAGTGAAAACAATGTTGTGTGCTTCAAAGCCAGCCGCCAATGCTCTTTTCACTTCGCCAACGCTGACGGCATCCACCACAACCCCGAGCTTATTGAGTCGATTCAAAATGCCGATGTTGGAGCAAGCTTTTTGAGCGTAACGAATCACGTCAAAGGCAGCTAAATCTCGCACACGTTCTTCGATAACTGCCATATCATAAACGTACGTCGGCGTTCCAAACTTGGCCACAATCTCACTAATTGGAATCCCAGCAATCTCGCTGCGAATGGTCTCGAAGGTCTTGGTTGCGATTGGCATGTTTCAAATGGGGTAGGTAGATATTGAAGTTAGAAATAGTTCCAGCAAATCAAATCGATGACGTTTCACCGACACACTAAAGTTGTTCTTTCCGTTCTCGGACGGCTCGCGAGTACTTCTCCAGGAACTTTTTCTCCTTGGAAGAAAGGGAATCCTGCCCGAATTCGTGGATCTTTGCCAAAATCCTATCGGCCTCGTCCGCCTCGCTTGTTGGCGCCCCTGTTTCTACATTGTGAATCTTGAGCTTCGGGCCCGTGACCTTGCGCCATTGTCGTCGCCAAGTGCCCTGAAGATCTCCTAGGAAACGAAAACTCATTCCAAAATAAAAGTAAGCTGCTGCACACAAAACCCCAGTCAAGTGAACATCCGTAGCAATGGAACTCGTTGGGCTCGAAACGATGTTAGTTAGGACCAAAATAACCCCAAGAACCCATGCTGGGACAGGGAATACAAAGAGCGTCACTCTCGCGGTTGGAAAATTGAAAACAAACAACATCGAGATACACATGACAGCGCCCGATGCACCCAACATGCTTCCATTGCTCTTAAATGCGTACTCCTTTACCAACCACACCACGCCACAAACGACTACCGATATCAAATAGATGCGGTAAAACTCGAGTCTGCCGTAACGCTCTTCTACCGTGCGGCCCAAAAAATAGAGGCCCAGCATATTCATCGCCAAATGCATGAAACCAAATGCGTCATGGCAAAAACCATACGTGAGTGTATGCCACCACATCATTGGTTTCGTAGCGTCCGCCCCTCGCAACATGAGAAACTCGTTGACGGCCCCTTGGTAGCCAACAACAAAGTCCTTGCTCAAAAAAACATTCGCGAGAAAGACAGCTACGTTGATAATGATCAGCGTGCTTACAGCTGATCTTTGGTTCCAACTTGGGCGAAGATCGAGTTCGTTGTCTTCGCGATAATAGCTTCTGTCGTAGATTCCCATCTACATAAACTTATCCGACTTGGTCAACTTTGAGAATCTGGATTTTCTAAAGTCGGCGGACGGGCAGGCATTTCCTCCTTTTGGACCTCAGCCTTGACCTCAGCAGGCTCCGTTTTTGCCGGCTCCGGCTTGGGTTCTTCTACTTTTGCAGGCATTGGCTCTGCCGGCTTAACAGACGTATCCGCCTGCGGAACAGCCGGTTGTGGAGTTGCCGGTTCTGGCTCAGGAATCGTTTCGCCTCGAAGTTCGGCATCCAACAACCCTTTGGCCCTAGCATTCATCGCCTCTGTCTTTTTGTAGATAGCCAAGCCGTCGGTACCTTCCTCCTTCAACTTTCGGAATTCCAAAAACTCTTGAAGAACAAAGCTTTCGTTCAATTCCTCATCGTTTAACTTTCTGTAGCGACCTATCGACTTAACGACGTCATCGCCGACCTCTTCCGTAACCATCGAGGGATATCGGCTGAAGAGCCTGTACCAAAGCTTCCATGCCTTTTCATAGGATTCGATCGCACCGGGCACATTGGCTTCGTTAATCATTTGGTCAGCTTGGAATGTCAAACTTCGAGCTTCCAACATGTCCTCGCGCTGCTCTGCCTGCGCTCTGGTTTCCCAATAGTCATAATTCACCTGGCTTCGATAAGATTCAATTTCACGTAGGAAATCCTTCAAGAAAAGGAGTTTTCTCGCGACTTCCAACCCCTGCAACTGCGTGCTCGGTGGCAGCTGAGCGGCAATTTGTTGCATGCTCGGAACAAGTTTTCGTTCAAGGTCTGTAATAAACGATTTGTCTTCCTCCGATCGATCCGCTTCTGGCATTTCCAACTTCTTCAAAATCTCGGCAGGAATACCCTTTCGAATGAACTGCTCTGCTTTTGACTTTGCCTCAACGGCCAACTCATCAAACTGCTTTTGGAGTGTTTCCATTTCCGCATACGTTTCTTTGCGGCTCAACAACGTCAATTCCGCTACTTGTCGAAATTGATACAACGACTTCGTTCCGAAATTAGCCCACTCGGTCCCGCCTTGCTTCCAAGCGAAACCAGCCCTCTGATCAAGGATCCCCTCGGATTCGATTGCTTCCCCATAATACATTTGCCAAAGTGGACTGTACGACATAAGCAAGTGCGGCGACTTTTTGATCGATGCCCCAGCTTCGTACAAAGCTACAGCTTGGTCAAACCAAAGTTTTCCCGTCAACCAATTATCTGGCTTTTGATTGTAGTCCAAAGCGCTGGTTTCAATTCCAACCAACCCTTGGTCTCTAAAATACGAATGAAATTCCTGGTCTTTACTGTAGAGAACACGGTAGAAGACGTGCTCGTCAGCTTTGCCAAGTTTGTTGCCAAGATAATGTCCAAGATCGTACTGCAAAATTGGCTTGCGATCGTTGAGCTTGGTTCCGCGAATGAGGTAATCCACTCCCTTTTTGATCCACTCGTATCGTTGCCGATAGTCCTCAAACTCGGGAGCCACGTTGTAGCTCAAGTTGTGAGCTTGGTGCTGCCACACGCTGATGAAGTGCGGCTGCAGCTTGGAAATCTGGTTGAGGGTCGCAGAAAAGCGATCGAAGTACTTTTCTTCCTTGTAGTAGTCGGCGCGTATCCACAAAATAGTGGCAGCGATTCCCTTCATCCCCAAAGTACCCAATCGCATACTCTCACTTGTGGGATCGAGCTCACCCAGATTCGACTCGCCCATCTTATACTTGGCGCGCAACTGCCCAATCATGCCACTCTTGGGTCGGCCCATTGCAAACAATGGCCCCAACAAAAGCACAATCGCAGCAACGTAAGCAATTTTTCGAAACAGACTGTTCTTGTTCATGCCGCCATCTCGCGAGTCTTTAAAAAGAAGTAGCTAATAATTCCTGTCATCAGGAAGTAGCCCGCACAAACAGTTAAGTGCCTAGACAGCAAACCCCCGAACAAATTAACACCGTAAGCAACGAAATCCGCAGTGTGAAGCTCATTTAAGTTTGGAATAGCTTTGGAAAGCAACTGCACGGAAAGCAATATCCCTTTGTCCACTACGCGAATGGTCCGTTCAAGCGGAATGTTACCCAAATCGAGCTGCGTTCCAGAGCCGCTCTGCAACGGAATGCGAATGAGCGAGGCAATTGGCCCAACATCGTTGTCTGCATTTTTGATGATGTCATCAACAAAGAAACCAAAGAACCCTAGGACGATTACGGACAACGTCGCGATGATGGCTACTGGCCCCGAGAGAAATGTCGAAAACATGACCCCAAAGCAAATCACGATCACCATTTGCAACCAAATGCTGATGTAGCCTTTGATAAAGTTCCACCAAAACGCTTGTGGCTTAGCTCGAAAGTACAAGTCACCTGCCGCCATGCCCAGGTATTGATTTCTGTCTTGGCAACGAATGACAACTTCAAACTCGCCATCCTTTGCAATGTCTCTAAAGAAATCAAGCTCCGCAGGTTGCTCGTTGAGAGATCCCTTCAAACCCGTGAATGGAATGGATCGCTGATCAACTTGAAACTCTTTGACTTTGAACGGAAACGGTTCGGTGACCGCACTGCCATCGATACTTCGAAATCGAACTTCGCCACCTACCGGAGTCACAATGTCACCCTTGTAAGTTCGAAAGGCCGAAATCGTCATGTCGTAGGTTAATCCGCCTTCACGAAAGGAATCCCGACTAACCCCCTTGAACGTCCAAATTGCACTGCAAAGCGAGTCACCCTCAATGTACTTATGATATTCCGACATGTAGCCAACGTTTAATCCGTCATTTGCCACTTGACCGTCTCGCCCAGTAAACCGCATCATTCCATAAATTGGCACTCGCGCTTCCAAGTCCCCGATCGACGGATCAACTACAATCTTGTCACCTACTTTGCGGACAACGTGCTTGTGCCCCTTGGTCTCATTGGTTACTCCGCTCCCTGTTTCATCCAACACGAATTCATGTGAGTGAAACTGCTGCCGAGAGGTCTTGCCCGAAACACCATCTGCGGAAATTTCGATCGCCTCGTGCTCGTGAATTACGCCTCTCACCACGAACAAGTAGCTCATCGAGCCCAGCAACAAAAGAACCAAGGTTCCTACCGCAGTAAAACCCAACACTCGTCCCAAGAATAGCTCGGTCGGCCGCACTGGTTTGGTGACAATCGTGTAGATGATCTTGCTCTTGATGTCGCTCGGCAAACTAAAGCAA
The DNA here is from genome assembly GCA_031424235.1 of Pirellula sp. GTDB lineage: Bacteria > Planctomycetota > Planctomycetia > Pirellulales > Pirellulaceae > JBKCUI01. The sequence continues at coordinate 16,985 of JANPHB010000362.1, forward strand.
CTCAAAAACAATCCCAACACAAGAACCATGTAGTTCGTAAAAGTCAAAACGAAAGAAATATAGAGCCGCGCCGGGTACTGAGCCTGCTGGTCAAGATACCAACCAGCAAACATGATCGCTATCACGAAGACCGCGACCACGACCAGCACCTTTTTGCGAATCGCCTCCTTGACGGCCAATCGTGCTATTGCCCCGACTCGGCGAACCGAAGTGCCCGGAATATCAACGACAAACAACTCTCCTATCAGTTTTGATACCTGCAAGAACCCTTCAGCAGGCCCATGTTTGAGCAACGCCACTACGAACCCAATCAAGAATCCGAGAACAGCGAGCACCAAAACCAGTAAGAAACCATAAAGCAATGCAGAATGGACAAATAGCCACTCAAAGTATGTCCAAAATTGATCTGGTGATAAACGCATTTTTGCTAATTGTGCCTTTCAACGACTGCGGTCTTTTTTGAATGTTCTTATACGGAGCTCATCTTGAATGCTAAGCACCGCTACCGCGACGCCCTGGACGCTGCTCGCTTTCGCGAACAATATCGAGGAACAGCTCTTCCATCGTTGTTGTCGGATTGTCCATTCGGAGCATCTCTCCGGTCGAACGGGCAATCAACTCTTTGATCTCTAGCTTGGTTTTTTCATCCAAGCCCTTCGCGTGAATTTGCGTCACGTCTTGAACCTTCAGAAGGCTGTCCACGCGACCTAACTCCTTCAATTCACCCTGGTGCAAAATAGCCACTCGGTCACAAACGTCTTGAACGTCCGCTAACTGGTGCGAACACAAAAGGATCGTTTTTCCTTGCTCCCGTAAACGCAGGATCAAATCCTTCATCTCGCGAGTACCGATCGGATCCAATCCCGTGGTTGGTTCGTCCAATACGAGGAATTCCGGCTCGTTGATCAACGCTTGAGCCAAGCCGATTCGGCGAGTCATCCCCTTGGAATACTCCTTAAGCTGCCGACGTCGAGCCCGCTGTAGTCCAACCATCTGAATGAGCTGCTCAGTTCGCTCGCGGCGAACACTGGCTGGCATATCAAACAATCGACCGTAAAAATCGAGCGTCTCTTCGGCATTCAAAAATTTGTAGAGATACGATTCCTCGGGCAGATAGCCAATCCGCTCGTTTTTAGCCACATCCGTCGCATCCTTGCCAAACACAAAGGCCCGACCCGATGTTGGAAAAAGCAACCCTAGCATCAATTTGATTGTTGTGGATTTCCCCGACCCGTTCGGACCAAGCAAACCGAAAATCTCCCCCCGCCTGACTTCAATGTCCAAAGACTTGAGCGCGTTTACTTTTTTACGCCCCCAGAAATCCCGATAGATTTTCCCGAGGTTTCTCGTCTCAACAATCACATTGGTCGGGTCCGTTACACTAACGGAGGGATTCGTAGATGCCGTTGTTGTTGCCATAGGATAAGTTCAGTAAAGCTTACAGCAGACCAAAACTGCGGTCGCGGAGGAGCAAAAAGGTGTCGTAAGATGAAAAAAGGCTGGATTGGCGAGTTGATTCCACTAACCAATCTGCGGCTGTTACGCCAAAATGATCTCTTTGGTTCAATCAAACCCAACATGAGTCAAGTCAGAAACATGCCAACCGAAGTAACAGCGAGCACTATAAATCCGAAACAATCGCTCGACAAGCGACTACACCCCTCCCACAACTCAGTTGCCTCCAAATAAACTAGTGGAATTCAGCCTGGCAATGACCACATTCGGAACCATTGGGCGAAGCGGCAGCCTGGAACACCCCAACCCGAAGCGTGAGTTTTGAAGTTGCGATTTTCGAAAATCCCGAAGCTTGCCAGCGAGGAAAACTTGGCTGTTCGTACTCGTACTCAGCACCAGCGGTACTCGTACTCGTACTCGAAACACGTTAGTCGAGTACGAGTACGAGTACCATTTCATTGAGTACGAGTACGAGTGTAGGTCAAAAAGGCGCAACTTCAAAAAGCGTAAACGAGCGGCAGATTCGCTGGTCTCTCACTCACTTTTCGGGTTATGATTGGTCTTTTTAGCTTCGCCACTCGTCTTGCTCCCTTACCCCACGAAAAAGCCCCCGGAACCGATGGATCGGCTCGACCCAAAATACATCAACGCGATTCGTTTTCTTTACGAACGTATCAACTACGAAAAAACCATCGATCGCCCCTACGATCAACGCTCCTACCGCCTGGCTCGGATGCAATACCTGCTCCAAGAACTTGGCAACCCCCATTTGGCCGCGCCAGTCGTCCACGTGGCCGGAACGAAGGGAAAGGGCTCGACCTCATGGTTGATCGCTGAAACACTCCGCCGATCCGGTCTCCGAGTCGGATTGTACACGTCTCCGCATTTGATCCACCTTGAGGAACGATTCCTCGTCGATAGCTTGCCCTGCGCCCCAAGCGAACTCGCCCGACACATCGAAAACTTGAAATTAGCCGAAGCCGCCACCGCCAAAACACCACACGGGGCCCCCACCTTTTTTGAAATGACGACCGCTTTGGCCTGGACTCTCTTTGCCGCTCGGAAAACCGACGTAAACGTGATCGAAGTCGGGCTCGGCGGTCGACTCGATAGCACCAATGTTTGCCAATCCGCCTTGGCTATCATCACCTCCATCAGCTACGACCACCAGCAACAACTCGGCAACACAATCAGCTTGATCGCATCCGAAAAAGCAGGAATCATTAAACCGAGAACGCCCGTCATCAGCGGGGCACGACACCCCGAAGCCCAATCGGTTGTCCGCACTCGATGCCAGGAAATGAACTCCGAGCTTTGGGAAATCGGTACCGACTTCGAATCCGCAATCCGAACCCAAACACTTTGGAATGACTCCTCAACCTCCGACCTCAATGGCGTTGCAAGCCGAATGGATTTCATTCCCAAAACCCCAAATTTGCAGGTTGCAAATTTCCCTGACATCGCTCTTCGCATGGCAGGCAAACACCAAGCCGACAACGCCGCACTCGCAATCGCAGCCTGGGCAAGACTGAACTCGGACGGCTGGTCTCTACCCCGCTCGGCAGTCCAATCCGCAATCGCCGAATCCCAACTTAGCTGCCGCATCGAATTGGTCAGCAAACAACCCGACATCATCATCGACACTTCACACAACGTCGCCTCGATCGGCGCACTAATCGACGCCCTAAACGATCACTTCGCCCCAGCCAAAAAAACGATCGTCTTCGCGTGCTCCAAAGACAAAGAGTACGAAAAGATGCTCGATCAAATCCTCGCCGTTGCCGATCGATTGATTGTTACCCAATTCCACAATAACCCACGCTCCGTGCCGGTCGAACGCCTTGAGGAATTGGCAAGAGAAAAAGTGATTTCTACCCGATCCGTAGAAATTCTCTCCGCTCCGTCGAGTAACATTGGTGTTGAGCACGCTCGAAAAACCGCAGTCCCAAACGAGTTGATTTGCATCACAGGTTCCTTTTTTCTGGCAGCGGAAACCAGGCCCATGTTCCCGTCGCAAACGCCGGAACCAAACGACGAAAATCCCAATGAATAGCCCAGCCATAGCCACCAAAGCCAAAAACGTTCACGTCCGAAAACCCGATGGCACCTGGAGCTTCCAACTGTCTCGTGACGAGTGGAGCCACCTGAAACTATCCGATTCAGCTGGCCACGATTACTTGGACGTAGCAGTCATACCGCTCTTCCCCATCTCCGCGAGCAAACAATGGGTCTCAATCGTAAGCTCTGACGGCGAAGAAATTGCCTGCATCGACTCAATGCGGGGACTCAGCGAAAGCAATATCGCTCTACTCCAAGAAGAACTCTCGCTCAGGGAATTCGTCCCTATCATCCAAAAAGTCATCAGCGTCTCCGGCATCACCGAACCTTGCGAATGGTTCGTTGAAACCAACCATGGCCCCACAAGCTTTGTGCTGAAAACCGAGGAAGATGTCCGCCGCATCTCTGCCAAAGTGGTCAACATCACCGATGCCAATGGAATTCGATTCCGCGTCGAAGACATGAAGCAACTCGACAAACGCTCCCGAGCCTTCGTGGAATGGTACGTCTAGGAGTTTCCCCAGGCAATCATTGCTCGGGAGGGTGAGGCTCCTGCCGAACCTTTACAACCTTTACAACCCTGGCTCGGAGCCTCGCCCTCCCAAAGGTTTTCACTGAACTTGGCAATTAATGGAAAGTTAAACTCCACCGTCTGGCGACGGTGACAACTTGGCGTCGCATACGGTCACAGGCCTGAGCGAGGAGCCACCTCTAGAACACTTATCTCCCACCTGCTAGAAATGCCTTATTGCACAAACACATTAGACACATTCTCAAAAGAGCATTACCAATGAAAAGAAACTCCTTCCTTCTCTGTGCCGCCGCACTCTCCTTATTCAACGCTGTCGGCTGCGAACCGTCGAACAACAAGCCAACCCCCACCAATACGACAAAGAGCAATCCTGCCGAAGCGGAACCGGACTACATAACCGTCCAACACTGCCTGATCGGATTCAAAGGCTCCTTGCCGGGCGTCACTCGAACAAAAGACGAAGCCCTCGATCTCGCGACAAAACTGCTGGCAGAACTGAAAGCCGGAGCGGATTTCGATGAAATCATTCGCAAGAACACCGACGATTCACCGCCGGGCATCTACAAAATGGCAAACCATGGCAAAAAATTTGACATGAGCCAAGGTGTCTTCTCCCGCGATGGAATGGTACCCGCATTTGGCGACACCGGCTTCCCATTGAAAGTCGGTGAATTTGGACTCGCCGGTTACGATAAAGTCAAAAGCCCATACGGCTGGCACATCGTCAAAAGAACCGAGTAGGGCCCCGTCGAATTGCCCCTCGCTTACGGGCTTGGACGTTTAACAGTCAGCCGAAGGCGTACTTTGCTTCTTTGGCAGTACGCCTACGACTGACTTATAAACAAAGTTCAGTTGAACAAGTATCAAATCAACAAGCCCGTGAGCGACATGCCAAACTGCCGCTCGCTAGAAGCCAATCCCAAAAGCGCTGCCTAAAATGCGTCGCTCAAATCAGTCGACATGGCTCCCAAACTCTCTGGAATCGGCGAATCGACCACCGTTTCCAAATCTCGCTGCTTCTGAGCAAGCACAGCGTCCTTCTTTGCTTTTGGACGTGTATTCTCAGCAGTAAAGTCATCTACCAAAGCCTGAATTCCAGGCTGCAGCTCTTTCAGCATCTCGGACAGAGATGTCATGACGGCATACGTATCGGCATCTTTGTGATGTCCGATGACTTCGATACGACCAAGCACTTTTGTCTTGGAGACAACCGGCAAACGCAAGAACCATCGCTCCGAAAATTCAGGGAGCTTGTTCTTGTGCCAGCTCGCGTGAAATCCTTCGTGCAGCCACGGCATATTCAAGTCGAGACTGATCTTGGCCAATGCGTGCTTCTCAGCGAATTCGACCATAATACTCCAAACGGTATCCCACTCTCGCGACCCTTGTAGACGTACCGTTTGCTGCCGAATCTTATGATCGGAAATTCCCTGCCGAGCAACGATGCTCTTCGAAAAATTAAGACTGCGTTTGCACAGGAGTTCTAGCTCCGCAAAGCCAAATACTCGCGTAGCAACCAAAGACCCGAGAGCGAATATCATGGTCCCAATCGAGATAGCATCCGACTGAAAAACCACCCCAAGAACAGCCCCACCAGCCGTGACCAAACTCAATAGTGTTATCACTCCTACCAACCATCGATTCTTAATCCCGAATCGCATCAAGTTGTGATGCAAATGCCCGCGATCAACGGTGAAGACGCTTCGCCCAGTCAGTTTCCGACGAACAATCGCCATCCCGGAATCGAACAACGGTATTGCCATCAGAACAACTGGCACAGCAATCGAAATTGGACTCCCCTCGGTCAACCAACTTCTCATCGCCAAAACACCCAGTATCAAACCGACGAGCATACTGCCAGCATCTCCAAGAAACACTTTCGCTGGCGGTAAGTTGAAAATCAAGAAGCCTAGGAGAGAGCCAGCCATCGTTGCGGCAATCATGGATTCCATGTGGTTACCTGTGTACCAACCAATGGCAGCCAAAGCCGAAAACGATATCCATCCAACCGACGAACAAAGCCCGTCAGCACCATCGATCAAATTCACCGAGTTGATCGACAAAAGCAACCAACCAAGCGTGATTGGAATCGCAAGCAACCCCAGCTCCAATCGCATACCAAAAATCGAAATCGTATCGATGGTAAATCCAAATGCGATAATCGACATGCAGATGACAACCTGTCCAGCCAGTTTCTGTCGTCCACGCAATCCAAATCGATCATCCAACACCCCAAGCAACACGATCGCAACCGCGCCAAGCGCTAAAGAAGTCGCCTCGTAAACATGCCCACTAAACATGCTTGCAAACTCGATGTTGGTAAGCAAACAAATTGCAACCGTCGCGATCATACTAAAGAGGATCGCCAACCCGCCGCAAAGCGCAATTGGCTCGCGATGCAATTTGCGATGCGTATCTGGGTGGTCCATCAACCCAATTGACAATGCTAGTCTTCTAGCAAGTGGAGTTGCAATCAACGCAAAAAGGAAAGCAATCGTAAGCGCAACAATTGGGAAAATCGGGAAAACCGGACTAATCATTGATGTGCATGCCTAGATGAGTGTTCTGCAAGAATCCAATGTCCATGGTTCTCGCTCGCAGCAAAGACGTGGTGTGGAATCCCGCCGCATTTGCACTATGATCCTCAGCCACGACCCATTCGTCTAGATCCGGAATCGTGAAGTAATCATAAAAGTTTCCGTCACAACCCACCCGTCCCGTAACACCGGTAAATTTCAACCGAACCCCACAAACACCCCAACGGCTACAATCTTTTTAATGCACCGATCCAGCACCTGATTGTGCGGCCACCCGCTAGCCAAATGAACGAGACTAACGGGCAAACAGAGCACCACAAAACGGGCACACGGGCGGGTTATCGATTTTCAATTGAGCTATCATTCAGGCAACTGATTCTTCACAGAGATTGCGAGGAAGGGCAGCGTTCTGGAAGTACTCACGATTCTTGCACAAACCCAGAATTTTTGATCGGAATAAAATATGGATCGCGAAAAGTACCAAGAGCTCGTTTCAACATTTTTTGAATGGAACCAGCCAGCCATTTCGCAAATTTTTTCTGAGCTGCTTTCCGCCGTGGCTGCTGAACGCGATTTGAGCCCCTCCGGATTGATGAGCCAAAACTACGAAACAGCCAGAGCAAACCCCGAGATCAATGTGCTCCCTGGAAACTTGAAGAATGCACGAGACGCGATCTTTCCTTACTTTTGGGGAACCGATAGCTGGAACAATCCGTTGCACTTGGAAAATGTAAAAGGGCCCGCAAACCACGCTTCGCTGATCGGCGCATTGGCTTGCTTGCTCAAAAACCCAAACTTGTGCACAGACCGCTATAGCCAACGCTCGAATGAACTCGAGGTCAAAGCGGTAACGACATTGGCAAATTTGATCTTCTACCATACCGACGATCCATGGGGCGTTTTCACGATCGGCGGAACCATCTCCAATTTGTACGGCGCCAAGATCGGACTGGAACGCGTCGTGCCAGGTGCGATGCGCACCGGCCTGATGGGACATCGCGTGGTTGGCATCTGCTCGCAAGCCAGCCACTACTCCAACCAAACAGTCGCTGGTTGGCTTGGCATCGGCACAGAGAACTTGATTCACATCCCCACCGACGAAAAGCTCGCTATGCGAATCGATTTGCTGGAAGCCAAACTGGACGAACTCTATCGATCGAACATCAAAGTTGCCTATGTCTGCGCAACCTTTGGAACCACCGATGCCTTTGGGATCGATGACATACAAGCTATCCGCGAACTACTGGTGGCCAAGAGCAAAACCTACTCGGTCCCCACGCCGCAACTCCACGCTGACGCCGCCGTTGGTTGGGCCATGGTCATGCTCACCGATTACGATACGACCAAGAATCCGCTTCAGATGGAAGCGGGTTTACTAGAAATCGTGCGCGAAGTTCAAATCAAGAACAAGGGCCTGCGATACGCGGACAGTGTGACTATCGACTTCCACAAGCTAGGCAGAGGCCACTATCCATCGAGCGCCTTCATCGTGAATCGTCGAGAGGATTTGAAATACTTAGCGAGGACGGTTTCGGACACGCCGTATTTTTCCGAAGCAGACGCCAGCCGCGACCCGGCTTTGTTTACGCTCGAATGCTCACGCCCCGGCTTAGGACCTTATTGTGTCATCGCGTCTCTAAACGGAATCGGTTTAACCGGCTGGCAAATGTTAACCGCGAGAGCACTGGAACTGACGCAACGACTAAAAGATCGGCTCGCGAAGATCGAGTATTGCAAAGTCCTTAACGCAGACACACGAGGCGTATCGGTAAACTGGTGGGTATTACCCAAAGGCAGAAACGCAGAAGACATTTACCAGCGATTGATCCGCAATGAGCTGACGCCAGAGCAATTGTCGCGGTACTTGCCAGAAGTAAAGCAACTCTACGACAAGCGGACCAAGATGATGGATCCGACGTTGGACGCCCGCTTAGGATTCACAACCAGCTTCGGCTACTGCCCGCACGGCATCGACATCCCAGCCTGGAAAGCCGTCTTCTTCAACCCAAAAACCACCGAAGAAATCGTAGACCGAATCGCCTATGGGATTGAGGAGTTGTAGTAAGCCATCGCAACAGCCTAAACTGCGGAGCAGTGGCATTTGAAGCCACGGATGAAATCCGTGGTTAGCGTGGTGCGGATAGTCTGAGAGTCGCAGAGCGACGGCATTCCCACTTAAGCTACTTGGCTAGATCATCAACATCCCTTTGGGTGAGGCCATGATTCACGGCCCATGCCGCTTTTCTTCGGGTTCGTTTTCTGCCATGCGGGATGCCGTATAGGCGACTTTCAGAAGTATCTTGCCATCCTGCGGTGTGGCTTTGACCTGAACGATTGTTCCTATCGACATCGACTGCCGGGACTGTTGTTGCAACCCCTGGGCAGTTCGAGTAACTCCCGAAACAACAGATACGTTCTTGCCAATCTGCACCATGTTTTCATGATATTCAAGCACATTGAGGCGGACGGTTTGAACCAGTTCAATTTTCCCTTCTTTGTTCAACTGGTCAAAAGACTGCACGATCTCACTGGATGTGCGACTTACGTCTGGTGCATGCTTGAATCGAAACTCAGTAAACTGAACAAGAAACGATTGCTCTGCCTTGACCGATGGATCAGATGCCGCGAAAACGTTCGACGGACGATCGGATTGAAATCGTGGCGCTTGAGAAAATTCAGATCGAGTGGGAACTGGCGGTCGACCGGGTATTTCTTGAGCATCGACGATTTGTACGAACAGTACACTCACGCTCAGCAGTATGGCCAGCAGACGCATTGGTATTCACCCACTTATTCGGAACAACTTGAAACATGGACTCATTGTAGCGAACATGAGCCCCAAGTTAGGTATTCAACACGCAAATACAGCAGAGGTTTCGTTCTGTCCGTCGTGGACTTTTCTGATGATTCTTGAGATCATACGTCAAATGCCTGATTTCCTTCTAGTACCATCCTATACCAACATCCTTAATCATGATGCAACTTGGCTTCGTAAGTGCTATTCTTCCTGACCTGACGCTGGAGCAAACGTTCGAGTTCGCTGCCTCGATCGGCTACCGCTATGTCGAGGTGATGTGCTGGCCTCCGAGCAAAGCGGATCGCCGCTACGCGGGTGTCACCCACATCGACGTGTCGAGCCTAGACGCCCATTCGATCTCCACCATCCAGTCGCTGGTTCAAAGGACAGGCGTTCGCATCAGCGGACTCGGCTACTACCCAAATTGCCTCGCACCCGACCCGGCTGAAGCCGAACAAAGCGTCGAACACCTCAAGCAAGTTATCTTGGCCGCTCCAAAACTTGGACTCACCCAAGTTAATACGTTCATCGGTCGCGACTTTACCAAAAGCGTGGACGACAACTGGCCACGACTCATGTCCACTTGGAAACCAATCGTGGATTTGGCCGAAAGCAACGGTGTTCGTATCGGAATTGAAAACTGCCCGATGCTATTCACAAAAGACGAATGGCCGGGCGGAAAAAATATCGCAACGTCTCCTGCTATTTGGCGGCGTTTGTTTCGCGACCTCGCAAGCCCAAATCTGGGGCTCAATTACGATCCATCCCACATGATCTGGCAATGCATGGACTACCTAAAACCCATCCGCGAGTTCGCCGATCGTATTTTCCATGTACATGCCAAAGATGTTCGCATCGATCGACACTTGCTCAACGAAGTCGGAATCTTTGCGCACCCCAATCTTTATCATTCACCCAAACTGCCGGGGCTTGGTGAAATCAACTGGGGGCAATTCTTCTCGATCTTGGGTGACGTTGGCTACCAAGGCCCCGTCTGCGTCGAAGTCGAAGACCGAGCCTACGAAGCTACCGTCGAAAACCGAAAAGAGTCTCTAGCCCAAAGCTATCGCTACTTAAGCCAGTTTGTTGGAAGATAAGCTTTCAAGATGGAACTCACTCATCCGTCGTAGGTTTGAGATTCCGAAACGCCACAATTCGAAAGCCGATGTCGTAGCATCGGCTCCCTAACCGTCGCGCACGAACCACCTTGGCCACAAGGATGGCCGTCGAAAGATAGACCTTCGCAATCTGCTCAGGATACCACTGCCTATCCGCCAGTACGGAGAAGCCCGTTCTGGACAGATTGCGAACAACCACTTGCGTTGTCGGAAATCGGATCGCCAATCCTAGTGGCGACTCACTCCATTCCAAGATCGCTGGCCCTTTGCATCGAAACCTAGTCGCGACCCGCACATCATCGTCGCAAGTTGGAATCGGACCACGTTCCCGCAATTCGAGCTGAACCTGGGGCGGTATGGCTATCGAGAGCGGATGCAATTGAATTAGTTCGTTAAAGTCTGGCTCATTCGCTGCTCCAAGCATGTCGTTGCCTCCTGATCTAAAGCGGTATTCTTTTCGGAGCTTAATACACGTAAGGCCGCCAGCCGAGTCATTCCAGGTCGTTCTTCGCGCTGACTAGTCAATCCATCAAATCGATTGGCTACGGAACAAATCCGGCTTGCAACCTCGATTTCGTCCCTCACAAGCCCAACCGGGAACCCTTGGCCATCTGGTCGCTCATGGTGCTGATAGCAGATCATCAATTGAGTTTGGGTTACGCCAGGCTCTTGGCACAACCGTCTAAAACCTTCCGTTGGATGCGCTTTCTCTCTGCGTTGTGTCCAGTCCTGCGAAGATTCGCCTAAAGCACCTGAGTTGCTTTCAATAGTCCCCTGTTCAATCTTCCCGATGTCATGCAATATCGCGCCTGAGCAAATTTCCGAAATCGATTCTTCGACGTGCCCCTGCTTCTCCGCAATTAAGTATGCGTAGAAGGCCGTATTGGCAGCATGAGTGACGAAACTCGAGTCATGTCGTAGAGTCCGGTGCACTTCGCGTCCGTCAAAATGAACATGTGGACCAAGTGTCGCAAAGCTCTCGCCGCACTGAATACTACACTCAAGCAACTTCTGGACGGATTGGAGTTCTAAGGCCTTGGTCAACTTGCCATGCAACGATTCGGCGAAAACGGCGGTCTTGAGCACACGCGGAACGCGGGGCTCCTCTAGCCAAGTCGCTAAATATTCATTCAAGTAATCGTGATAGGACGTAAGGCTTGAATCTTGAATGAAGACTTTTTGGCTCGGATTGGAAAGCAAAAAGCTAAACATACTTTCCGTAATAACTTGGTCACTCGACAGGAACTTCACCGTCGAATTGGTTTTCTCATTCCATAGGTACACATTCGTACCAACTTGATAGTTCGGCACGAGAGTCAGCGGATGAATGGTAAGGAGGCCACTAGTAGTCATGTTTAGAAAATACATCGCAAACTTGCGCCGCGTTGAAAACGGTGGATCTTTGTCTCAACGGAAAGGACCAATCCATCCATACAATCGCTACGGCCGATGTAATCGACGTCGGTAATGCATTTCATCTCGTGCCCATCACCTCGTAAACATGTTTACGTCGAGTTCACTCAACCAATTCGTTACTCGGGAGGGTGAGGCTCCTGCTCCAAACATCTTTGCGATGCCAAGTAGTAGCCACCGTCGCCAGACGGTGGGGCCAACAACTCTCCTCAGGTTGCCAAATCCCTTAAAAAAACTTCGGGAGAGCGAGGCTCCTGCCGAGCTGTCTACGCCAAGGTCTGCATGTGCGATAAGTAGTTTGGGACCATTGTCCCGAACTAGTTTAATGGACGGGACAATGGTCCCATCCGTGGCCGGCCACGCAAAGTCTTGTTGTTGCAGCCACTAAAGCGACACACGAGGCCTTAGCGAATTTCCTTAAAGTTCGACGCGAGGAAATGGCTAAGCAAGCAGACAAGTAGGCCGAGTTCGTTTGCAATTTCGTTTAACAGTCAGCCGTAGGCGTACGGTCAATTGAACTGAGTACGCCTTCGGCTGACTGTTAAACGAGTAAACCAAGATACCCGCGAGCGAGGGACTTCGCGTCCGTCACTATTAACAATCTTTCGGCAATTCTCACTCAACCGACTCCGTTCGTGAACGCACCGAGTTCTTAATTCGCAATAACACCCGCCGGATGAAGTCCAACGATTTTGATCGAACCGGATTCCGAAGGTCAATTTCCGACGACCAAAACAGTTCGCGTTGTTTTGCCGTGTGCGGTATAGATTCTACGTTCAAAGAAAAACTGCTCAACCGTTCGCGAAACTTCCGAGTTGAACGGGGCGCTGCAATGCGCCGAACGCGTTCGGATGGATCGTTCTTTGCCATGTCTGCCAACGTGGCCCATACCCCCATCTTCTGCATTGCCTTGGCTGCTAGGAAACGCACTCTTTCTTCCTCGCTCTCTGCAAGTTTCGCAATCATTTGGGAACCAACATAACCTCCGCAACGACCTCGAAGCCAAAGTGCGATGATTCTCATGTCGTGACTAGGTGTCATTTCAATCAAGTGAGAAAGCGCTGCCCTACAGCTTTCGGTTTCGCATTCTCGGATCGCAGAGCGAAACCGCAGTAAAGACTGGAAACGCGTTCGATGATCCAGGAGTTCCACGGCAAGCTCAATCGCCTTTACGCCTGGATTACCAACGCGAAAGCGCTGACCATTTACGTATATCTTGTGACCAGCTTCCACAGGAAAGCCGGCGAGTTTGTTGATGGGTGACATGGTAACCATCAACCTAACAAGAATTACCGCGATCTGTCAAATTTGGGACGCAACGATTCGACAGGAAAATTAAGCGACAGGAGAATTCTCGGCCTAAGTCGACTCAGGTACTGTGTTATTTTCCTGTCACAAAATCTTCCTGTCGATCCCCTCGCATATCCCGCTGTGAAATGGACCTAATGCCAAAGCAACGTTCGATCGGCCGAACTATGGTGCAATTTCAAATTTCGGCAGTTCCAAGTCCGATGGGCTCTTACCCGTTTTCTCGCGAGTGAACAAATCTCCGTATTTAACAAAGCCGTCGACGAAACCGCCGTGACTCAAAAAGAACTCGCCATTCTCCACTCCCATAAAGCGATCGAAACGATCTGCTCGCCCAGTAGGATCATGACTGAATTTGGCATTCGTCAACTCGATCCATTTATTCTCCGGTGTGCGTATCCATTGATTGCCATAACGAGCCTTTCTCAAAAGATGGCCGTTGCTACCGCCAAAGTTCTCGCTGAAGCTGTGCACCCCGCGCAGCCAACCACCCTCCTTGGGCGCTCGCCACGATGAAATCAACATCCACTTGCGCTCGTCCGGTTGATACCAGTAACCAGAAAAAATAGTCGTCTTTTCAACCGGCTTGGCCGTGACTAAAAATCGCTGCTTCTCGCCCGTCTTCCACATGGTCTTCAAATGGCTATGACCGCCGGTTCCTTCGTTACCGAAGTCCCCAGTAAACACGCCCTCACCCTTGCCCATCAGTTTGACTCGATTTTCGTCGTCTACTTTCTTCCGGTCAACTTCCTCGTTGCCACTGTCCCATACGCTAAAGATAATGCGGCGCTCGGTCGGACTATTGACTTGCATGCCAAAGTAACCTCTGTGCCAACCACAAGCCATATAAAAGGTTGTCGTCGGATCTTCCACGGCCGTTACCTCGCAGTAAAAAGCCTCGATATCGGTCCCTTCTGGAACTGGATACATCAAATGTACAGATGCGGCGTTGCGACGCTCTTTGAGATTGAAATGAACTTGGTCGGTCGCGGGACCATCCAACAACAATGCTTTGATGTCGCCGATAGGGCCTTTCGATTCACTCATCGACTCGAGCTGCATTCGGTGATGCCCAACCGAAGCTATCTTAAAAACGCCGAAGTCAACGGCTACTGTTTTGTCGAGTCCCTCCCCAGTCACTGTTGCCTCATGCGACTCTTCGCCCATCGTTAGCTTGAACCGAGATTTTGCCCCCTCTGGCAAACATAGTTCCACTTTGAGCTTGAGTTCGCCCAACTTCGCAAACTTGCCGTACCAATTGACCGATTGAGCGGGATCGTTCCAACGAGTGATTCCCTTTTGCTCGGAGACTCGCATGCTCTCGGGATTGGAAAGTATGTAGGCGGTGAATGCGGGAACACGCAGTTCGTCGGCGCTACAGTGCGTGGCGATGGAGATCGCGACACAAATAGCGAAAAAGGACGCAAAAGGTGTGCAGGGGCAACGCATTAGATGTGCTTTCTTGTTGTGGGCTTTTTGCCGGCGTGGAACCGTTTTTCTCACTTCCGGAACAGTTGAGACAACTGTTCTACACTCACTCAATCGCCGTGGACGGCGATTTTCCCGAACTCGATTCCCATCATGACTGAATTGAGGCCGGATCCAATACCTAACAACGCAGATTTTGTCCCGGACTGGAACTGAGATTGAGAAAGACCGACCCCCAACGCCGTTGGTAACGCAACCGAACCGGTATTGCCTAGTCGTTCAAACGTTGCAAAATCAGTCTCGACCGGCATCCCAAGCGTCTCAAGCATCCTTCGACGATGTGCTGATCCCACTTGATGACAAACCGTTGCACCGATGTCGCTTCGCTGCCAGTCGAGCTCGCTGAGCAGCAAATCAAAGGCAGCTTTCCCGGTCGCAACCCCTGCCTCCAACAGCAACTCCGAATCGGTGTTCATGATCGGTTGCATCCCATTGCCAGCTTGATCGGTATCACTTTGGCACAACGCATGATGCTGAGTCCTGGCAACAGCCACTGCTCCACAAACCCTAGCCCCCAACCCCGGAGCTTTGTTCTCGAAATAACGTCGATCGCCAAGAAGCCACGCACAACTTCCCGATCCAATCGTCAGCGACGCAAACGCCGGCTTGATCGATTGCCGCGTCAAATTCGCGTCGGCATTCAATTGATGAATCGTCGCTTCCAAAAGCCCGCGACAGTCCTCGGTACCCACCACCAGCCCCGCTCGAATCACACCGCTTTCAATCAACTGCGCAATCTGCACCGCGCCGTTCATAACACCCAAACAAGCATTGGAAACGTCGTAGACCCAGGCGTTCTCAGGCAAACCGGTCAAATGATGAACGCGGCAAGCGGTCGCAGGCTCGAGATACTCCCGGCACACACTCGCATGAATGAGACACTGTACGTCACTGGGCTCGACACTGGCAGCACTCAATGCTCGGCGGCAGCTCTCCGCGCTCATGTCGCTGATGCGAGTCTTCGGTTCCCAAAGCCTGCGTTCGTGGATTCCACTCATCCCCTCAAGTCGACCTTGCGGTAACTTCAGTCGTTGGTAGACCGAATCCAACTGCGATTCAATATCCGCAGAAGTGATAACCAGCGGTGGCAACACATAACCCACCGAAAGCAACGATACGTTTTGAAAAAGCATGTGCGTCGTTTCTTTGCTCGATAAGCCTACTTGCGACGGTCGCTGAGTTCATGCACCATGTCGACGAGCGCAATCACATTGTCGACCGGTGTGCCAGGCAAGATCCCATGCCCTAAATTAAAAATATGGCCAGGACGCCCCGCGGCTTGCGAGAGAACGTAGTGCACTTGATCGCGAATCGTGCCCAAGTCGGAGAACAAGACCGTGGGATCCAAATTGCCTTGCACGGCCCGATCGTTGCCAGCCATATCCCAACCGACATCCAAAGGAACTCGCCAGTCCAATCCCACCACCGTCCGCGAATCACCCCGTAGCAGAGAAGTCAACATGGGGTTGCCCGTGGCGAAGTTGACCACTGGAACTCCAGGTACGATCGATTCCAACAACTGATGCATGTGAGGCAAAATGCGTGTTCGATACTCGTTCGGCGATAAGCAACCTGCCCACGAATCGAACAACTGCACACACTGAGCTCCAGCCGCAATCTGAGAGTTCAAATACAAGGCGATCGATTCCACCAGTTTGTCCATCAGCACTTTCCAAGCGACCGGATCGGAGTACATCAATGTCTTGGTATGGACGTAATTGCGAGACCCGCTCCCCTCAATCATGTAGCTCGCTAACGTGAACGGAGAACCCGAAAAGCCAATCACCGGAATCCTCTCCGGAAGACTCGCTCGCGTCGCAGTCACTGTATCGGCTACGAACTGCAATGGCTCCATGCTTTCCAACGCTTTAACCCGATCGACATCCTTGGATGTTCGAATCGGGTTATGGATCACCGGGCCGTCCCCTGCCGTGAACTCCAGATGAAAACCCATCGGCTCTAAGATCGGCAACAAGTCCGAGAAAATAATCGCCGCGTCCACACCTAGTTTTTCGACGGCGGTAACCATGACTTCAGCGCAAAGCTTGGGGTTCTTGCACAGCTCTAGGAAAGAAACTTTTTCTCGAACCGCCCTGTACTCGGCCATGTAGCGACCCGCTTGTCGCATCAACCAAACAGGGGTGACATCCGATTCTTGTCGGAAGCACGCCTTCATGAAGGGATTGTCGTGGTATGGATTCATGGTTGTTCCGGATGCTGGTTTGTCTTTGTTAGAGAGATCGTTTCTAGATACACCGATCGGTAGTCCGGTGATGCCCGTGAATCGTTTGGCTTTCAGAATGCGAGGGCTTTTTTCTGCGGAAGCTTGAACGAGATGCCCCATTTTGGAATGCTCAGGTTCGACGTCGATTGGAATCTCGAGGTGCTGAAGCATTTCCGAGGTGGTCGGACCGATCGAAGCGACGACCATGCTTCTCAATGCCAACCGCAATGCCGCTTCGCAGTCGAGTTGTTGGGCGATTCGCAACAGATTGACGGCTTGATGAGCGCTGGTAAACAACAAACAATCGCGTTCACCACGAACAATCGCTTGAACGTTGTCGATCAATGGCTGGATGTCTTCGGGTAGTTCCCATTGATAGACTTTCACGGTCGTGACCTTGGCACCGCGTGCTTCCAGTCCAGCTATCAACGAGTGGTTGGTAATGCCGTATTCTTGCAGTCCGACTTCGACGTTGGAAATCGGTACATGGATATCGATCGTTTGGAGAACTTCACGCCAGGTATTCGGCTCCGGTGCGCGGTGCGTGGGTTGCAGTCCAAACTCACGCATGGCGGCAACCGGCTTCGGCCCGCGAGCAACAGTCGGGATATCCGATAGCGAGTCCAGAAATCGCTGCTTGTCGACATGCGGTTCGATCGCTGCAATCAATTGCTTGAAACCGACGCCGGTCAAGAAGATGACAGCTCCTATCTCAGCCGTCATGACTCGGTAAGCGAACTCGATGGCCTCTTTGTTCTTGTCGATCGGGACCTCTCGCATGGAGGGGCTAACGAACGGAACGCCTCCAAATCGCTCGATCAAACGTGCGAAATCATCGCGCCGGCGGCTTTCCAAGGCTGCGACACGCAGCCCGCCAAACGAAGGACTAAGGGAGGCACCTGATGGAGCAGGAGATACGGGTTTTTGCGTCGAGTCTTCGGACATAAGGTCTTTTTTGGTTACTTTACTCGGGAGGGTGAGGGCACCGCTACAAACATGTTTTCATAGAGCTTACTCAACCAATTCATTACTCGGGAGGGTGAGGCTCCTGCCGAACCACTGCGTCACAAGCTCGGCAGGAGCCTCGCTCTCCCATAGGTTTTCGTACGTCTTGGCTAACCCCATCGCTGTTGACGAGGCTACGAGTCCTGGTTTACTTCAATACTTCAGTGGCTGCTGCCGTGTCGAGAAACCACCAGAGTCTCCCAAGTTTAGGTTCAATGAGCTGAGCGGGGTATTCGTCGGGATGACGAGGGCCATGCATGACTACGTCAACGGCCGGACGTTTCGACGGTCCGCAAACCAGGAACGCAATATTGCGAGCGGCATTGATCATGGGAGCGGTCAGCGTCAGTCGGTAGGCCGAAAACTTAGGAACAAAGTTTGCAACAAAAAGATGATGCGATTCGTTGAGAGCCTCGGTCTCCGGAAACAACGAAGCGGTATGGGCATCGTCACCAAGTCCGAGCAACACGATATCGATTGCAGGGATCTCGGCGTCTTGGTCATCGCTACTTTTGAGGAGTGACTCGCGAATCGTCTTTTCGTACTCAGCCGCAGCCCGTTCGGGTGCGTTGACGTCGATTACAACTGGCAACATGTGCGGAATCGATTGGGGCTGCGATGGAGCCAATCGATCCAACCAGGCTTCTTTTACCATTCGGAAGTTACTGTCCACGTGCTGGTGAGGGACATTGCGCTCATCCCCCATGATCAACGTCACACACGACCAATCGACGCTCTTGGTTTCGTTCTCTGCGATGAGTTGGTAGAGACGTTTCGGTGTCGAGCCGCCTGACAAGGCGATACTACAAGTACCCCGGGCCGCGATACTCTCGCGAATGGTCTCGATCAGCCACTCGGTCGCTGCGATAGCAACTTCTTCGGCGTTGGGCTTTACGATCGTTTGATGATACATAATTTTATTCTCGGAATGCTTTTTGAAGTGGGCAGAGAGCCGCGTTGACCGTGTGCCCACGGCGGTAATCCTCGAGCAGTTGACGCGACTGGTCGGCCAGCATGCGCCGGACTTCACGACGTTCTCCCTTAACACGCGGTATTTTGAGATTGTCGTACGCCGTTGTTTGATGCCGCATCCATGCGATTACAGCGGACTCAGCTCGCTTCTCAATCGGTATCCGTTCCGTTCTCGCAACGGTGCCGCTACCGACTGGCGTTGCATGCAATGTAACGGCTGCCGCAAATTTTTGAGCCAAGGCATCATACCGCGAGTCAAAGTTCAAGAAATCGAGAACTGCAGCGCCGAAGTCTTCGACGTATTCAGCTTGTTTCTTTTCGCGTCGATTGGAGTCGGCAACTTTTCGTTTCGCATAGGCCTCGGTGGATCGTTCCTCATCGAGACCGGCTCGCATGGCAAGAATCGTATCCTTAGGAGCCCATATCCCTTTAGAAAAGGTTCGGCGGCCTTTCTTTTCTTGTACCGTCCAAGTTGGTCCGGCAGCTTTGACGCGACGAGTTAGCCCCGCATCGCCTGGCGGCAACAGCTCCCAGCCTGCTGGAATCTGCAATATCTTTCCGTCGTCTGTCCGAACGGTCTTGTCACTTGGTCCGGGTGAAACCACCCGCGATGCTAGCGTCATTGAATTTCATAGTGGAGTGAATGCCGGCTCTGGCGAAACCCGTTTGCTACAGAGCAATCCTCTTCGGCTGAACCGAGAGATTTTAACAGGAATCGTCGAATCAATTAGTCCAGATTAGTGCTTTCCCACGGAAATCTCGGCTTGCTTCATTATTAACAATTCCACTCTCCTACGCAGTATTCGCTGTTTTTTCGTGTTAAGCACAACGTCATGTGTTTTACCGTTTAATTGGCCGGCTGGCGTTAGCCAAATGGCACTCACTTTGTTCAAATTGAGCCGCGGCAACCGTGTTTACCATGGAAACCGTAACGCGGCTAGCGCGGATTATTCATTGGTTGTTGAACGAAAACGGCCCTCTGTGCGTATAAGTTGTTTATCACAAGCAGCTTACGACGCATCAGAAGGACCGACCATG
>JANPHB010000363.1:0-11148 GCA_031424235.1 Pirellula sp.
AGAACATTTGCAGCAATAAATAATTCGCCCTGCTGCAGTTCTTTGCGACGCCCCAATGCCATTGACCACATCCTCCATGAAACCAAACCAATTGATGTTGGTAGGATAGCGCATTTCATCCTTTTTTCAACGGGCTGCTAGCTATAAATCTTAGAAAAAAAAATCTATTGTCTGAATCCGATGCCGCAATTTTGAAGGCCGATGAGTGGATGAACAAGCTGGTTAAGGCGTCATCCACTCCAGGTATTCTATCTGACCGCTCAGAAGTATTGCTTGAACGCGCAAAACTAAAGGTTGCTGCAGGTAATTCACTCGCAGCAATAGAAATACTAAAAGAGGCTCAGACACAGCAGATTCAAGCTTGCAGGCTCTCGGAAGAAAACGCTTCCTACAAGTCAATCTTGAGTTCCATAGAGCTCGAACTGAGTAGGTCGCAAAGAAGTCAGGAGTAACGCAACTATCGAGTTACTTCTTGACAGACTTCTTCTTCGGCGTTTTCTTCTTGACAGACTTCTTCTTCGGCGTTTCCTTCTTGACGGACTTTGCGGGCGACTTTGTCACCGCCTTACTGGTCCGACGGATTGCTTGTTTCTTGTCAACGATGGTATCGGGACCGTCATCAATAATGATCTCATCGGGATCGCCAGTTCCCGATACACCACCGTTGGTAATCGTTATTGTCACCCCAATGATGTCGCCATCTGCAACCGTAGTTCTAAGGGCCTTAACCCACAGCTTCCAATATGGTTCTGTTGGATGCTTTTTTTGAACTTCACCTTCGAAAAGCAAACTGCCATCGGTGATCTTTCTGATCTCGACGGAATTTCCTACTGCTATGTTATCGGCCTTGAGCCAAAAATGACTTTTTCCATTCGACTTTAGTCGATGTGGGCGACCATTAATGCGTGGTGGGGGTGGGGGCAAAGTGCATCTCCTCAAAGGTGGGTAAAGTAATCAACGAACAGTGAAAAGCGGTGATAGAATGCAATATAAGCTATTCGATTCGCTCATTCAACTATCCCCCGTAAAAGACGAGTTTTGTCAGATCATTCATGAGTCAAATGCTGAGCCAACTCTCGTAGCCGATCAGTGACCGAATCGGATCCACCAATTAACACGATCGCAGGTCGGATCACTGTACTGAGTAACGAAATAAACGGCGCTGGTGGTTGTCGTCGCAATGATGAGTGAAACGCTATACTTTTATGCCATTTCGCTGCACCGGCGTGTCAAACCGGAGCGAGTTGGAACTGGCGGTAAGGGGAGGTTACCTGGCAACGAGCATCCATACCCGATTTCGTAGCTAGTTTGATGCGAGCATCAGTAACAATCCCAATCGAGCGACCATTTGTTGCGGTGATAGAACAGCACAGCAACTCCATTGTCGCCCCACATGAAGTTTGCTTTCTTTTCGCTTCCGATCTGAATAGCGTAACCATTTCGATTCAGGCCGCTCTGGCATGATGCGGGCCAGCCACCAACCTTCGTCTGGAAGTGTTCAGAATAAGCCACACTTTCAAGTTTCGCCCAATCGGTAATCTCTCGAAATCGATCTTGCTTCTCGCTATCCACAAGCCCAATATCGTCTGGGTAACTCGGAATCTCGTTCGCGACCATTGTCCACTGGATTCGGCATGGCTTGATTTTAGAGCGACTAGGCGGCGACATCGGATGCAAACCGCGCAAGGTCTTGTACGTGCGCACTTCCATCCAATCCTCCTCATCGAAATCAGGACGAACTGGACCTTTTGACGCATCCTCACAGGCACAGAAGAGTTGAATCAGTGCAGTCTCATTGAGTTCGGGCGGACGGTGAGGAAGGTCTTTGGTGCGAATCTGCAAAACACCTTCCATTGGCCGCGAGCTGCAGTGAGGCCAGGTCACGTCTTTGCTCCCAACGAAGACACCCCCAAAACAGGATTCTGTTGGTGTGGACTGTTTCGTTCGACTTAGCACAGCGATTGATGCCGGTAACAAGTGCTGATCAAGTTCGGCGAAGTATTCTGCCACAATTCGCTCTTGCGTTGATTTATCGATCGACTTCTTTTTCATCGTTGTTACATTCTCGACGAACTAGCCATTCTTCGGCGCAGCGCCGATAAACACATTCTCAATGTACCCCATCTGGCAGGTTGAATGGGCAGTCGCGTAGACAATCACGCACCGGCGTGTCAAACCGGAGCGAGTCGGGCAGTGGCTTCTTGTCTCGCCAAGTCGCCTGCCACGCCAGAAGTCGCATAGGACCTTGCATTTAGCCAAGACCAATGCCACTCTGGGTAGAGCATGCTCAGCTTCGTTGAACCGCCGTATTCGACTCGCATGTACGGTGGTATGTAGAGAGTGCCAGGAGACGGGCATGCTTAGCTGATTTCTTGCAATTCTACTCGATCGCGGTAGTTGTATATACTGCCTCGACAAAGGACAGAAAGCTCGCGTAATCTTTGGACTCGGTATCAGATAACTCTGGAAACGTACTGTCAATGTGCCCGATGAAGCCAAGGCTCGTCGCCTTTCTCACAAACTCGGATGCATTCGACCAATTGAGTGAAGAAATCGAGTGATGAGCAAGTGTTATCGAGGTGTTTCCTGGACTCCGGCGTTCGAAGGCGACGTCAACGAATTGTTGGTACCTCCACAGCTGATAGACATCAAGTATTAGCTCACGCTCTAGTGTTTGCCCGAATGTGCTTGGATTGGCAAAGTACTCTTTTGCAAGCTCACCATGTTCCCATGCGGATTGTATATTGACGTTTCCTGTAGCGTGATAAGTAAGTTCATGTTCAAGTCGAACAGAATGTACATGTCTCTCCCACAACAAGGCGATCGCTAGGGCAATACAAGCTGTTGACAGCAACAGTGAGGATAGTCGAAACTTCATTTTACGACCTATGCGAGAACTAGTAATCATCAGGCGCATGCGCCTGCAAACGAAAATTTCATTGTAGCCCACTTAGCTGGTCAAATGGGCTAACGGCATTCCTGCAAGATGTGAATACGTTGTGCGGCCCGAAGGATGTCGCATGGCGTAGTTCGGCAACAGAGGCAAGATCGCTGAACTGCGTCACGAAATTTCCGGCGCTGTCAGTTGGCGTCGCCATGACACCGTTTCCAGGCGTAACGACGGAAAGCCGAGGGCGAACTGTGAATGAGCGGAAGTCTAGGCTGGATCATCCAGATATCGACGCTCCGGCGTGTCAAACCGGTGCGAGTTCAGGTCAAAGCAGCCAAGCTGCCGCGGTGAAGGCGTCCTTAGCGAATCAAAACTGTCGCTTGGGCTTCTCGAACCTGGGATGCAATTCTGGCTAGCTTCTTAAGCCACAAAACAGAGATCGGGCAACCGCCCGCAGTTCAGCCCGCGTACGTCACTAGAACGACGAAGCAGAATCCAATCCTTTGTATTTTACTCGCTTCGATTGCGTCGTTGGTACGCAATAAGCGAGTTGGCCACCCGCTTCCCGCCCGGCAAGCTGCTGGCCAAGCGAGAAGCCGCTAAGGTCCTGGGGGAGCAGGCGGTGAGGACACACCACTTTTGGAATCAGTGGGAATTTGGGAAGAGTCTGATGGAGGGGCAATGGGGGAGCGTGACCCAAGGGTTTTGATTGCATTTGCCAAAAGAGTAACAGTCTCCAATATTCGTACTCGCTTTTTGCTAAGATGTGTGCGGAATAGTAGTAAGTCCTTATTGCGTAGTGGCGAGTTCCCATTGATGAACATTGACGTTTCTCTATCGATACGAATGGTCGCATGGCTTTTGATTATTGCGAGTAATGTTGCAACCCACTTGTGCAATGGCGCAGATCCTAAGATCATCCCGGTCAAACTTGTTGACGCAGATATCTCGAATCAGATAGTTCCAGAGGCGCAAGGTGGCGGGAAACTTATGCCGCTTCGAAAGCTCAACTACGAGCGCATGAGATCGATGATATGGAATGGGTACGGCGCGACGATTCTGGCAGATGGCGCTGATCCCAATGCGGTGAGTTCCGATGGTGAACCGATACTCTTCTATGTATTGTCGTTCAATAAGCTCGACGTTTTGGAAGCCTTTTTGAAAGCTGGTGCCGACCCAAACGGTAAATCTCGCGACGGAAGCAACCCTCTTCGCTCAGCGATTTGGCGCAACAATGTAGATGCCGTCAAGTTGCTTCTCCAGTATGGTGCTGACCCAAACGCGGTGAGCATGGAGAAGACGGCCATCCAGTTTGCTCGCGAGAATCAGAAGGAAATCGTCAAGATCCTTGAAGCGAACAACCTCCCGACACTAAAGCCAACGCGATTTCAACCGCCGGAGTTTCTCCGACATCCGGACAAGGTCTTTGGGGATACGAAGTTTCGGCTAGCTATCGGCGGCGAAGCTCTTATCTACTCGAATGATAGTCGGCAAGTGATTTCGGGAGGTGACGACGGTGCGATTCGGTTCTTCGACGCTGGCTCTGGTGAAATTCAGAATGTGATCGCAGGCCACAACGGCGAGGTTGCTGAGTTGGCCAGGATTCCGGGTACTGAAATCCTCATTTCATCAGGTGAATCCGAAACCAAGTTTTGGGATAGGCAAACGTCGCGTGAATTGATGCGTCTGAAGGGCGGCGGTCGCGGGCTTTCGGTTTCTACGAACGGGCGATGGCTCTTCACCGGACTTCACTTGTGGGAAATAGAATCCGCTATTCCGCTGAGATTGGCGACGAAAGGCCGAGGCTATCCGCAAGAGACTATCTCATGGACTTTCTTTACTCCAGATAATCGCTATCTGATACTCGGAGTTCAGAACGGGTACGCGTACGTTTGGAATCTCGAAAACGATCAAGTGCGCCGAATAGGAAATTTGAAAACTCAGGAAATGCAGTCACTCAAGTGGGGCGATATGGAAGGTATAGTCGATGTAGTCGCCTCATTGCGAGACGATCTTCTGGCTTTAGCTACTAGCCCATACACTATTCTTACCGGCGATGCAGAAGTTCTTCAAGCTTTTGAGCCTGCGCTCAAGGATGCCGGGAGAGAAGCGAGGTCGCTTGCTTGTTCGCCCGATGGTCGCTACATGGCAGCGATCGGCAATGCAAGTTGCATCGACATTTATGATCGAAGCCGGGGGGGCCAAAAACTAGCTCTTGAAGGTCATACACGTGGATTGCAGGCAGTCGCGGTATCACCCGATGGTCAACTAATTGCTTCTGGTAGCAATGATAGAACGGTCCGCCTTTGGGATCGAAAATCTGGCGAACAATTGAAGCTAATTGAAACCGCGTCGTTCGTTTACTCACTTTGTTTCTCTCCTGAAGGAAAGCAACTGGCTATTGGAGATAACGATGGTGGTGTTTACGTGTATGACTTTGCAACACGCGAGCTGAAAAGATGGCAAGATCAAGGTCGCATCACTTCGTTGCGGTTTGACGCCCAAGGAGAGACGTTGTTCGCTTTGGGCCCTGACCTAACGGTGCTTGATCCGAGGACCGGCGAGCGACTGGTGAGCGTCTTCTCTAACAAAGCACAGCAGGGAAATTTAGTCGTGACTCCTTCAGACCTAATCATAGGCAGCGGGGATGGGGTGGAAGCTTGGACTTATAAGGATAAGCGATTGATCGATCGTAGCGATCGGTTGCCAGAAGCACTAAGAGCAAGAGGCCCGCACAGGGTTGCGGTGGCGTCTAATGGTTCAACGTTGGCAGTCGCCGTCATCGGTATTCAGCTCTGGGACCTTGATAAACGGGAGCCTATCGGAGGCTTGATGCAAGGTCATACTTACTTCGTGGAAGACATGAAGTTCTCACCGGACGGGAAATTGTTGGCAACGGGAGGAGGCGGAGTTAGAGATGGGACTACTCGTATATGGGAAGTTCCTTCTGGCCGTCTTTTGGTGGTTCTTGACGCTGATGTGAATCGAGTGGAGAGCGTTGCCTTTCTCCCCGATGGCAGCTTGTTGACCGCCAATTGGAACGGCACCGTGCATCTGTGGAACCTACCCAAGTATCTTGGTGGATTGTCGTCGAAACCGTTTATTAAGAACTGACGACCAACGGGGGCTTCGCTTCCTTTCCGAGCAATGCCTAAAAAATCCCGGGATCTGGGGCAGGCCCCAAGGACTTGTCGTTCGAAGACCTCGAGCTTGAAAGGAATTCAAAAATTACATTTTTTTGATTGTTATTTAGATTGATCCAGATAAGACCAGGAAAGCAAAATCGAGGTCGGGAATGTGCTCGCGATCGACCAACAACCTGATGGAGCGGCTCTATCCGGGTTCACGCGAAACGAAACCGCTTTAATCTTGGCTAGGAGCCGGGTAAATTCTGGCGCTCCGGCGTGTCAAACCGGAGCGAGCTGGGGGAAGGTGGCGAACTTCCATCTGCTGGTCAAAAATACGCAGCTAGGATAAATCCTGGCTATGCTCTCATCGCTATGCTCGCACGCTAGAAAAAATCGTCACGCACGCTGGCGTATTGTAGTTACGATCATCGAGGGCAACACCTGTTGTGAATGAACTTGTTGTCGAGCTGGATGCCGCTTACTCGGGCATCGGCATTAGAGTCTTAGCCCCTTGGAACCACCTCATGCTAGGATTATAGATTCTCCCAGCTTACAATCACCGAATTCAGATTTGTTATCAGTCCCTGTTTATGATCGGAAGCCAGCGATCCAATGAAATCCATCATCTTTCTCTTTTTTTGCTTCATCACAGTTCCTCTGTTCGCTCAGTCTTCCAATTCACCAACATTGCAGGAAGCCCGCGTCGAGACCTACCGAAAGATTGACTCCACCGAGCTAAAGCTTTGGATCTTCGGGGAATCTGACCCTAAAGTGCCGAAACCCGCGATTGTGTTCTTCTTTGGTGGTGGCTGGAATTCGGGATCACCTGACCAGTTCGAGAAACAAGCGCGGCATTTCGCAAAGCGCGGCATGATCGCCATCACCGCCGACTACCGCGTGAAGTCCCGGCAAGGTGTGCAAGTAGTGGAATGTGTGAAAGACGCTAAGGCCGCCATCGCCTGGGTCCGGGAAAATGCCGAGCGTCTCGGAATTGATCCGGACAAGATTGCCGCCTCAGGAGGTTCCGCGGGAGGTCACCTCGCAGCCAGCACTGGTACGATCAGCGATATGGGCAGCGATGAACGTCCCAATGCCATGATACTCTTCGACCCCGCCTGTACGCTCGCTCCTATGCCGAACTGGCAACCAGGGGCCAAGGCTGAGCTAAGCGTCGAGCGATTAGGCGTGGAGGCGCAGGTAATCTCACCGGCCCATCACATCGGCCCGCACACGCCGCCGACCTTGATTCTTCATGGCAAGAAAGACACCACAGTTCCCTACGCTTCCGTGGTGGCGTTCGAGAGTGCGATGAAGAAGGCAGAAAGGCCTTGCAAACTAGTCGGCTACGACGGTGCTGGCCACGGCTTCTTCAATCGAGGCGAGGATTTCGCCAAAACCCTCGCTGAAGCCGACGGTTTCCTCGTCGAACTCGGCTGGCTCAAAAAGTGAAGTCGCTTTTCGGAAATGCCCGGCTGGGCCGCGCAGCGTGCCGAAATCAATCTCCCATCGAGTTTAGAAGCCACGATGAACTCAACTGCCAAATCCCATGCTAGTTTTCGGTTTGGTTCAGGCGGCGCATGTCCGCGCCGCCTGAACAGCGATGCCGCTAAGCCAAAGGGTCGTCAGACTGGAAGCACTTTAAGCCGAAAATCCCCTGGCTCAGTTCCACCCGGAGTGTCAAACCGGAGCGAGTTGCGGTAAGGCCCCCGGAGCAATCCAGACCCCAATTCCGATTGTGATGGCTCCTCGTTTCACTATTTGCGTTCAGTATAGCAGACTGCTACATGCAGGGCAGCATCTCAATGCGGCAGCTACATCCATTCGGCATTTGTTGCAAGGGTTCGGATTTGGTTCGTAAGTACGTGGGGCGACAATCAATGCGTAGTTCTTTGCGTTTGCAAACCAAGCGTCGGCCCACCCCATTGCAGCGCAAACCCAAGAGTCGCCGAAAGAGGTTGTTCGAATCATTTCGTGACACCATTTCCATTCCATCGAATAGCTCGAGGGATCGAGCAAGTTGGATGGTATCCAATATCCAAAAACAGCGCCCATTTCGACATGAGCATCGATAAAGGACCTCGCGCGAAGAAGCGAAGGGGTCCTAAGGGTAGTCGTTTGATCTGGATGTGAGTTGCCGTCAAAAACGTGCGCACAAAACCAAGCTTCATTCATACGCGTACGCAAAATTAAAGTGATCTCCGTCGAGGAAGGTCCGCGATTCAGCCAGCCCAAGCAGTAGACTCAACGCAAGTCAAAACGCTTGGTCGTGGGCTTGGTTGCAATCGTTTGTTCGCTGTCGTTTGGAGCAGCAATCAAGTCAACAATATCTCGTAAAGTGTATCACGCCTAAGTCCAAACAAACAATCGCTGGAGCACACACAACGCACCTCAGGTCCGTTGAGCGTGAAGCTGTCGGATGGATCGCCGAAATGAAGTATCAGGCCAAAACGATCAATTACCGTCAACATCTCTCGGAAAATGTTTCGCCATCGTTGTGTTTCCCTGCGTGAAGTATTTGTCGTCGCCAATGTCGTCCAGCAATCGCAGTGAAGTCGCGTCATCAAAGCAAGTTGGTCGTTGCACGGTAGCTGTTTCTCAAGCTCGTGGTTAGAGAACGGGGTAAAACCAAAACCGTGGACACTTACGGTTTCATCCTGCAGTCCGCCGCGAAGTAGCTTGAGCTTGAGATCGCGAGGTATTGCAGATTCGAGAGCTGCTAAGTCAACGGATTCGGGTAGCGTTGCGATGACGAAAGTGCACAAAGATCAGCAACCCTTTTTCAGCAAACTGGTAATTCCCCGGCGCGGCGCCGGCAAACACATTCTAAGTGTACCTCATCCAACTACCTGATTGAATGGGCCGGCGAGCCGCTTGCAGCTGAATGTTTGGCAAGAAGCCGGGTAAACAACGACGCTCCGGCGTGTCAAACCGGAGCGAGTTGGCGCCACAAGACACTCTGGGCTGAGCTTGCTCAACTTCGTTGAACTGCCGTAAGCAGATCTGCAATACGGCGCTGTGGGGAGAGTGCCCGGAAACGGCGTTCTTAACCGATTTCGCTCACGATTTGGAGTCGTTCTCTGTTACTACTTCAATTACGTTGTCACTCGGACGGCCGTTGATGAAGAAGTCTTCATGAATCAACACCCAACATCGCAGTACCAGGTCATCGCATATTTCAGCATACACGTCGTATTGACCGTCCGATCCATTCGGGCTCACATTAAACAGATCAGAGTTACCCAACGATATCAACGGCGCCTCGTCTTCACCCCATTGAACTCGCTCATACGTATCGAATACATCTCCCCATCGCTTGTAGTATAGAAGTTCGTCTGGGGCTCCCAGCTTCATTGATTCGATGGACTGTGATAGCTGTTTGTACACTAGCTCGCGGTCGTCCGATAAGATTTCGATCCATCCATCAGATAATCGCCGAGTAACGAGCGAATGTGTAGCAATCAGTTTTTGGGTCACAAGATTGCCACCTTCTTCCGTGATGAATAGAGGGTCCGGTACACAATCCATGAGGTCTTGTTCATCTGCAACAATAATCTGCGAAGAATCCACTCCAACCAAACCGATTTTGCGTATCGATGTTGGGCCCGATGACTGAATCGAAAATCGAATTTCAAGGGCCGCAATATCCCGAACCTTGACACCTGGTATCAACTCGTAAGCGTACGGAGAGTTACTCGACTCATCAATGAAGTAGAAGTCACCGTAGGTTCCGACGGGTACCTCAAACATTGGACTTTCTATGGACACTGGATCGCATATTACGACGCGTCCGCTCCGAAAGAGAAGGAGCCCCTTGTGGTGTCGAATGTATTGCATTTGGATGAGTTAGCCGAACAAGTAAATCTCCGGCGCGGCGCCGGCAAACAAATCTAAAATGTACCCTATCTAGCTGGCCGGAAGGGCAGGAGAGCTACTTGGAGGCGAACGTTTGGCTGGGAGCTGAAAAACCTCGACGCACCGGCGTGTCAAACCGGAGCGAGCTAGGGGGTGAAGTAACGCAGTTCCGTTTGTTGCGTCCCTGGCCCAAGCTTGCCTCCGAGAGATGAGTCGCCAAATGCTGCCCCGCAGACTAGCCAGGTGGTGTGGCATTGGGGCTGGGAAATCCGATTCCTATGCCGATCTCTGTTCGTCGGCTTTCATGGACGTGAACTAGCGAACGCCACCGATTATCTGTGGTTTGTTATTTCCCTCTACGAGCCAAATCTCTCCGGTGGAAGAGTCAATAATGTATGCACCATATTTTGCCTCGATGCTTGTATTCGGAGTGCGGACACCAGGATAGGCCCAAGCTGAGACTCCATAGCGAGAATTCGAATCAATGGTGCTTTTTGTCTGCGCAGTCGCATTCGGTTGGAAAAGGCTTGGCGTGGTAGCTAACACAACTGTCAACAAAGCGAGAATAGCCGCAACCTTCATTGTTCTATTGAGAATCATTTTTAGTACTTTTCGGTTTGGAGAATATGAAATGCAAAGTGAACCGAGTCACCGGCGACGAGCTGCAGGGACGCCACAGTCTCCAGTTATCGAAAGGCGCAACTAGTAATTCTCAGGCGCGTTGCCGGTAAACACATTCTAAGTGTACCCCATCTGATTGGTTGAATGGGCATGCGAGCTGCTTGGAAATGAATGATTGGCTGGGAGCCGAGCAAAAACCGACGCTCCGGCGTGTCAAACCGGAGCGAGCTGGTATCTGAGCTTGCTTTTGCTGCCGCGTCTCATCCTAACGGAAAGTCAAGGGACTCACAAATGATTGTGACATCATTGTCATCCTCGAAAATGGTTCGAATCGTTTCATGCAGCTTGTTAACCTCGACGGACGTATCAATCGATCGTAGTTTTGTCCAATTCCATTTTTTGCCTTTGGGGGTGAGTACAGTTACGCAAATATCCAGATCATCCGAGTCATCGATTTGCATGCCGTGAACTCCGATCCCACATGTGAAGTCCAGTCCCTTCACTTCCACCCACCACCCCCAGTCCTCGCAAACAAAAAAGGGAACAGAATAACCGCGACTCGACAAATTTGATTGCAGGTACTGTGCACACGCTTTGCCATACATGCCTTCGTTCACAAGCTCGTCATCCTCGCCCGGCAAAATGCGAAGCTTGGTT